>NZ_JBCMNO010000034.1:0-1327 GCF_050459885.1 Sporosarcina gallistercoris | reverse complement strand
TAGTCGACCCCCTTAAAATGGACACAAGAGATGTTATAGTTGTGGGAACATACCGTTACGGGAGGGGTTCATTTTGGAATTCATAAAAAAGGGCAGGAAGAGAATAATATCTTTTGAACAGAAGTGCACAATCGTTAAAGAAGTTTTAGAAGAGAATCGACCAAAAACAGATATCGCCACTGAGCATCAAATTCATGTCAATTCTATTACTAATTGGATTCGTATCTATAAAGAAAAGGGTGTGGAGGGCTTACGCCCTTTCGTAAAAACCCCGAAAGTTCCGAGAGACCAATTGAGAGATGAGCTCAAAAGGCTTCAAGAAATTGAAAAGAAGTACAATGAACAGCTAACGGAGATTGAAATCTTAAAAAAGTTCCAGGCCTTTCTCAAGGAGAAGGAAAACAAAAGGCATACGAAGCGATAACAGCCTTGAGAAAGGTTTACACTGTAAAGCAATTATGCAGTGCATTAGGCGTATCCAGAAGTGGGTATTACGCTTATTTAAAGCGTCCGAGAAAGATAGTGACTTTGCGAGACCAGGAAGATATTAGAGCGATTAAAAAGATAGTTAAAGAGAATCGCGGCACCTGTGGTGCAAAGCGTATTTCAGGAGTCCTCCGTACGGTAAATCATATAATTAATCATAAACGTGTGGCTCGTCTTATGAAGGAATTGAATATACAATCCAAGATCAGACGGAAAAAGTATACGAAGGAAATTAGAACTAAAGCAGCTGGATATATTTACCCCAATCTACTTGCCCGTGATTTTAATGCCCTGCTTCCGAATCGCAAATGGGTGATGGACGTCACTGAATTCGTAAGAGGCGATGAAAAGGTTTTCGTATCGGCGATAATGGATTTATATGATCGGAATCCAATTGGGGTCGTAATAGGACGCACTTCCAATAACGAAATGATGGAAGAGTCGATTCGCAAGGCAATGAAAGAGCGAAATCTAAAAGACCTCTCCCAAGTGATTCTTCATACGGATCAGGGGAATTCTTACCGATCTTATCGTTATAACCAGTTATCGAAAGAGCTAAGTTTTATACCGAGTATGTCGCGAAAAGCAAACTGTTGGGATAACGCCGTGATTGAAAGCTTTTTTTCACATTTTAAAACGGAGTTACCTTATCACTATTCAATTGAAACGCCAACACTTCTTGAAGAAGCCATTCCGAAGTTCATTAAATACTACAAAGAAATACGTAGCCAAAAACGCTTGGGGTATTTGTCTCCAACAGCATTTCTGACTCGGTATTTGGAAAGCGCATAACACACAATTGTACATAAACTTTGGTGTCCATTTTTAAGGGGCTTGACTA
>NZ_JBCMNO010000033.1:0-2440 GCF_050459885.1 Sporosarcina gallistercoris | reverse complement strand
TGTTTATGGCACACTAGAAATGTAGGAAACGGCAGCTAATTTATGTATAAAAAAAGGCCACTTGCCAACATCTAAATAACTATCTATCCTCTTGTATGGACACAACTTTTACAGGAGGTAGTTAAGGAGATGCTAGCAATGGCTGAAGTTAATTATATCAGACACGAAACCAACATTAAAGGTAAGAAGTATGCGGAAGTGGCTCGGAAGGTCGGAGTCGATTGGAGAACTGTGAAAAAGTACTCGGACAAAGAAGACTTTTCATTGAAAACTCCAGTCCGTCAAACTAGGAAATCTCCCGTCATGGATCCTGTCAAACCGATCATCGATGAATGGCTAAGGGAAGATGCCCAAAAGAAAAGGAAGTTTCGTCGGACAGCCAAACGGATTCATACGTTATTAAAAGAGCACCATGATTTTGCGGGTTCTGACCGATCGGTCAGGGACTATGTAGCCAAGCGCAAACGAGAGCTCTTGGAGGAAAGCGAGGACGCTTCGCTGCCGCTTGTAACAAAACCTGGTGCAGCGCAGGTGGACTTCGGGGAAGCACCCTTCCTACACAAGGGCAAGGAAGTTATCATGCACTATCTTATTCTCTCGTTTCCGGCCAGTAACGCATTCGTATTCCAAGTCTTCCCGTCTGAAAACCGGGAATGCTTCCTGCAGGGGTTGACCAATATCTTTACATTCCTAGGCGGCGTCCCTCACACTATCCGGTTTGATAATCTATCCCCTGCCGTTTCTAAAATCTTGCCAAATGGCGAACGGAAGTTAACAGACGAGTTTGAACGTTTTACGGCTCATTACGGATTCCGATACGAGTTCTGTAATCCGAATAGTGGAAATGAGAAAGGTCACGTTGAATCAATGATTAAGTATGTTCGCAATAACTATCTGATTCCTGCAATCCCATATCAGGCTCTGTCCGCCTTAAATGAACAAGCGCTGTACTGGTCTGTACAGGATCGCAACCGTCCACATTTTGAGAAGGGACTGCCCATTGCCGAGCTCTATTCGGCAGACGAGCAACGCCTACTTCAGCTGCCAGGTAAACCATATGAGTGCGTTCGAAAGGAAACATTGAAAGCGGACAAGTATGGGTATGTTCGGATTGACGAACGAAAATACTCGACGTCCCCGCGCTTTGCCGGACAACGTGTCTCTGTCCGTCTCAGCTTTGATCAAGTGATGATTCTGACGGACAGCAATGAAGTGGTCACCACGCATCCAAGGTATTATGGAGATGAAAAGAAGACGAGCATGGATTGGCAGCCGTACTTAAGCCTGATGGCAAAGCGACCGACAGCTCTAAAATACACAACGTTCTTCGAAGAGTTGCCAGAAGAATGGAGATTCTATTTGGAAGCCTGTACGGTAGAAGAAAAGAAAGCAGCCCTCCGACTTCTCTCCATCCTTCTAAAAGAGCGAGATTTTAGCAAACCGACGGAAGCTCTCAGGATGGCATCCGAGCACGGGCATCCAAGCTCAGATACCATCAAGCATGTGTATTACCAATTACGCAACGGACGAGGCGTACGCCCGACCCTGTCGCTGCCTAAGCGTACCAGCCATCTGCCGATGGCCGAACAGCGGGTGGAGCGCGGACTCCAACACTACGATGAGCTGATGGATGGGACAGGGGGTGATCACTCATGAGAGCCCAAATTGAGGAGCATGCCAAGCGTCTGAAGCTCAGTTGGATACGTGAAAACTATCAGGAAATCAAAGCAGATTCCCACGAAGAATTTCTGCTTCAGCTATTTAAACAGGAAATCGCACAACGTGAGGAACGAAAGCTCGGGTTGTTGGTCAAGCAGTCTTGTCTGCCAGACATATCCGGCAGACAATTCGATTGGAATGGCATTCATATGAATGGCGATCTAACGAGAGATGAGGTGCTTCATGGCCATTTCATCGAACGGAAAGAGAATTTAATCCTTTACGGCGGTGTAGGGGTAGGAAAAACCTTACTCGCCTCCGTGACCGGCTGGAATGCCATTCAAGAAAAGCAGCGTAAGGTGCGCTTCTATACGGTGGCTCAGCTGGTCAATCAGCTGTTGGAAGCGAACGAGAAGGAGAAACTTGGAAAGCTATATAAGCAAATCGAGCAACTGGATCTTTTGATTCTCGATGAGATGGGCTATGTACCGCTTCACAAGCAAGGAGCGGAGCTTCTGTTCCAAGTGATCAACATGTGTTACGAGCAGCGTAGCGTCATCGTAACGACGAATCTCCAATTCGGTCAATGGAATCATATTTTTGGTGATCCAATCCTGACAGAAGCTTTTATTGACCGCCTGATTCACTACTCTCATCTGATTGTATTTAATAGAGAAAGCTTTCGACACAAAGAATCATTATTAAATCAGTAAAACGAGATGATTGGCAAGGACCTTCATTTTTAATTGCCGAAATATACATTTTCTACTTGCCAAATACA
>NZ_JBCMNO010000032.1:0-20251 GCF_050459885.1 Sporosarcina gallistercoris | reverse complement strand
CTGGACCACACACAATTCGAACACTATTCTGTGAATTCCACGACAATTAAAGGGCTGGTCTTCGAGGTTGACTTATTCTTTCAGAACAAACGGCCTCTATCCCCACCTACCCCTAGTCCAGCTATTTTTTCTTACTAGCGGGTCGAAGAATGAGAGGAGTAATTTGCACAGAAAAAGTCCTCCGATCATCTGCTCGATCAGAGGACTTTCTTACTCTTTCATTGTCAAGTTGCCTGAATAGTGTGGGGTCCAGGCACTTATCGTCATTATGCTGTATTCCACCAACCTCAGGCATTAAATGGTCAAGTGCATGAAAGACTAGTAATAGAATGCCCGTTTTCCCCGCCCCCAACCTTCCCGGGTTAATGCCACAAACTACAATTCGCGATCCGGCTTCAACATAAAAATTCGGATAATACGACCAGACAAGTGCTGGTTGTTCCGTAAACCCTGATAATATGCGAATGCCCTCTTTTTCTAATTCCCTTAATGTCTCTCCCTCTTCAACCATACGCTCCATGAATGATACATGCAGATCGATCACCTTTTCCATCATTCACATCCCCTTCATCCACATCAGTTTCCACTAACTCAAATCCCAGACGCTTATAGAACGCCACCAGCCTTGGATTCCATTTCTTCTGCTCTTCAGTGGCGCTGGGTGTATAGAATCCCGGAGTTAGACCAATCAAGTCAACATCCAAAAAGAATAAATCTTCCATCATGACTTCCATGAACCGTTGTCCATAGTTCTGATTGCGGTATTGCTCATGAATTTCAATACTGTCCAACACGAAAACCCCTGGGGTGAATCCATTATGGTGCTCTTCCAGTGAAGTTAAAGTGTATACTACGTCACCTGATACTGCATCCGCAGCGCAGACCGCGTCTCTCCATCCTCTTACACTGCCATATGGTTTGAATACATATCCTATTGCTCCTCCTAAAACAATGCGTTCATCGGTTTCGACATCATACGTAGTCGCTTCTGCCTCCACTTCCATCATTTCAAGCCCATCGTCAAATCTTCGAAACGAATACTCTACCGTTATAACCTTGTCCATTGAGTCACTCCCTTTATCATCTGATGTTTACCTACCATCCATAGTTGTTCTCTTCACGCTGCTTCATACTGTCCCCACAATAAAAACCTCCCAACCCATAAGGCGAGAGGCATCATAACACTTTTTCAATTCCATCCCTACAAAACGTTCACTGCGGTGTAAGAAGCCGTACCTCTTTCCAATCATAATTCAAGCCGGCTTCCTGACAGATGAAGTACGTTTTCATATAACCCCCGCCCGCTCTTTGAACTTGGTCCGAGTGGGATTCGAGCTGACAACGGAGTTCGAAAGCGCGCTGCATGCGATTACGGAATCTGCTGTGACTACAAGGGAGGTTGACGAAGCTGCCGTTTTTCAAGTAGACCGTCCGTTACGCCCATTGGGTCTGTAGTTACGGACATGCCCGACGGAGACCCAGATGCATTTGGGTGATTTCGATGAGGTCAGCGGAATCCAGTACATGGCATGCTTTTTACTGAGGACGACGGGTGCCATCGTGCCGGATCCGAGGAGGTTGCGCGCTCCTTCGACGGCCCCTTTCAAGCTCGTACCGCTCATCATGTACAGGTTCAAGTCGGTGTGGACCATAGGCTTCCTTGAAACGATATGGTGGTCGTCCTCTTCAACTTTCTTATAAACGAGATCACTCTAACATATATTGTAAAATATAAGAGAATAGTTTAAATTCCTTATCCTGTAAGAACAAGTTTTCATGGAATCATCTTGCACAGGATCGGTACTTTTTTGATGGCGAATACAAGGATGGTGCTGATCGTAACCACTAGTGCTACTTTGTAGGGGATCCCGATTACAGGATGTAAATCGAACCAGACGAAGTCGAATTTCTCGTATAAGGTTTGCATGACGAGGACATGGATGAGATAGATTCCAAAGCTCGTTTGGCTAATGACATTCCCGATCCACGGTAATTTCGTTTCGCCCAGTTTGGTCGACTTGAATAGCATGAATAACGCGGCCGCTACGAGCAGCACATTCGGCGAGTGTTCGTCGTACCAGTAGTGTTCAAGCGGTTCGTCGAGCTTAACGGATTCGTGATACGTCATGAAAAATGTCGTCGCCCATCCCGCAATCCCTCCTATGTAGAGGAGAACCCTCCATTTCGCTTGGAAGTCATAGGTGAATAAGTAATACCCGAGGACGAAATAGCCTACGTACTGCGTCACGAAAAACAGTTCGATTTTGAAACTGTAGCCTAAGAAATATTCGAGAGTTTTCGAGATGACAGACGCGAATAGCCAAAGAAGGATGAAGTATTCGATGTCTTTCCTTTTGGCGTGCTGGATGAGTATTTTGAGCAATGGCGTAATCAGATAGAGTCCTGCGATCATGTAGAGGAACCACAGGTGATACATGATGTCGTCCGTCGCAAGCCGTTCAATGAAGTCGCTGAATGTATAGGTGAATTCACCTTTCCGTACTTCGTTTGCGTAGTAGATCACGCTGAATGTAACAAGCGGAATCAGGATCTTGGCCATTTTTGTTTTGAGGAAAACGGATGTACGGATTTTCTTCTTGCTGCTGAGCATGAGCGCTCCGCTGATCATGACGAACATCGGAACTGCCCATCTTGAAATGGATTCGAAGAAGTTCCCCGCCATCCAGGGACTTTCATAGGTTTGGGCATCATCGTTCACAACCCCTGCCGAGACATGGATTGTCACGACAGCCAGTGCTGCCAGGATGCGCAGCCAATCTAAGTAGATGGTCCGTTTCATGGTCGTCCCTCATTCCATTCATTATGTACATCTCCCTTATTCCCTCTCTCGCACCGTTGCTAACTTGGTTGAGCAGATTGTAAACTGTCTGTAATAATAGGTGATTGTCCTTTAATTCATGGCCGATGTGTGGAGACGGTGTTAATCTACGTTGCAGGCGGGCGCTTTCCGAGGGGCACGGCTTCAGCCGCTTCCTTCGCTTTGCTCAGTCCAGGGTCTTCAGCTCGTGCTGATCCCTCCGGAGTCGCCGCCTTCCACTTCGATTAACGGAGATTGTTTGCGTGAGTGTTTTCTTTCTATATAGATACTATGTACAAAGAAATCCTCAGCGCAGGCGTCTGATGAGGTCGCCGAAGTAAAGAGACAAAGCGCTCTTCTTTGGCTCTTTGCTAAAGGCATCCTCCAGCGCCAAGCGGTCGCCGACAATCGCTTTCCTTTGAGCGGAATTTTCTTTACTTGATCACTTTCACGCTTGCTTGAGCGGATTTCCCTTATGTTTGAGCGGATTTCCCTTATGCTTGATCACTTCCCGGCTCGCTTGAGCGGATTCCCTTTGTGCTTGATCACTTTTCACCTCGCTAGAGCGGATATGCTACTTGCTTGAGCACCATTTTCTCAACGTGGTCACCAGCGCAGGCGTCTGCTGAGGTCGCCGAAGCAAAGAGACAAAGCGCTCTTCTTTGGCTCTTTGCGAAAGGCATCCTCCAGCGCCAAGCGGTCGCCAACACTCACTTTCCTTTGAGCCGAATCCACCACGACTCGATCACTTTCACACTTGCTTAAGCGCTCGCCCACCACTCTCCGCCTGCATAACCGCCCAAAATATGTTATACTCTCACCATGAAAAAACTAGTCGTCGTTGTATTACTCATTGGCATTGTCGCAGGACTCTTCATCTCATCCAGTCAGACATACGAACAACAAACGATTGTTCCTAAACTGCAACAACTGCTGCCTAACCAGCCGCTCGAACAACCGTTATCCAAACTGCAAATTCCCTACTGGGGTAAAATCATCTCAGTCGAAGAACGCGGCTATTACTACTTCATCGAATTCCTAGCGCGCAAAAGCGCACACTTCTTCACATTCGGTGCATTGGCCGCCGTATTCTTCTGGCTGTTGCCGAAAATCCGTTACCGCTTTTTCATCGCTGCACTCTTCACATTTCTCGCAGCCTCAGCCGACGAATTCCACCAATCGTTGACGGGTGGACGCACCGCGACCTGGCAAGACGTCGCTCTCGACATGTCGGGAGCACTCGTGTTCCTATTGGTCACTCAACTTTTCGTATCTTTCCGTTCCAAATCACGCAGAACGCGGACTATGGGCTGAACGAAACGGGCAGCCTGCATCTGATGCAGCTGTCCGTTTTTCGTTTTCACAAATAGAAAGGATGATGGACTATGAAAGAATTCAAAATCACGTATTTTTTTGACGAAGAGCATTACATCCGACGTTTTGTGCACTTCAATTCGGCAGATGAGGTCATCGCTCTACTCGCAAGCGAACGGGATCGCTCGATTTCTTTTTGGGACAGCCGGGAAATCTATCATGAACTGAACACAGCGAATGTACGTGTCATCCAATTCTCCGAGTACCACAGGGACAAAATTACAGACGAATTGTAAAATTGATTGGTAAGGGGTTCGTTAGAGAACTCGTCTTCTTTGAGTTTTTTCAACTATCGGACTCCTTCTTTGTTTCGGGTTAAGTGGATGGGGTATCTATTAACAACGTTACATTTACTCAATACACGACCGGAATGGAGGAATTGCGAGATGAACCGAGAATTTGCGGGAGTTTTCCTAAGCGAAAACGAATTGTTGGATAAGATCCATGAATTGCATACCAATGGAATCGCTGAAGAGAATATGTATGTGGTGACGAAAGACAAAGAAGACGTTTCCATCGTCCGCGGAAAGACAGATGCTGAAATCCAGGAAACGGATGCGTCCTGGTGGGACCGGTTCACGGCATTTCTGTCCGATGAACAGCCGGCACGAAAAGCATTGACCCGGATGGAATTGACGGAAGAAGAAACGGATCGGTATTTAGCTGCCGTCGAGAGCGGATCCTTTTTGTTGTATGTGGACAAAGGGGATTTCTGGGATATGTTCGATCATGATAAGGGTGACCTCACCTCTCCTGTAACCGAGAAGATGGACATGGGCGGGTACATCCTTCCAGAGAACAATGATATTGTACAGACAGAGCGTCATGCTGAGGAGCAAGATGCGAAAGGCATGCCGATTCCGCCTAAATACTGACTCAAAAGACGTTATAATAGTTAAAAAGGCTCTCCGCTTTTGCGGAGAGCCTTTTCGTATTCAACTTAATTTGTAACCGTAATGTTCGTTGGTACTGAAAGCAGGTTGCCGTTTACGTCTTTGATGTCCATTGTGTCAACTGGCTTCAATGTGATGCCTTTATTGATTTGCTCAGTTGTAAGAGCATCTGTAAGAGTAATGACTGCTTTGTTTGTATCGGCATTCACCGCAGCATTCACTTTTAGGGCTGTCGCCATGGACTTGCCATCTACAAGAACCTCAAAATCAAGAGCATCCCCGCCTGTTACAACTTCAGACAATGTCAACGTGATTTGTTTTGTATCTGTCAAATCAGCTTTCCCAACTGTAGGAGCTACGTTTTCGTTCAACGTGATTGTGCTTACCCATGATTCCATTGTCTTTGTTGATCCGAGCGCTTTGATATTCGAGATTGTCATTGCGCGTTCTCCATTGAATGTGCTTGAACCCGGCGTCAACTTCAATACAGCTTGCTGTGTTTTATCGTTGGCGACTGGAAGTAGTGTTACATCCTCAATGACAGCTCCATCGATTTTGTAATTTGCTTTGTTCGTTGCAGTTGATCCTTCAACCTCTTGGTCGAATGTAACAATCACTTTATTGTTATCGTCTGCATCTTTCTCCGCTGCTTTAACAGCCACGATGTTTGTGTTTTCTTTCGTGCCGTCAGCTACACGTGTGAATTTCATTTGACCTGTCTTTTCTTTCAACTCAACGTTCGAGAGGGATTTGACGCCTGATAACGTGTAGTTCAACTCATAGGCTGCATCTACAACGTCTTTCCCTTTTAACAAGTCTTTCAATGCGACGCGAACCACTTTTTTGTTCCCAGCTTCTTTGTACTCAATAGCTGTTGCTGCGAATGTTAAACCGGAAGTCGTGATGTAGTTCTTCACGTGCTTACCCGTTGCAGAAACTTTCGCGCTGGTAAGATTCACGTCTTTGTTGAAAGTGAACTCTGCGTATTGCTGCAAGTTCTCTGAATCCGCAACGATGTTAGCAGCTGTCACTACTGGCGCTTCCAAGTCTTCTGTAAACGTGATGACTTTGGAATACTCTGTTCCCTGTTCGCCACTCAAGTCAGCGAAATCTTTTACGATTACCGTTTGTGCAGTTGTCAGGTTACTTGAAGCTGTAACGATGTATTTAAGTGGGTTCTCCGCATCTTTTTCAACTGTAGTTGCAGCTCCGCCAACCGTTACTGTAGGGTTGCCTACTAGTTCCTCAGAAAAAGTCACGTAGAATTTGTTCGCATCCAACTGTTCAACCGACTTCACAGTAGGGGCTACTCCGTCCGGCTGTCCTTTTGTGAACGTTACGTCTGTCGGGTTCGGTGAAATCAGATTTCCTGTCATATCTTTTGCTGCGACCATTTGTGCTGAAATTGCTTTGCCTGCTTTCAGGTCTGCAGGGAGCGTGAATAGAACTTCCGTATCGCCTTTTTTGAATTCAGGTTTCAAATCAGCAATTGTTTTTCCATCTTCATCTTTGTATGTGATTGTTCCTAGAGTCTGCATCGGTTCAGAGAACTTCACGACATATTGGGAAGAGTTCACTTTTTCAGTTGTAAGTACTTTCGGTGCTGTTTTATCTGCAGCGACCGTTACAACTTTAGAGAATTTCTCGATTGCTTTGCCGTCTTTTGCTTTTAATTGATCGATAACGACAGTGTAATCCCCTTTGACCACATTTTCAGTTGTAATGGTTAACGTTTTACCGTCTTTTGAAAGCATTCCTGATACTTTACCAGCCAAAGGCGCTTTACCAACTTGAGACATTGTAAAGACGCCCTCTTTGAATTCGCCCATCTTCCCATCTTTGAACAAGCTAACTGCGTCTACTGCGTCAGTGAATTTCACTTCGAGTTGAGTGCCGTTGATGCCTTCGACACTTTCAATCTTGTATTCAGGTGCTTGAGTCGCGTCAAGCGTTTCTAGTCTGTGTAAGAAGATTGCGAGTTCCCCGCGTGTAATGGAGAGATCCGTTCCGAAACTACCATCTTCCTTACCCGTTGTGATTTTGTTGTCGACAAGTGCTGCAACTGCTTCTTTATATCGGCTACCTACATCGCCGAATTTCACGTTCGCTGTGTCGCCTTCAATCTCGTAAGCTTTTGATAGCATGATTGCCGCTTCACCGCGTGTGATGGAAAGGTCAGATCCGAATGATGTCGCTGTTTTACCGTTAATGATGCCTTTTGCTTTCAGTGCACTCACGTATTTCGTTGCACGTGCTGGTACATCTTTGAATGTCGATGCCGGTGCGTTTTTGATTTCATCATCAGTTAGTGTTGCTTTAGCGATCAGAACAGCAACGTCTACACGTTTGATGTTGGATGTTGTTCCAAACTTCGTCGCAGAAAGACCTTGTGTAATATTGTTATCCACTAAATAGTTTACAGCTTCAGAATAACGATCGCTGACATCTGAGAATTTCATCTCTTTTGCGGATGCTGCCGGTATGACTGCAGTCGCAACGAGTGTAGCTGTAGCTGCCGTAGCAACGAATTTAGAGTAATTATTAGACTTTTTCATCAATAAATCTTCCTCTCAAACTGATAATTGAATTCTATTCAATAGAAGTAGAATAGAACTCTATTGTATTTTATTACCCTGTAGATTGGTAGTGGAAAACATTAAGGGATAATGATAAATATTCCAACAACATTACTTTTTTCACGAAATTGTTTCATAGATTACTATAAAGAATTTTCCCTGCATCGGAGACTGATTTGTGGATAAAAAAAGGACTGCGCATATTGCGCAATCCGGTTTCGCTTATAGTAATGGATCCACCAGTTGTAAAATTGCTGTTTCGAGCGCATCGCACTTTTTGACTGCGTCCATTCCGGTAATCCCCCGTACACCAATATAGAATTTGCACTTAGGTTCAGTTCCAGATGGTCGAACGCAGCACCAGGATCCGTCTTCAAGTCTGAATTTCAATACATTGGATTTCGGCAGACCTGTTGGACGTTGTTCTCCGTCCAGTGACCGAATGATTCCTGTGTCATAGTCTTCGATTGCTTCCACTTTCACACCTGCAAGGTGAGCAGGCGGTGCATTGCGCAATGATGCGAGCAGTTGAGCAATCGTTTCCGCACCTTTTTCCCCTGGAATCGTAATCGACCGGAGGGACTCCCTGTAATACCCGATCTTCTTATATAACTTTTGCAATTGGAGATGTAACGAACTGCCTTGGCTCTTGTAATAGGCTGCGGCTTCGGCCGTGAGGAGTGCCGCCTGTACCGCGTCTTTGTCACGAACGAAATCCGCAAGCAAATAGCCATAGCTTTCTTCATAGCCGAACAGGAACTCGTATTCACCCGTTGTCTTGTATTCCTCGATTTTCTCTGAGATGTATTTGAAGCCTGTCAGCGTATCGACCGTTTTAACGCCATACTCCGAGGCGATCGCTCGTCCCATTTCTGACGTGACAATGGTTTTCAGCAGGACGCCGTTTTCAGGCAATGTGCCTGCTTGTTTCCTTTGCTCCAACACGTAATCGAGAAGCAGTGCGCCGAGTTGGTTTCCTGTGAGCAAGTCGTATCCGCCAGTAGGTAACAAGATGGCCGCCCCCAGCCGATCTGCATCAGGGTCCGTTGCCAGCAGCAAATCCGCATCTATTTTCGAACCTAGCCGGATCGCAAGCCGGAACGCTTCCTCTTCTTCCGGATTCGGATAGTCGACGGTTGAAAAGGCAGGATCCGGACGTTCCTGTTCAGGTACCACTGTCACATCGGTATACCCGAAGTTCCGCAGTGCTTGCTGGACAGGGACATTCCCTGTTCCGTGGATCGGAGTGTAGACAATCTTCACTTCATCCCTCGGAAACTCACCCATCTGTAACGTTTTCAACTTTTCCTGATAGGATGCATCCATGGCTTCGGCTAACATTACTAAAAGTCCGTGTTCTTTCAATCCGTCTTCTGCCAATACGTGAATTTCGAAGATGTCTTGGATTGCTTCCATGTGATCCACAATTGCAGCCGCTTTATCAGGCGGCAGCTGTCCGCCATCTTCTCCATATACTTTGAACCCATTATATTCTTTCGGATTATGACTCGCCGTGATGACTACGCCGCTGAATGTATCCAATTCACGGACTGCAAATGACAGTTCAGGCGTAGGACGGGGTTCACTGAAGACGAATGACCGTATGTTGTGTGCTCCGAGGACGCCCGCTGTCTCCATCGCGAACTCTCTGGATTGGTAGCGTGTATCATACGCGATCGCCACTCCGCGCTGCTTGGCCTCGGGACCATGGTCTTCAATCAACCGTGCAAGCCCTTCCGCCACTCTCCGGATCGTGAACCGGTTCATGCGATTCGTGCCTGCTCCTAATTGTCCTCGCATCCCGCCGGTACCAAATTCGAGCCAACGGTAAAACCGGTCCGAAATCTCGCTTTCTTCCTCAGCAACCGCTTTCAATTCATCTTTCAGAACGCTTGGCAGCCCTTCTTGCGTAAGCCATTGCTTATATCGATCTATCACTTCTACCATTTTCCTCTCCCCTTCATCAACCCAGCCTCTGTATCCACTTCAATAGTCAAAGTATACAAGGTTCCCCTCCGAAGTTCAAAACAACACAATTAAAACAAACTAAGCTGTCTAAACACCTCCATTCATGGTAAAATGCACTCTAAGCTTATTTACAAAAGGAGACACTCTATGGAAATCGCAATACTTGTACCCTGTTACAACGAAGAAATGACTATCGGGAATGTGATCGACGACTTCAAACGAGAACTGCCCCACGCAAAAATCTATGTATATGACAACAACTCCTCTGATCGGACTTCCGAAGTCGCCCGCGAACACGGTGCAATCGTCCGTTTCGAACCGCGCCAAGGTAAAGGGAATGTTGTCCGCTCCATGTTCCGTGACATCGAGGCGGATTATTATGTCATGGTCGATGGGGACGATACATATCCAGCTGAATTTGTGCACGAGATTCTAGCGCCCGTCCAGAACGGAGAAGCTAATCTTGTGATTGGCGACCGGTTGTCGAATGGGACTTATTTTGACGAGAACAAACGTCAATTCCACGGATTTGGTAACAATCTCGTCAAAGGCCTCATCAATAAGCTCTATAAAAGCAACATCACGGACATTATGACAGGATATCGCGGATTCGATCGACTGTTCGTCAAATCCATGCCCGTCACAAGCCCCGGATTCGAAATCGAGACGGAAATGTCCATTCATGCACTCGACAATCGTTTCCTGATCAAAGAAGTGCCGATCGACTATCGGGACCGCCCTGAAGGCAGCGAGTCGAAATTGAACACGATTTCAGACGGTGCTAAAGTGCTGCGGATGATCTTTACATTATTCAAGGACTATAAGCCGATGTTGTTCTTCTCTGTGTGGGCAGCACTTTTCCTAGTACTGGGCCTTGCAGTCGGAACACCGGTCATTATGGAATACGTCCAGACAAGCTTCATCAGCAAAGTACCGTCAGCCATTCTCGCAGTGGGCTTCGTCTTACTGGCGATGCTGTCGTTCGCTTGCGGTCTCATTTTGGATACGGTAGCTGGGACGCATCGTAAAAATTATGAATTGCAGCTGAATCGTATAAGCGAACGCTCAGAGAGAGGGTGATCCGATGCCGAAGAACATTCTTCGCTGGCTGATCATTTCCGCTTTAGGTCTCTATTTCAGCGGATCGACACTATTTTTCCTCATGCCGATCCGCAATGTCCCGGTTTGGGTCATTGTTCTGGTTGCGGCCGTATTGGGCGCGTTTGTCCATTACGCACTGAAGTTCCGGCCGATGCTGCGTGGACTCCCTAAAGGGAAGCAAATCAGTTATGCCATTTTCGGCACGCTCATTCCGTTGTTCATCACTGTGAGTATCCGGGGTGAACAATTGTATTTGACGGATAATCATCTTGTCGTGATTGTTGCGATATGGATCGGGGTTTTCCTCACTGTCTGTTCAGTAATCACTGCCGTCATCTATTGGTGTTTGTCTGCCACGCTGAAACCGTTCGAGTCTCGGGTATCCCCTTGGAAGATCGCGTTATATGCACTTCCTTCGCTACTTGTTTCAACGTATTTCTTAGTTGCCTTCTATCCTGGGGCGATGACACCCGATTCTCTTGCTCAATGGGACCAGGCGCATACCCACCATTACACGGATTGGCATCCGGTTGTCCATACGATGCTGTTGAGTGTTTTGGTATCCATCTGGGATTCCCCTGCAATCATCGCCATCTTCCAGATTGTGTTGATCAGTGCAGGTACAGGAATTGCTGGCTGGGCGCTTGACCAAGCCCGGATTCCGAAGCCATTCATCTGGGTGGCACTGATTCTCTTTGCACTCAGCCCTGTCCATGCGATTTCATCCATCACTCTTTGGAAAGATGTCGCGTACAGCGCTGCATTGCTATTGTTCACTCTTCTTATGTACATGATTGTCCGTTCTTCCGGACGTGTGCTCGTATGCTGGCCATTCATCGCCGGATACGCGTTGACAGGATTCATGGTGATGTTTTTCCGCCACAACGGATTCCCTGTATTCCTCATCGTCACAGCGTTCGTGCTGGTCATGTATCGACGGTACTGGACAAAGCTGTTACCGGTTGCTGCAGCTATGGTATTCATCTACCAAATTGTTGTGAACCCCGTGTATACTGCACTGAATGTCCACCCATCGGACCCGCAGGAAATGCTCTCCTTGCCGACTCAGCAAATCGCGGCGATTGTAACGGAAGGCGGCGACATGACAGAACAACAGCGCGACTATGTGAATCGTATTTTCCCTATTGAAAAATGGCACGAGAAATACAATCCGTACAGCGTGGACTCCATCAAGTTCTCTTGGGGTGATTATGATCGCTTCACCATCTATAACGACTGGGGCCGCTATGCCAGGAATTATTTGCAACTGGTGAAACAGAATCCGGATATTGCTGCAAGCGCACTCTTCAAACAGACGTCGCTCATCTGGCAGATCAACGAACCGGAAGATGGCTATACAAGCAAATATACGACTCACATTTACCGGAACAATGAGTACGGTCTTGTGAATCCTGTATTGAACGAAGAACGCAGAATGCATGCATACACTTATTTGAAAGTCGCTGACGAAACGATTCCGTTCTTATGGCGTCCCGCATTCTACACGGCGCTCGCCTTACTGTTCACATACATTGCGTATTTGCGGAACGGTTGGCGCGCATGGCTATTGCTGCTGCCCATCGCTCTTAACACGGGAGCGGTCTTCGTCGGCATTCCTGCACAGGATTTCCGTTACCTGCTTTCGAATTCCATGATTGTGCTGCCATTGATGCTCATCAGTTTCGTGAAGTTCGAACCACTCGTGTCAGGAGCTGCTAAAGATGACTGAAACACGCTCGACGTCACCCATCGGGATTCTCCTCATGGTATTCGCGGCGTTCAGCACGGCGACCGGTCAGTTTTTCTGGAAATTGGCTGCAGGCGGAGGATTATTCGACTGGCATTTATGGGTCGGGTTCGTTTTCTACGGAATGGGTGCCGTTCTCATGACAGTGGCGTTCCGCTTCGGCAGACTTTCCGTGCTGCACCCCCTATTGACAATCGGTTACGTCATTGCACTCGTCTATGGCGTCACGTTTTTGGATGAACCGATCAGTATCTCACTTGTCATCGGAACGGTACTGATTCTTGTAGGCGTCTGGTTGATCGGAGGGGATGGGCATTAATTTGCTAGTGATTCTCATGCTGCTTGTCATGACATGGTGCGGAGCGTTCGGAGGATACTTCCTGAAACTTGCTTCGGATACCGATCTGAAGAAGGACCTTCCGGGTCTTGTGAAATGGCTCATCGTCGGATTGTTGAGTTATGGTTCGGGGGCAATTCTCAACATCATTGTCCTCCGCTATTTGCCTTACACCGTCGTGTTCCCTCTTACTTCGATCACATACATTTGGACGTTTGTGCTCTCGTATCACCTTTTAGGAGAGCCCATCACGAAGCGTAAATTGCTTGGGATCGGCTTCATCGGGATCGGTGCGATCTGTCTTGTCATTTGAAAAAGCAGCAGCGAAACGAGGTAACCTCTCGTTTCGCTGCTGCTTTTTAGTTTGCTTCCGTTTTGTATGTTGCAAGTAACCGTTCCATCAGTTTAAGGACGTCGTCTTTCAAATCGTCACGTTCCAACGCAAATGTCATGGTCGTTTCGATGAATCCTAATTTTTCCCCGACGTCAAATCGACGCCCCTCGAACTCATAGCCGTATACGTCCTGTGTGGCATTCAACTTTTCAATCGCATCGGTCAGCTGGATTTCTCCGCCTTTGCCGACTTCCTTCTGATCGAGAATGTTGAAGATTTCAGGTGTCAGTACGTATCTGCCGACAATGGCAAAGTCAGATGGTGCTTCGTCCTGATTTGGCTTCTCGACAAAGTTCCTCACTTTCATCAACCGGGAATCTGTCGTGATCGGATCGATGACGCCGTATCGGTGGATGTCCTCGTGCGGAACTTCTTGGACTCCGATAACGCTTGACCCTGTCGCTTCATACTGTTCAATCAGCTGCTTGAGTGCCGGCTTGTCATTGCGGATGATGTCGTCTCCAAGCAAGACACCAAAAGGCTCATCGCCGATGAAGTTCCTTGCACACCAAATTGCATGTCCAAGGCCAAGCGGTTCTTTTTGACGGATGTAATGGATGTCTACGGCTGCGGATGCTTTCACTTTCTCCAGCAGCTCGTATTTTTCTTTCTGCATCAGGTTTTCTTCTAATTCAAGCGCATTATCAAAGTGATCTTCAATCGCACGCTTGCCTTTTCCTGTCACAATGATGATGTCTTCTATCCCCGATTCGATCGCTTCTTCCACGATATATTGAATCGTCGGCATGTCCACAATAGGAAGCATTTCTTTCGGCATGGCTTTCGTCGCGGGCAAGAAGCGCGTGCCTAGCCCGGCTGCTGGTATGATTACTTTTTTAACTGGTTTCATGGAATCCTCCTCAACGCTCATTTGATATAGCTGAAGTATAGCATAGAACAAAAATCACATGTATAGGAAATGCGGTCTTCCCCATCTCAGTAGCAGATGGATCCAAACTCGCTATACGTCCATACCCCATAGTACAGGCATCTAAAAGTCAGCGATTCCGCCAATCTTCAAACAAGAATCGTGCTGCCGATTCATTCTTTACTGATGAAGACACCCCCTCTGTCGTCAGCAAAACCGTCTCCTCTTACGGAAAAACCATTTTGTGAGATCACCCCCAATAGTCTGGCTTCTCCCACTGCTTGAATCGATTGTGCCATTCGTCCCTTTGCACGTAACTGGAAAACATTGTAGACTTAGACAAAGAACTTACTGAAGGAGGCACATCACTTGAAGAAAAAAATAACAACAGCGCTTGCAGCTGGCGTCTTGGCATTTACGATGTCTGCATCAACGTCATTCGCTGCGTTTACAGACGTCAGTCCCCGCTATGAAACGGAAGTCAATTACCTGATTACGAACAATTACGCGCAAGGTCTGACGAGCACAAAGTTCGGGACAACCCATTCCATCAAGCGTATCGACGCTGCTGTAATGGTTGCGCGTGCTCTTGGATTTACGGAAGCGAGCAACTTGCCTGACGCTGGATTCACGGATGTCCCAACTAGCAGAGCGTGGGCCGTCAATGCGCTTGCAGCACGGGGCGTCTTCTCGGGTAAAACGACAACACAATTCGGTGCAGCCGATACAATGACTCGGAACGAAATGGCGAAAGTGATCGCTGTCGCCTATGGATTGGGCGTTTCATCCGACCCGATTCCATTTACGGATGTCAACCAGCGTTTCGCGCCGTATGTCGGTGCTCTTGTTCAAAACGGGATCACCTCGGGGAAATCCCTTACTTCGTTCGGTGCAGATGAGCCCATTACTCGCGGTGACTTTGCGATCTTCGTTTATAAGGCCGAAGGGTTATCCAAAGTTGAACCGCCTGAAGTCGAAGAAGTTTCTTAATGAATTGGAAAAATAAGGCGGAAGACACCGTTACAAAGGTTCTAAAAAAAGTGAACAATTGTGTTTGTGTTATTTTGAAAGTGTGGTAAGATAATACGTGTAGGTAAACCTTGTTTTATTTAATATAGCAAGAATTGTTGAGGCCGAAAAAGAAGCCTGGAGACCCCCTGTGTCTCCAGGCTTCTTTTTGCCTATTTTTCTCTATTATCCTAATCATTAGATTGTTAGTCCTATATCCTTCCGTCAAAATTTTCCTTATACTGGTCTTATCATACGAGTTAAGGGAGTTTTTTCATGAATTTGAAACGCACACTGCTTTCAGGCGTTGCGGCCATTGCGTTATTGAGTACGACGTTGTTGCAAGCAGAAGCCGCTTCTGTGTCACAAGGTGTCTACCATGCAAAGCAATCCACTACAGTCAACGGGTATCCACAGACACTCAATCAGCTGAACGTCAATCTGACGAAGCCTTACACCACTGTCGATGTTGGCATCAACACCCCATTCAACAAACTGGCTACTGTCAATTCACTCGCAACTGCCCATACGCAGGTCAACCACCATGTCGTCGGTGCCATTAATGCATCCCTCTTCCATTTCAGCAATGGATACCCGAGTTATCTGTTGACCAAAGACGGTCAAATCCAACATATCGGTGCAGTCTCCACGAATTACAACGATTTCATGCATACGCCGGCAGCTTTCGGGATGACCGCAGATAATCGCGGAAAGATCGGTACATACACGCTCTCCCCTACGGTAGAGCATAACGGAAAGTCCGTCACGATGAATTCATTGAACCGCGAACGGAAAGAAAACGAAAGTATCCTCTTCACTTCAAGCTGGCCGTACGAGACCACTCGTACAAATGCAACAGGACTTGAAGTTGTCGTTGAGACTACCAAATCCGTGGAAGGCGGAATCGCTCTCGGTGAAAAAGTGACGGGTACCGTGACAGGAATCCGTCCATTCGGGGAGCAGAAAGCTTCAACGGTCCCTCCAAAGAGTAAAGGTTTCGTCCTCTCTGTACACGGGACGGAAGCCGGCAAAATCCGGGATATGAAAAAAGGCGATACGGTTTCCATTTCATACAACGTCGATCCTTCATGGCGCGATTCGAAATTCATGCTTGCATCCGGTCCATTACTCGTACAAAACGGTAAAGTCGATATGACTATCGATCCGAAAAGTCCGAAAGCGACAGCTCGGACAGCGCGGACAGCAGTCGCGACGGATAAAACCGGTCAGCAAGTCTACTTTGTTACGGCTGATTCCGGTTTAAAAGGAAAAAGCTCCGGTATGACATTGGCGGAGTTTGCGCAGCACCTTGTTTCCATAGGGGCCTATAACGCTCTTAACCTGGACGGCGGCGGCTCGACCACGATGGTGACCCGTAAACCCGGCAACGTCTATCCGACACTTGCGAACAATCCTTCAGGTGCGATTGACAGATCGGTAAGCGCAATTCTCGAAGCGGTCAGTACAGCTCCATATGACAAAGCAGCTACGATTTCAGCGAGTCAAGCACAAGAAGGACAAGTCGGGATAGGTGCTTCAGTCGGATTCAAAGTCGACTCCGCACTCGACCAATACTTGAACGTGCGCACGGTGAACCAAAACGATGTTAAATTACTCGGTGTTTCAAGCGGCATCGGTAAGATTGAAAACAACAAATTCGTTGGCGTGAAAGCTGGGTCCGGTACGGTGACAGTCGGGTATGAAAACGCAACAGTGAACGTCCCTGTCACCGTGACGGACGCGATCGATGATATCGTCTTTTCACCTTCTGTCATCACTCTCGGTACAGGTGAATCGACTCAACTGAACGTATCCGGTACATCCAAAAATAGTAAAGTCATCTTCAACCCGGATGCTATTGACGTGACGGCTTCTGCAGGAATCGGCACAGTGGCTGACAAGACGTTCACAGCTTCAGCAAAAGAAGGCACTGGGACTCTTACAGCGACTTACGGCCGGACATCGAAGAAAGCGACCGTAACCGTTACGGACAAGCCCATCCGACTGGAATCATTCGAAACAACAGCTGGTATGAGTGCAACAGGTATTCGTGCTGCGGCTTCCCTTTCCTCGGAAAAAAGCATTCAAGCACATGAAGGCAAGGCTTCTGCCCGCCTAGCTTATGATTACACAGCGAACAAAGAGGGGGTTTCTGCCGCCTACTTGAACTGGACAGGCGGACTTCCGTTAGCAGCCAGCCCGAAAGAACTTGGCGTTTGGGTGTATGGCGATGGCAAGTCACACTGGCTGCGAGGCTCTCTGCGTGATGCGAATGGGAAGGAAGTCGTTGTGGACTTCACAAAGGAAAACGGACAAGACTGGACAGGCTGGAAGTACGTCACAGCAAGCATCCCATCTTCCGCTCCCGCTCCATTGACGCTTGACAAAATCTACGTTGCGGAACGTTCTTCTGCTAAGAAAGACAAAGGGTTCCTGCTCTTTGACCAGCTGCAAGTCCGCTACTCCGGTAAGACCTATCAGGAGCGGTCATTCCAGCCTTCTTCAACCGCCCGTACGGAGAATCCGAATAAGACATTCACCGTAAAATTCACCCAACCGATGGATGAGCGTTACTTTACGAATGGCTATGTCTATGTGGAAGATGAATTCGGAGAGCGCCAGGCAGTGACGGTCTCGAAAACATCGGATGCTCGGAAAGTCAGTGTGAAGGCACCTGCTGCGGGGTATGCACCTGGTAAGAACTATCGGCTCATCGTGACACACTTTGCGAAGAATGCAAAAGGGGTCTCGATGGTGAAAGACAGTGTGACTGAATTTAACTTGCGATAAATGAGTTCCCCTGCAGATTTGAGCTGCAGGGGTTTTCTTTGTCCTAAAGATGCAAATCGGACCACTATGTTACAATAGGGGAATGAAAATCCCCTATCCGAAAAGAGGTGTCTTTTATGAAATTTAAATTTGATGCAAAATCTTTTATTGCCATGTTATTTTCGATGATTTGGTTCCTCCTCCTGATCATAGGCGTGGAATCCTTCCTGCTTGGATCGTTTGAACACGCGGTCACGTGGAGTCAGGAACGGACGACAACCTATTTGTTGAATGTCCTCATTGCATTTGCCCTATTTCTTGTCATGATGGGAATCATCAATCGGTTCGTCATCAGTTTCATTATCACGAATGTCATCGTGATCCTGCTTCCCGTGTTCAGCTATTTCAAATTCAGCTTCCTCGGTGAGAATTTGTATCCATGGGATTTGCTGCTATACAATAACATCTTCAACTTGTTGCCTAACCTTTATAAAGAGGGGAATGTCGGAACCGCCCTTATTGGGATTGGTGCCGTCTTTGCGATCCTCATGGTATTGTTCATCTACATGCTGAAAAAGCGCCCGAAACCCGTCATGCGTTTGCCTTGGTGGGTTCGGATTCTATTCGTTGTGCTGGGTGCCACCTACTTGAGTGCGTTCATCTTCTATCGCACGTTCCCGAACATGGAGGAAGCGCTCAAAAAAGCGGACATCACCAATATTACGTTCAATCAGGAGCGGAATTACGAACAAAACGGATTTTACGGCGCGTTCATGCTCAATATGCAAAGTGCGATCGTACTGGCACCGAATGGCTACAGCAAGTCCGCCATTGAAGATATCGTGAAGAAGCTTGAAAAAGAAGTTTCGGAACAGGAAACCGCTTCCGGTGAAAAACCGAATATCATTTTTGTCATGAACGAATCCTTCTGGGATCCGACGCTGCTCGAAAAATTTCAATTCGATCCCGATCCGATGCCGTTCATCCGGAAAAATCAGACAGGCTGGCTGCTGTCCCCTGCATTCGGCGGAGGAACAAGTAACGTTGAATTTGAAGTATTGACCGGCTTTTCGAATAACTTCCTGCCAGTCGGTTCTGTGCCTTACCAGCAATATGTGAAAGACGTGCAGCCGGCTGCGATGCCGAATTATTTGAAAGGGCTCGGATATGATACGCTCGCCATCCATCCGTATGCGAAGTGGTTCTGGAACCGAGAGAATGTGTACAAGCATTTCGGATTCAATGAGTTCATGGACGATGCATCCTTTAAAGACCCGATTTATAAAGGCCCGTTCATTTCCGATGAGCAAGTGACGAAGACGATCATCGAACGGACAGAAGCTTCTGCAGATCCAATGTTCATCTACGCGGTGACGATGCAGAACCATACCGGCTATGCAGAAAACAAATATGAGAATTTCGATGTGAAGACCACTGCCCCCGAAGGTGTCGATGACGTGTATAACGTATTGCTGCGATCGTACACGCAAGGCGTTTACGATGCAGATAAAGCGCTGGAGCAGCTGGTTGGCCACTTTGAAGATTCAGAGGAGCCGACGGTGATCGCATTTTTCGGTGACCATTTACCAGCGATCGGACAAGATTACAGATTGTACAAAGTTGCTGACTTCGTTCCTCGCGGCTTAGGTGAAACGCAGTGGGACTTGAAGGATTTCGAGAAGATGCGTTCCACTCCTTTGTTGCTGTGGAATAACTTCGAAGCACCGATTCCTGCTATCGATCATTTAAGCCCGAATCAGCTGGGACCCGCAGTGTTCAACATGGCGGGCATCCGGAAGCCTGCCTATTATGAATTACTTGGAGAGTTCGGGACGAAGATGCCTGGATTCACCCGTGATGTCAAGATCGATGGTGACGGGAATCTGTCTGCCGAGACCCCTGCGGACGTGAAGAAGTTGAGTAAAGAGTATGAGTTACTGCAATATGATCTGTTGTTCGGAAAACAGTATGGGAAAGATGCTGTGAAGTAATGTCCGCGTGAACAAAGCCGCCATCCTTGAGCGAAAGGATGGCGGCTTTTTGTATGGTATTAGGTGAGATTCGCTTATTTGAGAGGGCTATCCCGCTGTGATTCATGAATTTTGCAAGCCTCGAGCGTTCTCGATTCCATGCGGAGATTTGTTTGGCACTGGGAGCGGGTTGGGTCTCCATAAAAAGTGCACTTTACCAATCAGCTCTTTGCATTTCTTTGGGAGAATGCAAAATTGAGGATCGCTTTTATGCGGTTATGATTACTTTGAGCGAGTTATGAGCGTTTTCACTGGGTTATGATCACTTTCAGCGAGTTATGAGCGTTTTCACTGGGTTATGATCACTTTCAGCGAGTTATGAGCGTTTTCACTGGGTTATGATCACTTTCAGCGAGTTATGAGCGTTT
>NZ_JBCMNO010000031.1:0-21221 GCF_050459885.1 Sporosarcina gallistercoris | reverse complement strand
GCATTTCCATCTGTTCCCGTTCATTAACTTGATTCTTCGTCATCATTTCCATCACCTCATTTGATTGTTGGGAGATTCTGTTGATTGTAGCGGAGAGCGGCGACTCCGTAGGGATCAGCGAAAGCTGTGACGAAGAACAGCTTTTGCGAGTAAAAGCGAAGCGTTAGGAGCACGTGTTTTCGAAGACCCTGGACTGAGCAAAGCGAGGGAGATGAGTGCTGCCTTAATTTCAGCATAGTTCGCTAAAATACGGCAAATCGAACTCTTCGTCGTTCGATTGGCTGAGGGCAAGCCCCTCGGAAAGCGTCCGCTCGCAGCGGAAATCAACTTTTCCTAGTTAATACTATTGTAAAAGAAAAAGACTGTAGACACCCCCCGTGATTTCAGGAGTATGTCTACAGTCTGAAACCTCCAGCTCAATTGCCGGAGGTTTGTAAATATGAATTATTTACGACGACGATTACGCAAGAATGTTGGAATATCTAATCCATCGTCTTGTTGAGACTGCTGTTGACCGCGAGCAGGTTCTTGGTGAATTGGCTGCTGATGTTGCGGTTCTTCGTGACGAATTGGATTGTTGGGCGTCGGATTGCTTTGTGGCGTCTGTGTCTCTCGCTGACGAACCCCGCCATATCCTGATGTTCGATTGCCGCGTGTTTGAGTGATCTGATCATCTGTGAAACCGGTCGCAATGACTGTGACGATGATTTCGTCTTTCAAATCATCGTTGATGACTGAACCGAATATCATGTTCACATCTTCATCAGACGCTGAAGCTACAATATCGGCCGCTTCTTGTACCTCAAATAGACTTAGATTCGATCCACCTGTGATGTTCATCAACACACCTTTTGCTCCATCGATGGATGTTTCCAGCAATGGGCTTGAAATCGCTTTTTTAGCTGCTTCGGATGCACGGTTTTCACCAGTCGACATCCCGATCCCCATAAGAGCTGAGCCTTTGTTAGACATGATTGTCTTGACATCGGCAAAGTCCAAGTTGATAAGCCCCGGTACAGCGATCAAATCTGAAATACCTTGCACACCTTGACGAAGAACATTATCCGCTTCGCGGAATGCTTCTAGCATAGGTGTGTTCTTGTCAACAATTTCTAGCAGCTTATCATTCGGAATGACAATAAGTGTGTCGACAGATTCTTTCATTGAAGTAATGCCGCCAATTGCTTGGGTTGACCGCTTACGGCCTTCAAATGTAAATGGACGGGTTACGACACCAACTGTCAGCGCTCCAAGATCTTTAGCGATCTGTGCAATGACAGGTGCCGCTCCAGTACCTGTCCCACCACCCATTCCTGCAGTGACAAATACCATATCAGCGCCTCGAAGTGCCTCTTCCAATTGTTCGCGGCTCTCTTCAGCAGCTTTCTTACCGACTTCCGGGTTAGCTCCGGCTCCTAAACCACGAGTCAATTTGCCGCCGATTTGAAGTTTCACTTCAGCTTGGGATAAGTTAAGTGCTTGCGCATCCGTGTTGACGGCGATGAACTCCACGCCTTGTACTCCATGCTCAATCATTCTATTAACTGCGTTGTTCCCGCCGCCACCAACACCGATTACTTTGATGACTGCGAGCGCTTCGATATTCGTATCAAACTCTAGCATCTTTTCTCCTCCTAATCATTCAACTTCTCATTTGGATCTCGATTTCATTCAAAAAAACTATCGAAAAAGCGTTTTGTTTTGCCGATCAGCGAATCTTTTTCTGGTTTGGGCGCTTGGCTCTTTCTTGTAGCAGGAGCAGCAGCTGTTTCGTCATAGGCTTGTCCCATTGGTTCAGAATGACTTTCTCCGAAGAAAACATCTTCCATACTCGCATACCGAATGAGTCCGACAGCTGTGGAATACATCGGCTCACGAACACCTATATATTCTGGCGTATGGATTCGGACACGTGTGTTAAGCACATGCCGTGCCAGTTGCAATATGCCGTCCATTTTTGTCGTGCCCCCAGTCAGCACAACACCACCCGGCAAATCTCGGATTCCCAAACGATAGAGCTCTTCCAGGACAAGTTCAAACAGCTCCTCGAGCCTTACGCCGATAATCTCCGATATGTATTTTTGGCTATACTGATCTTTAGTATCTGCACCGATAACAGGAACTTCAAATAACTCGTCGTCGGATGCGTCGTCATAGAATGCATGACCGTATTGGTGCTTGATTTTTCTAGCTTGTTCAGTCGGCGTCTTCAAAATAATAGAGAGATCCTTAGTAATATGATCCCCACCTACTGGAAGCACAACAGTTGCGGCAAATCGATTATCCCAAAACACGGAAACCGTTGTTGACCCACCACCAATATCGATGAACGCAGTACCGTGATTCATTTCATCTTCTGTTAACGCAAACGTCCCGGAAGCGAGCGGCTGCAAGTAGATTTCACGAATGGACAGCCCTGCCCGTTCTACACAACGAAGGATATTGTGTACAAGTGTTTTTGAAGTCGTGATCATTGTACCGTCCATTTCCAGACGCACTCCGATCATCCCTCTCGGATCTTTTATTTCATCATAATCATCCACGATGAATTGCTTCGGAATGATATTAACAATTTCTCGTTCAGGTGCAACAGACATTACTTGCGCAGACTCCATGACTCGATCCAGATCCTCATCTGTAATTTCACGGTTCACTGAGTTGACTGCAACAACGCCTTTCACGTCTTGAAGGGTGACACCATTAGATGGTATTCCAAGTACAACCTCTGTAACTTGTAATCCCGTCATCCGCTCTGCCTGTTCTACAGCTTTCCGGACGGACTGAACTGTTGCGTCGATATCCACAATGGATCCTTTACGGATGCCGGCAGATTGAACATTGCCGACCCCGATCACATGCAGGGATCCGCCATCCACCTCACCGATTAGGACTTTGATGGTAGAGGACCCGATGTCGAGTGATACATACATATTTGACTGACTCATCTTTGGCACCTCCCATTGTGACTCTTCTTCCATTCTATTGTATTCTTACTGCATTGTCTAAATATTTTCGCCATCCCCTCTCGAAATCCTTTCATTTTGAATTATTTGTCGCAGAAACTTTACGGTACTCTGACCATTTAGTGAGTAATACCCGTCGAATAACAGCTAGATTCTGGAATAACCGGACTCCGAATGCAAATATGGCAGCTAAGTAAAGGTCCACACCTAAGTGTACTCCCAGAAATGCTAGTGCTGCAGCTAGTAAAATATTGAAGAAAAATCCTGTTATGAATACTTGGTCATCATATACCCTTTGCAGATGGGCCCGGATTCCTCCAAGTAATGTATCGAGTGCTGCCAATACGGCAATTGACAAATAATTACCGTATTCTTGAGGAATCTGGATATCTGAAAGAAATCCAATTGACACTCCAAGTAATAACCCTAAGATTGGTAACCACATTGTCAGCCCCCCTTTGGCAGTTCTTTGAGAAAGTGGTTCTCGAATTTGTCGATACGGCCGTTTATTGTGACTTCAGATTCAGGTTGACCAACTTCGAGCACAAAATCCTCCAAATAGAAATCGTCAAGAATCGATGAGGATTGTAGAAAGTTATATAACTTTTCACTACTCCCTAAATCCGCTGATAGGATTTTTATCTGGAACGGAGGCAGTGATACAGGCAATCCATTCACCGTTGTATCCCCATTTATGTCCCGGATGGCACTCAAAGCAGTCACTCGCTTGCCATCGATCTCCATGTCAACTCCTTTAAAACGGTTCACGTCATTGACAAATCGGGTGAGCAATTCAGGACTCACTTCATGAAGCGGAATACCGATTGCAATGCTTTCCTGCGAAGGAACTACATCAATTACGATTCCCGGGCCTGTCTGATCTACCATTCCTGCTTGTTTACGTAAGCTGCGGACTGTATCAGCCAACACTTTTCCTGCACTTGCTCCTTCCGAGGCATTGTACTTTCCTAGTGTTTGGTCCAACGCTCGGACTTCGGTCAATAGTTCTGAATGGAGTTTCCGTTCCTTAGTCAACTCGTTCCTGATTGCCCACAAGTCCCTTGTATCTCGCTCTTGTGGATGCTGAACAGTATTATACTGGACCGCTACCATGAAACCGACAATGAGCAGGATGAAAGTGAACATCCATCTACGCTTCATACACACTCATCCTCCCTCGCCGGATTGAATTATCCTTGTATATCATCCCTTAATGCAGGCATTAGAATCTCTTTTTGTTTCTCGATTTTCATTTCGATATTATCTGATATTAAACTGTCTAAGACGCCGCCTTTTAAAGTAAGCGACGAGTGAAGCGCGTTGGAGTCACCGATTGCCTCTACCACGAATGGAGCGGGATAAGTCTGTCCGTCGATTGTAATGACAGGACCCGTGCATTTTATACTCGAATTCGCATTCAACCGCTGTCCATTGATCGATAACGCCTGAGCGCCAGCAATTTTCAGTTCGTTTACTACCAAAAGCACCTGGCTTTCATGGACGATATATTCGTTCGGATTCTGCTTTGCCGGATCATAGTCCCCATCAGCCATTTCAACGCGGACCCCTTGTCCACTGGCTGGAACAACTCCAAGCAGCAATCGGAGACTTTTCGCTTCTTTTACGAGTGAATCATGATTTTCTTCCGAATCACTTAATGCTTGTTCGACTTTCGCAATCATCTTTTGTTTCGATATGATTTCATCTGTCAGTTGTTTGTTCCGTTCTTTTTGGTCGATTAGTTCTTCACGGAACCCTTCTTCTTTAGAATCGATTTCAGAGCGCATCAGCTGCGTTTCAGAACCTGGACCAAGTGTACGATAGGAAAAGGACAATATGAAACCAAGCACTAAGAAAACGAGGGCATAAGAAATACGGTTATTCCTTGTTTTCCGATCACTCGTTTTCAGACCCACTGTCATCACCTTTTTCTTCATCTGCATTTTCTTCATCAGCTGTTCCTTTTTCACTTCCATATATCTTGCTATATGGTGTGAAATACGTTCCAACTTCCACGTCGATCACGCCTTTTTCAGAACCGTTCAGCTGATTTACAATCTCGGGATAATAAGACAGCTTGTCCGCAAGAGTTCCAAGCACCGCATGTACTTCATAGCCATCATCCATATATAGAATCACACTGTCACTATCAGAGTCATCGGATTCCCTGATTTCCGAAATAAGTTGATAAACCGATTCATCGAGTTCAACCAATTGGGAGGCAAGAAGTTTTCGCACCTTTTCATCTTCGAATCCATTCACAATCGGGATATCTGCGGAAGGTTCCGTGTCAGGTGTGAAAACTTCGCCATCTTCAAGAATAAGGTCGTATTGCCCTTTGCGATCGATCCACGCAATAGGTTTCCATTCCTGGACAGTAATGTGCACATCACGAAACCATTTGCGCTCTATAGAAGCCTCTTGCACTCCCTCTGCAGCACGAAGACGTTTTACCGCATCTACCACACTAAACCCCCAAAGAGAATCCCCCTTGGCGACTCCAGCTTGGTTTAAATAGAATTCCTTATCATGGAGAACGGCCCCATTCAATTCAACTGCATCGATTTTACTTGCTTGCGATTGAAAGTAAAGGAGGACGAGGAGGATGATAACAAAAACGAGTAGAATGAATACAAACTTGCGATTGGTCTTCTTACGCCGTTTTTTGCGCATAGACGGAATCCGTTCTTCAATGTCGATAACCTTCTCCATTTCCTCCCCCTCCTTTTCACTCAATCTATTTTGATCTGGAAAAATGTAAGATGGTCCCTACTGCAAGCCACGTAGTCAGCATAGAGGATCCTCCGTAACTGATAAACGGCAATGTGACCCCCGTTACCGGAAGCAGACCCGAAACAACACCGACGTTCAGAAATGTCTGGAAGATGATAATGGATGCCATGCCGGATACCACAAGACATTCTTTCCATCCTGACGTTCGGATGGCAATCCCGAATGCGCCAACAAGCAGACAGACAAACAGCAGCAACACTGCTGTTGCACCGATAAAGCCCGTCTCTTCCGCAATAATGGAAAAGATGAAATCATTTTGCGGCTCCGGTAAGTACAAATACTTTTGTCTGCTGTTACCAAAACCATGTCCGAGCAGTCCTCCAGGTGCGATTGCAAAAAGCGACTGGATGCCTTGGAACCCTTTACCGAGTGGATCACTCCACGGATCGATATATGATTTAATACGAGCCAAACGATACGGCGCTGCAGCTATCAATGCTGCAAAAGCACCGACCCCTGTCACTCCTAGCACAGAAAAGAAAGATAGAGGATAGCCTGCAACGAATAAGACGACAAAAGCGGAAACGATCATTATGACGGCTGAGCCTAGGTCAGGTTGCATCATTATTAAAGCAAAAGGCAATAAGATTAATGCAAAATGGCGCCAGTCCCATACTTTCTGCCTTGATTTCTTTTTCATACTCATTGCAAGCTTCCCGATCAAAGCCACTTTCACAAACTCTGCAGGTTGCAGACTGATCGGACCAAAAGCTATCCAACTTTGTGAACCATTTCTAACCGCTCCAATTCCAGGAATGAGCACAAGCGTCAGTAATACGACAGCTGCCGCATAGAAGAGCGTCCAAAACCTGTCTGTGGAGAGGAATGGAGTACGCATCATCCAATAGGCGATCGCAATGGAAACACCTATGTAAACGAGTTGCTTCACAGCAAATGGAGCGGCGTCGGCATACCGGATTTCACCCCAATACGCTGCGGCTGAGTGAACGAAAAGCACACCGATTATCGTGAGGGCAATCGCAGAAAACATAAAGAGCATTCTATACTTTGAAAGCAGTGGATGCATCCTTTCGCTGTTATATTTCCAGAACTAACGGATCCTGACAGTTCACGCTTTTAGTTTTTGAACAGCTTCGATAAATTCATCGCCTCTTGCTTCAAAGTCGGGATACTGATCCCAGCTCGCGCAGGCAGGCGATAGTAGGACGATGTCACCTTTATCGGATGCCCCGTATGCTTCCAGCAACGCTGCCTGAAGGGTACCTGTATCTTTCACAATCCCAACACCGCATGATTCCGCGAATTGGACGAGCCGATCTCCTGTTTCACCGATTCCGATCAGCGCTTTCACGTGAGTCATATGAGGACGCAATTCTTCGAACGAATGTCCCCGATCCAAGCCGCCAGCGATGAGAATCGTCGGTGTTTCGAAGGATGATAACGCACTTTTTGTTGCGAGCGTATTCGTTGCCTTCGAATCATTATAAAATCTGCGCCCATCGTATTCGGTGACAAATTGCATTCTGTGCCTCACCCCTGTAAACGAACTGAGAACACTTTCTATCGCACCTCTTTCACAGCCGTATATCAAAGCGGCTGCTGTAGCAGATAGGATATTTTCCAAGTTATGCGCACCAGGTAACGTGATTTTCTTTCTTGGGATAATCGGTTCACCTAGCCAGTATATCGATTCACTGTCCGCTGAAATCCCTTCAGCGGATCTGCCTTTTGTTGTAAAAGGAACGAGAGTAGCTTTACTGTGCCCGATATAACGCTTAATGACTGGTTGATCTGCGTTATAGATCAGAAAATCCGTTGCCGTCTGGTTTTTCGTAATTTGAGCCTTTGCTTCAGCATACGCGTCCGCACTGCCATGATAGTCCAAATGCGCTTCATACAAATTTGTCCATATTGCGATATGCGGACGGAATGCATCGACTCCCATCAATTGGAACGAGGATGCTTCTAAGACAATGACCTCGTCAGCTGTCGCTTTTGAAGCGACGGTACTAGCAACCGTACCAATGTTACCAGCGATTAGAGGGTGTCGATCTCCAATGTTCAACATGTGATAGAGTAATGTAGTTGTCGTCGTTTTTCCGTTGGAACCTGTTATTCCTATAATTGGTGCTTCGCTAACTAGATACGCCAGTTCGATTTCCGTCCAGATCGGGATTCCAAGTTGCTCCCCCTGCATGATCACAGGATTGGTATAAGGAATACCTGGATTTTTGACGATGAAATCAAACCCGTCTTCTAATATATTTTCAGGATGTCCACCACATAGTACCCGGATCCCCTGGGCACGTAATTCTTCAGCAAGCGGATTTCCATTATCAGGTGCAAAATCATTTAACGTAACAGAAGCTCCGCAAGCTGAAAGTAACGAGGCAGCGGCGTGACCACTTTTCGCGAGACCAAGGACAAGTGCTTTCTTTCCTGAAAACTGAGCTGCATTGTGCATTTACATCACCTCCATAAGTACAGGTACGATTGCAGCGAGGAGAGCGATTCCCCAAAAGACAAGTACCACTTTCCATTCCGACCATCCGGAAAGTTCAAAATGATGATGAATCGGACTCATCTTGAATACCCGTTTGCCCGTCATTTTAAAACTAATCACTTGAATGATTACAGACAGCGTTTCGATAACGTATACAATCCCGATTATGAGTAGCAAGAATTCCTGCTTCATGAGCATTGAAATCATCGCCAGTGCACCACCGAGAGCCAATGACCCTGTATCTCCCATGAAAACCCGCGCCGGTTTCATATTGAACAGCAAGAAACCGAGCATCGCTCCTGAGACTACAAAAGAAAACATCGCAATATCTTGCTGGTTATAAGAGACTGCAAGGATACCGAACGCAGAAAACGCGATGGATGAGGTTCCTGAAACCAGGCCATCCAATCCATCGGTAAGATTGACAGCATTCGAGAATCCAACGAGCCAGAATATCAGGAATACGACATAAAAGATTCCCATGTCAAGTTCAAATCCAGTGAATGGAATAGATATCACTGTATCGAATGGTCCTAATTTCAATAGGAAAAACGCAAAGATCGCGATAATGATTTGCCCGATCAGTTTTTGCAAAGATGTCAAACCTAAATTCCGTTTCATGACCACGATGATGAAATCATCAATGAATCCGATAATCCCGAATCCAACCAAGACGAGCAATAGAACAATTGTCTGAGTAGTGAGTACGCCATTTATGTAAGACAAAATAGGCGTTGCGATAAGAATCGCAACCAGGAAGATCAGTCCGCCCATTGTTGGTGTCCCTGCTTTTTTCATATGGGCTTGAGGGCCTTCTTCCCGAATGCTTTGGCCGAATTTCATCCTTCTCAGCAGCGGGATGATTGCATACCCCAGTATAGCGGTAAGACCGAATGTTACGGCAATAGCCGTGATTGTTGTGACGAGCGTCATGTTTAGTTCTCCTTCTGTGTTCCCAAACAAGTTGTTGGTTCAGTCGTATTCCTACAATTACTCTGTGTATAAGTGAATGACATCTTCTTCGTTCACCACTGTTCCAGAAACAGGTAACTGTTTGCTAACTTTCTTGCCATTACCATGCCATTTGATTTTGAGCGTGTATTGCTGTTTTGCCACTTCATCTTTCGTCATCCCTTTTAGATCAGGAACACGTTGTGTCAGGGCATCTCCCCAGCGGTATTCTTTTTCAATCTGACCTTTTTGAGGTTCGATACCTGCCAATGGAGCAATTTCTTCAATGATTCTTCCTACAATAGGAGCAGCAATGACGCCCCCGAATTGAACGGAGTTTTTAGGGCTGTCAATGGCGACATACACGACCAGTTCAGGATCATTGGAAGGCGCGATGCCGATGAATGAGACAATGTAGTCCCCTTCTTTGTACTTTCCATCCTGGACCTTTTGTGCAGTTCCCGTCTTACCGCCCACTCGTATTTCATCCACGAACGCATTACGTCCGGAGCCATTGGCAACAACAGATTCCAGTGCTCTCCGAACTTCTGCAGACGTTTCTTCGCTAATGACGCGGCGTTTCATCTCTGGCACATAAGATTGAGAGGCGTTCCCATCAGGTCCGATAATTTCCTTGACGATGTATGGTTTGTACAGCATTCCTCCATTGACAGCTGCAGCGACAGCTTGCACTTGTTGGATTGGAGTGACTGCAATCCCTTGACCGAATGAGGTGGTTGCTTGCTCCACTGGCCCGAATGCGTCCTTAGCAAACAAGATCCCTTTTGCTTCACCCGCAATTCCAGACTCCGTCGACTCACCAAAACCGAACTCACGAATATAAGAAGATAGTTTCTCTTCTCCTAAACGACGCCCGATTTCTATGAAACCTGGGTTACACGAGTTTTCAACGACTTCAAGAAATGATTGATGCCCATGTCCTTCACGCTTCCAACAACGTAAGCGAGCTCCGCCTACCATAGTATAACCTGGATCATTGAAGGTTTCATGGTCCAAGTCAATAACTTTTTCTTCCAGTCCTGCAGCTAGCGTCATAATCTTAAATGTGGAACCCGGCTCAAATGTCATCCAGACTGGTAAATTGCGATTGTAGATAGCAGGGTCCGCATCCTGGTAGTTTGAAGGATCGAATGTTGGTGTAGATGCTAAAGAAAGCAGCTCTCCGGTTTTCGGATTCATCACAATTGCAAGCGCTTGGCTGGCATCATACTTTTCCATAGCTTGAGAGAGTTCCCGTTCAACGATTTTCTGCATCTCAGCATCGATTGTCAATACTACCGATGAGCCTTCTTCACCGTCTTTGAAGTCATCATCCACGTGTGGCAGAGGTACCCCTCTTGCATCCGTGTACATCCGGATTTTGTCACCTGTGCCATTGAGAAACTCGTTATACGCATATTCTATACCAGCAAGACCTTCACCGTCGTACCCTGTGAATCCCAGAAGCCGTGAAAGTAATTCTCCATTCGGGTAGCTTCGCATGAAATCCACGCCAGTATACAAACCAGGAATTTTCAATGCTGTAATTTCATCCGCTTGAGCCTTAGCAATGTTTTTACCCTCAGGGGCCAATTTAACCATATAGGTTTTTTTACTCATTTTCTCTGCTAACATCGCCTGATCGACCTGCAGTATCGGCGCAAGTTTTGCTGCTGCCTCTTCAGGGTCCGGATTCTGTGCAGGCATGAAATAGAGCGTGGGTGCAAGCCGGTTTCCGACTATCAGCTTTCCATTACGGTCCACTATCTCGCCCCTCACACCGCCGAAAGGGATTTCACGGTCCCAGTTCGCTTGGGCGCGCTCCTTGAGCCATTCATGTTTTATAATCTGCGCATGGAATAATTTGCCGACTGTTGCGCCGAGTAGTAGTAAAAAAATAATGAATACGGCTCGCAATCTCTTTTTAGACCGCATTCCGATCAGTTCTTTCAAAGAGCTTCACACCTCTCGTTTTATTGCTAATTTATGAGAGAGTATGCTCAGCTATTCATCAACCACCAATAATTTCAGGTTCTTCTTCTGTTTCCGGCTCCGTTTGGTTGAGTTGTTCGGGTTCTTCCAATGTGATGACGATTGGATCACTTCCGGAAACGGCTGCTCCAGCCGACAGGCTCTGTTTCACAACGAATCCTTCCCCATTCAACCGGATGTCAAGTCCAGAGAAGTTCTTGAACACCAGAATCTGTTTCTTGGACCACCCTGTAAAATCAGGTAGTACAGTATCTCCAGTTGTTTTAAGTAGCACAAGCGATCCTTTTGTCACCGGTGTACCGACTTCAGGAGATTGCTGGACTACCTCACCTGGCTGTCCAACGACTATCGGCTTCAAGCCCGCTCCCGTTAAACGTGTTATGACCTCTTCTGAAGATTCACCTTTATAATCTTTCATTTCAAATGACTTCTCCGGCTGTTCGGCGTCAGGTGCGATATTTAAATACTTCAAGCTGTTTTCCATTATGGACGTGAAGATTTCAGAAGTGGGGTCTGATCCGTACTGACCTGCTTTCAATTGCGGTTTCTGAACAAGGACATATGTTAATAATTGTGGATCATCGATAGGAGCCATTCCGAGGAACGAGTAAAGATAATTCCCATCACCTGCAATGTACCCGCCACCTGTGGTTCTCGGGATTTGTGCAGTCCCTGTTTTCCCACCAGCATCATATCCATCTAAAGCGAATTTCTTACCTGTTCCATGTTCGGAAGTGATCACCGATGCTAGAATTTCACGCACTTGTTTTGCTGTTTCCTTTGAAATCGGACTTTTTTTCTCACTAGGTTCATGTTTCTCGACGACTTCATCTGTATTTGGATCGATGATTTGATCAATAACATACGGTGTCATCATTTTACCGTCATTAGCGATTGCTGTTGCAGCCTGTATCATCTGAATCGGCGTTACAGTCGACCCTTGTCCGTAAGAAGTCGTGAGTCGCTCACTTGGATAGTTCGCCAGCAGAATACCAGATGCCTCTTTCGGTAAGTCGATTCCCACTTTTTTACCAAATCCGAATTCCTCAAAGTATTCGATTAATGTCTGATCTCCCAATCTCTCGAGTAAGTAGGCCATAGAGACGTTCGAAGATCGTTGGAAACCTTCAAGGAAAGTGATCATTCCCCACCCGACTTTATTCACATCGCGAATGGTCTTATCATAAATTTCATATTGTCCTGATTTGTAATAGGCATCCGGATCCCATTTGTTTTCTTGGATGGCCGCTGCAAGTGTGAACATTTTCATGGTCGATCCCGGCTCGAATGTTTCTTCCACAGCTTCGTTCAGCCAATTCTCCGTCAATCCCTCACGCGTCCCGGGGTGGAACGAAGGACGCTGGCTCATCGATAGGATCTCCCCGGTTTTCGGATTCACTACAACTGCCAACATCTTCTCAGGATGATATTTCTCTTCAGCCCGATTGAGCGCATCTTCCGTAAAGTTTTCTATCGTTTTGTCTAGGGTTAGCTGTATAGTCTGGCCATCTTTAGGTGCTTCGATGTTTTTTTTCGAGTCACGCAGCGGGATTCCCCATCGATCGGTCTTGAAATCCACTTTTCCGTCAGTTCCTGTCAGTTGCTTATTGTACGTTTTTTCAAGGCCCATTTTACCGATAGTTTTCACCGTTTTGTCTTCAGTTTCTTCCGGCATGGCAAAGCCAATTAAATACGAAGCAAAATTCCCATTCGGATAAAGCCGTTTTTTGTCCTCGAAGAAACGGATCCCCGGTAACTCTTCTTTTTTGATGGCATCGGCAGTCTCATTGGAAATGGAACGTCCCGCTTTTCCGAATTCAACTTGATACGCACCCTCTTTCGCATTAGTGAATCGTTTCAGGATCTCTTCCTTGTCCATATCAATATACTTACTAAGCACTTCTGCTGTATGTTCAAAATCAGTGACATGCTGCGGTTTTTTAGAACCTTTGCTCGCTTCTTTACTGAGAACCGCGATTAATCGGTAACTCAGTGTATCCGTCGCAATGACTTCCCCCGAACGGTCGACAATCTGACCGCGGTCGGCTCGTAAGACACTCTCTTTTAAATACTTCTGGTCTGCCATGGCGGCAAGAGCCCGTCCGTCTATTTGACCGGTCACTTGAATTTGAAGCATTCTTCCGAACAAAAGGAAAAAGAGCCCTCCAAATAATAAAAGCATTAGAAAGGCTCCACCTTGAAATCGAAATTTCTTTTTCTTCATCGTCCAGGCACGACCTTTACGTTACTTTCATTCAGATTCAAGCCAAGTTCTTTTGCTTTCTCCCAAATACGTTCATAAGTCGATTTCTCACTTACTTGGTTGGACAATTCGATATTCTGTTTTGATGTTTCCTCGATTTTGTTTGTAAGATTATGCATCTCTTTGTTTGTATCATTGATTTGCGCCTGTGTATGAAGCACCGTCGTTGAAAACATCACAAGTGCCGCAACGAATACAACAGTAAGAAATTTTTCACCCGGTGAGAAAAACTTCCGGGTTTTCGGAGCAGGTATCGATGCAGGATTTGCTTGAGTTTCCTGTTCCGGTATGTAATTCGGTTGGATTTTACGTTGCTCTAGAGCCATTCATCCTCATCCCCTTTTCATTTTCTTTCGGCTATTCTAAGCTTTGCAGATCTTGCTCGTTTGTTGGCTTCTATCTCTTCTTCACTTGGCAAAATAGGTTTACGGGTAATCAGTTTCAATTTGACATCAAGTCCTTCTGGTATCACAGGCAGGTTGGGGGGAAGCTCTGGTAAAGAAGCTGCTTCTTTGAAAATCGTCTTGCACAATCGATCTTCCAACGAGTGAAATGTGATGACACTGATACGGCCTTTCGGATTCAAGAGGTCAATTGCATCTGTGAGCGAGGTTTCTGCTGCACCTAATTCATCATTGACGGCTATACGGATTGCTTGGAACACTCGTTTTGCGGGGTGTCCGCCAGTCCTTCTTGCAGCTGCCGGAATTCCCGTTTTGATAAGTTCTGCAAGTTCCGCTGTCGTTTGAATTGGCTTTTCAGCTCGTGCTTCCTCTATTTTCCTTGCAATACTTTTTGAGAACTTCTCTTCACCATAGCGGAAGAAGATCCGGAGTAAATCTTGATAACTCCATTCATTCACGACCTCAAAAGCAGTTAGCGGGGCTGTCGTATCCATTCTCATGTCCAGCGGGGCATCATGGTTGTAACTGAATCCTCGTTCAGGTGTATCCAATTGAGGTGAAGAAACACCAAGATCGTACAAAATCCCATCTACAGTTTCTATATCAATTTTATGGAGTTCCTCTTTCAGCTGACTGAAATTAGCGTGTATGAACGTCACTCTATCCAAAAACTCCGATAACGTTTCTTTCGCCGCTTCAATGGCAGTCATATCTTGGTCAAAACAGATAAGTCTTCCTTTACCTGAAAGTTGCTTAGCAATTTCCTTACTGTGTCCCGCACCGCCAAGTGTGCAGTCGACATAGATACCTTCAGGTTGTATGGAAAGGCCTTCTACAGCTTCGTGAAGTAATACAGTTGTATGATCGAACACCGGTACCGCCTGCTTTCTAAAAATTAACGTCTCAAATCCGAACCAACAAATCAAAAGTCAAAGTCCATGATATTCTCTGCGATATCGTTAAAGGATTCTTCGGATTCCTCGTAGTACGTCTGCCAATTTTCTTCAGACCATATTTCAAATCTTCCGGAAACACCGATAACCATGCAGTCTTTCGAGATTTTGGCATAGCCAAGTAGTGAAGATGGAATATTGACACGACCTTGCTTGTCCAGTTCAACTTCAGTTGCCCCGGAGAAGAAGAATCGCGTGAATGCTCGGGCGTCTTTCTTGGTCACAGGGAGCGCTTTCAATTTCTCTTCAAGTTTTCTCCATTCATTCATCGGATAACCGAAGAGGCAATTGTCAAGGCCTCGAGTCAGCACAAAACCATCCGCAAGATCCTCCCTGAATTTCGAAGGGATTATCAAACGGCCTTTTGTATCGATAGTATGCTGATATTCGCCCATGAACATACCCTTCACCCCACTATATAAATTTAATGTACCACATCCCCCCACTTTCCTCCACCAATTTCCCAAATTGCAATGAAAATGTATCAATAGTACTTCATTTAGTGAGATTGTTACAAGTATTACAAAGAAAAGCACCCCTATACGCATAGATGTTGCGCGTAAGAGATGCTCATGATTATCACTTATAAGTAAATAACAACATGTTGGCCATTAATCGGTAACGAAGCCTTCAGCAAATCATCGATTAGTGTCGGTCCATATACATTTAAGAATGGATATGGAGTATACGTACGTTCCTGCAGGTTTCGTTCCGGATACAAATCCCCTTCTATCAGACTGTAATTCCGGATTGCAGCTGCATATTTGCGTAATAAGGCGTCTTCCGCTTTATCTTTAAGATAGTTAAGTTGGCGCAAATGGTACGTACGATTTTTTTCAGCGAGACTCTTCAAATCCTTGTCAGCAATATGCTGCTCCATTTCATTATACTGCGCCTGGATCATACCCTCAGTTTCTTGGAGTAACTTTTCGAGTTCAACGTCTCGTTGCTGATCCAGAAATTGAGCTCTTCTGCTAATGACTTCTCCAGCCATCACTTCATCCACTGTCAGTTCGGATTTCTCCAAAGCATGCTGCGTTTCAGAAGTGACTAATGTTATCGAAATTCTGGGAACGAGTATCGGCATTTTCATATCCAAATGATTAAAAGCATCTTTCAATAGCGACCAGTACGCAATTTCACCCGGTCCTCCGACAAATGCAAGAACAGGGAATACCATATCTTGCATTAAGGGTCTCGTAGCCACATTATTACTCAGAAGCCATGGTTTTTCTACAGCGATTTCAAGCAATTCTGCAGTTGAAAAACGTATACCAGCAGATTCATTGACGAAGGAATCACCTTTCCTGCTCAATAAGACTCGACCTGTGTCGTGAACGTAAAACAAGTGAGCTGCATCTTCTGCTGCTTGAATAGGTGTTCCGAAACCTTGCTCTTCAAATAACCGTTCTTTCATCACGACTTTTTCAGCAATCGCTTCAGACTCGGCAATAAGTTTCTGGAAATAGACGGATTCGAGTTTCCGCAATGACTTGTCTGCAGAATCTATGAACAAGAGTCCGTGTTTCTGGAATAGGTCATTCATTAATCGGACAAAGAATCCAGTAAAAGTCTGTTCCTGTTTAGCCGAATAAAGCACTCCATCTAATAACTCTTTAGTATATGCTGTCTCTTCGTAATCACGGAACACTAGACGGATGTAGTCAGCCATTTGCTCACCATCATATTCGGTATGGGAAGCCATCGTCTTCAAGACGAACCTTTCTGGATATTGCTGTTTCACCGGCCGTCCGTCTTGTTCGGTAAAGACATGATTGATTTCTCCCAGATCATGATCTTCCCCGGCTACCCAAAAAACAGGGATGACTGGGACACCCATTTCGTTCCGGCGTTGCTTTGCAAGCAGAATAACCGTAATTGCTTTATGAACGGAATAGAGGGGTCCTGTTAAAAGGCCAGCTTGTTGCCCGCCAATAACTACCACTCCATCGTTAGAAAGCTCATCCAAATGGGCAGCCGCCGCATCTGAAATTCCGAAGGGTTCCATGTATGTACGTATTGTACTTGCAAGCTCCTGTCGTTGAAACGCGCGACTGTTCAATTCAGTGAGTCGCTCTGGGTAACTGTCAGCGCTATGTGTTGTATAGTCATAGAACGTTTTGTTGAACTGCTCATCGTGTTCATATGCATCCATAACGGCGCTCTTATGTACTTTTTGTGATGCGATTTCCATCGTTCAAGCCCCTTTTTACCATCTGTTTATGGTATGAGTATATCACTCCGCTGTCATTGTTAAAAAACATACGCTTATCGACCAAGCTATCCCATTAAAAAATCAGCAACTGTTTTGACAACACCTAACAGGAGCAAGGAAATATAGAGTAATGACAAGAACAGAAATAGCATTCTCCACAAATTGCGGAACATGACCTGAATCCGGAACTCTTTACTGCGAATTCTTTCCGCTATCGCAAAACCGATTCCGACTACAAGGACACCTGACAGAAGAAAAATACTTGCCTGTATATTTGCTATCACTCTAACTAGTACGCTCACGGACAGGAACAAAAAAGGGACGGTGACGTCTGCCGCAATTCGGAATGACCTCACAGAAGATCGTCCACTCACTCTTACTAAGACGTACAAAACAATAGTTAACAAATAAGGCAAGATGATGATGAGCGACATTAAGAACTGTAAGCTCTCCTTCATGACTTCTCCTTCCCATCATCAATTGCTTTCAGAAGCAATTCAAACGTTTTAAGGGTAGGCATCATCTCTTCCTTCCCTTCAAGAATTGCGCTGACAATCGTATCCGTCTCCATCAGAACACCATGGCTCCGATCAGTTAGCATGGAAGAACGGTTATTGGAGGTCTTTCTGCAAACTGCTTCCACTGCCGAAAGGGGTAATGTTTTTACCGCTTCAGGATATCCAGCTGCAAGTTCGCTATGAATCATTTGCATCAGATGATGTGCTGATCGATTAGTGAGCAGTTCACCATTCTTCAAATCCAAAATCGCCGTCAATGGATTAATACAGCAATTGATGATTGCCTTTTTCAGAAGCATCTGAAGCCCATCCTGTTCTTGTATCATTGGAAAAAACGAAGAATTCGCTATGTATAAGTGAGAAGGATGTATTTGGTTCCCTTTAAGCGCTGCAATACCCATCACGCCAACGCCATTGTGGACAACTGTTCGATTGCCAGTCCTCCTAGCGCCATGGGTCAAAGACGCGACTGAAACAGATTGTATGGAAGTGGCTTTTCCTAGGTCATAGTGGCGAATTCCATTTTGAATGAACATCAGATGGGCGGGGCGGACAGAGTTTTCCAGTCGGTTCACTAAATCACGCAGATCATTTGATTTTACAGCAAGGATCCAGAATGCATGCTGCGGCGCTTGTTCCAAATCCGAAAATGCATGAACTTTAAAAATGCGATCGCAGCCATCCTTCACCCTTATCGCACCATGATCTCGTAATTCAATAGCTTGTTCTTCCCTCTTAGTAAAGAATGACACCGATACTCCCGCTTCTGACAAATATGTACCGATTAAGAGTCCCATCGCTCCCGCTCCTGCAATAACAACTTCCATTCTTTCTCCCTCCTGTCATGAGAAAAGTCCGCCGAGTAGGCGGACGGCACTCAATCACTTAAACTGGATAAACCGGATGTTTCCGAGGAGGCTGCGGGATTCTCTTTGTACTATACAATTCAAAACGCGCCGCTAGGACATTGCGCAAATCTGAGGGCTTTACGATTTCATCGATAATCATTTCCGATGCTAATCGATAGATATCAATCTCTTCTTTGTATTCCTGCTGTTTCTCCTGTACATACGCCCGACGCTCTTTCGGATCTTCTATCGCTTCAATTTTGTTTGAATAAACTGCATTCACAGCCGCTTCCGGACCCATCACTGCAATTTGTGCAGTGGGTAATGCAATACAGACATCCGGCTCAAAAGCAGGACCTGCCATTGCATACAACCCGGCTCCGTATGCCTTACGGACGACAACTGAAATTTTCGGCACCGTTGCAGAACTCATCGCCATAATCAGTTTTGCTCCGTGACGGATAATCCCCTCTCTTTCCACTTTCGTCCCAATCATGAATCCCGGAACGTCCGCTAGAAATAGCAACGGAATGGAAAAAGCATCACACAAGTTGATGAATTTTGCTCCTTTGTCTGCAGAATCCACGAAAAGCACCCCGCCTTTCGCTTTCGGCTGGTTTGCAATAATTCCTACAGACTTACCATCGATACGCGCAAGTCCTGTTATCAATTCAGGTGCGAATTTCTTTTTCACTTCAAAGAAACTGCCTTCGTCGATCAGCACATCCAACGCTTCATACATATTGAAAGGCGCATTTTGATTCTCCGGAATGATTTCTTCCAGTGTCCGGCATGCTTTCGCTGCTACAGCTTCCGCTACCGGAACAGGCTCTGTAAAATTTGCAGGGAAGAATGCAAGGTACCGTTTCGCTTCAGCAATTGCTTCCTCTTCGTTTTCCGCCAATACATCCCCACATCCACTGATGGAGCAATGCATTTCCGCACCGCCCATTTCCTCCAATGACACTTTCTGACCAATGACCTTTTCAGCCATTCTCGGAGAACCTAAATACATCGATGCATTCCCCTTGACCATGATGACAAGATCACAGAAAGCCGGTATGTACGCACCTCCAGCAGCTGACGGTCCGAACAGAACGCAGATTTGCGGGATGAACCCAGACAATCTCACTTGGTTATGGAAGATCCTTCCTGCCCCTCTCCGATTCGGGAACATATCCAGCTGATCTGTAATACGGGCACCCGCGGAATCGACCAAATACAACATAGGTACGCGATGCAATTCAGCCGTTTCTTGGATTCTGATGATTTTCTCTACAGTCCGGGATCCCCATGAACCTGCTTTGATTGTCGAATCATTCGCCATAACACAAACAGTTTGGCCACCGACTTTCCCCATTGCGGTGACGACCCCGTCTGCCGGCAAGTCCCCTGCTTCGCAATTCGCGAAGCGTCCATCTTCTGTATACTCCCCGTCGTCAAACAGCAACTCCAATCGGTCGCGCACAAATAACTTGCCTTGTTGAGCAGCTTTTTCATGATATTTAGTTTGTCCGCCTGCAAAGATTTTTTCGAGCTGCTGTTCAAGCTTATGATTGTACCCCTTTTGTTCTTCCGTGTGGTTTGTCATGTGAACTCCCCCTTAGCTAATTCGCTTATCCTTCAAACGTAAGAATGAGGTCCCCTTCGTCAACAAAATCCTCCTCTTTAACAGCGATCGATGCCACTTTTCCATCCATTTCAGCTTCAACAGGAATTTCCATCTTCATCGATTCAAGGATGACAACGACATCCCCTTTTTTCACTTCTTGCCCTACTTCAACTTCAATTGTGAAAACTGTTCCTGTCATTGTAGAAAGTACTTGAGCCATATTGTTTTCCTCCTCTACTTTTGCGTGGTGCAGATAGATGATTTTCATATATCTATTTACTAGTTTATCTGAACATTGAAACCGTTTTCAACTATTCATCCATCTTTGGAATATTCAATTAATAAGAAATCTTTAGGACCGGCTGCGGAATCGTTGTACAGCTTCATGATGCGCATGCGATTCCCATAGAATTGAACACTGTTTGCACTCATCCATCATCCTGCCCTTCAAATCCGATTGCTTCCACTTTCGGATTGCGACCATTTTATAAGCCTGCATCACTGAAGGCTCAATATGTGCAAATTCAGCAATGAATTGTTTTAAAGCCACTTCCTTATCACCGCTGAATATATCCGTGACCCAACCCCATTCCGCCAGTTTTTCAGCTGTATGGACACGTGATTCAGTCAATAGCTGAAGCGCTTTGCTATGTCCGAACTCTTTCTCGTATAACAGTGATGCGCCGCCCCAACCAGTGGTGATTGCTAGAGTCCCTTGGATGAATCCAGCTTTTGCCCCAGACCGCATCAATCTATAATCACACGCAGCGGCAATTTCACAGCCGCCGCCAACCGCGGCTCCGTCCATTAGCGCAATGGTGGGGGCCGGCAGTGTCGCAAGCCGGTACAGCAACTCTGTCATTCGCGAAAGCATCGGAAATGCTTGTGCAGAAGTCTCTAAGGTGTGGAACTCTTCCAGATCACCTCCTGAGCAAAATGCTTTCCCTCCCTCAGACGTGATGACCCCCCACCTTACCGTACGGTCTGACTCAATTAGGTTGATGAATCGTTCAAGGCCTTCCATCACTTCATGATTCACTGCGTTCCGGACTTCAGGACGCGTAATGGAAAACGTAACGACTCCTTGAACAGATGTAATGTTGAATGGCATAATACAGCCTCCTCGATTTTTATGTTCTAAATCAAATGTTGGGGTGATGTGAGTTGCTCGTCACCCCTCAACCTAAATGAATCCCAATTTCTTTATACTTCATGTTTAATAAAATCTTCGCTCTAAAGTGATCG
>NZ_JBCMNO010000030.1:0-5145 GCF_050459885.1 Sporosarcina gallistercoris | reverse complement strand
TTTTTAAGGGGCTTGACTAAGGCTGGGCTTTTCTGTTTAGTTGGACACCATAGTTTATTGATCAATTTATGCACTCCGGAGTTCAACCTTACTTGTGTTGTTTTAAAAGGAAATTCTTTTTCTATGTGCATAAGTTGTACTATTAATATAAAAAGGAGGGCATTCAATTTTTAAATATTTTTTGTAGCGGACACAAACTAGTTTAAATTAGAAAGGGGAATTTACATGCATGTATCTAGAAAGAAGAAAAATACTTTACTCGCAATCATGATGTCATTGGTCATGTTCGTTTCATTACTCCCACCTAGCTTTATTGTACAAGCTGAAGGGGTGAAAAAAGAAGCGAGTAAAAAAGTTAGTACCCCCACAAAAGATAAGCAAGGTTACGAAATTTATCCGATGCCTCAAAGCATTGCATACAACAAAGGAAATCTTGACTTAGGTTCAGATATAAATGTCGTCTTTGAAAGTGGATTGGATGACGCAACAAAAAATCGGTTAATCGAAGTATTAGCCATTAAAAATCTTCATCATACAGTAAGTAAAGAAATTCAAGAAGGAAAAACAAACGTTATTGTAGGGATCAACAACTCAGGCGAAGTCGTAGATCAGTACTTCCATAAACAAGGGTTGGACGAGGAGGCTCATTTCACAGAAATCGATTCTCATATTGTATCTGTAAAAGATAATGTAATCGCTGTATTAGGTAAAGATACAGATTCTGCTTTCTATGGGCTTACCTCTTTAAAATTGATTTTCAAGCAATTAGAAGGATCAGAAATTAAAAACCTATTAATCAAGGATCATTCAGATGGTCACTGGCGCGGATTCATTGAAGGATATTACGGGATTCCTTGGAGCAACGAAAACCGTATGAGCTTAATGGAATTTGGTGGAGACTTTAAGATGAATGCGTACATCTTTGCACCAAAAGATGATGAGTACCACAGTCTTAAATGGAGAGAACCCTACCCTTCTGAAAAATTAGCTGAAATTAAAGAAATGGTTGAAGTGGGAGCTGCCACCAAGAACAAATTCATTTGGACAATCCATCCCTTCTTGCACAATGCCATTCAATTTAAGGATGAAGCAAAATATCAAGAAGATTTGGCAACCATCATTACTAAATTTGAACAATTATATGATGTCGGTGTACGTCAATTCGGTGTACTCGGCGATGATGCAGCTGAAGGTGAAGCAGCAGACCAAGTCAGATTAATGAACGATTTAGAGGAGTGGCGCCTAGCAAAAGGCGATGTATATAGCTTCATCTTCGTTCCTAAAGTATATACAAAAGAGTCTGCAGGCGGAGATGTGAACAATGAGTATTTAAATACAATCGGACAAATGCCTGAATCCACCGAAATCATGTGGACTGGTGACGTCGTGGTTGGGGATGTAAACAAAGAAACATTCGATTTCTTTGAAGAAGCAGTGGGGCGTGAAGCCTTCATGTGGTTGAACTGGCCAGTGAATGATATCAACAGTAAACGATTGCTCATGGGTAAAGGTGAAATGCTCGATTCTTCTGTTACGAACTTCCGTGGTATTGTAACGAACCCGATGCAAGAAGCTCAATCTTCAAAAGTCGCGTTATTTGCAATCGCAGACTACGGTTGGAATCGAGAAGAGTTCGACATGGACAAGAGCTGGGCAGATTCGTTCAAGTACATTGAACCCGCTGCAGCAGAAGAGTTGCACACATTTGCCAAACATATGAGTGATCCCACTCCAAACTGGCATGGGTTGGCGCTAGAAGAATCCGAAGAATTAGCTCCGTATATACAAGAGTTCACTCGAAAATTATTTGCTGGAAAGCCTATTAAAAACGATAGTAAATTCCTTTTGAAAGAATACAACGAGATTGTAGACGCTACTAATAGTTTCGCACAGAAATCCGAAAATGAACTATTAAAGGCAGAAATCAAGGGATGGGTCGATGCATTACGAGACGAAGCCGAATCGACCATCGCTTATATCCATGCAGCCGTAGCATTTGAACAACGCAATTATGACGATGCCATGAAGTTCTACGTACAAGGCGGAGAAGAATTCACCGCTTCAAAATCTCACCGAGTGCCGGCAATCAATAACGGCCTCACTCGACCAGAGCCAGGAACAAAATATTTAGTCCCATTCATCAATGATCTATCCAGATTAATCAACGAAAAGTTTGTTCAAAAAAATAATCCGGATATCAATAGAGTAGTCCTTCTCCCTTACACGAACATGGGACCTAACCTATATTGGGGACATATTCAAAATATCGTAGATGGCGGTACGGGTAGATTATCCACAATGTGGGTGCGTCGCGCTGCTAAGGCGGATGACTACGTCGCGGTAGAAATGAACAAAGTAACCGACGTGAAGAGCATCACATTCGAACAAGGCGAGCCAGGCGCAGGTGATTCATTCTACTATGTCAAATTCCAATATTCCATGAACGGCAAGAACTGGAAAGATATAGATGGAAAAGCTTATGGTCCCCATATGCAGAAAATCGTCGTCAAAGACTTAAATGTAAAGGCTAAACATATACGCGTCATTCCAACAGGTGAACTGAAGAATAACTGGATTTCCGTTCGTGAATTATCTATTAACAAAGAGGATGCGGGTCAATAAAAACCGCTGTATCTACTAACGTTTTGAAGTAACAGCAAGCAAAGTGGATATCTCTCCTTCAGATGCGACACCTGATACTTTTTCCGGCAATTGATTGTCACGGACTAAGAAAAGAGAAATGGATTCATTAGTAAAGCCCGCCTGGATATTAGGCGGGCTCTATTTGATGCATGCTTTACATATTATTGACTCATCGAGCGAATGTCATCCGTTCACCTCATAGGTAATTCTTAGATTCATGTTTGAATTGTATGGGGTCCAGGTACCTCTGGTATTTCCGCCCCCTAAACTATGATACGATAATGGAAAACGAATTAAGGAGAAGAATCCTTTATGAAAATCAACTTCACAAAGAAACAATATAAACAACTGCTGGATCTCGTCTATCTGGGCGAATGGACAGCCAACTCGTCTAAAGATAGCGACGAAAGATATACAGAGTACGATGCGCTCTTCGAATACGTCTGCTCATTCGCTAAAGACTTCGGTGTAGAAAATCTTGTTCCTTTTGATAAGGGACTGGACGCTCACTTCCCCACACAAGAATACGAACAACAACTGCAGCCCATTATCGACGACAACGACAATGAAGTATTCTGGCAGGAACTTTCAAGCCGACTTGCGAAACGGGACCTTGTGAAAGAAGGAAAGACATATGCTACGCAGGATGAAACAATGTTGAAGTTCTTTGAAGTTCAAGGAGAATATGAAAAGGAGTTTGAAGACAACGGTCTTTCAAATCTGGAGCTCCGCAAACAGGACTAACGGGAATCATTACTTGTCTCCATAAAAGAAAAAAAGCCTTCTTAGCAGTGGACTTGCTGGAAAGCATTAAGAAAGCTCTGCCTGTGCCCAACACAACTTAAGTGCATTTCTGAATAATTTCTGAATTACATGGTGCACAGGCAAGGCTTTTCGAGCTTTAGGATACGAAATGCTTTAAATGGAAATTGCAATAAATGAAATTTGATGCTTGAAACGACCTCAAATCCAGTATATCCACACTTTTCAATAATTCATGTATTCAGTCATACCTACGGAATACAAAACTCTCGCAAAGCTAATGATCCTTTGCGAGGGTTGGTCCTAATTGAGTTGAGTATATAACGATGAGGACATAAAGGCTCTGCCTATGAACGAAATAAAACTAGAACACTTTCGAATAGTACCCGAGATCCATTGCACACAGGCAGCCCTTTTTACTGGTAGCTCTTTCATATTCTGTAGTAGCAATTCGTCACTCCGCAATTTCCTTCACTACGTCGATCGTGAACTCGGCACCGTACTGGCCTGCCTTCTCCAAGTCCTCGATCCCGTCATCAGTCACTTCCGAATTGGAGATCGTCCGGAGCGACAGGTAAGGAGTATTCATCACATGTGCAACTTGCGCGACAGCGAATGCTTCCATCTCTTCAGCGCTAGTACCGAAATTCTCATGGAACCATTGGATCCGATCAATTTCCCGGTTCCACCAGTCAGCACTTCCGATGACGCCTTCTGTCACCTTTCCATATTCATACTCGTCCGAAGCCCGTTTTGCAGCCTCTACAAGCGCCGGGTCGCTCGGCAGTGTCGTTAATTCTTCCGTCTCTCCGTCATCTTTCCTCACATCAGTCGACATGTGGATCCACGTCTCAGGTGCCATGCCTTTCCCTTCATCCAGATGCTCCGAACGGAAACTGCCGATATTGATGACTTCCGTGCCGATCACCGTATCGAATACGTGAATGTCAGGATCATGCCCGCCTGCCGTCCCTTGGTTGATGATCGCTTTCGGATGATAGTTCTCGATCAGCAATGTTGTCGAAGCTGCCGCATTCACCATCCCCACTTCCGTCCGGGATACGACGACTGGAACGTCCTCTATTTCGCCTATGTAAAACGAATAATTGCCATGCGTTTCTTCTTTGTACTCACCCATCGCCTTCAGAAACTCGGAAATCTCCACATCCATCGCTCCTTGTAATGCAATCGGCGCTTCCGGTTCCACAGCAGCCTGCTTGTCCTCTTTACTTGTTTCATCCGCCTTTGCAGAACAGCCTACCAGCAAGACAGCCAGCAGCAGAATGTTCACGATAACCTTCAATTTACTAGACAATTGCAATTCCCCCTATGTATTCATCGAATATTTACGAACAATAAATACAATATATCTTTTAACGTTCGTAATATGAAATATACTATATCTCTGACCGCTGAACAAGACATGACTAAAAATCAGCAAAAAATGTGTATATATTGCTAGTACATGTTTAGAGGCACTTCGTCATATACAAGTGGAACGTTCGTGTCTGACACAACTTCAGGACTGTTCCGATTGAGGCTGAATTATTTATGGCATCAGATATTAGGGCGGGATTGTAAAATGGACGTAAAAATGGAGGGATCCGAATGGGATGTGTCCTATGCGGAAGTGACACGGTGCGCGTAGTGTTGGTCAGCATTGCCTGTGCATGATACAACCTTGGAACAATTTTGAATAGTGTCCGAATTGCACCGTGCACAGGCACCCTTCACTCACTC
>NZ_JBCMNO010000029.1:0-800 GCF_050459885.1 Sporosarcina gallistercoris | reverse complement strand
CGCTTAAGTGTCTTTAATCGATTGACATTTCCTTCTGTTGGACCGTTGCTCCAATGCAAACGTATTCCAAGCAGAATGGCGTCTATGTCGTTTTTCACTCCTTGAAAAAACGATTGGATAGATTTATTTTCAAAACCCTTATGATTTTCAATCCATTGTGGCAATTGCTCTGCTGCCTTTTCCTTGATTAATGATCGAAATGAATGAATTAGCTTACTTAATTCTTTTATCAAAGGAAATGTTGACAGAAAGTCAGGATGGAAGCTTTGTAGTTCTTCAAGAACGTCTTCATTATCAGGATTCCATAATAACCGTAAGGTCTTTTGCCGAAGAGACAGACCCGGGGTTTCCAATTTAGCAGAGCGATTACGTGCGCTCGTAATCATTCCAGTCAATGTTTCGAGGGATCCAGTATACCCTTGAGATCGGCATGTCTCCTCAATTTGCTCAGAACTCATTTTATCTTTTACCAGTGAAGAAACCAAGGGATAGTAGGTGGTATCAGGCGAAGCACGTTCCTCATAAGGAGGCACTGTCTGATTTAAGTCGGAGTAGACTGTGTTCCTTACAACGCCGAGTTTCCGTGCGATAGTTGCGACACGATACCCCTCTGAAAATAACTGTTGGGATTGTTGAATACGCTGCCATCTTTCTTCAGACCGGTTCCATGGAACCGATTCAGGCTCCTGAACTAAAGTCGGTTCATCTTTTTTATCCTCAGTTATGGAAGATGCGTTCCACTTCCTAGGGATACACGAATAAATGGCTTTTTTTGACGCTTCGAAAAGCTGATGAAGTAC
>NZ_JBCMNO010000028.1:0-10576 GCF_050459885.1 Sporosarcina gallistercoris | reverse complement strand
ATTTTAAGGGGGTCGACTACCTGGCAACACACAATTCAAATACTATTCTGAATTGTTTCAGATTACAATAGGTACCTGGACCTTACAACTCAGACACTAATTTAACAATTTACGCGAGAAGAATAGATGAATTTTGCTTTTTATGTAAGTGATAGGTAAAATTAAGCGTCAAATAGGCTTGTGTAATAAAAAAAATCCTATGCTTGTGCACTACACAATGCAAATACTAGTCTGATAGTTTAAGAGCAGTAAGCGAGTACTAATCTCCCAGCAATACACCATGCTGGGAGATGTTTTTATATGTTTTGACAATAGGTACTGGATCCTACACAACTTAGAAACTAATCTAACAATTCAAGGTTAGCTAACCCCATGAATACGTTTGGTGTCAGAATCCAAAGCATCAATTAATGCACCATTACGTTGCGCTGTATTCGTCAAATTGAATTCAACAGTTTTCGTCAAATTAGACTTAACACTTTCTTTAGTGAAAAATGGATTGTCAACACTAAATAGGACAGTATTTATAAGGTTCCTAACCGATGCTCAATGGGTGGTAGATAATTAAGAGTCCTCTTGATTATGGAACGGAACCAGACCAGCTTGTCCAGGGTTCAGAGATCCAGTTGTTCAATCTGCTACTAGGCTGCCACATAGACGGCCGGATGCCGCATCCATTAAGTAATGTGGAAATACAACCCTAACCCCCTAAAACTAAGCAATCCATCACTAGCTATCAAATTATAACAATGTTACAATTGACTAAGTTTTTGGAAAACAATATATATAACAAAAACTGACTAAACAAACACTACAATTGGAGGTTTTGTTATGTACGCTCATGTGAATGGTGTTAAATTATTTTTTGATGTGGAAGGGGCGGGATTTGTACCTGATGGACCGATTATGCGAGAGAAGCCTGTTTGTTTTATACTCCACGGCGGGCCGGGAGGAGATCATACAGGTTTTAAACCCTGGCTCAGTCCACTAGCAGACGACATGCAACTCGTCTATATCGATTATCGGGGAAGTGGTAAGTCGGAAAAAGGTCCTCAAACTACGTATACACTGAAAAATAATGTGGAGGATATAGAAGAACTGCGAAAGTATTTAGGCTTGGAACAAATTGTCCTTATGGGACAATCATACGGCGGAATGGTTGCTTTGGAGTATGCGAGGAAATACCAAGAAAACTTGCAATCGTTGCTGCTTGTTGTCACGGCACCGAGCCATGAATTCATGGGACGTGCAAAAGCAATTGTGAAAGCTAAAGGGACACCGGAACAACAAGAAATGGCGCAAGTGTTATGGGATGGTGCTTTCCAATCGAACGAACAGCAAAGCGAGTATTATAAAGTGATGGCACCGCTCTATTCATATAGTTACAAAGATACGCCTGAAGCCGCGTTAGCCAGGAATGATGCGGAGCAAAGGGCGAATCGTTCTTTTGAAGCGTTGAATGAAGGTTTTGGCGGCTTTCTTCGTGAGTATGATGTTACTGACTTTTTGCCATCGATTCACGTGCCGACACTAATTGTTGCAGGCAGACATGATTGGATCACTCCTGTAGAAGGATCTATTGAACTGAACGAAAAAATTCCGAACAGTAAGTTGGTCATCTTTGAAGAAAGTAGTCATGCCGCCATGAAAGATGAGCATGAGAAGTTCATTTCAACGGTGAAAGAATTTGTAGACAGCGAATTACGCTGTGCCGTTCATTAAAAAAAGTCTGGGAGTATTGCAGCATAGCAATGCTTCCAGGCTTTTTTGTCTTTGGGAACTGACTATGAATCTTCTCCCAATTACAAATTGAATGTATCATTAAAAATATTTAGAAAATTGTATTGCATTCTGACACACCACTCCTTATAATGACTCGTAAGGTATCTTTAAACGTCCCAATTCCTTGAAAAGTAATCGCAATTTGACTCAATTACTTAAAATGACTGCAGTATAATTACCAATTTCTAAAATTAGTTACCGAAAGTGGGTGGTTCCGGTGAAACAGATGGATGAATTGGATACGCGCATCATTAAGCTGCTTTCAGAGGATGGCCGTATGTCATTCAGGGAGTTGGCGAAAAAGATAGAAGTCACGGAGAAGACGATTAGACTTCGTTATGCGAATTTGATTGATAGCGGGATATTGGAAATCGTCGGACGCATTAACCCGATTACGATAGGTTTAAAGGAAGGTGCCATTATTCAAGTGAAAGTGACTCCGGGGTGCTTACGCTCCGTAATTGGATACTTGGATAAAATTCAAAGCATTCGATATATCACCATAACCACTGGCGAATATCCGATTTTAGTTCAAGTGGCTGCGGCCAATCAAGAAGAAATCACAGAACTGGTTCTCGACTTATTTGAACATAATGAAATCACGGAATTGGATACGATGATTCAATTGGAAGTATCGAAAAGTTCGTACCAAGTAAACTGAACTAGTCGTGTAACCTAAAGAGGGGAGAGATGGAGAAATGTACATATTCAAGCGGATTATCACAATGATTTTAACGATTTGGGTAATCGTAACCTTAACATTTGTCATGATGAAGTTCATACCGGGTGACCCATTTGCTTCGGATGCCGATGTTTTACCACAGGAAGTATTAGATAACATGAGAGCAAAATATAACCTCGACAAACCAGTGGCTGTCCAGTATGTGCTGTATTTGAAAGATTTAGCTTCACTGGATTTGGGACCTTCCATACAGTCGCGAACACGGTCGGTAAACGATATTATTCTATCCGGTTTTCCCCCGTCCGCTCTGCTGGGTGTGCAAGCCCTGGTAATCTCTCTCTTTTTCGGATTGCTTCTTGGAATCGTAGCAGCACTTTATCATAATCGAATGGTTGACTATGTCGCAATGATCATCGCTATTATCGGGATTTCGATTCCGAGTTTTATATTAGCGCCATTGCTGATCAAAGTCCTTTCCGTGGATATGAAACTATTCCCGGTTGCCACTTGGGGGACTTGGATGCATACCGTGTTGCCGTCGCTTGCTCTGGCGTCCATGCCTTTGGCAGTTGTCGCCCGATTCATGAGATCGAGCATGATAGAAGTGATGAACGCGAATTATATTAAAACTGCAGACGCAAAAGGATTAAGTACACCAGGAATCGTCATTAAACACGGGATACGGAATGCAATTCTTCCGGTTGTTTCATTCATAGGGCCGCTGTTTGCATCACTAATTACCGGAACATTCGTCATTGAAAAAATATTTGCGATTCCTGGTATCGGGCGTTATTTCGTAGACAGCATCTTTAATCGTGACTACCCGGTGATTATGGGGACGACAATTTTCTTCAGTGTCATTTTGGTCGTGACGCTATTTTTGATTGATATCTCGTATAGGCTTATTGATCCAAGAATCAGTCTCACGAGCAAGGAGGGATAATATGGTTGTCAAACAAAAGGAAAACACCTTATTTACTCCGTTGCATCCTAGTAAAAAAGGAATGGACGAAATCCAACGACCGAGTATGAGTGTTTGGAAAGACACATTGCTAAGTATCGTGAAAAATAAGCTTGCCTTATTAGGTTTCTTTTTACTGGCTGCAATTGTGTTTCTGGCGTTATTCGGGCCATCGATGGTCCCTTATTCCCCTTCCGCACAAGATTTGACGAGAACCAACTTGCCACCATCTAAAGACCATTGGTTCGGTACGGATAACTTGGGACGGGATATGTGGGTCAGATCGTGGTACGGGGCACGGGTTTCTCTCGTAATCGGGATTGTCGCCGCATTAATTGACCTGATCGTCGGAGTGATTGTTGGCGGTGTATCCGGCTATATGGCGGGTCGTGGAAAGAAAGGCGACCGAATCGATGGGATTTTGATGCGCTTCGTTGAAGTGCTTTACGGAATTCCTTACTTGTTGATCGTCATTTTACTGATGGTGATCATGGATCCAGGAATCACAGCGATCATCATCGCGTTGTCAATTACAGGATGGGTAGGAATGGCCCGTATCATCCGGGGACAAATCCTGCAGTTGAAATCACAGGAGTACGTACAGGCCGCCGAGAAATTAGGGACGTCGCACACGAAAATCATTACCAAGCATTTATTACCGAATACGATGGGCATTATTATCGTCAATTTGACATTCACCATACCGACGGCAATTTTTGCTGAATCTTTTTTAAGCTTTTTAGGGCTAGGCGTTCAAGCACCGTTTGCAAGCTGGGGAACAATGGCCAATGACGCGCTGGGGGTTGTCTTGAGCGGTCAATGGTGGAGACTATTCTTCCCAGGATTTCTAATCTCACTGACTATGTTCGCATTCAACGTCTTCGGAGACGGCATTCAAGATGCGTTAGACCCGAAGGATAGAAAATAAGAGGTGTTTATATGGAACAATTACTAGAAGTGAAAAATTTGGAAGTGAATTTCACTACATATGGTGGAGAAGTCAAAGCCGTGCGCGATGTGTCTTTTCACATCAACAAAAGTGAGATTCTTGCAATTGTCGGTGAGAGCGGCAGCGGTAAGAGTGTCACCGTACAAACCATCATGGGATTGCTGCCAAAGAATGTAACGAAAATCAAAAACGGTGCTATCTATTATAAAGGTCAAAATTTGCTGAAGCTGAAAAAAAGCCAATTACGGAAGTTAAAAGGCTCTAAAATTAGTATGATCTTCCAAGACCCGATGACTTCCTTGAACCCGACGATGAAAATTGGATCACAAATCGCGGAAGGCTTAAGAATCCATCACAATATCAGTAAACAAGATGCAAAAGCACAAGCGACGAATATGATCAAATTAGTTGGAATCCCGAATCCTGAACAGCGCTATGATCAATATCCGCACGAATTCAGTGGAGGAATGCGTCAGCGTGCGATGATTGCGATCGCATTGGCGTGCAAGCCGGAATTACTTATTGCGGATGAGCCAACAACAGCACTTGACGTCACAATTCAAGCGCAAGTGTTGAAACTAATGGTCGACTTGAAGGAAAAGACGGATACGGCGATCATTTTGATCACCCACGATTTGGGAGTGGTTGCTGAAACGGCGGAAAGAGTTGCGGTCATGTATGCAGGTGTCATCGTAGAGACCGGGACTGTCGACGAAATCTTCAGGAATCCTAAACATCCTTATACGTGGGGCCTGATGGAATCCATTCCTGATTTTAATAGCAAGAAGAAAGAGAGACTGATCCCGATTGAAGGTTCTCCACCGGATTTGTTTGCTCCGCCGAAAGGTTGTCCTTTTGCACCAAGATGCAAATACGCAATGGAAATTTGTGCGAGTGAAATGCCGGGTGATTATGAAATCAGTACCAGTCATCATGCGAAATGCTGGTTGAATGATGAACAATCACCAAGTGCAGATGAAATTCTTTCATTAGGGAGGACTTTGTATGAGTGAAGTGTTAGTCAAAATCGATAAGTTGAAAAGATACTTCCCCGTGGCGGATAAAAAAACCGTGAAAGCGGTCGATGACATTTCAATACTCATCCAGAAAGGGGAAACGCTAGGTTTGGTAGGAGAAAGCGGAAGCGGGAAATCCAGTTTAGGACGTTTGGTCGTCGGACTCGATCACCCGACCTCAGGATCGATCACATTCGAAGACAGAGAGTTGGCAGGACTCACCAAAAAAGAGCAGCGAGTCGTGAACCGCGAAATGCAGATTATCTTCCAAGACCCGCATGCCTCTCTGAACCCAAGAATGCGGGTCGGGGAAATTATCGCTGAAGGGATTGATGGCTACAAGTTAGCAAAAGGAAAAGAACGGATGGAAATCGTCTATAACCTGCTGGAAAAAGTCGGGCTTCGTCCAGAGCATGCACAACGATATCCCCACGAATTCAGCGGGGGACAACGGCAGCGTATTGGGATTGCGCGTGCACTCGCTGTGCAGCCGAAGTTCATCGTGGCAGATGAGCCGATTTCCGCGCTGGACGTGTCCATCCAAGCGCAAGTCATCAACTTGTTGGAAGACTTAAAAGAACAGGAGCAACTAACATATTTATTCATCGCCCATGACTTAGGGATGGTTAAGCATATCAGCGACCGGATCGGCGTCATGTATTTAGGGAAGATGATGGAACTTGCTAGCAGCGATGCATTGTTTGATAATCCGCTTCATCCATATACTCAAGCGTTGATGTCTGCGATTCCCGTGGCTGATCCGAGTTTAACGAAGCGGGAACGGATTGTACTGAAAGGGGATCCACCGAGCCCGGTGAATCCACCGAGTGGCTGCCGTTTCAGAACCCGCTGCGCTCATGCAATGGAGATCTGTGCAGTAGCGGAACCGGAGTGGAAGGAGGTTGAAAAAGACCACTGGGCAGCGTGTCATTTGTATTCATGAAAGTGGGATATGACTTACTAGTAGCAATAGATGTATAGGAAACTCAATACACTGGAGGGATAATGATGAAAAAAGTATTATGGCTTCTTCTTTCTGTTATATCGGCAGCATTGCTGCTCGGAGCATGTAGTGGAGAAGGCAGTGAGGAAGCGAACGGGGCATCAGGCAAATCAGAGAAACAGGAAATTGTCATGAACGCCAAAACCGAACCCCCATCGATGGATCCGGCGCTTGCAACAGATACGACATCGGGATGGGTGATGGATCATATCTTCGAAGGACTTTACACACGGGACAAAGATGGGAATACCGTGCCAGGTCTAGCTGAAGAAACAAAGATTTCCGATGATGGAAAAACGTATACATTTACCATCCGCGACAATGCAAAATGGTCGGATGGAACGCCTGTCACTGCAAATGATTTCGAATTCGGATGGAAACATGTTTTGAATCCAGAGACAGGAAGCTCATTTGCATTCTATCTTTACTATCTTGCAGGAGCGGAAGAGTATAATAAAGGAAACGGAAAAGTGGAAGACGTCGGCGTAAAAGCGTTAGATGAAAAAACATTGGAAGTCACATTGAACGCACCACTTGGGTATTTTGAAACATTGTTGACGATGTGGACATTCTACCCCGTCAATGAAAAAGTAGTTTCTGAAAATGAAAATTGGGCTGCTGATGCAACGAGTTATATTAGTAACGGACCGTTCAAAATGACAGCTTGGGAACACGACAGTGAACTCGTCATTGAGAAAAACGATGAATACTACGGTAAAGATGAAGTGAAGCTAGACAAAATCACATTCAAGATGGTTGGCGAAGCGACAACATCATACCAAATGTATAAGACGGATGAACTCGATTTCATGATGACGTTACCGACGGATGTCATTGCAGCTGAAGAAAGCAATGAGGAATTCGATATTGTTCCTTACTATGGCACATACATGTATATGTTCAATGTTGAAAAGGAGCCGTTCACGAACGAAAAAGTTCGTAAAGCGTTCGGTATGGCGATCGACCGTAAAGTTTTGTCAGAAAACGTCACGTTAGCTGGGGAAATCCCTGCATACGGAATGGTTCCAGTGGGAGCAGACACACCGGAAGGAGATTTCCGTGAAGTTGGCGGAGATTATTTCAAAGAAGACTTTGGGAAAGCGAAGAAATTGCTTGAAGAAGGCATGGCTGAAGAAGGCTGGTCGACTCTTCCTGAAGTGACCCTTCTTTATAATACGGATGAAAACCATAAGAAAATCGCAGAAGCAGTTCAAGAAATGTTGAAGAAAAACATTGGTGTCGATATTAAGCTTTCAAACCAAGAATGGAAAACATATCTTGAAACGACGAAATCACATAACTTCCAAATGGCTCGTATGGGATGGATCGGCGTATTTGTAGACCCTGTCGTAAACTTGGACTACTACTTAGGAGACAGTCCAAATAACCGCACAGGGTGGGTAAATGATGAATTTGACCGGATTATGGATCAGTCTAAAACAGAACAAGACCCAGGGAAACGCTATGAATTATTACACCAAGCAGAGGGAATTCTAATGGAAGATTTCCCTTTCATGCCAGTCTATTTCTATACAAACACGTACTTGATGAAGTCCAATATTAAAGATGCCGCATATTTTGTAAACCGTTACCCTTACATGAAGTGGGCGGAAGTGACATCTAAATAATCTATAAACAGCCCTTTATCAAGCTTGTTTGATAAAGGGTTGTTTAACAGTAACTGGGGTGGAAAAAATGAAGAATAATGCTTACATTGCGGGTGCGACAATCATCACCTGGCTTGGAATCGGAATCTTAGGCAATTTATCGTTGCTTGACATCGCTGATTTTTCATTTCTCTTAGGTATTATCAGTCTAGTGATCTGCGCAATCATTCTCATTTTTGAATCGAAGTTTTTAACATTGTTCATGAGCGGATTCAAAAAAATGAAATACATTGTATTTCCTCAACCAAGATCTTCTGAAAGAGTAGAGAAGCTGATAGAGGATGATTTGAGACTCATTGAATGGAAGTCTTCCTTACAAAGTTTTTCAAAACGTCTGACCGCGAATTTCGGTGTTTCCACGTTGCTCGTTTCACTTTTCTGCCTAGCTATCTATTATTGAATACCATGAATTTCATAAAAGGGGTGTAATGATGGAAGACAATCTCTCGTTATTTTTACATGTGGTGAGTGGCTACGATCCAGTGGTCATTCCCGGTACAAAAAAATTCACGTTTATCAGCAAAAAGACGGGTATTCCACAAGCATATCTTTGGAGTGGAAAGGGTCAGGACGTTCAAGTGCTAGGTGATTTCGAAGAACGGGTCATGTCCGTCTATCATTCGCCATCCGGAAAGCAAACCATTATAGGGATGGACTATAAAGGAAACGAAAAACAGCAGTTCTATGCTCTGAACGAAGTGGGGACCAGTAAAGCGATCGTCCTGTCACCAGAGCATTTCCATGATTTTGGCGGCTGGAGTTCAGATGAAAGTAAAATTATGTACGCAAGCAACCGGCGGAACAGTGGCTTTTTTGATATTTATGTAATGAATCTCGCAACAAAAGAGGAAAAAAGAATCTTTGAATATGATGGAAAATGCGTACCAATCTGTTGGATGAATGGTAACGATAATCAGATCGTGATTTCCATACAAGAGACGAACATTTTCAGTTCGTATTGGATCATTGACCTAGAATCCGGAGTCAGGGCAAAAATAGGTCAGGAAGAAACCTCCGCGAGATACCAATCACCAGTCTTTTCGAAAGAAGGGAAAAACGGTTTTGTTTTGTCCGACGTCGGTCTCGACAAATTGGCGGTACACAGCTTCTCGGTAAAAAACCCTGGGAAATTGGAGTGTCTGTTGGCAGATGAAGCGTGGGATATCGAAGAAATTTCGCTGTCTGCTGAACAAGACAAACTCATCGTGAATGTAAATGCAGGAGGAACGTCCATACTAAAGAGTTTTAATTTGCGGACCAATGAAGTGTCTTGTCTGGAAAACGTCCCAAGGGGCGTAATCGATTCGATTTCGTGGAGAGATGAGCATCATTTGTTATTTGCTGTGAAAAGTCCTGTAATGCCCGGTGATATATGGAGTTACAATATTCAAGAACAGAAGGCAGAACGGTTAACGCACTTCGGAGTGTATGAAGAAATTGAGGAACTCTGGACAGAACCGGAAGTCTGTAAGTTTAAATCATTCGATGGGCTAGTAGTCCCGTATTTCTATTATTCAAGGGAACTACATCCAAAAGCTACAGTGATTTACGTTCATGGCGGTCCTGAAAGTCAAATTCGAGCTGAATTCAACCCGGTCATTCAATACTTGGCTTCCAAGGGCTATGCGGTAGTTGCACCGAACGTCAGAGGAAGTTCAGGGTATGGTCGAAACTATATTCAATTGGATGACGGACGAAAACGGATGGACGCAGTAGCGGACCTTGCAGGTCTAGTGGAAGCTCTGGTTCAGGAAAAGTCGATTGATCGAAACAAAGTCGGGATTATGGGACGGAGTTACGGGGGCTTCATGGTTCTTGCAGCATTGACACATTACCCAGAAATTTGGGCAGCTGGCGTGGATATCGTCGGAATTTCCCATTTCAAAACGTTCTTGGAGAATACCGGACCCTGGAGGAGAAAGTTAAGGGAATATGAATACGGCATATTAGGCGAGGACGATGACTTTTTCGAGGAAATCGCGCCATTCAATCATTTGGAGCGGATTCAATCTCCTCTACTTGTCTTCCATGGCAAAAATGACACACGAGTTCCAGTAAGCGAAGCCGAGCAATTGACTGAGCGAATGCTCGAAATGGAAAAAGAAGTCGAATTAGTCATTTTTGAAAACGAAGGCCACCAAACAGAGAAGATAGAAAATCACATTTCCATGAACGCAAGAATTGTTGAGTTTTTCGAAGAGACGTTGACACATGCCCGTTTAACGTTATGACGAAGTGGTGTGGGAGGTTGATAAGTAGTACCTTACCTGGCGCTGAAAATTTCAAAACTACTTAAACGATTAGGACGTAGAGATAGAGAGAAGTTCCCTGGACGAGGGGCTTTTTAAATTTTTGTTAATAGCTTGAATTAGGTCAGTATTTTTTGTTTAGCAAAGTCGATGGGAAATTGAAGGCCGGCATAATATCTCTAATAAGAGTTGTAATGTCGGCCTTTTCCTATATCAATCATCAGCCTTACTAGCAAAAATGTTCTGCCTGCACCGCACAGTTGAGAC
>NZ_JBCMNO010000027.1:0-86425 GCF_050459885.1 Sporosarcina gallistercoris | reverse complement strand
ATTTTCTTAACCTCTACACCTTTTAAACCCGGAATATTCATGGTATTATTCATATGCACGCATCACCTTTCATTTACTTGTTTCTCGACAATTCAAGTATAAAAGAAATGGTGATTGCGTGCATTTTTTTATTCAAATTGAGCCTACACCCCAACAAATATTATAGAACCGATTTTTATGTATAAAAAAAAGACTACCGTGAGCCATGGTCTCACGGTAGTCTTTAGATAGCAACTGCTATCAGGGAATTGCGGCAGAATCTTGCTTATTCGCCTACAACGACTTTCCCTTTGTATTGACCGCATGACTTACAGATGCGGTGTGCCAATTTCATTTCACCACAGTTTTCACAAGTTGTCATACCAGGTACTTGTAACTTGTAATGCGTACGGCGCATGTTCTTTTTGGTTTTAGATGTTCTTCTTTTTGGTACTGCCATTAGAGGGCACCTCCTTAATTTCGACTAGTCGTTATCGGATTCAAAAAATCTTGCTAAGCCTGCAAGTCTAGGATCCGTCTTCTTATCCTGTTCTTCTGTTATGTGTTCATTGTACTCTTCGTCAGTCGTATAAGACCAACCCGTGCCGGAGGCTTCCGTCATGGTATCCGCATCGTCACAGTAAACCTGTAACGGTACTTCCAAAAGAATGAGTTCTTCAAAAAGGGGCATTGGATCGACTACATCCCCCGTAATCGGATGGATTTCATCGTCTTGTGCCAACACGTCCTCGTCCCAACTGAACTGCTCGTCCGTCTCAATAGAGAACGGAAAATGGACATCTTCCCATGTGCGTGCACAGGGCAATGTCAACGAACCTTCCAAATGGAAGTGAAACGTTATCTTTTTCGAACCAACCGTACAACTACCTGTTAACTGAACAGGTGAAATCGCCCGGATTTCCGGGTTTCTTTCCCTTACAGATCCAAGATCAACCACTTCGTCAAGCGGCATTGCACCCTGCCTGAACTTACGCAATTGATGAATTGACCATTTCATGCCTATCACCTCAAGACAACACTTTTGATTATATAGCGGATAAAAAAAGATGTCAAGATATTTTCTTGTCACTTGAACGCTTAGTTCATTATACTAAACGAATAGAATTATTCAACTAGGAGTGATTTTTCATGAAAGCTGTCGGCGTTGTCGTAGAATATAATCCTTTCCACAATGGTCACTTGTATCACGCAACCTCCGCGAAAATCCAAACCGGATCCGATTTAGTGATCGCTGTGATGAGCGGAAATTTTCTGCAGCGCGGTGAGCCTGCATTGATCGATAAATGGACACGTACAGAAATGGCTCTGGAGAACGGAGTGGACCTCGTTTTTGAATTGCCTTATGAACGTGCTACCTCAAACGCGCCTTCGTTCGCATCCGGTGCCATCCAGCTTTTAGATGCAGCTGGCTGTGCCAGTTATTGCTTTGGTAGCGAGAACGGGTCAATCGCTCCATTTACTACAACACTTAGCCGGATCGCTTCTGTCCAAAGTCAGTATGATGAGCTTATCCGTGAATCCGTGCACCAAGGGATGAGTTATCCGAAAGCATTAAACCAAGCCTACTCCACACTCATTCGACACTCTTCGGACGACGATGAGACCGTAGATTTGTCATTACCGAACAACATTCTAGGTTTCCATTACATGGAAGCGGCAAAGGACATCGGATCATCCATGGTGCCTGCAACACTTCCTCGCCTTGGGGCAGGATATCATGATGATGTTGCACACAATACTCCGATTGCAAGCGCTACAGGCATCAGAAAAGAATTTTTTCAACGTCAAAGCACTGAATACATTCGCCAATTTGTACCTGATTCTGTATATAGGTCGATGAACGAATGGCTTACTAAGCGGACATCATTCGGCAGCTGGGATAGCTTTTATCCACTTCTTCGGTTTCAGATTCTTCGCGATGGCCCTGAACGGCTTACTGCAATCGCCGACATTACGGAAGGAATTGAAAACCTTCTGTATAAAGCCGCAAAACAATCAGAGACGTTCCAACAATTCATGGGGATTGTAAAATCGAAGCGTTATACATGGACACGCATCCAGCGTATGCTCACTCATATCTATACTGGATTCACTTATAGCAATCGAGCAGCCATGCAAATTCCGGATCATCTGCGACTTCTAGGTATGACCTCCATTGGCCAAGCATATTTGAAAGAAATGAAAGAGGAGCTGAAGCTGCCTGTCGTGAGCCGACTCGCGAATTTCGATAGCGCTTCGGCAAACTTCTCCTCTTCAATCTCTGATCTGTATGCTGTTGGAATCGATCCGGTACATCCAGCGCTCGGACTCGACTATCGGACTCCTCCGATCCGTAAAGGCTAACTTATTTTTTTGGTTTCAACGTATCCAAATAGCTCAAGGCATCATCCACCGTTTTAACGGGCACGATTTTCATTTTCGTGCCTATTTTTTCTGCGGTTTTCACAGCTTCCTCGTAGTTGCTCGTAATGCCTGGGTTCGCAGCTTTCACTTCTTCAGGCAACTCGTCATCAGGAGCAAAGAAAATTTCCATCCCATCGTGATCCGCAGCCATGACTTTAAAGTCGATTCCACCGATACGCCCCACCGTACCGCCCGCCATCATTTCACCGGTTCCCGCGATAGTATAGCCTTTTGTAATGTCTTTCGGATTTAGCTGGTTCATAATCTCCAGTGTAAACATCAATCCTGCAGAAGGTCCGCCTATTTCAGAGGTATTGAAGACGACTTTTGGAATCGTCTTCAAAGACCGGTCTTCTAAAAACTGAATCCCGAGTCCAACTTTCCCTTCAGCTTCTGGAATTTCCTTCAATGTAATCTCCGTGGTGAATTTTTTCTTGTCTCGCTCTCCCTCGACTTCAATAGTGTCACCTTTACGCTGGTCAGTGATATAAGTCGCAAACTGATCAGGTTCAATTAGCCGTTTGCCATCCACCCCGACAACCCGATCTCCTGCTTTCAATTTCCCATCTGAAGCACTACCCTCGATTACATGCTGAATGTAAATACCCGCAAAATCGATGTCAACGGGTTTTCCGGATTTTTCAAAAGCAACCGTAATCGCATTGAATTGCGAATCACTCATTAAACGCAGCTGCCGCACATTGTATTCCTGATCACTCTCGCCATGACGTCTTACTTTGTTCGCAGGAAGTAACTTCATCTTGTCTGAAACCTTGGACCATAAATAGGTTGCCGGCGTTGCTTTCCCAACAGAGATGGTCATGAGGCTAAGTGTCCCCTCGTCATCCCTATCACCGCCTTCCACGTTGACAAGTGGTGACAATTCATACGCTCCCCCAGGTTGGGATACATAGCTGTCTAGGGGATATATCATGAACACAGCAATCAAAATCGTGAGCATGGCGGTTATCCCTATTCTTTTAAATGTAATTTTCCTGCACCTCCATTAATAGCCTGTACCTATCTAACATATGGTTAAGTGTACCACCTGAAAAATGAGCGGCACAATGTTTTTTGTTTGAGCTTCTCACACAATAGAGAAAGGAGCAGCAAGCTTGATATCAAAACCATCTATACTTGCAAGAGAAGCATGATTAACGTCATTTTGATTTGGGCGCTTATTGCGTTATTCATTTTGCAGCCTGGGATTGCCCATGATGGAGCAGAGACAGGCGTGAAGTTGTTCGTACAGGCATTGCTTCCCTATTTACTCCCTTATATCATTCTAACCCAATGGCTTTTAAAATTACCCGTCTCTAAAAATTCTTCTCCTGCTTGGATGCGCTACGTAAAGGCGTATACACTCGGGTCATTTGGAGGATTTCCTGTTGGAGCGGTGACGGTGAGTGAAATGAAACGAAACGGACAACTTTCCACTTATGAAAGCAGCCTTCTTCTCGCTGCATGTCATGCACCCGGCCCCATGTTCATCGTCGGGTATGTAGGCTTGGAACTTTTCGGAAATACAATGGCCGGATGGAAGTTGCTCATTGCCATTCACGTCGCTAATATTCTTTTTTTTCTATTTGTTCTCTTGTTAATGGCATCGAGACGTTCTAACTATTCGCATATCAGCAATTCTCCAATATCACCGCCTAGTTCAGCGCCATTATTGGACGCTTTCAAAGAAAGTTCTTCCATCATCATTTTAGTCGCCACTACTGTCGTGTTTTTTTCATCTCTCGGGAATGTCCTGACAAGCGTAATTCAAGCTGCTGCAACCGTAGAACTGGGAATTATAAAAACAGCTGTACTTTCGTTATTTGAAATGACATCAGGTGTCCAGTCTGCAACGCAGCATTTTTATGGTTCCCCACTTTTTCCGTATTTAATCGCCGCCATTCTTTCCATTAACGGCTTAAGTATCCACATGCAAGTATTCGTCATTGCCCGTACTGCCGGGCTTTCACTTAAACCTTACGTCATCGGCCGTATCTGGAGTATATTGGCGGTTCCCGTTTTCCTATATATCATTCTATGAATGCGAATCGGAACCTTGCACTGTTGTTCATTAAAAAATGTAGTTCAAAAGCTTGTGTAAAAACGGGCAACAGACAGATCGGCTCAGCACAAAAAACAATGGGAGGCTAAAAAACAGCCACCCCATTGTTTTTCTATTATGTATACACTTTTTTCAGTGCCCGATTGACCGTCTCCGGTACAAGTGCTGAAACATCCCCGCCGTACTTTGCCACTTCTTTCACAATACTGGAACTTAGGAAAGAATACTGGTTTTTCGTCATGACAAAAAACGTCTCAATGTCTTCATCCAAAAAGCGGTTCATGGATGTAATCTGCATTTCATATTCGAAATCCGATACCGCACGCAGTCCTCTTACGATTGCTGCCGCATTTATACTTTTTGCATAATCGATGAGCAATCCCGAAGACGTATCGATTTTCACAGAAGGATACTCAGCGGTCGCTTGAGCAATCAGCTTTTGACGTTCTTCAACTGTAAAAAGAGGATTTTTAGTTGAATTATTCATGACTACTACGTAGACTTCATCGAAAATCTTTGCTGCACGTTTAATAATATCAAGATGACCATTCGTCAGTGGATCAAAACTTCCTGGCACCACTGCCACTTTAGACATGATAGACCCTCATTTCTTGTAAATAGTGATTGCACTGGCTCCGTATACTGTTGTCCCAACCGTTTCAAATGCACCGTATGAAGTTGGAAGCGTGAGTTGCTTTTCATGCTCACAAACGATGATCGCATGATCCGTCAACAACTCCATTTCCACGAACTGTAATGCAAGATTATAAAGTTCTTCTTTTGCATAGGGTGGATCCAAAAACAGCAAATCAGCTTGAATACCTTCTTTAGCAAGTTTACTGGCTGCAGTTTTCGCATCCCCTCGAACTATGTGGAGCTCGTCCGTAAATTTGCATTTCTCTGCATTCTCCTTGATGATCGCACATGCTTTGGGATTCTTTTCGAAAATCCAGGCATGTTCAGATCCTCGCGAGAGCGCTTCCAAAGTAAGTGAACCACTTCCGCCAAACAATTCCACTGCAATTCCACCTTCAAAAAAAGGTCCTATTTTACTAAACAGCGCTTCTTTCACTTTGTCAGAAGTGGGCCGTGTATCCATCCCTTTAATGGATTTTAAAGGGATTCCCCTTCTCGTGCCAGCAATCACTCTCATTTTGTAACTCCCTTATTGTTACCCTATAAACCGATCTGCAAAGAATCACGCTGCATGCTATGATGGAAAAGATACTTTTTTGAAAGGTGTGTGCATCACAAATGCGACAACAACGATTCATTGAACTCGGTGAAGGGTACTCGGATATTTATGAATTATGCGAACTCATTACAACAAATTCAGACAGACTGCAAAGAACCTTTTTGTTTAAAGCAGCAACTAAAGATGGAAGTCCTTCCTATTCTTTAGCCGCCTCTTTTTCGCCTGCTGGAGAAGGCGGTTTTTACCCTATTTATATATGCCGCGAAGGGATTCCCGCTAAGCAAGGGAGCGTTTCAAAACGTCAACTTGTATTTGAGGAAGCAGCAGCTTCTGTCGGCAGTAAGCCCATCCCTGTGGAACTAAAACACTCTTCTGAGTTTCCAGAAACAAAATTGTTTTATCAATATGTTACTGGAGTACTGCGACTCAATCACTTATTGCCGCCACTCGACTAACCTTACAAACCTGTTTTGTAATCGTATTCCTTGGCTTTGTCAGGACGTACATTTTCGTATTCTGTGCTCACGAACGGTCGGTATGAAGGAATTGCTTTCTTTACTGACGAGAGTTTCTCGACTTTATGGATGACGTCCTCGACATCATCTTGACTGCAGTAGAGGACCACATACTTCATGCGTCGTGATATATAGTGAACGTGTCCGTATTTACGGAACGATTTCGCCTGTTTCAAATGATGGAGGTAAATGATAACTCCTTGACGATCAACCAATAGTATCCCTCTTTTCTTCCTCTTAGAATACCATAGGTTTGAAAAAAGCCGCAACCAGACTTTACTGACAGTTCGTCCGATTTGTCTTATAATGGACGTAACAGTTTTATTAACAAGGAGGAATTAGACATGGGAAGAAAAACAAAAGTTGCTCTCTCAGTTGGTGCAGCAGGCGCGGCTGCCTGGGTCGCCTCAAAAGCAATCATCCGTCCAAGCGCGAGATCAGGGAAAAAGGCACTCCACTTCGAGGGACCTGTTGTTATCCAGCAACTAACCGACATCAATCAAAGTGAGCAACAAGCTGCTGAAGCTGCTTCCCTTGGAGTTCACGGATTTGCTGTGGATGTGAAACTTACAGTGAATGAAGAGATCATCATCGTCAGCAAGGATCATCCGGATTCCTCTCATTGCTTACTTAAGGATATGCTCGCCCTTTACCCTCATCTGCTTTTCATCATCCGGATAGCCGATTCACCAGATACCTATGAAGGGAGTTTGATGCCTTCGAAGCTCTGGAAACTGCTCGAAGAATGTGCTGCTCAAGAACAAGTCGCCGTCATCAGTCAGTATGACGAACAAGTAGACCGTTTCAATTTGTATACTCAACATACAGCTGCTACGGGAGCCGGGATTGCCGAACTGAAGCAAGCCTATACGGCATATACCAGCCGTTTCGGACACCTCTACCATCCCCGGACTGACCTTTTTGTATTAGGGGATAAGATTGGTCCGTTTCAGCCGGCTAGCGAAGGTTTTGTCCAATTTTTAAACAAACTGAACATCTGCGTGTATGTTGAAAACTACGAAACCGATGACGTCATTAAACTCGCACAAGCAGGTATTTCAGGATTCATTACAGAAACACCCGAGACAACAATGGCGCAACTGGATACCTTAATAGAAAACTGAAAGAGGATGGCTGATGAGCCATCCTCTTTCAGTTTTCTATTCGGGTTATGCTGAGCATGAGCAACCGCCGCCAGTTCCGCAGCTTCCTCCACATGAGGATTCGGTTACAAATGTATTATCCGTCGGCAATTTAACGGATTCAGAAACGGAGCGGGCAATTTCCGCACTAATTTCATCCAGCATGTATTGGACGTCATTCTCCGCCAGACGCAACGCAGCAACTTTCTCATTGATATCCAACGCCCGTTTATCGAGGCGTATCGATTTCATTACTATATTATAATCCGGATGGTATCTCCCAAACCGTTGAACCTCTTCGTAACGGTCTTTCATCTCTGAAAAGTTCCGGATTTTTTTCACTAAATCCGGATCACTGTAAACTGCATGATGAGCGGAGCGGTACGCAAATAATACATCGGATGTCAAAATCATTTCTGCCAATTCGTCTGTCTGTTCGATGATGGCAAGCCATTCGTCGGTCATCATCATATTTGATTTCCCTCCATTCCAAACCATTATACCAAATAGAGGGAGTAAACGCATCACTTGTTCATTCCATAAGTGTTTCCAGCTGATGGAGGGCCGTCATCGCTTCTGCAATGTCAGACATTCTGAGTTCCTTAGTTCCAATGATTTGTGACGTTTCATGACCTTTCCCTGCTATTAGAACGATGTCGTCCGGTTTACTTGCGGCAATTGCTTGATGAATGGCGCGTTTTCGGTCCAAAACTATTCGGACTGATGCAGGGTCCGCCGTTCCTTTCAATATTTGCTGAATAATGGTGAGCGGATGTTCACTTCGTGGGTTATCAGATGTAAGTACTACAGTATCACAATAATCCTCAGCGATTTTCCCCATCTCAGGACGCTTTTCTTTGTCTCGATCACCGCCACAGCCAAATACACAAATCAGCTGTCTTGGGTTTAAACTCTTTACTGCTTGCAAAGCAGCAGATAACGCATCAGGGGTATGCGCATAATCGATGAAAACCCGCCTTCCTTCCTGTTCAACAAGCTGCATACGACCTTCTGGCAATTTCAAGAACTGGAATGCAGTAAAAATCTCTCTTTCCGGAAAGCCAAGTAATTTCACAACAGATGCAGCGGCCATCGCGTTCAATCGATTGTGCTCACCTGGTGGCAGCGGTTCGATTAATTCTTCTGAAGGCATGCATCCTCCAGCCACACTTCTGCCAAAGAGATGGATGGGCAGCTCTATATCCTTGACCATCCCCATGCATTCATTATCCTCACAATTTACAATGAGCTGCTCAGACAATGAACACAACTTCTTTTTCGCTGCAATATAATTTTCACGACCGCCATGCTCTTCAAAATGATCTGTTCCGATATTCAAGAAGACTCCGACAGATATCCGGCAATGTGCAAGACGCTCCATTTCCAATCCTAGTGAAGATGCTTCCAGCGCTACGTGAGTCACTCCTCGATCTCTGCATTTACGTAATAGAGGATGTAAGTATTCTGCAGTAGGCGTCGTCAATGGCGGAAGCTCTTCCTCGATTTTCTCCCCATCTATATAACACCCTGTCGTCCCCAGCACCGCTGTCTTAATACCGAATTGTGCAAGCAGCTGACCAATAAAATGCGTTACCGTAGTTTTCCCGTTTGTTCCTGTCACCGCAATTATCGTTAATTCTTCCGAAGGATTCCCGGATAATTGTGCACTGCTATAAGATAAGAAACGTTTGCAGTCCGGTACTGTCACAATGGCAGTGCCGCTCTGACTCCATTTAGACAAGTCACTCTCCGAGACTGAACGGTCAATGACGATTGCAGCGGCTCCTCTTTCCAATGCCTCTTCAATTGACTCGATCCCATCATGATGAGCGCCTTTTCTTGCGATGAACAGACAATTCTTCTGTAGACGTTTTGGATGCTCTGTCACTGAGTCGATTGTGACATTTCGCCAGTTCCCTTGGATCGTACACGGCCAATCTTTCAATAATTCGATCAGATGCAAATCAGTTTCTCCTTCCCGAACGTTTTTCTTTCCAGGGAATATAGTAAGAGTGAACCTACCACAGAGTATGAAAAGCATCAGGTAAATGTCACGAAGAAAGTTGGGAGACGAGATGATTATCCAAAAATTTGGCGGCGCTGCGATGAAAGATCGGGGGATGCGCCGTTTATGTATTGATCGGATTCAAGAAGGTCTGAAATCACACGGCAAAGTCATCGTTGTCGTTTCGGCCATTGGCCGTCAGGAAAGTCCATATTCAACAGATCGGCTGCTCTCCATCACACCATCCTTCACCCTCTCTACCGCCTCTTGGGACCTGGCAGCAGCATGTGGAGAACTGATTGCTTCCGCTGTTCTCAGTGCAGAACTGGAGGAAGCAGGAATCCATAACAAAGTCATGCATAGTATGAATTCCGGTATTCGGACGGTAGGCCCTTTCGGGAACGCAACAATTGAGACAATCGAGACAAGCTCTATTGAAAAAGCATTGCAGCACCATAAATGCTTGATCGTTCCTGGGTTCCAAGGTATGAATGCAGCAGGGGACTACATGACCCTCGGAAGGGGCGGGAGTGACCTGACAGCCATTGCCCTTGGCAGCAGTCTGAAAGCATCCCACGTGGAATTTTTCAAGGATGTTCCAGGAGTCATGTCAGCAGATCCTCATATCCATAATGATGCAAAAAAAATCGATTCACTGACAATCGATGAATTCCTGCCGCTATTGGACTGCACACGCCCCGTCATTCAAAAACGTGCTGCTCTTCATGCAAAAGAAACAGCAATCCCTCTTTGTGTCAGAGGAATTGCTGCAGCAGAAGAAGGAACGTGGATTATTCCAAGCTTTTCTTAACTATTTTAAGGCATCGTCGTTTTTTCGATTTCCTGGACTAAGTTTTGCGTGTAGTAGTTTCCGTAAACGCCCGTACCGATATGTGTAAAGTTTTTATCCAATAGAACTTCTTGGTGAGCAGGAGAATTCAACCATCCATGAACCGCCTCAATGGCATCCGTATAATTCAACGCTATATTTTCTCCTGCCTTTTTAACGTCAATTTCCGCCAATTTCAACCGATCGGCAAGTGTGCCAGATGTCGGTGAATCTTGGGAAAAGTAATTTTGTAAAGCCATTTCTTTACTATGTTCGCGCGCTACAACTTGAAGTTGGTAATCCCGTTTCAACATGCCGACATCATGGTTCTTCCTATAAACATTAGTGATATCGAGAATTTGACGCTCCAGTGCACGATCGACTGCCATCTGATCTTTAGAGGAAGGTTTTTTCACTTCCACGAGCTCACCTTTATAGAAAAGATCATAAGGTTGCTGCATGACCAGTGTCATCGGGTCGATGAATCGTACACCTTCCAGCTCTTGACCCTTTTCATCTATATATAATTGAGTGAAAAGACCTTCTGATTGAATGAGCATCTTGTTTTTAATGTCATCCCCATTCAATACAAATGTATATTGGTTCTCTCCTACGACCACTTCCAATTCAGACTCTATGATGGTGCTCCGATAGATATCCTCACTGCTCTGTCCATTTTCGTATGGATACACATCCGCTTCTCGATCCGCACTAAAGATCTGGTTGACCTTACCATTCCGAACTCCTGCCATTATCATCGGATTCGCTTTATAAATCCACCATTCGAAACCGAAAACTGAAAGGTCCTTGCGATCCGGTTCACCATACAGCTTGAGCAATTCATCAGAAGAGCGGCCGACGACTGTGGAAATCCCTTTTTCAGGTCGTTTCGCATTACTTACACCCTGCTGTTCGAAAGATTCCCCTCCGCTTATAGCAGTCCCAGGCTGAACAGGTGACTCCAATGGCTCGTTCTCTTTAAATCCATCATCCCAAAAGTAAACTGCCAGAAGCGCAACTACTAACAATACAAGCACTTTCCATAATCGTTTCAACTGCTCACCCCCTTCTTACCACTGCTATCCAAACACTGCTATACCCCCATTGTAATCAACATCAGCTGAATAAGTCACCCTTTTCTCATCAGTTCTCTCAATTACGCTCCCAGACACAATGTTGCCATTGCAACCGACTTCCTTTTGTTCTATGATTATAGACGAATAGCAATCGATTGACTGTCGTATAAGGAGGAAGCTAATCAATGGATTTTTTAAACACAGGTATCGAACAGCTGGCTGTTAGCCTGATTGATCTTGAAGAAATTGCTAAAAGATATGATTTAGTTCTCGCTGGACAATGGGACTACGAGCGCGTCACATTCGACAAAAAGTATACAGTAAGTGAAGGGGTATACTATCTGCGTGTCTATGGTCTCACTCCGAATGGAGATGTTGGAAAGAATGAGGCAGTTATTGAATTCATAACTCCTCAACTTGGAAAACACTACTATCCACACGGTGTGGAGTACGGAGATGATGAACTCTATCCGACATTCGTCGTGAATGACTGTAAAAAAACTCTAGCTGGCTTAGTGAAAGACCTTCAAGTATTTAACTTAAACAAATGATGAAAAACCGGAGAATATTCCATTCTCCGGTTTTTCATATCCATTTTCATTTATTTTGGCTATAATAGAAATAATACACGATTTGGAGGAATGCCGGGTGTCAAAATGGCTAACTAAACGAACTTTGCTTATATTGGTGACTGTGATTATTGCAGTTGCTGTTCTATTCTTCATACTCCCGGTTTCCATACCGCTAATTTTAGCCCTGCTGACTGCACTGATGATCGATCCGCTTGTCAAGCTAGTAGAGCGTAAGTTCAATTGGAAACGTAAATTATCTGTCATTTCCGTATTTATCTTTGTCGTGTTACTCGTTGCAGTAGGGATCTACTACTCTGTTACGTCATTAATCGGCAGAATCATTCAATTCACAAAAGATGCACCCGAGTATCTGAACTCACTTTCAGGCGTCTGGATTGATATGCAAGAGAAAGTATTTAAATATACTTCTGGAATGCCTTCAGATATCGTCAAAGCGACACAAGAACAACTGACTGCTGCGCTCACTTCCTTCAAAACTTCCCTTCTTGAACTGTTGAGCTATGAAAAGATCATTGCACTCGCTTCAGAAATCCCGAATTTCCTCGTGAGTTTCATCGTCTTCTTAATTGCATTGTTCTTGTTTATGCTGGAGCTTCCTCAGCTGAAACAAAGTGCGTTTAACTTGCTGACGGATCGAACTGCTGAAAAAGTGAGATATATGACTACAAAACTGAATGCAACAGTCATTGGGTTCATGAAAGCACAATTACTTGTCAGTTTCATCATTTTAGCGGTAGCGTTCGTCGGATTGCTGTTAATCGTTCCGAAATATGCTGTTGTCATGGCAATTGTCATCTGGATAATCGACGTTATTCCTATTTTAGGTTCAATCATCATTCTGGCACCTTGGTCCCTTTACGAGTATGTGAGCGGTGACGTGGCGATGGGAACAAAGCTAGCAATTTTAGCAGCTGTATTGTTGATTATCCGTAGAACTGTAGAACCGAAAGTGATGGGTTCACAAATCGGATTGTCCCCTCTTCCGACATTGATCGGAATGTTCATCGGTTTGAAGTTGTTCGGAGTCCTTGGATTCTTTATCGGTCCTATGGTCGTCATCCTCTTCACTACAGCCATTGAAGCCGGGATTATCAAAATGAATTTTAAAATCTAGCTTGAAGTGTACGCCATAAAGAAAACACGCATGCTCCTATGATAGGGGCATGCGTGTTTTACATTAGAATCCTAAAATCGCTTTGATCATCGAAGTCGTTTCTCCGCCTGAGTAAAATACATAGAGAAGTAAATAGACAGCTACGCCAGTAATTGCTGCAAAAACCCACACAATGCTTGTCACAGGTCCTAGACGGCGATGCTTGGGTAAGTTGTCCTTGAGTCCTGAGATAAGCGAAAGGACAACTAGAATGGCTCCAGTCGTAGCTAAACAAATATGGAAAATCAAAAACACAGTGTAATAGATTTTAATGTTGTCGGGTCCTCCGAAAGCCGTGTTCCCGATGATAATCGTGCGGGATAAGTAAATTACTAAAAACAGAAGTGCTGAGATGGATGCGGCAATCATCACATTTTTGTGTGCTTGCATCCGCTTTTTGCGAATCAGCAACCATCCAATCACAACTAAAACCCCAGAAATAATAATGAGCAGCGTGCTCAGTGTCGGCAGAAAAGGCAAGTTCATACGAGTTCTCCATTTCTATTCAGATGTAATGATCAGCCATGAATCGATAATTTTTTTCGGTTGATCAAATCTTGACGTGTAATTTCATCCGCATTGTCTTGTTCATCGCGATACCATGTAATGAAAATCTTGCCGATGATGAACACATACAATAATTCTTGGATGACCTTCATAATGATTCCGCCAAGCTGCTGATCATAAAGCGTGGGCATGCTTGTGAACAACTCGGGTCCTGAAATCGTCAAACCGGACAAGGTCCCTGCAGGAACACAGAGTGCCATTGCTTTCAGCCACGCTTCTCCGCTGCTGTATGTCTCGTAGACCGGGACATCCGCAAAGATGATCAACGAACAAGCAGGAGTTAACAGGATGGCACTCAATATGACATACCCGATTTTTTTCAAACCGTGTAATTGAGGCTCTCCTGGCAATGTGTTGAAAATAGGCCACCACAAGAACAAGGCTGATAAAAATAATGTCAGCGTAAATGCAGTATGAAGAGGCAAGCTAAGTTTAATCGTATCCAGAACCAGTGGATAATGGTTCAACGAAAACATGATCGTAAAGACCATTAAGCTGATAACCGGCTTTGTGAAGAACCGGATAACAGCTGCCAGTTTCGGGTAACTGAAAACTTTTTTCCACAAAAAGTTTGGAATCCCCATAATGAATAACGGTGCAATCACTAAAAGTAATATAGCCATTTGTCCCATATGGACAGCAAACAAAATATGTCCCATCAAATCCATTGGTGAGCCTTTCACGATATACAACAACACCATTGCAGAAACGAAAGATGTGATCTGTCTGGACGTGACAGTCTCCGTCCCATTAAAACGAGTTCTCCACTTTTTTGTCAGTAAAAAGTAAAGGACTGTCATGAGAACGAGAAATAGTAAAAAATACGGACTCCATAAAGCGCGGAAGCCAAATATACTTAGCGACAAATGCCCCAGCTCCTTTTGTAATATCTCTACCTATTATAGGCTCTAAATTTATGTAACACAATGAACGTTCTTTGACATTCAACCAAATAAAAAACCTCTGCCCTTGGCAATTGGCCAAAGACAGAGGTTTGTGAAGCTTACCACCAAACAATTGTGACAAAAGTTAGTGGAATCAGGAATGCAAACACCGCTCCTGTGAACATGAACATCTGGGGAACACCGTGTCCCTTATCTTTCATGTGCATGAAATAGTAGAGTTGCAGTGCTACTTGAACTGCAGCAAAGAGGAAAAGGACAGGAATTACTAAATACTTAGAAAAACCTTCCACTCCCTGCTGATAAGCCACGACGAATGTAAACGAGACGAGTGTCATGAAAATCATGAGTGAGAACATCATAACTTGACCGCGCATAGTTTCCTTTGAACGGCGGATGAAAAGATCCTGTTCAATAGGCGTTCTCTTGTACGTTTCTACTTCTGCCATGTTATCCGATCACTCCCATCAAGTAAACTACCGTAAAGATGAATACCCATACGACGTCAATGAAGTGCCAGTAAAGTGAGAACGTGTAGTACTTAGTTGCATTATACAAGTTCAGACCGCGTTTTGCATTTCGGAAGAGCAACAATGTCACCCAAACGAGTCCGATAGCTACGTGGAAACCGTGTGTTCCTACAAGTGTGAAGAATGCTGAACTGAATGCACTATTTCCAAACGTGAATCCTTCTTTTACATAGTGAGTGAATTCATACACTTCGAGTCCAAGGAAACAAAGTCCGAGGAATGCAGTGATAGCTAACCAGAGCTGCATTTTCTTAAAGTTGTAGTTCTTCATATGGTGCATTGCGTACACACTAGTAAGTGACGATGTTAAAAGTAACAATGTCATAACGAAGACGAGTGGAAGTTGATACAGTTCCTGTGTTGAGAAACCGAAACCACTAGGTCCTTTATTCTTTAATGCCATATAAGTCGCGAATAACGTTGCGAACAGGATGGTCTCTCCACCAAGGAAGAGCCAGAAGCCGACAAATTTGTTTTTCGCTTCAAGTGTTGCGCGCTCGGGGTGTTCCGGCCAAGTCTCCGGAGTGAACTTCTTATTCAAATCCATCAGTTTTGACCCCCTTTGCGAGCATTGTCAATATCACGTTGAATCTCTTGTTTGGTTACATGGAAACCAAGATCATCTTTCAATGAGCGCATTGCCATAGCAATAAATGTTACCGCAAGACCAAAGATGAGCACTGGAAGTCCCCAAGCCGTTTCTTGATGGTACATTGCACCGAAACCAGCAACGAACATACCTAAAGTCATGAAGAACGGAATGATTGAACCGTTCGGCATGTGGATATCCGTAACAGGTTCTGCAAATGTAAGCCCTGTTGTGTTACCTTCCTGCTTTTCAATCCAAACCGTATCAAGTCCTCGTACTAGTGGAGTTTGAGTAAAGTTATAGAATGGCGGCGGTGAAGGAATCGCCCACTCAAGTGTACGTCCATCGCCCCATGGATCATTTCCGACACGTACGTTTTTAACAATTGTCATGATGATATTGACTACTAATACAATAACACCAATGGCCATCAGAAGCGCACCGATGGAACTGATCAAGTTCGCTGTATTCCAGCCTTGTCCATCCATATATGTCCAGACACGGCGTGGCATTCCCCAGAATCCAAGCCAGTGCTGGATAAGGAATGTACAGTGGAATCCGATAAAGAAAAACACAAACGTAATTTTACCAAGTGTTTCATTGAGCATAGTTCCGAACATTTTCGGCCAATAGAGGTGTACTCCCGCTAAAATTGCAAGTACAACTCCACCAACGATTACGTAGTGGAAATGGGCAACAATGAAATAACTATCGTGCAGCTGATAGTCAAGAGGCGCAGCACCTTGCATGACCCCTGTGACGCCACCCATTACGAATGATGGGATGAAACCAAGCGCATACAGCATTGGCGTAGTAACGGAAATACTTCCGCCCCAAATGGTAAGCAGCCAGTTAAAGATTTTTACACCTGTCGGTACAGCAATCGCCATCGTCGCAACTGCGAAGATTGCGTTAGCAGTCGGCCCAAGGCCAACTGTGAACATGTGGTGAGCCCAAACCATGAATCCTAAGAAACCGATCAATACTGTCGCAAATACCATTGCCGGATACCCGAAAAGGCGCTTACGAGAGAAAATCGAAAAGATTTCAGAGAAAATACCGAATGCCGGCAAGATCAGGATATATACTTCAGGGTGACCGAATATCCAGAAAATATGCTCCCAGATAATTGTGTTTCCACCCATCGTATGATCGAAGAAGTTACCGCCAAACATACGGTCGAATGTTAAGAAGAACAAACCGACTGTAAGTGGTGGGAAAGCGAAAAGGATCATTGCTGAAGCGACGAACGTCGTCCAAGTAAACAATGGCATCCTCATGTACGTCATACCCGGTGCACGCATGTTAATGATGGTGACGAGGAAGTTAATCCCGGCCATCAGCGTACCGCCACCCGCGATTTGAAGTCCTATCGCGTAGAAGTCAATTCCGTGTCCTGGAGAAGCAAGTGACAAGGATGCATAAGAAGTCCATCCAGCATCAGGAACCTGCCCAACCAACCATGAAATGTTCAGGAACAATCCTCCGAAGAAGAACATCCAGAAACCTAATGAGTTAATGAATGGGAACGCAACATCGCGCGCTCCGATCTGGAGTGGCATAATGTAGTTCATAAATCCGAATAGTATCGGCATGGCGGCTAAGAAAATCATCGTAGTACCATGCATCGTGATTAAATCATTAAATAGACCTGCACTAACAAGGTCATTGTTCGGCTTTAACAGCTGGAGACGAATGATCATCGCTTCAATACCACCGACGACGAAGAAGAAACCGCCGCCAATGAGGTAAAGAATTCCGATTTTCTTATGGTCGACAGTTGTCATCCAATCCCAAAGGGCTGCGCCGAATCCTCTTTTTTGAGCAACAGAACTCACGTTGTTTTACCTCCTCTTCAATATCGCGTTACGTATTACTGCTCAACAGACAAGCCAAGCAAGTACTCAGCTAAGTCATCCAGTTCCTGCTCGGATAACTGTTTTTCGAAAGAAGGCATTTCATTGCCCGGTTTAACTTTTTGTGGATTCTTAATCCATTCTTTCAAGTGTTCTGCGTCGTGATCTAAGAAACCAGCTACACGGTTACGATCACCGAATGCGGCAAGGTTCGGTCCAGCTGCTCCACCTTCGCCAGCTCCAGAAACAGCGTGACATCCGATACAGCTTTGTTTGAAGACTTCTTCACCTGCTGCGTTCGCAACAGCATTTCCGTCTGCAGTTGCTTTCATGTTTTTCGCCCATGCGTCGAACTCATCCCGTGGTAATGTTTTCACTTTGAAATCCATCAGTGAGTGAGACGGCCCGCATAGCTCCGCACATTTACCATAGAACACGCCATCTTTGAGGCCTTCTGATTCTTTGTCAAAAGAAAGATAGAATTTGTTCAAGTTCTCCACGTTCGTATCCAACTTGCCTCCGATTGCAGGTATCCAGAAGGAGTGCTTCACATCTGCTGCTTTCAGGTTGAAGAATACTTTTTCCTTAGTTGGTACAACTAGTTCTTGAGCAGTTACAATACCAAGATCCGGGTATTCGAATTCCCACCAATAAAGCTTAGCAGTTACGTCAACAACTAAATGCTTCGCCTTGCCATCGTCGTTGACTTCTTCCATCGCTTTAACGTCCCCAAGTTTGTACGTGTAATATACAGTAGGGACTGCAAGAATAATAATAAGGATAATTGGAATAATTGTCCAAATGAGCTCCAGTTTCTGACTTCCTTCAACTTGTTCAGGAATGAAGTCTTCACCTAGTTTCGAACGTCTGAAACGAATCAGTGCTACAACATAAATTACGACTACAACAAGAATGACGAACAGCATGATACCTGAAGATAGCATCAGCAGATTAAACTGATCTTTACCTACCTGACCAGCTGGTAGAAGCGTGGATAATTCCTGTTGGCCACATCCTGCTAAAAATACAGTCAGAACCGCTAACAAGGAAAAGAGACGCCATTTTTTGAGTCCTTTCATCATCGCTTCATAATCCCTCTCTTTCTAATAGTGTTTTCTTCCATCGAGGAGTGTAGACCTCTCTATAATGAATTCCTGTCAAAGAAAGAATTCCAAACAGTTAGATGAAAATCGAAAAGATGATCATCGATACAAAAAGAATTGTCATGTAGTTCAGTGAGTAGATGAACATGGACGTTGCCCATTTCAAATCATCTTTCACACGGAACCCTTTTAAGGCGAGTAACAACCAGCCTATGTTCAACAAGGTTGCTAAAACTAGAAATGCTGTCCCTAATTCGCTTAACAAAAAAGGCAGAGGAAATAACAGTAAAACCCATGCAAACATTGATTTCTTCGTACGCGCAAATCCTTTGACGACCGGTAACATCGGAATACCAGCAGCTCCATATTCATCGGTCTTTTTCATAGCAAGTGCGTAAAAATGAGGTGGCTGCCAGACAAACATGATCAGAAATAATGCCCAAGCCCCAAATCCAAGTGACGGTTCCACTGCCGCCCAACCAATCAGCGGCGGAATGGCGCCAGATAAACTTCCAACAATCGTATTGGAAACGTGACGGCGTTTCGACCACATGGAATAGAGGACGACGTAACTGAAAACACCAGCAATACCAAGAAGCCCTGTCGTGACGTTCGCTGAAAACAGCAAGACTTCACCGATAGCTATGAAGCTTAATGCCATAATGAGAACAGCTGGGGCCTTAAACCGACCGGTTACTGTCGGTCTTGTCCTAGTACGCGTCATAATGGGGTCGATATCACGATCGATCAAGTTATTAAGCGCTGCTGAACCGGCTATGATCAGGGCAGTTCCGAAAAGCGTACCAATCATAAGATCCAGACTATGTACAAAGTTGATGTTCGCAAACTGGAACGCCAAGAAGAGACCTGTGAAGGCAGTGATGAGATTGGAATTCACAATCCCAATTTTAATTAGCGCTAAAAAGTCCTTCAAAAATGTTGGTGCAATTACAGGTTCCGGTACTGTCTGTGCAGCAGTCGAACGACTGTTTGACATTTGACTCCCCCTTTCAAAGCCTTTTAAAAATGACCGCTGTATCTAACTATAGCGAAAATCCTTCACAATTTCTATACAAAATCGCAATTTGTATAGAATTGCACACTCTTACTAACAAATATACAGTTCACACTCTATAGTAAATCATTCCACAATGCCATTTGTGAAGTTATCAGGTCTTTTTTATGAACGTTTTGTGAAAATCCGAACCTAATTTCGTGTTCTGCGTTTCCGGCATTGTGTTTTAAGGTCCGATTCTCTATCATTAAAAACTAGAGACCTTTTCACCGGTCGATAATTTATTAAAGAAGGTGTCTTGTTTGAAACGATATAACTACTTAAAATGGTTTGCAGTCGCTGCGACAATCGGGATGCTGCTCATCATGCTTGGCGGTGCGCTCGTTACGAAAACAGACAGTGGTATGGGCTGCGGAAGACATTGGCCTGGCTGTAATGGACAACTAATTCCGGATGAGATCACTGCAGAAGTTCTTATTGAGTTTTCCCATCGTGTAGTTACGGGGGCTGTCGGAATTTTAATAGTGATTCTATCTGTATGGTCATGGAAAGCGATTGGGCATGTTCGTGAAACGAAGTTCCTTTCGATTATGGCTGTATTTTTCCTCATTTTGCAAGCACTTATTGGTGCTGCACAAGTGAAATGGGGACAAGGGGATTTTATACTCGCTCTGCATTTCGGGATTTCCTTGATTTCTTTTGCAGCCGTCTTACTTTTGACACTTCTCATCTTTGAAGTGGATAAAAAGTTTGATGCCGACAAAATCCAAGTTGGATCCAAACTGAAATTCCATACAATTGGTGTGACAGTATACTCCTACATTGTCATTTATACAGGTGCTCTTGTTCGACATACAGAATCCAGTCTCGCTTGTGCAGATTGGCCATTGTGCAGGAATGACCAATTCGAACTTCCTTCCAATCTCAATGAATGGGTTCAAATGGGCCACCGAACAGCCGCTGCATTGATCGTCATCTGGCTCGTTTATATCGCATTCCATGTACTGCGCAACTATCGTGAACAGAAGGTGCTGGTGTGGGGCTGGTCCCTTGCCATGGTGTTAGTGCTTGCTCAAGCAACCACTGGTATGCTATCCATCTTCACACGGTTGAATCTAACCATTGCTTTGCTCCACTCATTGTTCGTGACCTTGCTATTCGGATTATTGACTTACATGATTTTGTTGCTATCCAGAGTACGCATTCAAAAATAGGTATAAAAACAGCCGATCGGTTTATCCGAACGGCTGTTTTTATTTTATGTGTTTATGAGTGCTTTCAGAGTTTGATAACCGCTTACACTGGTTTACGAGAGTTTCAAACAGTCAGGTTCCTTTTGTTCATCCGCACTCAATGTTCGAGTTCTATCAACAAATCACCGGTTGAGATCGCTTCTCCAGGAGCCACATGAATTTCTTTGACAACACCGTCGTATGGCGTTTGAATCGTCGTCTCCATCTTCATCGCTTCCGTGATCAGCAAGTGTTGACCTCGGCGCACACGGTCCCCTTTTTCAACTGCAAGCTGCAGAACCGTACCAGGCATCGTTGCAGCGATGTGGGCATCATTACCAGGATCCGCTTTTTGCTTCTTAGCAGAATCAGTTTCGACACTCACATCTTGAATGATGACCTCACGTGGCTGCCCATTCAACTCAAAGTAAACGACCCGAGTTCCGTCAGCCTGCGGTTCACCAATGGAAACAAGTTTAATAATAAGGGTCTTCCCTACTTCGATTTCGACTTCAATCTCTTCCCCCAGTCTCATTCCGTATAGGAATTCAGGAGTCTGGATGACCGATAGATTACCAAAGTCTTTGTACATCGCCATATATTCCTCGAACACTTTAGGATACAGTGAGTATGCCAATGCATCATGTATAGTAGCTGATTTCTCCAGTTCCCCATCAAGTGTTGAAATGACCTGGTCAAAGTTTACCGGCTCCAATAATTCCCCTGGACGTACAGTCAAAGGCTTCCGTTCTTTCAGAACGACTTTCTGCAATTCTTCAGGGAACCCGCCATAAGGCTGACCGATATAACCTTCAAAAAATTCAATGACAGATTCCGGGAAGTCAATCGAGTTCCCTCTTTCCAGAACCGCTTCTTCATCCAGTTCGTTCTGGACCATGAACAAAGCCATATCTCCGACGACTTTGGAAGAAGGAGTCACTTTCACAATATCCCCAAACAGCATATTGACCCGGGAGAACATTTCCTTGACCTCTTTCCAGCGATTCCCAAGACCGACACCCTTGGCTTGTTGTTGTAAGTTGGAGTATTGTCCACCAGGCATTTCATGGACGTACACTTCTGAATGCGGACTGATCATACCACTTTCAAAGTGAGCATAATACTCACGGACGTCCTCCCAGTAGAATGATAACTCTTCAAGTGCTTTAACATCTGTACGGACTCCACGGCCACCGTACTGAAGCGCATAGTAAAGCGAGTTAGCTGACGGTTGAGATGTAAGTCCGGACATCGCGCCAAGCGCCGTATCGACAATGTCGACACCTGCTTCAATCGCTCGCGTATACATCGCGATTCCGTTACCACTCGTATCATGGGAATGGAGGTGGATCGGGATATCGACAGTTGCCTTCAACTCAGAAATCAGTTGATAGGCAGCTTCCGGCTTCAATAAACCTGCCATATCTTTCAAGGACAAAATATGGGCTCCTGCATTTTCTAGCTCTTTCGCCATTTCCTTATAGTAAGCAATCGTATATTTAGTGCGCATTGGATCTAACACGTCCCCTGTGTAACATAGGGCGGCTTCAGCGACTTTACCTTCTTGTCGTACAGCATCGATGGCAACTTCCATACCTTTGATCCAATTCAAACTGTCGAATATACGGAATACGTCAATACCTGCAGCAGCAGACTCTTTAACAAATTCACGGATCACATTATCCGGATAGTTTTTATATCCAACTGCATTGGCCCCTCTAAAGAGCATTTGGAATAGTACATTCGGGATTTGCTTGCGAAGCACTTCCAGCCTCTCCCACGGATCCTCTTTTAAGAACCTGTAAGATACGTCGAACGTTGCGCCTCCCCACATTTCAAAGGAGAATAGATCGGGCATCAGACGGGCAGATTCCGCAGCTATGTTCGTCATATCAGCGGTTCTTACACGCGTAGCAAGCAACGACTGGTGAGCATCACGGAATGTCGTATCAGTGAGTAACACTTCTTCTTGTTCTTTAACCCATTTCGCTAGACCTTCTGGACCCCGCTCATCCAAAATTTGTTTCGTTCCTTGTTTTGGAGGAATTGACAAGTCCATCTCAGGTTTACGTGGAACCGCAAATACAGGTTTTGATTGTCTTCCTATACCTGGGAATCCGTTGACTGTTATTGTCCCTAAATAATTCAAAACTTTCGTGCCCCGGTCTTTTCTGACTGGGAATTCGAATAATTCAGGAGCTGCGTCTATGAAGCTTGTCGTATAATCCCCTGTTAAAAAGCTTTCATGACGGACAACATTGGCTAGGAAGGGAATGTTGGTCTTAATCCCACGGATACGGAATTCTTGCAAGTTTCTGTCCATTTTGGATGCAGCTTCCCGGAAAGTCATCCCCCAAGTGGAAACCTTTACAAGTAACGAATCATAGTACGGTGTAATCACGGCCCCTTGGAATCCATTTCCGGCATCGAGACGGACACCAAATCCCCCGCCTGAACGGTAGACGGATAATTTCCCAGTATCGGGCATGAAGTCGTTCAGGGGGTCTTCAGTTGTTACACGCGCCTGGATTGCATATCCAAATAGCGGAATGTCCTCTTGTTCAGGAACAGCAGATTGACCGGTATGAAGGTTCTCACCGTCTGCTATGAAAATTTGAGTATGGACGATGTCTATACCCGTCACCATTTCAGTAATGGTATGTTCAACTTGGATACGTGGATTGACTTCAATAAAGTAAAACTCATCATTTGCGACCAAAAACTCAACGGTTCCCGCATTTATGTAGTTTACATTGGCCATGAGTTTAACCGCAGAATCACAAATAGCTTGTCTTAACTCATCGGATAACGAAATGGATGGTGCGATTTCGACCAATTTCTGATGACGGCGCTGAACCGAACAATCACGCTCATACAGATGCACGATATTTCCGTGAGTATCGCCTAAGATTTGTACCTCAATATGTTTTGGCTCTCTGATCAGTTTTTCTACGTACACTTCATCGGATCCGAATGCAGATTTCGCTTCGGATTTCGCACGATTATATGCTTCATGGACTTCATCGGCTTGCTCGACAATACGCATTCCGCGCCCGCCTCCACCTAATGAGGCTTTGATAATAATCGGATAGCCATGAGATGTCCCAAACGCTTCCACTTCTTCAATCGATTGGACAGGTCCATCCGTGCCTGGAATGACAGGGATTCCTGCTTGTATTGCTTGTGAACGAGCTTTCACTTTATCGCCAAACATCTCCAGATGGCGAGAAGTCGGTCCAATAAAAATGATTCCTTCTTTTTCAAGACGTGCAGCAAACTCTTCGTTTTCCGCTAAAAAACCGTAACCTGGATGGATCGCATTCGCACCAGAACGTTTAGCGATTTGAATGATGCCATCAATGTCAAGATACGCATCGATCGGTTTCTTTCCTTCCCCTATCAGATACGACTCATCTGCCTTGTAACGATGAAACGATCCTCGGTCTTCTGCAGAATAGATACCTACAGTCGGAATTTGAAGTTCAGTACACGCTCTGAAAATACGAATTGCAATTTCCCCACGGTTCGCAACCAGAATCTTTTTAATGGATTTCATTTCCACCTTAGGCACGTCCTTTTCTATTTGTTTTTCTCATATCTAGTGAACATTGAAATATTCATCAATATTCCTAAAGCTAAAGATAACAGAATAATCGAAGTTCCGCCATAACTAATAAACGGAAGCGTAACACCTGTCAATGGAATCAGTCCGGTTACCCCGCCCAGATTAATGAACGTTTGGATACCGATAATTGCACCTACACCTGAAGCAAGCATTCTCGCGTGGGGATCCTTGGTCGTTAACGCTATCCAGAAGGCGCGCACAACTAAGAACCCTAATCCCCCTATTACGAGGGTAGTACCAAAAACACCGAATTCTTCAGATATGATGGCCATGATGAAATCAGTATGGGGTTCAGGCAAATACCCCATTTTTTGAACAGAGTTTCCTAACCCAAGACCGAATAATCCACCCGCGCCAATAGCGATGTACCCATTTACAATCTGCAGCCCGGAGCCCTGGATATATTCGAATGGATCCCTGTAAGCAGAAAAACGACCCATACGGCTTCCCGTCATGACAGAATCCCAAGCGAAAAATAAAACGATTCCAACAAGAACCAGGATTACAGCAACAAACAAACTTAACTTTCCAAACGTCTTAATGTTAATTCCACTTGTCGCCATCACACAGATCGAAGTCGCAATGATGATGAAGGTTGCCCCGATATCGGTTTCCATCATAACAGAACCAACTGCAATCCCCAGTATGATGACTGGAGGCGCAATCGCTGTATTGATACTGTTGATTGTTCCCGCATCATACTTATTCGCAAATACACCTGCAAAGTAAATTATCATTACAATCTTTGCAAGTTCAGAAGGTTGTATACTTCCTATTGGAAGTTTAATCCATGATTGGGAACCAACTTCACCACCAAATCCAATAAAATGCACCAAAAACAGAAGGAGTAGCATGACAGCCACCGTAGCTACCATAAAATACTTTTTCCTATATAATTTATAAGGAAGAAAGGCCATGAAGAAAAACACCAGAAGCGCGATAATCACACTCACAAGCTGCTGATTAAAAAACGTATCCGGTTCCCAGCCATAACGGTTAACAGCCCACACCATACTGGAACTGTAAATCATGACAAGTCCAAAAAGACAAAGAACTAAATATGTAAAAAACAAAGGAAAATCAAAATGACGGAATAGACGAATTGCATAATTTTTCAAAAAAACCCCTCGTATCTGTAAATAAAAAACTCAAACTTTTAGTTAGTTTGAGTCTTTTGTTTATTTTTTTATGCTCAGTTCATGTAAGATATTCATTTCTGTTTCCAGAGCAGAAAGTATGTTCTTTCCACGCTCTCTTTCAATAAGACCAAGCTTGACAGCAAAGTCGATTTCACGGGACAGACCATACATTTGCGTGTCCAATACTTCCTCATATAAAGGGCATTGCGGCATCGTCAAATGATCCATCTGCACTTTAATGAGCTGGGCGATTTTGTCTGCATCCGCCTGCAGCTGCAATATGGCTTTTTCCTGATAGGTTTCCTGTACTTCTATATCCATGAGGACGCCCCCATTACTCTTATTTCAGCAAGCTGCTATAGAATAAATTGTAGCTGTAGAAAGCCGAAATTGCAAGTATTTCCCGCAGTGCTTGAGCGGCCAATAGCCAGATAGCTTTCGATTAAGAACAAAAACAGGTATACTGTAAACTAGAAACGAATGCGCTGGGAGGATTTATTGTGGAAACGATTGTACCGATTAAAGGGAATGTAAAACATACCATTACGCTGGATCCGACTGTCTGGATTTTCGATGACAGACGACTTGATCTGGACACCTACTTTACGACAGAAGTCGATGAGTTCGATGAAATGGAAGACTATAAAGAACGAATGGGGAAGCATTGGTCAAGGGAAATCATGGAAGGGGCCACCTATCCTCCTACATTGAAATCCGAAAAGAAATACGAAAAACAAAAAATGCTGACAGGAACTTTCGGCATTCTTTTTGAACCTTTCCTGAAAAATGCAATTCCAGCAGAAGATGCAACCACCATCACTTTCGAAACAGCTGAGGGCGAGCACAACTTCCCGATCTCAGATGCGGCGAACTTATTGTTCCAATTTAGTTTTGAAGGTAAACCGTTGAAAGAGGATGGCCCGATTCATGTCATGCTAAAAGATGGCTCAACTCGAAATAACCCTATCCGAAATGTTTCTGCAATCCGGATTAGCTGAAATGAGGTGCAGCGATGCGTGTTAAATGTGTAATATGTGATGCTATCGGTAAACTAAGCGACGAAGATCCCCTCGCAAAAAAATTGCGTAATCGACCGATTCATACCTATATGTGTGAACTTTGCAGAGAACGCATCGGAGAGTTGACTCGGTTGCGCATCGAAACAGGGAAGTTCACTTTCCGACGAAGTTCCCATCCAGCTGAAAATGAATTTTAAAAAAGATCCAGCCGCATTACGCGACTGGATCTTTTTGATGTTCATTTAATCTGCGGACTCTATAGATGATCAGAATCAGCACGGCTACAATTAAGCCTTCCACAATCGGAAGGAAAAATGCCAAGAACGTAAGCACGAGGCAGCCGATAAACAAAAACGTATAAATCACAACATTTTGCAATGGCTTGATTTTTCTCGCAAACCCTAGTTTATAAACTAACGCTGCCAGCAAAAACACGAGAACGAACAATACGTACCCAGCAGCATCGAAATTCGGCATCATTTCGTAGATAAACTTAGCGATACCGGACATCCTAGTGGCTACTAGCTCCGAATCCTCTACCTTCATTCAACACATTCCTTTCATAACTGCTTATTTGCTCTTTTTCTGAGCCTTTTCACGTTCGTTCTTATCCAGGATTTTCTTGCGAAGTCGGATTGAAACCGGTGTAACTTCACAATACTCATCATCTCCAGCATATTGAAGAGCTTCTTCAAGAGTCATGATCTTCGGCTTTTTAGTTGATACCGTTTGGTCCTTAGTCGCTGAGCGGACGTTTGTCGCATGTTTAACACGTGTTAAGTTGATTGTGATATCACTTTCACGCGTATTTTCACCAACTACCATTCCCGCATAAATATCCGTACCAGCTTCTACGAACATCACTCCACGATCCTCAAGCTGCATCACACTGTATGCTGTCACTTTTCCGTTTTCCATGGAAACAAGAACACCATTACGTCGTCCGCCAACTTTACCAGCTGACATCGGCTTATAAGAATCGAACGTATGGTTCAAAATACCGTACCCTCTTGTAAGAGTTAAAAAGTCTGTAGAGTAGCCGATCAATCCACGTGCAGGCACTAGGAATGTCATACGGACTTGTCCGTTACCATTGTTGACCATATCGAGCATTTCGCCTTTACGCTCACCCATCGATTCAATGACAGATCCCGTATATTCTTCAGGTACGTCAATTTGTACGTTTTCAACTGGTTCACAACGTACACCATCGATTGTTTTCACGATTACTTCCGGTTTTGATACTTGAAGTTCAAAACCTTCACGGCGCATGTTTTCGATCAAAATCGACAAGTGAAGTTCTCCACGGCCTGAAACAACCCATGCATCCGGTGATTCCGTAGGATCTACACGCAATGACACGTCTGTTTGCAATTGCTGTTGTAGACGCTCTTCGATTTTTCTTGAAGTGACCCATTTGCCTTCGCGTCCAGCGAAAGGACTGTTGTTCACTAAAAATTTCATCTGCAATGTCGGCTCATCTACGTGCAGCAATGGCAGCGCTTCTTGATGATCAATAGGACAAACCGTTTCTCCCACATCGATATCATCCATTCCAGAAATCGCAATCAGGTCTCCTGCATGCGCTTCTTGGATTTCAATGCGTTTCAATCCTAGGAAACCGTACATTTTCGTAACACGGAAATTCTTGACCGAACCGTCACGTTTCATAACACTTACTTGTTGACCTACTGTCATTGTTCCGCGGAATACTCGTCCGATACCGATACGGCCAACATAATCACTATAGTCCAGAAGGGATACTTGGAATTGAAGTGGCTCTTCACGGTTGTCGATTGGTGCCGGGATTTTATCTAAAATCGCATCATACAAAACTTTAAGCGTGTCTTCTTGGTCAGCAGGGTCTGGTGACAGGCTCGCTGTACCGTTGAATCCTGATGCAAATACAACCGGGAATTCAAGTTGCTCATCATTTGCGTCCAACTCGATGAAGAGTTCAAGAACTTCATCAACCACTTCTTCAGGACGTGCAAATTCACGGTCGATTTTGTTAACGACTACGATTGGCTTCAAATTGATTTCAAGTGCTTTTTTCAATACGAAACGTGTCTGTGGCATACATCCTTCAAATGCATCGACAACTAATACTACACCGTCGACCATTTTCAGAATACGTTCCACTTCTCCGCCAAAGTCAGCGTGTCCCGGGGTATCCAAGATGTTGATTTTAGTGTTTTCATATTCAATCGCAGTGTTTTTCGCAAGAATGGTAATACCACGCTCACGCTCAAGTTCGTTTGAGTCCATTGCGCGCTCATCTACGTGCTCATTGGAACGGAAAATGCCTGATTGCTTCAATAACTGGTCGACTAATGTTGTTTTACCATGGTCAACGTGGGCGATAATAGCTATATTTCTAAGATCATTTCGTGTGTTTGTCATCATTTCACTCCATCTGTCTTTATTCAGTTGATTAACTGTGTTATTATAGCACAAGATACTTCGAGAAAAAACGATTTACTTGATCAGGAGGCGTATTTTTTTGAAAAATGTCAAATGGGTGTTCGTTTTATACGCTTTAGGAGCCGTCCTATCCATGTTTATGATTGGAATCGCAGTCGGCGTAAAAAGTTTTTTATTGGCAATAGCATCGATCGTTTCCCTTGTTTTGATCATGGGAAATGGATTTAAAACAAAAAAGAAGTTGCGTGAACAAGGACTTCTTTAATAGATAAGTGGAGATCATTAGGTTAGCTAATGATACTTCACTTTTTTAATACAATGAATTCCTCAAGAAGCTGCGTGTGGATGCTCGCATTTGCGACTATGAATGTTTCTTGGTGAAGTAAACTTGGACGTACCCCACTCATCGTGGAGGAAATCGCACCTGCTTCGTGCGCAATAATCATTCCGCCTGCTACATCCCACGGCGACAACCTCATCGACATATAGGCATCTACTCTCCCAGCAGCCACATGAGTCAGTTCGAGAGCCGCAGATCCATAAGAGCGCGTCCCCCTGCACTTAGTGACAAGGTCAATCATCGGAGCATTATCCACATATCGATTTGGCGCAATCCAGCTCGCATTGACACCAATGATTGCTTGTTCAATTGTTGTCTCCTTCAGATTCGGAAGTCGGATGTCATTCAGAAATGCACCTTCGTCTTTCATTGCGGAGTATAGATCATCTGCCATGACATCATAAACATAACCGAGCATCCCTATTCCGTCTATGTAAATACCTAGGGAAATAGCGAAATTCCGTTTTTGATGGACAAAATTCATGGTTCCATCGATGGGGTCTAAAAACCAGATGATTCCATCCAGCGATCGGATGTCGTCTCCAAAACCTTCTTCCCCCATAATTCGGTGATCCGGGAAATCACGTCGAATGCGTTCAATGAAAAATTGTTCAATTTCGCGATCAATGTTCGTAACAAGATCATTGGCCGAGGACTTCGAGCTGATTTCAATTTCGGTAAAAAATGAATGTTTTATGTGATGACCCGCTTCTTTTATCAATGATTTCACATAACGGTCAAGTGCACCCCAGTTCATCTCAAATCCCTCCACTTCATCTCCTTCAAGTATAGCATAGCTGTACGGAGCCAAAACAAAAAAGGCTCCTGTGCATGATCTCCCTGAAGAGAACAATGACCAACAGCCTTTCCTAATAATCGCCTATAATGATTCCTTTAAAAGCCATTCAGCTTCTCCAGTTCACTGTGAATTTCAGACAACCTCTTTTTGCTCTTCGCAATTTGCTTGGAGTCCTCTTCATTCAATGCATCATGAAGGGTCGCTAGTTCATAGTCCAGCTCCAGGTTCAAAACTTTAAGGAATTCTTTTTCAACATCTGCTTTACGAATAACATGGACGACTTGTTTCATCGAAAACACCCCTTTTTTTGAAAGTATGTGCAATTTCCTGTTACCATAAGATATGCGGGAATCAGTCGGACAGCTAGATGTTTTGTCCGTTTGTCTCAATTATTCCCCAAAGTACATCCCTATAAACGTAGATAAAAGAGAGGGGTCACAAAATTGACAAAAACATTTTGGACAGAGAACGATTTTTCTGTTTTTGAAGTAGATGGATTGGACGCACGGATGACTGCGTTACAAGAAAGGATTCAGCCTAAGTTCACGAAATTAGGTGACTTATTCACGCCTTTGCTGTCTGCTCATGGTAAAGGAGAATTTTTTCCTCACGTTGCCAAGCACGCGAGACGAACAGTCAATCCGCCTTCAGATAGTTGGGTTGCATTTGCACCTGCGAAAAGAGGGTATAAAGCGCTTCCTCACTTTCAGATTGGTCTTTGGGGCACACATTTATTCATCGTTCTTGCAATTATTTACGAAAATCCGGATAAGAAAGGAATTTCAGAGCGGTTGCTGAAGGATCTGCCCCTTCTAACAGCACTTCCGGAGGATTATGTTGTATCTGGAGATCACATGAAACCGGAAGCAAAATCGATTCAAGAGATCGGCAGTGAAGAGTTGACCGCTCTTCTGGATCGTCTGCATGATGTGAAGAAAGCGGAATTTCTTGTTGGACGTCACTTGAAAAGAAATCAAGCGACTGCAATGTCAGAAAAGGAATTTTTAGCATACGTAGAAGAATCGTTCGAAAAACTTTTACCCGTTTACGATCGAGTAATTGGTTGATAACAGACAAAAAATGATTCCAGTGGATCGTCTTTCATGCGACCCATTGGAATCATCTTTTTATAAAAGTTCGATATGCATAGAACGAGCCCCGACTTCAAATACGCATTTGTCTACCCTTTAATTACCTCTCCAGTCACACCATCTTTTGAACGTTTCACCACTTTATAGCATTCATAACTGCTGGCTTCCTTAAACTCCTTGAACAAAGTCTTTTCTTCAGCCATGGAAGGAACAACTTTCTTAAACGCATTATATGCTTCTAGCAATTCATCTCGTCCGATCCCTTGCTCAAAAGCCTTTTCGACACATGTGAAAAATCCAGTTACAATCATAATTTCTTCTGTTGACCAATCTGCACGCAGCGGATAACTATACTCCATCTCTTTCCCTCCTATTTCTAGTTAGTTTGTACACAAAGGAAAAAACCTATCCGACGGAACGCCAGATAGGATTTCCTTCTTCATTATTTAGAAAGAATATGAATCGGTTTACCGAGGGCTACTTCAGCAGCTTCCATTGAAATTTCTCCCAATGTCGGGTGTGCATGAATTGTCATGGAAACATCTTCTAATGTCATTCCGCTTTCAATGGCAACTGCCATTTCCGCGATCATATCAGACGCATTCTCTCCAGCAATTTGAGCTCCAAGCAATAATCCATCTTCTTTACGCGCAACAAGTTTCACGAAGCCATCCGGAGCATTGAGTGCAAGCGCCCGTCCATTCGCACCGAACGGGAATTTACCGACTGCTACTTCAAAACCTTCTTCTTTCGCTTGACTCTCATTAAGTCCGACAGTGGCCAGTTCAGGATCTGTGAAGCAGACTGCAGGAATTGCCAAGTAATCGACTTCGGATTTTTCTCCGGCAATCGCTTCTGCAGCAATCTTGCCTTCATAAGATGCTTTATGTGCAAGCTGTAATCCAGGAACAATATCCCCGATTGCGTAAATATTTGAGATGCTTGTACGACATTGCTTGTCGACACCTATTAGACCACGTTCTTCAAACTTAACGCCGAGTTCTTCAAGGCCCATCTCATCTGTATTAGGACGGCGCCCTACAGTTACAAGCACGTAGTCAGCTTCAACGGTTTTCTCTTCACCTTTAACTTCATACGAAACTTTTACGCCTGTTTCAGTTTCTTCAGCACCTTTAGCCGTTGCTTTAACAACAACCTCAACGCCTTTTTTCTTCAATCCTTTTTTCACTAATTGCGTCATCTGCTTTTCGAAACCTGTAAGAATATCATCTGCGCCTTCGATAATCGTCACTTCAGAACCTAAGTTTGCATAGGCAGAACCAAGTTCAGTACCGATATATCCTCCGCCAATGACAACCAATTTCTTCGGTAACTCTTTCAACTCAAGGGCCCCGGTAGAATTGATCACACGTTTAGAGAATTTGAAATTCGGAATCTCAACCGGACGTGCACCTGTTGCTATAATCACATTCTTGAATTTATACGTTTGTGCAGACGTGTCGTCCATCACACGAGCAGTATTGGCATCCACAAAGTATGCTTCGCCTTTGACGATTTCGACTTTGTTCCCTTTCAGGAGTCCTTCTACGCCGCCTGTGAGCTTCTTCACAACGCTCTCTTTAAATGCCATCGCTTTAGAGAAATCGAGTTTCACGTCAGTTGCAGTAATACCCATATCGTCAGCATTTTGTGCACTTACAAAACGATGTCCGACAGAGATCAGTGCTTTTGAAGGAATACAACCTACATTCAGACAAACCCCACCAATCGTATTCTTTTCTACAATTGTTACTTTCTGTCCGAGTTGTGCAGCACGGATTGCTGCTACGTATCCTCCGGGACCTGAACCGACTACGAGCGTATCTGTTTCAATTGGAAAGTCTCCTACTACCATCGTTTACGCCTCCATTAATAAAAGTTCTGGATTTCCTAGCAAGTGTTTAAGGTGATTCAACGCTTGTTGCCCCGTTGCCCCATCGATTACTCGATGATCAAACACTAAGGATAATGCTAACATAGGTGCAGCAACGATTTCACCATTTTTTACTATTGGTTTTTCAGAAATACGACCAATACCTAGAATGGCTACTTCCGGATGATTAATAATCGGCGTGAACCATTGTCCGCCAGCTGAACCAATGTTCGTAATCGAACAAGATGCGCCTTTCATTTCAGAAGCAGCCAGTTTACCGTCCCTAGCTTTACCTCCGAGATCCGATATTTCTTTGGAAATGGCAAACATCGATTTACGATCTGCATGCTTAATGACAGGTACAAGAAGTCCTCGATCCGTATCAGCTGCAATCCCGATATTATAATAATGCTTCTGGATCAATTCTTCCGTCGCATCGTCAAGTGAAGTGTTCAATTCTGGGAATTTACGTAATGTCGAAACGAGTGCTTTCACTACGTAAGGCAAATATGTCAATTTAATATCTTGTTCAGCAGCGATTTCTTTGAATTTCTTGCGGTGTGCAACTAATTCAGTAACATCCACCTCATCCAAAAGTGTCACATGCGGCGCTGTGTGTTTAGAGTTCACCATCGCTTTAGCAATTACTTTACGGATATTCGAGAGCTTCTCGCGAGTCTCTGGGAAGTCGCCCTCAGGAGCAGCGAATGCAGCAGGTTCCTGTTGTTTCCCCTGCTGTTCTTCCTGAAATGCAGATGGAGCGCTCTCTTTTTGGGTTTCAGGTTGCATTTTTTCATTGCCGCCCGATTTAAATGATTCGATATCTTCCTTCATGACACGACCATGTTTACCCGAACCTGCAACTTGGCGGATGTCGACGCCTTCTTCTCGTGCAAATTTACGGACTGAAGGCATCGCAATGACGCGACGATTAGGATCCACGTCCTTGCTCGCTACTTCTCCTTCAGAATCAGGAGTTGCGTCAACTGCAGCGCCTTCTGAATCTTTCAGTGCTTCTTTCTTATCTACCGGCTGACCTTTTTCAGCAGTGGCTTGAACCTGGGATTCGACTTCGGATGAAGTTTCCTGTTTCTCTTCAACAGAAGGCTCTTCCTCTTCTTGCTCATCCTCATGATCCGGAGCATCAATTCGTATCAATTTATCTCCTACTACTGCTACTGTGCCTTCTTGGACAAGTATTTTTTCTATAGTCCCTGACACGGGTGAAGGGATTTCCACGACGGATTTGTCGTTTTGCACTTCAAGAAGTGTATCGTCTTCGTTAATGGTATCGCCTTCAGCAACGAACCACTTTACGATTTCGCCTTCATGAATTCCTTCTCCGATATCTGGTAAACGGAAATGATATGCCACGTGATTCATCCTCTCCTCAGTCGATTAGACTGGCTATTAAAATTCAAGTACTTTTTTTGCAGTTGCAACTATGTCATCCGCTTTTGGAAGCCAAGCGTTTTCGCCTTGTGCGAATGGATAGATCGTATCCGGTGCTGTCACACGAAGTACAGGTGCCTCGAGACTTAAAACTGCGCGCTCCATAATTTCTGAAACGACATTGGCAGCAATTCCAGCTTGGCGCTGTGCTTCTTGTACAACGATTGCGCGACTCGTTTTTTCCACTGAAGCAATAATTGTTTCAACGTCTAGCGGCTGGATTGTACGCAAGTCGATGACTTCAACCGAATGTCCTTCTTTTTCAAGTGCTTCCGCTGCTTTCAAGCTCTCTTGAACCATCGCACCGTAAGTGATGATGGATAAGTCATTCCCTTCACGTTTCACGTCTGCTTTACCTAAAGGTATTGTATATTCCTCTTCTGGAACTTCTTGACGGAACGAGCGATACAATTTCATATGCTCTAAGAATATAACCGGGTTATCATCTTTGATGGCAGAGATCAGAAGACCTTTTGCGTCATATGGTGTGGAAGGGATGACTACTTTTATTCCAGGTTGTGCAGCGACAAGTCCTTCAAGGCTGTCTGCGTGCATCTCCGGTGTAGCAACCCCGCCTCCGAATGGTGAGCGGATCGTAATCGGTGCATTCAATTTCCCCGCACTTCTGAACTTCATCCGAGCTGCCTGTCCGCTGACCGAGTCCATCACTTCAAACAGGAAACCGAAAAATTGTAATTCCATTACAGGACGGTAGCCTGTCAGTGCAAGACCGATTGCAAGGCCGCCAATACCTGATTCAGCAAGTGGTGTGTCGAATACCCGTTCTTCTCCGAATTCCTTTTGAAGACCTTCAGTCGCTCGGAAAACGCCGCCGTTTTTACCGACGTCCTCACCGAACACGAGCACGTTTTCATCATTTTTCAGCTCCGTGCGCATTGCGTCGGTAATAGCTTGGATCATCGTCATTTGTGCCATCGGTTATTTCGACTCCTTTTCCGTATAGATATCAAACTGTTCTTGTACGTTATAAGGCATATCGCCCGCATACATAATGTTAAGGAAATCAGTCACTTTTTGTTTAGGAGCCTGATCCGCTTGTTTGATAGCATCTTTGATTTCTTGTTTTGCGCGTTCAATCACTTCATTTTCTTTTTCTTCGTTCCATAGTTTTTTTCCTTCTAAATACGTTCGGAAACGGACAATCGGGTCACGCTTCTCCCATTCACTGTCAATGTCAGATGTCCGGTAGCGGGTTGGATCGTCTCCTGCCATTGTATGAGGTCCATAACGGTAACACATTGTTTCAATAAGTGTCGGTCCGTCACCGTTCACCGCGCGTTCACGTGCATCTTTTGTAACCGCGTAAACTGCTAATGGATCCATGCCATCTACAAGGACACTTGGAATCCCTGCTGCGATTCCTTTTTGTGCAAGTGTTTTTGCAGCTGTTTGTACTTCACGCGGAGTTGAAATCGCAAATTGGTTGTTTTGAACAACAAAAATAGCTGGTGAACGGAATGCACCTGCGAAGTTAAGTCCTTCGTAGAAATCCCCTTGGGATGTCCCGCCGTCACCTGTATAGGTCATGACAACTGACTTGGTTCCACGTTTTTGAAAACCAAGTGCCACGCCAGCGGCTTGTACATATTGCGCCCCAATAATGATTTGTGGCGGGAAGATGTTAAGTCCATCAGGAATTTCACTTCCAAGGAAGTGACCACGTGACCAAAGGAACGCCATATGTAGTGGCAAACCATGGAAAATCAGCTGAGGAACATCACGGTAACCCGGTAAAATGAAATCATCTTTTTCCAGAGCAAAATGAGAGGCAAGTTGTGACGCCTCTTGACCAGCTGTAGGCGCGTAGAAGCCCAGTCGGCCTTGACGATTCAGCGCAATCGAGCGCTGATCAAGGATACGCGTATAGACCATGCGCTCCATCAACTCCGTCAACTCTTCGTCCGATAGCTTAGGCTCTAATTCCTTATTAACAATTTTTCCTTCTTCATTTAGGATCTGGAACATCTCAAACTTTTCTTCGATCTCGTGCAACACGCCTGTCGGATCGAACTGCTTGTTCTTTTCTGCAGCCATTTCGGCAACTCTCCTTCTTCTTAACTGTATTAGGCAAATCACTACATTCCAATGATACAAGAACTCTTTCACACTCAGTATACTGAAAGGTCAAGGAACGGTCAATGCATGAAGCATATAGATAATATGCGCCCCCATAAATGTTGTTCTGACACCTGACCGCTGTATTAGTACAACTGCTAATCTGTATTATAATAGAAGACTTTGAAATTTCTCATTCCGTTTCTGTCTGTTGTGTTTCCTTCAGCGCACTGTTAACTTCCAATGTGGATTGGTTGAACACTCGGATCGCGTCTTCAAGTTTAGTTCGTTGTTTATTGACCGCACCTGCTGCCTCTTCCAATTCTACCCGTTTTACATTCTCCTCAATCAGCAGTTCATATAAGGCGCTCTGTCTGTTCAGCAGCTCTTCATACAATTCAATGACTTCCGTGTGAAGCTCATACCTCTTCACAAGGGCCGTCTTCAACTTTGCGACCGACTTTGCGCCCTCATCGCCTGTTCCCTCTTGAAGATCTGTAAGTCGTTCAACGCTCCCCTTCGCTTCAGCAACCGCATCTTGCTCCACTACTATCAGCTGCCGCCTTTCCTCGAGGTAGGTTTCAAGTTTGGAAACCCCACTTTCAACAAGTTCGCGCTCTTCTATACCGAAATCCACCGTCTTTCCAAAAAGGATCTGCTCTTTCTTCTCCAGACTTGCCAATTGGTTTTCAGACTCCGACACTTTTTTTTCGTAAGTTTGAATGTCAGCTAAAATACTTCCTAACTCTTTTTGCATCTGGTCTTTCTCCCCTGTACAACCACTTGCAAAAAGCAGAATACACATCGGAATTATCAAAAATATCTTTTGCACCCTGTCCCTCCTGTCATTTTTCTAAAGAGCAGCATTAAATACTTTCACCTGTTTCACACTTCCATTATACTAAGTTCAGGCAATAAAACGAAAAGGAGACACCTATCATGATTTTAATGCACGATATTATACGCGAAGGCCATCCAACTCTTCGAGAACGCTCTGAGGAGGTCACATTCCCTTTATCTGGAGATGATAAACTGCTCGCTTCTGAATTACTAGAATATGTTATCAATAGTCAGGACGATGCCATTGCAGAAAAATATGGATTGCGTGCTGGAATCGGATTGGCCGCTCCACAAGTGAATCAGCCTAAGCGAATGTTCGCTTTGCATATTGAACAAGAGAATGAGAAAGATCTTAGTTTCGTAGCGATCAATCCTAGAATCGTCAGTCACTCAGTAGAGCAAACCTATTTATCCACAGGTGAAGGATGTCTGTCTGTCGATCGCGAAGTGGAAGGGTTCGTACCTAGATATGCACGCATTACAATAAAAGCATTCGACGCTGAAGGCAACGAATTCAAAAAGCGGTTAAAGGGATTACCAGCAATTGCATTCCAACATGAGCTTGATCATTTGAATGGGGTAATGTTTTACGATCACATTGATACGAAAGATCCATATAAAGAAATTCCGGGTGCCTTCCCTTTTGAATAGAGAGTGATTCCCACTTGACAGAAAGTTCAAAATACGATACACTCTTCTAACAAGGAGTGATATCGCCATGTACAGGCGCCTGAAACGTAAATTGTTGAAACGGCTGAATGGCATCCTCGGGAAAAAGTCAATCGCATAACGTTGATACGCCCACCCTTCATAAGGTGGGCTTTTCTTTATTTTCCACGAATGACGTGGTACTATTAAAAGTATCAGTCCAAAAATCGAACGTTTAAAAAAAGGAGAGCACAACATGATCTTTAAAGTTTATTACCAAGAAACAAAGGTACAAGTACCGGTCCGCGAAAATACAAAGACGATGTACGTAGAAGCAGAAACTCAGCGCGAAGTGCGTAAAAAGTTGCAAGATCGCAACTACAACATCGAATTCATCCAGCAACTTGAAGGGGAGCATCTCGAATACGAGCAGGCTTCTGAGTACTTCGAGCTTGAGCAGGTGTAATTCATGAAATCTATAAAAAATAATGAAACTGCTGTTTTTGCCTTAGGCGGACTAGGTGAAATCGGTAAGAATACGTATGCCGTTCAATTCCAGGATGAAATCATCTTGATTGACGCAGGCATCAAATTCCCAGAAGATGATTTACTTGGAATCGACTATGTCATCCCTGATTACACATACTTAAAACGCAATGCCGATAAAATTAAAGGGCTGTTCATCACGCATGGTCACGAAGACCATATCGGCGGTATCCCTTACTTATTGAAACAAGTGAATATGCCGGTTTACGGTGGTAAATTGGCTCTTGGCTTGTTACGCAACAAGCTGGAAGAACATGGTCTTGTCCGTTCGACTAAGCTTATCGAGTACGGTGAAGACGATGTTTTCAAATTCCGAAAAACATCGGTTTCCTTTTTCCGGACAACACACAGTATTCCTGATGCATATGGTGTCGTTGTTAAGACCCCTTCGGGTAATATCGTACACACAGGTGATTTCAAATTCGACTTCACCCCTGTCGGAGAACCTGCTAATCTAGCTAAAATGGCGAAAATCGGCAGCGAAGGTGTCCTTTGCCTCCTCTCTGATAGTACAAATGCTGAAGTTCCAAACTTCACGATGTCTGAACGTAAAGTCGGAGATAGTCTGAACGAAATCTTCAGAAAAGTGGACGGACGTGTTATTTTCGCAACTTTCGCGTCGAATATCCACCGTTTGCAGCAAGTGATAGAAGCTGCACAAATCCACGGTCGGAAAGTCGCTGTCTTTGGACGAAGCATGGATAACGCAATTACAATCGGCCGTGAACTTGGCTACATTGATGCACCAAAAGATCTTTTCGTTGATACTCAGAGCATTAATCGTCTGCCAGCAAACGAAGTGATGATTTTGTGTACAGGCAGTCAAGGTGAACCGATGGCTGCATTATCCAGAATCGCTAACGGTACCCATCGTCAAGTTCAGATCCAACCGGGCGATACGGTGATTTTCTCGTCTTCTCCTATCCCAGGTAATACGTTAAGCGTCAATAAGACGATTAACGCTTTGTTCCGCGCAGGAGCTGAAGTCATTCACGGCGCTCTTAACAATATCCATACATCTGGTCACGGATCACAGGAAGAACAAAAACTGATGCTGCGTCTGATTCAGCCGAAATTCTTCATGCCGATCCACGGTGAATACCGAATGCTGAAAATGCATGAAGAACTTGCCATCGCCTGTGATGTCGAGCCGGATAATGTCTTCATTATGTCTAACGGCGATGTCCTGGCACTTACTGAAGACACTGCACGCCCTGCAGGACGTGTTCCTTCAGGTGACATTTACATTGATGGAAGCGGGATCGGTGATATTGGAAATGTCGTTCTCCGTGATCGCAAAAACCTTTCTGAAGACGGCCTGGTCATTGTTGTCGCAACGATTGACAAGAAACGTAATCGCGTAGTTTCAGGTCCGGATCTGATTTCACGAGGATTTGTCTACATGCGGGAATCCGGTGCAATGATCAATGAAGCACAATACATGCTCACGCGCCAAATGCATCGCAAACTGTCGACTGGTCCAGCTGATATCGGCATACTGAAAAGCGAAATCATCGATTCACTCAGCTCTTATCTATACGATAAGACAAAGCGTCGTCCTATGATTCTGCCGGTCATTTTGGAAGTATAAAAAAACAGCCTCGCCGATTGCGTGAAACAATCGGCGAAGGCTGTTTTTATTAATGGAGTACTTTTTTCTCAAAACGATGAATATCAACATCCGACCCAATAACTATCAAGACATCGTTCAATTGAATCTCTTCTATAGCTTGAGGTGAAACTAAAATATGATCTTCCCGCTTAATCGCAACAATATTGACTCCGTATTTTGCACGGATATCCAAGTCGATCAGCGTTGCACCGGACAGTTTTTGATTGGCTCGAATTTCCACGATTGAATACTCATCGGATAGTTCCAAGTAATCGAGAATATCGTTCGATACCATTCGATTCGCAATACGACGTCCCATATCACGCTCCGGATGAATGACGTGGTCTGCTCCGATTTTACGCAAGACTTTTTCATGATAATCATTTTGAGCTTTCACAGTAATCGTCTGTACACCGAGTTCTTTCAGGATCAATGTTGTTAAAATACTGGCTTGGATATTCTCTCCGATCGCCACGACAACATGTTCGAAATTCCGAATCCCAAGTGATCGTAAAGACGATTCGTCAGTTGTATCCGCCGCTACCGCTTGTGTTGCGATTTGAGCAAATTCATCCACTCTGTCCTGAGATTTATCAATCGCCATAACCGAAGCATCTAATTCAATTAGTTCGTTCACGATACTCCCGCCAAAGCGGCCAAGGCCGATGACGACAAATTCCTGTTTCATTTCTCATCTCTCCGATTCACGTAAGAATGCGTTAAGTTTACCACAGCAATGGAACTCTCTCAAATATGGAGAAAACCCGACGCTCCTCGTAAAGGACGCCGGGTTTTAACAGTTACTTCTTCATTTCATCGAGAACGCGATTCACGCGCTTTTCAAGCATTTTCATACCGCTGCCGCCAGCTTGGAAGTGGCGAAGCTGACCATCTTTATCGAAAACGTAATAAGCAGGAACGTATTGGTTTTCGAACGCATCATTCAGTTTAAGCTCGCTATCCACGTAAATCGGCTGTGTGATATCGTGCTCTGCAGCCACTGCTTTAATATTCTCCAAATCCACGTCATCTTCTGATCGTGGCATGTGGACAGCGACAACATTCAATTCATCTTTGTACTTATCACGGAACGCGTTCACATCAGGCATCGCTTCTTTACACATATGACAGCTCACTGACCAAAAGTGAATGAGTGTCGGTTTTTCTCCGACCAGTTCAGTTTTAGTAACCTCACCGTTCAACCATGCAGTAGCGCCAGTTAATTCCGGCATCTGATCTCGTAATTTCATGCGTGAGTTCCTCCTCTTGGATAAAAATCCCCGCTGCTGAAACTTAGCGGGGAACTTCAATCGATTTTCAGTATATGGGATTACAGAGTTTCTTGACCGGGACGCCAGTTCGCTGGGCAAAGACCGCCAGTCTGGAGCGCTTGAAGTACACGAAGTGTTTCGTCTACATCACGGCCGATGTTGTTGTGGAATACTGTTTGGTATTGCATTTCGCCTTCTGGGTTGATGATGAAAAGACCACGTAAAGCAATCCCTTCTTCTTCAATCAAAACGCCATAGTTTCGAGCAACTTCATGGTTTGTATCAGCAGCGAGCGGATAGTTCAGATCCCCAAGACCATTGTCTTTACGATCTGTGTTGATCCAAGCTTTATGAGTGTGGACCGTATCTGTAGATACTCCGATAACTTCTGCATCGAGGTCTTCAAATTCTTCATACCGATCGGACATTGCAGTGATCTCTGTAGGACACACGAATGTGAAGTCCATTGGATAGAAGAACAATACCGTCCATTTATCGTTTTTCATGTTTTCTTCAAGGCTTACTTTACCGAATGACTTGTCCGTCATTACAGCTTCCATTTCGAATCTTGGCGCTTGTTTACCAACCATGCGTTCTACCATTCAAAATCCCTCCAATTATCTTCTAGGCGGAATTCTCATCCGCTCAATTCCTCTTTAGCTTATCAAATGCTCATCAGAATATCAATTGGAATGACTCATAGATAAGAATCATTATTGAAAAATGTCATGTAATTGAGAAGAGATCGATTATCACTCTTCATTCCCTGTACACATGGACGGTTTTAAAGGTCTGTCGCCACAATAGTCGCAAGATGGATCTTCACAGGATGCTTCCCGCCATTCATCACAGGCAGCGCAGTAGACGGAATCGAATTCTTCATTATAGACGAGTGAGCCCATGCAACGCACGCAGTGATCCGCCATTTCCTCCCATTCGATCATCGTTTCATTATTATATAAAAATACACGGGAACTGCCATCCGTTACCGTTTTCATCTCATTATTTTGTGCAGTCTTCATCAAATTATTCCAGTGCCGGTCTTCCGGGTCAAAATAAAACAGCATTTTCTCGCCCAATCGGAGTCCCCCATTTCTTTGGTATTATTCTACTACGCAATAGAAGATAACACAATGAAAGCCCGTTATCTATCACTAGTAAATGCTCGTTCAGGACAGAGTTCAACCGCTTAAGATAAGACGCAAAAGTAACCCTTGATTTCCTGTCATGGTTTTGTATAATGAAAGATGCTAAAAGTAAACTTGAAGTTCAGTTATACTAAACTTTCATGAGAGTAGGATGACACATGCAGATCGGCAGCAAAATCAAACGGCTGCGTCTACAAAGCGGGCTCACTCAAGAAGAGCTTGGTGAACGCACCGATTTGACGAAAGGCTACATTTCTCAATTAGAAAGGGATTTGAATTCCCCTTCTATCGAAACGCTTTTCTCCTTGCTCGAAGTTCTCGGTACAACTCCAAAAGATTTTTTTGACGAAACAAAGAAGAGTGATCCCGTCGTTTATTCACCTGAAGACCAAACAACGTACATAAACGATGAGTTACATTACAAACTCCGCTGGCTCATTCCTAGATCCAATGAAAACGAAATGGAACCCGTACATATTACGTTCTCTCAAAAAGGAGAGCTGAAACAGTTCGCCCCTTCCCTTTCTGAGACTTTCATCTATGTTTTAGCAGGAACCGTTGAAATAGAGATCGGGACACATATTTATACAGCTAGTGAAGGGGATGCTGTGTATTATTCTGCAGAAGACCAGCACCGTATCTCAAATGCACACGAAGGAATCAGCGAGCTCTTACTCGTCGCTACAGAATCTTACTTATAAAAAAGGGGGACCTTCATTGTCCACGCAACCAATCATTCGATTTGAGAATGTCAGCAAACGCTTCGGCGAAGACACAACTGTTTTAGATGGTGTTTCTTTTGAAATGGAACGCGGAAAATTCTATACACTTCTCGGCCCTTCCGGCTGTGGGAAAACCACAATCCTGCGACTGATCGCTGGTTTTTCAGAGCCTTCTGAAGGGACGATTTACTTTAACGGAAAATCCGTCAACCAAACACCTGCCAACGAACGACAAGTGAACACCGTTTTCCAGGATTACGCACTGTTCCCACATTTGAATGTCTATGAAAATGTCGCGTTCGGTTTACGCATCAAGAAAGTGAAAAAACCTGAAGTCGATCGTCGTGTAAAAGAAGCGCTCAAATTCGTCAACCTGGATGGGTATGAAAACCGGGAGATCACAGAGATGTCAGGTGGTCAGCGCCAACGCGTGGCAATCGCACGCGCGATCATCAACGATCCAGAGGTCATTTTGCTGGATGAACCTCTTTCTGCACTGGACTTGAAATTGCGTTCCGCAATGCAATATGAACTGCGTGAGCTGCAACAACGGCTTGGTAAGACATTCATTTTTGTCACCCATGACCAGGAAGAAGCACTGGCGATGTCCGACGAAATCTTCGTCATGAATTCCGGCCAGATTCAGCAATCCGGCACTCCAATCGATATATATGATGAACCCATCAACCGGTTCGTAGCTGATTTCATAGGTGAATCCAATATCGTCTCTGGCGTCATGATTGAAGACTATCTCGTAGAATTCAACGGTAAACGTTTTGAATGCGCGGATGCCGGACTGCAGCCCAATGAGAAAGTTGACATCGTACTTCGTCCTGAAGACATTGAAATCACTCCGGTGAATTCCGGTAAACTGACAGTAACTGTAGACACTTCCCTTTTCCGGGGTGTCCACTATGAAATTTCAACCTATGACCAAGATGGCAACGAATGGCTCGTCCATTCAACGAAAAAAGCTGAGGTTGGTATGCAGATCGGACTGGATTTCATACCGGAAAATATTCACGTCATGCGTCTGAACGAATCAGAGGAAGACTACGATGCACGTCTTGAAGCTTATGGTGCGGCGGATGAAGACTAATCGCACTGGGCTTCGTCTATCTATGGTCCCTTACTCCCTTTGGATACTGCTCTTCGTCATCGCACCGATCGGACTGATCGTGTACTACTCATTTTTTGATCTGAGCGGCGATTTCACTTTGGATAATTATAAGAACTTTTTCACTTCCGTCTATTTGAAACTGACTGTGAGCTCATTCTGGTATGCGTTTCTCATTACATTCTTCTCGTTGCTGATATCTTATCCGACAGCTTATTTCTTAACGAAATTGAAACATAAGCAATTATGGCTGTTACTGATCATCATCCCTTCGTGGATTAACCTTTTACTGAAGACCTATGCATTCATCGGTCTAATGGGGTTGTATGGACCGGTTAATGCTTTGCTTGAAACAGTAGGCATAGGAAAGCAGCAGATTTTGTTCACAGATTTCAGTTTCGTGTTCGTATCTGTTTATATCTTCATTCCATTTATGATTTTACCGATTTTCAATGCTCTTGATAAATTGAATCCTGCACTGACAGACGCCTCACGTGATTTAGGTGCAAATGCTTGGACGACTTTTAGACGTGTTATCTGGCCACTTACATTGAATGGAGTGAAGTCAGGGGTTCAAGTCGTATTCATCCCTGCTCTTTCATTGTTCATGATCACTCGACTCATTGCAGGTAACAAAGTCATTACACTCGGTACAGCAATTGAGCAGCAGTTCCTCGTTACACAAAACTGGGGCATGGGCTCGACGATTGCAGTATTCCTGATCCTATTCATGGTAATCATTTTGCTTCTTACGACTGCGAACGAAAGGGGGATGGCTGTAAGTGGAAAGAAACGGTAAACTCCCAAAAATCTATTTGACAGCTGTCTTTCTTGTATTGTACGCACCGATTTTCTACTTGATTTTTTACTCGTTCAATTCCGGTGGCACGATGTCCCATTTCGAGTCGTTTACGTGGGAGCATTATGCTGCTGTATTTGAAGATAAGCGACTCATTGTTATCTTACTCAATACTGTGGTCGTCGCTTTACTCTCTGCCTTGATATCTACTGCTATCGGTGTAATGGGAGCGATCACGATCCATTATATGAAGAACAAAGCGATGCGGAACGCCATGCTTTCCATGAATAGTATTCTTATGGTAAGTCCTGACGTCATCATCGGTGCTTCATTCCTCATATTGTTCACGTTAGTCGGCATTAAACTCGGGTTCGCCTCTGTCCTTCTTTCTCATATTGCGTTCAGTATTCCCATTGTTGTCATTATGGTGCTGCCGAAATTGCAAGAGATGAGTCCGACGCTGATCGATGCTGCACTCGACCTAGGTGCCACTCGAAAAGAAATCATGTCGCGTGTTATTTTGCCGTTCATCAAACCAGGGATTTTTGCAGGATTCTTCCTTGCACTCACGTATTCACTGGATGACTTTGCGGTGACGTTCTTTGTAACGGGGAATGGATTCTCCACACTCTCTGTTGAAATCTATTCGATGGCCAGAACTGGTGTCACGTTAACGATCAATGCATTATCCGGTCTCATCTTTGTAATTACAGCAGGTCTGATTTTAGGCTATTACTTTATTACAAACCGGCCGAAAACACCTGCAGCGGGGGTGAAACGATGAAATCACTAGTACGCGGAGCTATCTTGATAGCAGCAACAGCAGCCATTCTGATGATCCTGAATGCACAGCTGGCTAAAAGCGGGGCACAATCCGGAGGGAATACGCTAACCGTTTACAATTGGGGGGAGTACATTGACCCCGACCTCATCAAGCAGTTTGAAAAAGAAACAGGTATCAATGTCGTCTATGAGACCTTCGATTCCAATGAAGGGATGATGGGGAAAATCGAGCAGGGCGGTACTTCTTATGACATTTCGGTTCCATCGGAGTATACGGTGGAAATGATGCGAGAAAAGGACTTACTGGTCCCTCTCGATTACGACAAGATTCCGAACATCAAAAATATCGACCCTTATTTCATGGATTTGCCATTTGATCCTGGCAATAGGTATTCCATCCCCTATTTTTGGGGTACCGTGGGGATCGCTTATAATCCTACTTTGTTGGATGGCCAGACGTTTGAAAGCTGGGATGATCTATGGGACCCTTCACTTAAACAAGAGGCTGTTCTTGTAGATAGTGCACGCGAAGTGATGGGTATGAGCTTGAATTCACTTGGCTATTCCCTCAACTCAACAAACGTTGACGAACTTCGTGAAGCTACAGATAAACTGAAAAAGTTGAGCCCGAACATTAAGGCGGTCATCGGAGATGAAGTGACACAGATGATGGTGAACAACGAAGCAGCCGTATCACTCATCTGGTCTGGTCAAGCTGCAGATATGATGTACGAAAACGAAGACATTACGTATGTAGTTCCTAAGGAAGGCTCGAACTTGTGGTTTGATAACATCGTGATTCCGAAGACTGTGAAAAACCTCGACGGGGCTTACGAATTCATCAACTTCATGCTGCGTCCTGAAGTCGCTGCACAAAATGCGGATTATGTCGGTTATTCAACACCAAATAAGGAAGCATTGAGTCTCTTAGATCCCGAAGTGGTTTCGGATGAGCGGTATTATCCTGATGAAGAAGCCAGGGACCACTTGGAAGTGTATAGAGATTTAGGGTTGGAGATGCTCGGTACGTACAATGAATTGTTTTTAGAATTCAAGATGAATATGAAGTAATCGGATATGTTGCAGCAGAAGCGGATCGACGCTTCTGCTTTTTTATTGGAATGGAGTCTTTGGTTAGTCGCGTGGCGATGATGGAGGGATTCGAAAGTTTTGCTCGGAGGAGGTTCTAAATAAGAGGAAGCGGTGGTTATGTATTATGATCGCTTTTCTCTCATTATGATCACCTTCCTCGCTTTATGAGCGTTTTTCTTCCGTTATGATCACTTTCCTCGCTTTATGAGCGTTTTTCTTCCGTTATGATCACTTTCCTCGCTTTATGAGCGTTTTTCTTCCGTTATGATCACTTCCCTCGCTTTATGGACGTTTTTCTCTCGTTATGATCACTTTTCCTCTGTTATGAGCGCCTCCCCAAGGCTAGTTCTCATCTATGGACAAGCCAGATCATTGCTCCTTCATATCTAATGATCAAAAGGAAAAATTATTGTTGCTTGAATTGTCGAGTTGTTCGAACACATTTGAGACATGCCGTATGCTAAACTTAGGCGAAGATACAACTGAATAAGAAGGAGGAACACGCGTGGCTACTAAAACGACATCATTTGCGATCTACATTCTGATGTTCAATATGTTCATCACCATGTCCGGGATCGGACTCATCATCCCGATCATGCCTGATTATTTAGGAACCTTCGGTGTTGCGGGTACTGCCCTCGGTGCACTCATTGCTGTGTTCTCATTTGCCCAATTCATATTTTCACCGGTTTCAGGTTCTCTTTCTGATAAGCATGGTCGAAAGAATATCATCATTTTCGGACTTATTCTCTATGGAGTTTCTCAACTCGCCTTCGGTCTTTCCACCGAACTCTGGATGCTCTTCGTGGCTCGATTCTTCTCAGGTATCGGCTCCGCATTCCTAATTCCCCCGATGATGGCTTTCGTTGCGGATATTACCACATTCGAAGAACGCGGCCGCGGTATGGGCTTACTCGGTGCCTCGATGTCACTCGGTTTCATGATCGGACCTGGCATCGGAGGGTTTCTTTCTAAATTCGGACTGCAGTTCCCATTCTACTTTGCTGCAGGTGCAGCGTTATTCGCTGCAGTGATGTCGATTTATATTTTGCCTAATCCCACACCCAGCACGGCTGCTGCAAACGAAGCGCGACAAACAGAGAATTTGTTTCAACAAATTGCACGCTCAACTAAAACTTCCTATTTCGTCGTCCTGCTGGTCATGTTTGTCTTTTCGTTTGGTCTTGCAAACTTCCAATCGACCATTTCTTTATATGTAGGTATTAAATACAATTACACACCACTTATGATTGCAGTGGTCATCACGGTCGGTGGATTCGTAGGCGTCATCATCCAGACGTTTGTCATCAATCGATTGTTCAAGCGCTTCGGTGAAATGCGCGTCATCCTCATTAACTTAGTCATTGCAGCGGCGGCAATGCTCAGTATTACATTTGTCAATATGTTCTGGTCAATCTTGCTGGTTGCTACGATTTTTTCAACAGCTACGGCCTTATTGAGACCCGCTGTAAATACGTTGGTTTCAAAACTCGCTGGCAACGAACAAGGATATGCAGCTGGAATGATGAATGCCTACATGAGTTTAGGGAATATGGTGGGACCTGCATTAGCAGGCTTTGTTTTCGACTGGAAAATGACAGCTCCGTATTTTCTCGGAACTGCTATACTTCTCTCCTGTTTTTTACTGGCTGCCACATGGGCAAAGAGAAATTCAGATATATTATTAACTACACGTTCATGAACTTCAAAAAATCCCAAAGTCGCAGACAACTGCACTTTGGGATTTTAATGTACCTCTATCTTTTTCTTTTTTGTTTTAGAAGTTCGGAAACACTTGTCTGTCCCGGCGACTCTTTTTTCGCCACAATTGACTTCTTTCTCACTACCGGCACAAATCTGCTGAAACGGCGCAATGTGATATCTGCAAAGAATAGGAGTAAAGATCCGAACAACAGCCAGTTGGTTATGAGTTTCAGCTCTTCTCCCCGATTCGGGAGAGACCGGAATGCTTCTTTCGGATCTTTCAATACTCGACCGCCCGTTTTTTCAGCAATAGCTGCTAACAAATCTTCGTTCGTTTCTTTCGGGCTGTATTCCTCCCCATAGGGAATCGTGACTCCTGTTTCGAAGAGTCTGTTTTGGTCATCCGTTACACTGAGGTAAACGAGACCTGAAGCGGATTCGAGGGTAATATCCGTTTTACCGGGCGCCTTCTGATCTTCGATAACTTCTATTTCTTCTCCCGTTTCTGTCACAGCAGAAACTTCGAGAAATGCTGATTCCCCACTTGTATCTGTAATCGTGAATTTCCCGCCAGCCCCTTGGGTCACTACATAGGGTGCTGAACTGTATGAAGGTAAAATCCTGGTCATTGCCGTATTCCAAAAGTCAGGATACTTTTCCCATGCAGCCAGTTCGCCAGACCACATACCTGATGAATCCGAAGTGAATGCAACGGTACGGCCAAGACCGTATTTCCATTCAGCGATGATCGGATCTTCTTTAGGGCTAGTTGCAGCAACATTAGCTGTTTGTTTAGCAGTCGTAGCGATGTAGGCATTCATCTGCGGGACACCTTCTGCAAATAAGTGATTCCATTCCTCAACATTGCCGAGTTTCATGTGGAATGGTTCGTCTTCAATATATGTCCGGGTCATCGTAATGGTTTCACGCGAAAGGATTGCAGGTACGGTGGATTCGTCAGAAACGCCATAATAGCGCCCTCCGCCTGCTTCCGCCATCCTTTCCAACAAAGATTGGTCGGCATCTGATCCGATTCCCACTGTGGATAACGTTGTATTATTATGTTTGGCTTCTTCAATAATGTCGAGATATCCACCAGGCATCGGTGATTGTCCATCCGTTAAGAGAATGACATGTTTCCGCTGGAGAGATAGCTCTGACAGATCCTCATATGCTTTTGCAACCGAAGGGAAAATATTTGTCCCGCCTGCAGATGGGACTGATAGAATTTTCTCAATAACCCCTTTTTTATCGACAAGAGGACCTACCGGAACCACTTCCCAAATACTATCATCAAAAGCAGTGAATCCGAACGTGTCTTTTTCCCGAAGCAAATCGACTGACCGAGCTGCGGCTTCGCGGGCAAGCAATAATTTCGAACCACTCATACTTCCCGATCGGTCCATAACGATAATAAGACCAAGTGATGGGAGCTCTTCTTTACCTTTCACTTCCATTTCAACAGGTAAGAGTGTTTCAATCGGTGTTTTAAAATAACCACCTAGGCCGAAACTGTCGGTCCCTCCAGTCATCATGAAACCCGTTCCGAAATTTTTCACTGACTGTTCAATCATAGCCATTTTTTCTTCTCCTACTAGCGTACCCGGCACATTATCGAAAATGATCGCCTGGTAAGGTAAATAGCCTGACAGCGTTGAAGGTAAGTCTTGCGCTTGAAGTGTTGTCACGTTCAATGTGTTCTGATCCAACAAACCTGGGATGACCGATGGATGATCTTCCGTCTCGACAACTAATACGGATGGTTGACCTTGCACAGTCACCGCCGCAAACATTCGATTATTCTCTAAAAAATGATCATTTTCAACTACGAGTTTGGCTTCATATTTCACCAATCCCGTATCGGATACAGGGAATGGATAGGTGAACTGATTTTCACCTGGGATCAGTTCGATGTTTTCTTCACTGAGCAGTCGATCATTTTGATACAAATAGAGAGTCCCTGAGGTACGTTCAGATGCATTCACTTCAATCGTCATGCGCTGCTGCTGCCCTGCGTAAGCGGTCCTTGGAATGTCTAATTTGGTCAACGCGGCATCCGGCAACGTTCGATGGCTTAGCTGCGCAATATCGATCTGCACACGGTTATCCGTAAATTTCTGCAGATAGCTCAATGCATCTCCGCGGGTTTGCAAACCATCTGACAGCAAAACGATTCGCGTTGAAGATTCTTTAGAACCGATCGAGTTCGCTAAGGTAAATGCCTTTTCAATATCTGTTTCGCCTGTTTCTTCCAATAATTCAATTTCGGGTATGCGTACGTGCTCTTTGGTCAAAGAAACATCCGTTCTGAAATCACCTGCAAATGAATAGAGTCCTGTCGCTTGGTCCACTTTTTTGGCCACTAGACTTTGCTCTATGAAGGCATTCATCTCTTCTTCTTTTCCAGAGGTGGAGGCTGAGCGATCGGCCAGGAACAAAATCTGTTCCTCGTCATTATAAAGTACTAGAAATGGGGACACTAATGCAGCAATCAAGAACAGGATGGACACACTTCGAAAAACAAAAAGAAGCACAGTCCTAGTTGTTTTCCGTTCCACTGAGCGCCATGTGAAAATCAGATAGACAACGACAGGCACTAAAACGAGTAACCATAATGGATGTTCAATACGGATATCCACGTCGTCTTTGCACCTCCCATTCTACGAGCAACAATAGCAAGAGCGGCAGAAGAAATGGCCAAATGACTGGTACCTTTTGCTCTTTACTTTGATTTGTTGCTGTAAGGCTTCCAGTTGAATAAGCATCCCCTATCGCTACACTTCTCTCAGAGGCATCAAGCTGAACAGCAAATAATTTGTCAGTCATTCCATCTGTTGCTTTGTAAATACCCGGTATTGCCGGGGCCTGTAATGTATTCGCGGACTCCGTAGTGTACAAGTAAGAGCCGGATAACTCATATACATCTGCAACTTCCGTCATCAAGACAGACTTACGTTGAAGCGGCGTGAAGACTCCTAGCGTTTCAGCATCATCCGACAAGGAGTTTAGGACACTCCAAACGAATAGTGGAAATGTAGGTTGTAACGGCCAGTCAGTTGCTTCCAAGTCAGCAAGAAAAATAATATCTCCTCTAGGCGACCGCTGGATTAGGGGATCTTCCCCGATTTTTGCGAGTACATCAAAGTCTTCAAAAGGTGGATAAATTTCTTCAACATACATATCTTTTGGCGAAGCGATTGAAAACAATGGATCATTTGTTACGGAAACTTCCCCTTTTGCTTTAGTAGACTTAACCTTTTGTCGACCGACTAAGAAAATCGGACGGTTCCCTTTGTTGATAAAATCTTCTGAATCCGTTATCCGTAAAATGGCACCTTCATCAAATTCTTCTCCGCTATCGATCGTAATCTCATCTATTGCCTGAGCAGCTTTTTTCAATAATTCATGAAGTCCAGCATCGACGACAACTTTCGTACGATCAGTGGCGAGCAACGCATAACCAGCGTTATCTGCACGATAATCATCCATACCATTCAGTTCAACGAGAAGCGCAGAAACGTCCGTCTTGATCTTTCTGAATGAAATCAATTCTTCACTTCCTGGTTCACCATGATAAGACTGCTCTGCTAGCACTTTCCCAGTGTCGGCTTCTTTTAATTGGATGGAGCCTGGCTGCGCTTTTTCCGTATCATGATGCAATTTCACAATGGCTGTTACCCCTTCTTCAAGTCGATTTGCTCCGAACCGGACGATGGAATGGTTGCTTAATTTTTGGTCATTTGTATGTACGTGCCAACGCATGTTAGTCCCCTCGTAATCCAAGGCAGTCCGATTCAATGCGTCCGTGAAGATATGAACTTCCGCTCCGTTTTCACTATATATCGATTTCACAAGCTCAATGGAAGTATCCATATGATTTTGTTCGTAACGAACGGTCAGTCCTTCTATCGCCTGCATAGCTTCAAGGGAATCGCTGTCCTGTATCGCGAATTCCGGTTCCTTCCCTGTGATCACGATGGAGACAGGGCGCCCCACTTCAGAAACCAATATTTTTTTCATCTCCACTAGACTCATCTCGAAGAGGGTGGAATCCTTAGGGGTTGCTAGCATCGTAGCAGAACTATCGATAATGAATACGAGGGGGACCCCTTCATTTTGAGTTTGCTTGGTGAATGGCCCGAGGAGCATCCATACAAACAAAAACAATGCCATCAATTGTAAGTAGAATAGAGCATTGCGTTGCAAATTACGTATGAATGGTGAGACATTCTCTTCACGGCGATCATCATCCCAAAAAAGTGTGGAAGAGATTGTTTTTGGTTCAAACCGTTTTCTGAATAGATAATAGATAACTACTGTTAAGGGAAACACAAGTGTCCACAAGTTCACCAAGCTAGTAAACCCCATCTTTCCTCCTCCTCTCTAGCGCACCCAGCCTTGTCTACGCATTTGCATCATGAATACATCTTCAGGTCCTGTTAGGGGTGTCGTCATGAGGACACCAATTCCATATTTCGCTGCACTTTCCATCATAAGCAGTTGATGTTTTTTCTGTTGAAGCTGGTAAGCGGTTTCGACTGAGTGCATCATAGTCACTTCTGAAATCCGTTCACTTTCACTATCAATGAATCGTATATCTCCCTGGTAGGAAGGGAGAAGTTCTGTTTTCGATCGGATGGCAACTACCCGCACATCCCGACATCTCGTTGAAAGCTGCTTAAACAATTTGTCTAGATTCTCATTCGGTTCCAATGCATCTGTCACCACGAATAACAACGTCGTCCCCTTAGGAACCGCATAGATCCCTTCTAATAGACCGGTTGTTTCGGACGGTTGTTCAAAACGGCTGATATACGTCGTCCAAGAACTTGCCTGTCGAGCACCTTTACGTGTGAATAGTTGTTTCTTTCCGCTAAACATTCGGCTGATGGATACCGTATCCCCGTTCTTCAATGCAATTTGTCCGAGCCCAATCGCAATTTGTTGAGCAAACTTCCATTTATTTTCAAAATCCATGGATCTGCTTGTATCCATAACTATATGGACGCGCATTTCTTGTTCATCCAAAAACTGTTTGATGAAATATGAATCCGTTCGAGCATACACGTTCCAGTCAATGTGACGGATGTCATCACCTGGATGGTATTCCTTAAAATCCGAGAACTCCAAGGAAGCGCCTGTTTTTTTAGCTACATGGCTCCCTTTATGATGACCTAAACGCCCACCATGCTGCACAAATGAGAGTCTGCCGAGACGGGCAGATAAGCTCGCTGGAAAGAAAGAAGTCATTAACCAACTGCCTCCCTCCGCATGCTAGCAAGAACCTGATCAAGGAACGTATCATTTGTAATGCCTTCCGCTTCCGCTTCATAGTTCAACTGAATACGGTGGAGCAGAGCAGGTTTCGCAACTGCACGGATGTCTCCAATAGATACGTGAATACGACCTGAAAGGAAGGCTCTCGCTTTTGCAAGACGGATCATCGCCTGTAAGCCACGCGGACCGCTTCCGAATTGGATATAATGAGACCATTCGTTCACTTTTTCCGCTTCAGCATGGGTCATGGAGATGAGTTGAATCGCATAGTCTATCATTTCTTCTGCGATAACGATTTCGCGGACAAGCCGCTGCGCTTGCAGCAGTTCATCCCGACTGATCACCTTCTGAATGGAGATGACAGCAGTTCCCGTTGTACGTTTTACAATTTCTTTCATTTCACTTGAAGAGGGATGTAGTAAATTGATTTTGCATAGGAACCGGTCCAGCTGTGCTTCAGGTAAAGGGTATGTACCTTCCATGTCAATCGGGTTTTGGGTTGCAAGTACAAAAAACGGCTTTTCCATTGGATGTGTCTTTCCCAACACGGTTACGGTCTTCTCTCCCATCGCTTCCAGTAAGGCACTTTGGGTTTTAGGAGTAGCACGATTGATTTCATCCGCCAATACGAGCTGGCTGAATAAAGGGCCTTCGTTGAAAGTGAATCTTTGACGCCCTTCTACGTCCCTTTCCAGTAAGGTTGTACCTGTAATATCCGAAGGCATAAGGTCTGGCGTGAATTGGATACGCTTGAAAGAGAGGTCCAATGCTTCACTAATCGTGCGGATCAACATTGTTTTCCCAAGTCCCGGGGCTCCTTCCAGAAGCGCGTGCCCATCCGCAAGTATAGAAAGCAGTGTGTATTCAATAGCTTGCTCCTGTCCTACGATGAACTTTTCGATTTCAGTTCGGACATCACTCAGTTTCTGGCTCATCTCTTCAAACGGCTGCAGCAGATCGCTCATAGTAAGTTCTCCTTCCAAATTGAATTATTCAATGGATGAAAAGTAATCCGTTAAAATCTTTTCAAGTTCCGGGGATAAAGGCATCTGTTCAGTACGCTTTAAATAAGCATCCTTATATTGACCAACTACTTCCTCATAAGGCCGAATCGTCCCTCGTTCATTGGTGGTCTGCTTATCTTTGGAATCGATTGCATTGCCATTTCCAAGCTTTCCATTGTCTTTAACTGCGTCTGCAGCATGACCAAGACGACTATTCGGAATGGACAACAAGTTTCTACCGCCTTGACCTTGCCCTCCTTGACCTTGACCTTGTCCTTGGCCTTGGCCCTTGCCTTGGCCCTTGCCTTGTCCTTGGCCTTGTCCTTGGCCTTGGCCTTGTCCTTGGCCTTGTCCTTGGCCTTGACCTTGGCCTCCAGGCGGTTTGGCTGATTCGGAAGAGGGTTTTCCTGTAGCAGGGTTTTGTCCAGTCGTCGCGTTTTCCTCTCCATCAGCAGATGTAGTTGCTTCTGATTCATGTCTGCCACCATTAGACTGACCAGTTGCCAATTGAGGAGTGGAAGGTGCCTTGCCTATACTGGTTAAATCCTTATAAGCTTGATCGGCTTGTTCAGCAAGAGGACTTGAAAGCTTCTCCAACTCTTCCAACTGCCGCTTTTCTTTGGAAGACAGTCCCGCTTTAGCGGCGCCACTCTCTTGGTTTTTTTTCGTCTCAAGCAGCTGCATTTGTTGCAATTTCAATTCTTTTTGAGCTTTTACGAATTCCTTTAACGCTTTTTCGGACCCTTCCGCTTTTTTCAAATCCACTGCAAGCTGTTCCAGTTTCTTTTTTACAGAAGGGGATTTTGAACGCAACAACTGTTTCTTCGTTTCTTTTACAAGATTCTTCACGACTTCTTTTTCTTTCACGATAGTTTGTGCTTCTTGTTGTGCGGGAGAGGGTACTAAAAAAAGGACAGTCAACACCATTGCTGCTGAAATTCCTGCAGCGATGACCTTCCATTCTACCGGTTTCTTTTTACGCGATGAAAACAACTTTTCTGCGGCTGGGAGTCGAGTTCCGACACGTTCCAGTAAAATTCCACTATAGGGTGAGGTTTGGATCTCTTCGTCTAAAACTGTCAGGAGCAGGTTATCCGGTATATACCGATCCAACGTGCGAATTGCTTGGGCACGCTTCACACGTTTTTTCAAAAACAATCCGGCGGTAACGAGCACTACAAGTGAAGCAGTGCTCCATGCATACACCTCGTAATATGGGAGGACAAACAATCTGGATATCGCCATCAATAGCGCTGCAGCACCAATCGCGATTGCAGCGCCACGAATAGCAAAAACAATCGCTTGCTCAAATAGCAGACTTCTTTCCACTTTATTTATTGCCCGCTTGATCAATTGCAAATATCCAGATTGTGTTCCCATAGTTGCCCGCCTCCTTATTTAGGTTTGTTCATATTCACTCGCAATCGTTTTGTAGCGATCCAGATGGACACGATGGTGACCAATCCATAAAACAGTAAGTATCCGATCCAAAGAGGAAATGTCACTAACGTCATGTCTTGCACAGACCTAGCAATTTCTGGTGCGAGCAAAGAAGCAAAGAAAATTTCAGGATTGATCGACGCCAGAATATGTCCCACAAACGATTTGGTTGCAGTTCCACTCATTGTACTATATTGATTCACCTGGATAATGATCAAAAATAAAAACGGAACGATAGCTGTGAAAAACAACATACTTCCATACGTTGCAATCATCGATACCGTTGTTCTCCGAATCAACGTTGAAAACAAGATACCCAGGCTCCCTATAGCAAGCAGTGTAACAAACAAGAATAGAAGGGACTTCAAAAATAATATAGGTGAAATACCTCCAAACAGAAATACCATACTGTATACCGGTAATCCTGCAACGATTAGAAGAGCTAAAAATAAAACGGATGACAACAGCTTTCCTGAAACGATTTGGAACGAACTTTGCGAAGTTGTCAACAGCATTGGCAATGTTTGACGCTCGCGCTCTCCACTAATTGTTCCAGCGGTCAAACCAGGGGTAATGAAGAGTACGAGCCCTAATTGGATAAATGTTAAAAAACTAAACAATACGACACTTTCCGAAGGTTTGAAATAGATAGTTCCAGCCAAACTGGTAGTTACATAGATAAAACCGAAAACAAAAATACACATGGCAAGCAAATAGAGCAATATACCAGTAAAACTTTTAGAGCTTCTAAACCGGAGCTTCACTTCTTTAGCAAGAACAGGATTATTGAGTCTGCTTTTCATCAAGCTCCACTCCCTTCGTAATCTCCATGAATACATCCTCAAGATTCACGGAATTCTCCGCAAACGAAACAATTTGAATACCTGATAGGACAGCTTCTTTTAACAATTGATGTTGCTGATCGTCATTTCCTTTGAACGTAAATGACAGCACCCCTGCATGGATATCTTCAGAAATCGCGGAGACAAATGGACTTTCTTCAAAGTACGCAATCGCTTCACTACTACCTCCAGCAATTCTTACAGAAATCATTTTATCCCCTAGTAATTGAGCCTGAATTTCCAAAACAGAACCGTGAGCGATCAATTTGCCATTATCAATCACACCGATTTCATCACACATCTCCGCTAGTTCTGGTAAAATGTGCGATGAAATCAAGATTGTTTTCCCAAGATTTTTCAAAGAACGCAGGATGTCTCGCATTTCAACACGTGCTCGAGGATCCAGCCCGGATGCAGGTTCGTCTAATATAAGGACTTTAGGGTCATGTATAAGACTTCTTGCAAGGCATAACCGCTGTTTCATGCCTCGGGAAAGGGAGTCTACGTATGCATCCCGTTTGTCCGTTAAGTTGACTAGTTCCAAAAGTTCCGAAATGAGTTGTTTTCTTTTTTCTACGGGTATTCCATAGCTCGCTCCGTAGAAGTCTAAATACTCATGTGCTTTCAACTGATCATAGATACCAAAAAAGTCAGGCATGTAACCAATGAGTTTTCTGATTTCTTCAGGTTTCTTAGTAATATCGACACCATTGATGATGACGGTTCCAGAAGTAGGCTGTAAGAGAGTGGCTAATATGAGAAAAGTCGTCGACTTCCCTGCGCCGTTCGCTCCTACAAATCCAAAGACGGTTCCTTCCTCAAGGGACAATGTCAACTGATCCAGAGCTTTAAATTGACCATACTTTTTTGTCAGATTGGAGATTTCTATCATTTTGCAACCTCCCCTGTTAAACGGAGTTCTGGCGGATGGACCGAATCTCCCATTGGTGAATTCGTGAAATTCAGCTTGATTGTTACTTTACCATCTTTCGATACATAATCACTTGCTGGTTCAACAGTTAATGACGATTTCCCTTCCAATGATTCATAACTACCTGTTTTCGTATTGAGAAGGCTTACGTCATACCAGTTAACATCCGCTCCAAACAATTGGAGTTTTGTCCAGTTGCCAACTTCTTCAGTAAAGTCTTTTGGCAATTGCCACGTTTGACTGTATTCTTTTTCTGAGAAGATATACTCTTTACTCACTTTATCCAATTCTTCAGCAGGATTTCCTGATGATGAGATAAGTTGCATTTCCATCAAGTCGTCATCGACAGTAATCGTTCCTTTTAGCTTCGCCACAATATCGATCGGTTGAAGCAGCATCGTGAGAGGAGAGTTTTCAGCTTTCCGATCCTTCAATGATAATTCCATAATTTGTGTATCGGCAGTCGCTGATAACGTCGGTTTCAGCGAATCATTCATATGAATAGAGGAAAAGTTTGAAAGGCCTTCCTTTCTCATTTTTATAAGGTCTTCATGATTGTTCGCCACGGGATTCATATATCCATATTGAGAAGAATTCCGTGCTCCCAAGGCAGTTGCTTTCACTTCTTTTTTTACGGTTAAAGTTTCTCCAGCACGGATCGAACCAAGTTCAATAGTTTTACTTCCCGACAAAATGGATACATCATTCACTGAAAAGGGGAAGTTATTCGTGATGGTTCCAGTCAATTGCTTATCTTCAAGCTTCAGGTTTGTGTCAAAACTACCAACCGCTTCAAGTTCTGTTTGACCAAAGATCGATGCAACATTCCAAAACCCTAAATTTCTGAATGTCAACACTTCTTCTGTTGCCCCTTTTTCTAAAACAGCATTTTCGTGTGCCGGAATCGTACTTCCGAAAATCGGATTCATCGTTGAATTCGTAGTGACTGTTGTCGGCTTTTGAATTGAAAAAGCAAATTCACCCGACTTGTCGGTTAGGAGGGATTCAGCGAAATAACCCGATAGTGAATTGTCGGGTGCAATGAGATAGACAGCGGAATGCTGTAACTGGGAATTCCCCAAACGGTCCTTTCCTCCATAAGCAAAAATTGCGAAAGAGACGACTACCGCAATTACAGGAATGATCCACCATGCGTGTTCCCTCTTATCTTTCTTCCTCAATAGGAAATAGAGAATTGGGATCACTAAAATAATGTAAACAATAATTATGCCGAACAACAGAGGTGTAAATACTCGAAAGGATGGGAAAATTTCATTTGTTTCACCGACAGTAAATAGTAAATCCTGCGTCGGAGGAGTGTAATACATTGGAGTAGTCCGCTGGTTCAATTCCTGTCCACTCTTGTTCAACAAATCTGTCCAAAATGCTTTAACACCCGTAGAAGTCCGGAACGATTCACTTCCTATGGAGAAGGATGTCTGCAGAACCATACCTGAGCCTACACGACGAGTGGCCGCTAGAATAGTGTCCTCATGCTGTAGCAGAATGTTCCCTTCGGGTAACAGTTCCGCTTTGAATCCGGGTACAGAATCCTTGAATTTGTCATTGAATAACGACGGTTTAAACTCTTTACTTTCCTTCATATCGAGGGGAAGCAGTGAACTGAAATTGCCTGCTTCTGCTGATACATTCTGAGATCCCCCAATTAATAATGTCCCTCCTGCTTGAACCCATTCCAGCACAGCTTCTTGCTGTTTTTGAGAGAGATCAGCAATGGAGAACCCATCGACAGCGATAATATCCACTGCATCCCATCCCCCTTTTTCAGCAGGTAATGGAGGCTGATCTTGCTTCGTTAAGTTGAGAAGTTGCGTTCCTTCTTGGCCTTTTAAGTTTAGATCTTTGAATGAAGACAACCGATCGATATTATCCGCCAGTCCTGCAATGAAAAGAGTTTGCTCTGGTAAAGTTGCTGATGTAATGAGCTGCGTTCCGGAATGCTTGATTTCTTCTCCCGATCTCCATCCATTTTCGTAGAAAAAGATGTTTTTTTTGACAGGATAGCCATACATCGCAGGATCTTGGAACGAGTCGACAATCATGGTAACTGTCTGTCTCTCTCCTTCGCCGACTGCTAGTGAGATAGACTGTCCAAGGCCACCGGATTGACCTTCCGCAGTATTCACAATCAGGTCTCCCGTAAAAGCAGTTCCTTTGTTTTCAACTGTAAAAACGATAGGTGCACCTTTTCCCTCTTTAGTTTTTTGGTCCAACCCCGTTTTAACGGACACATGCAAGTCAGGTGCAGCAAACGAAGTTGTCATCGGCCAAAGCATAATGATTCCGACAAGTACTGCGAACGTTGCAAATGACTTCCACAATGTTTTTTTCAAATAGCCCGCCTCGCTTTCTGAATTGTTTTTCTTTTGATATCGATAATTAGTACGTTTTAGTTTCTAGAAAGTTCCATCATTCAAGTAATCTGGAATCATTCTTCAAAGTCAACGCATGGGCTTCAATCACTTTTGAAAAGGCATCCACTTGCTTCAGTTCAAAGCTGGACTCATAACCGATCAAGTAAGTATCTCTCGTCAATTCAAATTCCGCTTCACTATTCAGCAATGGAATCTTGTTCACTTGCTCATCCCCGCGTAAAGTGATTGAAGGTAAGATGGCATAACCAATACCATTCAAGACCAGCTGGCGGCATGTTTCCATCTGGTCCACCGTCAGTTGTCTCCCTGGATTTTTGGAAAAGTGTTTCTGCCACCATTGTTGAATTTCCGTGTAATAATTGGAATCACTTTTAAATTGTATGTAAGGTCGTTCCGTATCTTTCAATTGCTCAAGTGAAGTGATTTCCTTATCCACTAAATACAGCTGGTCCCGGAATAAATAGGTGCGTCTGCTGTTCCATTCGACTTCTCCTCTTACAATCCCGACATGCGCTTCCCCTTCGTAGAGCGCTTTCAAGATTTCCGATGTCCAGCCTGTCATAAGTGAAATTTTAGCGTCGGGATATAGTTTTACGTAATCTTTGAGGACTTCCGGGAGCCACGTTTGTCCAACTATGGATGCACATGCGATTTTAAGAGTTCCGTGCACCCTGTCCGCAAGTCCTGCAATTTGCTCGATGGTTTCTTCTTTCCGCTGGACCGTTTCTTTAGCAAACTCGATCACCAGTTCTCCAGCAGCAGTAGGGACAAGCCCTTTCTGCGATCGGACAAATAATTTAGCTCCCCAGGCTTTTTCAATGGATTGAAGTCTTTGTGACAATGCGGGCTGGGAGATGAATAACCGGTCTGCCGCTTTTCTCATATTTCCTTCTTCCGCTAAAACTTTCATTATTTCCGTTGTGTTCATAGAAGTTTATCCACATCCTTATCAAGAAGCCATTGCTTCGTCACTTGTTGTTCTGTTTTTATCTAAAAAGAAAGAGACTCTTATAAAGAGCCTCTTCATTTCTGTTAATAGCTAACTCACCTGGAACTATATACATATTTCTTAAACTGTTTCAACATCACACGACGTGTTAAAATTCCAGCAAAGGTACCTTCTTCATCCGTCACACATAAAAACGTATGGTTAATGAGTAAATCCAATCCTTTCTGAAAACGGTCCGTCGTTCTGATTATTGGTAAGTCCGTTTGCATGATCTCATCTACCTTCAGATCCGATAGACGTTCGTACTCGATTCTCTCCAACCCTAGGATTGCATCTGTAATCATTCCAATGCCTAACAAACCTCTTAGTTTATATTTTGCATCGAGGACAGGAATTGCTGAATACCCGGTCTTTGTAAGAACGAGTAAAGCATGCTCCGCATTATTTCCAACCTGTACATGCGCAACTTTCTCAGAAGAAATCAGATAGTCGGATATTGGCATGACTAGAAAGTCATTATTATTCAAAGCAACCAATTTAAATCGCTCCTCCAGCAGCAATTTACTTCAAGCTATGCTGCACTTCTACTATATCATAGAGCAACCAATAAAATGAAGAACCCGTGAATGAATCCTTTAAATATTCCCAGTTCCATAAAAAAACCTCTTTCTCATGAGAAAGAGGCCCAGTAATAAAAAATAACGATTAAAGTGAAGACAGCTGATACGAGAATGACCCACAAAATCGGATTTAGCGTGAACGGATGATCTTCAATCGGCTCCGCTATACTTCGATCCTGTCTGTTGAGTACTCCATCGGGGTTATAATCCGGCTTTTTTCGAATCGATAGTATGCCGATTATAACGATAACTGCAACAACAACTCCAATTGGAATCGCCCAAATATCAAACAATTTTCACCCTCCTCAACAGGCTTCTATTTTTTTGCTGCCTGTTGAAGTAGGATGTGCATGTTTGGAACAAACTAACCGTTAAAATGGATATTGGTTCAGCCATTGACCGCCATCTAACGTAACGATTTCCCCATTCATGTAGGAAGCTTTATCAGACATGATGAATGCTGCAAGTTCAGCGATTTCTTCGGGTTTCCCTACACGGCCAAGTGGTACGGATTGAATCGTACGCTGAACTGCTTTCTCCGATTGGAACAACTTTTCTGCTCCACCTGTACGTTCAATAGGACCCGGAGCGATTCCGTTTACACGCACCCCATACTTCCTACCCCATTCAACAGCAAGCGTCCTTGTTAGCGACATGACACCCGCTTTCGCAGCAGCAGAGTGGACTACACCAGGACCAGCATCCCATGCATATGTTGCTAACATATTCAATATCGCACCTTTTTGCTGCTTTTCTTTCCAGTAGTTCATAACTGCACTTGAACAGTAGAACGTTCCATTTAACACGATATCGATCACTGACTTCCAACCATTTGGAGATAGGTCTTCTGCCTGAACAATGAAGTTACCTGCCGCATTATTGACCAGTCCATCAATCTTGCCGAATGTTTTGTCTGCATAGTGAATAAGTGCTTCGATGGTTTCAATCTCACGCACGTCCATTTGAAACGGATACGCATTTTCTCCAATTTCCTCTTTGGCTGCATTCAACTTCTCCAAATCTCTTCCTGTAATAATTACATTTGCCCCGTCTTGAGCAAATTTCTTCGCCATATATTTCCCCATACCATTCGAACCGCCTGTAACGATAATGACCTTTTTCCCGTCCATTTTGTTTTCCCCCTTGTAAAATGAATGAATACTCATTCAAAATTGTATCATAACTCTGATAATTTTACATCCTCTTCTTCTATCTGTGTATTAAATCCAGACGTGGCAACAACTAGTTTCTAAGTCTTTATCGGTTTTGGTGTACTTATTTCACATTTACTAGTACAATACTGTCAAATTGATGTTTTTCAAAATAGATGGGAGGTTTGCGAATTGGCAGAAGCCAAGTCACTGCGGGAACTAGCAATAGCCATTTACACCGTTAACCGGCATGCAAAAACGGCTCCGGATAATCGACTACTTTATCAACTGAAGAAAGTAGCAATCGCGAAACTTCTCGAAACGGGTGGTGCAGAAAAAGTCGGTCTGCATTTTGTAGAAAATCCAAGACATAGCAAACAGCATTCCACAGTCCTCGTACGTTGTGGGGAATTCCTCTTTCACACTCTCCCTGAAAAAGAAGACTTCGCACAGTTGCCTCATCTAGGCGAGCAAGATATGGAGTTCAGGAATCCCCAAGAACGAATGAGTTTAAAGGCCGCTCGTGATCTCCTAACTAACTTCACGGGGATTCTGCAAGAGAACACTCCGAAGCCTCCAGTAAAAAAAACTCAACAGACCAAGACTAGAAGGGTTTCAAATACTGAAGTTTTTCGTTCTTCCTATTTGGATGGTAAACATTAAATGGACAGGCCACTTTTCTGGCCTGTCCATTTTTTATTGATAGTGTTTGAACAAGACTTGGGTACCTTTGTCTCCGTATCCTTTATCCATTAAATCTTCGTATAGGCGCATCGCTAATTGTAACCCTGGCAAATCCAAGTTCATCCTTCGTGCCTCATCAAGTGCAATTCGAAGATCCTTAAGGAAATGCTTTGTATAAAAACCAGGCTCGAAATTTCCAGCCAACATACGGGGACCAAGATTTGAAAGCGACCAAGAACCTGCAGCGCCCGGAGAAATGGACTCCAATACGCGTTCAGGATCCAATCCTGCCTGTTCAGCATAGGAGAGCGCTTCACATACACCGATCATGTTGGTTGCAATGGCGAGCTGATTACTCATTTTTGTATGTTGGCCTGCCCCCGCACCGCCCTGACGGACAATGCGGCTTCCGAATATCGAGAAAATCGGTCTGACTTTTTCGAATATGGATTCTTCTCCGCCACACATGATGGAGAGGGTGCCGTTTTTAGCTCCTACATCTCCACCGGAAACGGGTGCATCAAGCGCAGCCATTCCTTTTTCGGAAGCAGCTTTTTCAATTTCCTTTGCAAGTGCCGGACTGGAAGTTGTCATATCCACTACGATTTGTCCGTTCGTTCCGTTAGCGAGAATTCCGTTATCATTCAAATAGATTTCTTTGACATCAGCAGGCATTCCGACCATCGTAAAGATCAGATCCGCTTTCTGTACAGCCTCAGCGACCGAAGGAGCCCACTTAGCTCCTTCAGTAAGCAATGGTTCCGCTTTTTCTTTTGTGCGCGTATAGACTGTTACTGGGTACCCAGCTTGAAGCAGATGACTGACGATACTCGCCCCCATCACACCTGTACCGATAAATGAAATAGTTTTCACCTTTACATTCCCCCCTGAAAAATTCAGTTCTCCACTTATATAATACCCTAAAACTCTCTATGCCCCTTCTTAAAACAAAAAAGAGACGGCCCTGGGAAAGGACCGTCTTCAAAAGGGGGAAATGAGAATGTTGCTGTGTTCAATCATAATATGCCCCTTTTTCAGAGTTCTAAACATATTCAGCCAAATTTTTTATTTTTTATTTCTACAGTTTTTTCAAAGTAATCCTTTTCTATTTCGGAGCCTGTTTCGTCATACGCATATATATTCAACAAATGATCCAATTCCACACTCAATTTGACCGTCTCATTGGAGGACATGCCTCTTTCTTCCGCAGTCTTCAAGAGTTCCTTGCGAATGTGTTCAATTTTATATTCCAAATTATCCATGGACAGCCCTCCCGACGTTTTTTTCAAATCTTAATATATAGTATCATAAAGTATTCGCATATGTGTCAAAACCTTTCGACAATTCACGACAAATACCTGTCAAACAATAATCATTTGTACATTCTTTCATTTCATGATACTTTACCTGTATTGCTTTTCTTAAGTATACTAGTTTTAAACAGTTTCAGGAGGAGTTGAATCATATGGAAGAAATGGAAGAGTTGAATATCGCAGAAGTTGGAACCATCATTGAATTCAGAGACGGGTTACAAGGAATTGTAGAAAAAGTGAACGATAACTCTGTTATTGTAAACTTGACGTATATGGAAAACTTTGAGGATCTGGGTCTTGAAGAAAAAACAGTCGTCAACCATAAACGCTATACGATTGTTCATAAAAAAGAAAATTGAAACTTTTCTTTTATGACTTTCGTCAAATTGAACAAGGAGGAGATTGACGTATGAAAAACAGAAAATTACTTTACACTGCACTATCTGCCTCACTATTACTAGCCGCTTGTGGAACTGATACTAGCGATGAGGACAACGGCAAGCAGCCGGTTGAAAATACTGACCAAGCTGGAGAACCCAACACAGAGGGTTCAGATGCCACTGAAAGCGAGACGGATAGCACAGAAGGTACAGACACTAAGGATGAGGGTACTACAAAAGAAGAAGATGGTACAAACGAACAGGCAACAGAAGAGGATACTACGAATGATACCGAATCTGAAGCTGACGGCGCTGAAACTGAAGACGCGAGTGAACTGGAGGGCGCAGTTGAAACGGAAAGCGATGAGCAAGACTTCAAAATCCAAGTGCTCCCTGGTTATGAATTGACGAGCGAAGAACCAGGCCGTGACATTCTCTATCTAAAAGAACATGAGGATAAGTATATGGTCATCGGAACAATGCAAGCTTCTGAAACTAATTTTGACGATGCTGTCGGTAATATGAAAGAAACTCTTGCAGCGACTAGTACAGGCGCAACTCCGGTTGAATTGACAGATTCGGGACAACTTCCCACTGACAAAGATTTAGAAAAGTTACAAGCCTATCGTGTAACGAATGATGGCGGTCCGATTACAGCAATGATCTTTCAAAAAGGCGATATGGTTGTACGCGTCATGATGTACGACGATAACGAGGAAAGTTATTATGAAGAGTTCTTGAAGATGGCTGAAACGATCGAAACAAAATAATCACAAAAAAGACTGAACAGCGTAATGATGCTGTTCAGTCTTTTTTCAGGATAAATCTCTTATTGAGACACCTAACTTTTGAAGTAATCGAGTCGCCTGTTCCTGCTCCTCACAAGTTAAAGAAGAAAGCAAATTTTTAATATTTTCCGCATGGCCAGGAAACAAGGAATCCATTAACTCTGTACCCTGTGTCGTAATTTCAACATATGTTACCCGTTTGTCGATAGAATTGACTTCGCGCTGTAAATAACCGTTCGACTCCAATTTGTTAATGACATACGTCATCGAACCGCTCCGCATAAGAATCTTTTCTCCTATTTTCTGGATAGGCTGTTTCCCTTTATGGTACAACAACTCGAGAACCGCAAACTCTGTCGGATTTAATCCTTTAGATGAGATTAGTCGATTCGTCTCTTCATGCAGCACTTTATTTGCTCTTGATAGGACAACGAATAACTTAAGTGCCCGTTCGCTTGCATTCCTCATAATCATTCACCTGCTGTTTTCCAATTTGATCTATGAAGTTAGTATAATCGGTTCACTAACAATCCGTCAAAAAAAAACTGAATGATTTAAGATTAGTTAGCAGAATATTGCTCAGTCATCGCACAGCTCCCTAAATAATGCTGTGGGAATACTAAAGTGAATGTTGTTCCTACACCATACTCACTTGACACGGCTACAGTCCCACCTAAATCCTCCATTGTTTTCAGCACGAAGGGAAGTCCTAAGCCGGTCCCTTCAGGCTTTGATGTGAAAAAAGGCATAAACATATTTTTTATTTGCAAGGGTGACATGCCCTTTCCTGTATCCGTCACAGAAAGAGTAAAAGATGTCCCTTCCGCCTTCTCCAGTTTCAAAGTCAAGTTTCCTCCAGGTCCCATCGCTTCGAAAGCATTCTTGAAAATATTCAAGAGGACTTGTTTAATCTTATCCGAATTGGAATAGATCATTGAATTGCAAAAGGAAGCATCATGCCAGTCAATATGAATCGATTCGAACATTGCTTTCGGTTTCATAATCTCCAGCACTTTTGTTATTAAGACACCTAATGAGAATTCAGAGATTTTTTCTTCCGATGGTTTCGACAGCATAAGCATTTCGTTCAGTATGGCTTCCATCCGCTGCAGTTCATCGTCCACTACGGATAAATATTTCGCAGTATCCCCTGTCGCAGTCACTTCCATCAGCTGTACAAACCCTTTTAATGTTGTCATCGGATTCCGGATTTCATGAGCAATACTCGCAGCCATCTGCCCCACTGTGGATAATGACCCGGAGTGATCCAGCTTCCTCCGCAGCATTTCCATTTCAGTACAATCCCGTATTTCAACGATATACAAATCACTTTCACGACTATAGTTCACACAAATTTCTAAAAACTGGATATTATTCGGTTCATTCTCGAACCGTTCGGTTATTTTAAGTTCCCCATATGTTTTCAGTGTGCTCATATGTGCTTCAAATTGAGCTTCGCTATTGCTTTTTTGGGTATTGAATTTCCTATACAATGATTGAATATGCTTGCCTATGACTGCACTTCTTGTAAGGTTGAATAAATCGCTCACTCGATTATTGACATCTATGATATGGCCGTCGTTGTTTACAATCATCGTCAACTTCGAGGCATGCATAAAACAATCTGCATAAGCAGGCAATGGAAGTGGAAGATCGGTACATGCTGCCGGCATCACGAAAGTCAGGACAGCTTGTTTGGTTTCTTCCGAATAAAAAACATGCACTTTACTTAAGCACTCGATATTCCCTTCCGAAATCATCACAAGATTGTCCAGCAAACCCACTTTTGTTTCTGTACAGCCTTTCTTGAAGTCATTCCAGCTGCGTAAACCATTTCTTTTAAGCAGCGATAAAAAGTTGTCATTCTCCCCCAACGAAAACTTTTTAGAGAATAAGAAATTTGCCTGAGCAATGACACCATCCATATTGACCAAAATACAAGGGCGACTATTATCGGAAACGAAAAGTGATTTATAATCATTCCCATTTTCTAATTGTTCAATCATCCTTTACCCTCCCAAGACTGTTTAGACAAGATATGAGATAGCACCATATGTTATAACTTCAATAAATTAACGATTCACTCTATACAATTCAGATTATTCCATATCCGCGAGATATCTTATATAGGTCTTAGGAATCATATTATTAAAATTTTCTTCCATTAGTGATTTTCCAATGAAAGAAATAACCATTATACAGAAAGTTCGAAATTTTATCTGACACTAAACTAATACGGGTTATCCAATAATTACACGTTCTTTCGGATAACGGAACGACGTCTTATTCACTTTCCCCCCTAATGTAAATAAGAAAGAAATTAGTCCCACTCGACCGATGAACATAAGTGCCATGATAATGATCTTTCCAGGGATGGATAAATCCGAAGTTATTCCAAGTGACATACCGCACGTACCAAATGCAGAAGTGATTTCAAATAATAAGGAGACTGCGGGAACTCCTGGCTCCGTCACTAACAAGATAAGAAGAGCCGTCATAACCATAAACCCAGCTAGTAAAATGACCGCGTATGAGCGAAAAATGTCGACAAGTTTGATACGGCGTTTAAAAATGTGAATAACATCTTTTCCTTTTGCAAAATTAATGAGAAAGAGAACCGCAATTGCAAATGTCGTTGTCCGAATTCCCCCGCCTACAGAACTAGGGGAAGCTCCGATAAACATTAGCGAGCTGATCACAATATCTGTTGCATCACTGAAGCTCGTAATATCATAAGTCGTTAACCCTGCAGATCTTGCTGAAACTGAGTGAAATAGAGATGAAAAGATCTTTTCATGCCAGACCATCCCTTTGAAGGAATTAAAAGACTCTAATACATAGATGAGCAACGCCCCAACAACTAACAGAATCCCGAAAGTGGCAGTCGTGATTTTGGTGAATAATGAAAAACGGAAATGTGGAACTTTTTTTGAAAAGAAACTTTTCACTTCAACAAGAACCGGAAAACCGATGGCACCTAGTATAATAAGGACCATGATGACAGATTGAACAAAGTAATCATTGAAATAAGGAAGCAAGGATGCATCCGTAATATCAAAGCCGGCATTCGTAGTTGCAGAAACTGATAAAAACATACCATTTAAAAGGGCTTCTGAAAATGTATCATATAAAGGCATAATATAAATTGTCAAAATGATTCCGCCTATTAGTTCAATCAGGAAAATGATTCGTACAATTTGCTTGATGAGCTGTACGACACCTGCTAATGTGTACTGATTGTGATCCACCATAATCAGCTGCCGTTCCCGGAGACCAATCCGTTTCTTCACAAGCAGCCAAAAAAATGTCCCTATCGACATGATTCCGATTCCGCCTAGTTGCAGGACCAGCATAAGCATACATAATCCGAATACGGAATACGTCCCCGCAATACTGATGGGAGTGAGTCCAGTTACACTCACTGCACTGACTGAAGTGAATAAACTGTCGATAAATGAAATTTCCACACCTGGCTTGTAAACACCTGGCAAGTTCAATAATAAAAAAGAGAATGCGATGGCTAGAAAATAGTAAAACACGATTAATTGGGCAGGTGTGAACTTGCGTAATGTGTCACGGTTAAGTTTCATGTAGTATCCGATCCTTTCTTTCAGGAGGACATAATCATACCATATCCGAAATTGTCCTGTCAGAGAATTTCTGCACCTTCCTAGCATCGTCACTGAATTCCAGTTCCAATCTTCAGAATATCAATTTGCAGTCAGGCTGAGCAACCAAATGAGCATCCCATTAAGCAAAAAAAACGCCCAGTGCGAGGTACGTGATTCGCGCTGGACAGTTTTAAAAGTTATTTCGAAGTTTTCCTTTGGCTTGAAATTCCTGTCAAATACCCGCCAATTGCAATCGAAGCGAGGACCACCCAGAAAATAAGCTTCCATGTAAGCGAGTGCGGAAATTCTGTATCGATAATTTGCACATTTGGATGAGCGAGCGTCAACACAGCTAGCTTTACACCTACCCAGCCCACAATCAGGAACGCAGCCGTTTCAAGTGATGGGAATTTCGCAAGCAAGGTCACAAATTGACGTGCAGCGAAACGCATGATGATAAGACCGATAATACCACCTGCTAGCATAACTGTGAATTGACCTCCGTTAATGCCGCCAATGTGGAAGTTACCTAGTTCGGGGAGTGTGACTGCCAATGCTACAGCTGCAAGCATCGAATCCAAGGCAAATGCGATATCTGCCAGTTCCACTTTCAATACAGTGAACCAGAAACCGGACTCTTTGCGTTTTTTCTTCTTCGAGTCATCACTCTTATGATGTTTTTGGTCGTAAATATTTTTAATCGAAATATACAATAGATAGATCGCACCTAATGCTTGAATCTGCCAATAGTTGACAAGATACGTGATGAAGAATAGGGCGGTAAATCGGAAAACAAAAGCTCCTAACAGCCCATAGAACAACGCTTTCTGCTGTTGCACTTTCGGTAAGTGCTTCACCATGACCGCCATAACTACTGCGTTATCTGCTGCGAGTAACCCTTCCAGTATGATAAGTACAAGCAGGACCCACGCGTATTCCAAGAAAATCGTTTCCAAAAAAATTCCTCCTTTTTTTCAATCAAAAAAACCCTCACCTAATAAAAGGCAAAGGTCTCGCTAAGTCGGAATTTGTAAAAAAATCCAGCTATCATAACCGATGGCGCTGTATCACCATGTATTGACGACTATGAAATAGGTTTCCCTATAGCTACTCCCCTTTGACAAACGTCAAAGACATTCAGTTGTTGGGTACTTTCTCCCTTTATTATACTAATCAACAGCTGTTCTGTAAACTAAACATCCAATTATTTTAACACGTTCCATCCGGATGTTTCAGTTTCGTCACATTCCGAACCATTCAGGAGAATCCCATGGAGCATCCGCTGTCTTTTTCATAACAAACATTCCTTTGCAGATACTCACACTATATGAAAAAGCAGTGCATGCTATGAATGATTGTCCTAAACGAATCCTGCAAAAAAAGCAGAGGGGTCGTCCCTCTGCTTTTTGAGTATTGAATAGGGGTCGAATTAGTTATCAACAGTATTTTTCGGCCGAGCCCGCCTTCTTGTTTCTTTATCGAACAAGCTATAAATGATAGGGACGATGAAGAGAGTCAAGAATGTTGAGCTGATCAATCCGCCAATGACGGCAATCCCCATTGGTTGGTTAATTTCCGTCCCTTCCCCGATACCGAGAGCCAGTGGCAACAAGCCGAGTATTGTTGTAAGGGCGGTCATGAGAATTGGACGTACCCGGTTTTTCACGGATATGACGATTGCGTCATAGGAGCTCATACCTTTTTCCTTTTGCTGATTAATATAATCAACGAGGACAATTCCATTGTTAACTACGATCCCTACTAATACGAGAATCCCGATGATCGAGGTAACACTAATCGGTGTACTTGTCGCGAACAACCCTATTGCTACCCCAATTATCATCAATGGAACTGAGAACATGATAACGAATGGGTATTTAAACGACTCGAACTGTGCGGCCATTACAATGTAAACGAGAACGACTGCAAGTATGAGGGCCAATAACATATCGTTTGCTGCGCTCTCAAAGAGTTCCCGGTCCCCGCTGTAGGACATCTTCACATCATCCGGCAACTTGAGGTCGTCAATGGTGCTGTTTACGGATTTCGTAATTTCGCCAAGTGATTTGTCATTTTCGTACTTCACATCATAGGAAACGGAGTGCGCCTGGTCGACACGTTGAATAGCGACTGGCCCTTCCGCAATATCGATTTTCGCTATCTGCCCGAGTTTAACAAATTGTCCTGTAGGCGTACGGAGCTTAATCTTCCGAAGCGCACCGGTATCCTCATAGAACTTTTTGTCATACTGGACGTTCACTGTTAACACTTGATCATTTTCATCGACAATCTGAGTCGCAAACGTGCCTCGTGTAACGTCAGTAATGGTTTGTGCTACTTGATATGGTGCTAATCCGAAATCAGCAGCTAGTTTTTGGTCGACGGTCACTTGGACTTCTTCGACCGTATCCATGAGGTTATTGGACACTTCAGTAACTCCATCCAACTTTCCAAGTGCCTCATCTATTTTTTCTGTCGCTTCATTTAGACGCTTTTCGTTTGTATCCTCTATTGAAAATGATAGCGTATTAGGACTGGAACCTGCAGCGGCTTGAACATTGAAGCTGACTTCCGCAGTATCCCCAATCGCTTTGTTCACTTTCGGTTTCACATCATCCATGAAGTCGAACACAGAACGATTTCGATCCTCCAGTGGTTTCAGCTTCACATACATCTCCGCTGTATCCGCTTGGGATCCCCCTTGAGCCATGGACTGTTGGGTTCCTCCAACGAGACTGACGTAAACTTCTACATCTTTTTGGTCTTTCAACACATCTTCTACCTTTTTCACAGCAGCATTTGTCGTTTCTAGTGAAGAACCATTCGGAAGCTCTACGTTGATGCTGAAGAACCCTTCATCTGTAGAGGGTAAAAATTCCGTTCCCACTTTAAACAGTCCAAATGCACTGACGCCAAGCAACACTACTGTCATGGCGAGAATGAGGAATCGATGTGCCAATGACCATTTTATCGACTTTTCAAATGTATTGAGTGTTTTCGAGCGACGACGACGGGCTTCTACATTGCGGCGAGGTTTACGGAGCATTCGGCTCGCCATCATCGGCACCACAGTTAAAGCGACCACTAAGGAGGCAAATAAGCTGAACGAGATGGTCAACGCAAATTGAGTAAAGATTTGGCCGATCAACCCCGAGATGAAAATAACAGGAACAAAGACGGCCAGTGTCGTCAATGTGGATGCAATGATGGCTCCACTGACTTCTTTCGCCCCTTCGCTAGCTGCAACTTTCCGATCTTTCCCCATAGCAAGGTGCCGTTCAATGTTTTCAATAACGACAATCGCATTATCGACAAGCATCCCGATTCCGAGTGCCAAGGCACCTAACGTCATGATATTGAGGGAAAAGTCAGCGAAGAACATGAGAACAAATGTGACAATCACTGAATAAGGAATGGCAACCCCTATTATAATTGGACTTCTTATCCCCTTCAGGAAGAAGAACAATACGATCATGGCGAAGATACCGCCAAGAATGAGCGATTGGCCGATGTTATTAATGGCCAATTTTACGTAATCGCCTTGGTCGAACAATATGTCTGCATCTACGCCTTTAAATTGTTTCTCGTCCAATAGACGATCTAAAGATTGTTTAAAAGACTTGGAAACTTCAGCGGTATTCGCGCCTGATTCCTGGAGGACGGAGAGCAATACAGCTTGTTGGTCATTTGCCCGAGTGAGCGTACCGCTATCGGCTTCTGCGAGGTTGACCTTCGCAACGTCTTTTACAAACAACCGTTTACCAGTCACAGGATTCGGACCGATAATGACGTTTTTCACGTCGTCCGCTGAATTGAGCGTGCTGATAATTCTTGTGGTCAGCTGTTTGCCACCTGATGCACTCACGGGCTCACCAGGCATGGTGACGTTTGAAGCTTGGACTGCTTGTAATACGTCCGCTTGGGTCAGTCCGTTCTTTTCCAGCTTACTTTCGTCCAAAACGATTTGAATTTCTTCAACTAGTTTACCGGAAACACTAACACTAGCAACGCCTTCTGTCTGACGCAATTCAGTTTCCAACTCTTCTGCAATTTTCCGGATATCGATATCTTCCGAAGCCGTTTTAAGAGAAAGTTGAATAACTGGGAATTGGGAAGGGTCAAACTTCATGAAGCGAGGCTTGTCCGCTCCCTCAGGTACAGGTACTTGATCAATCCGCTGTAAAATATCGAGCTGGACGTCGTCGATATTAGCTGACCAGTCAAACATCATGAAGACAAGTGTTGCGCCTTCTTGAGAAGTCGATTGCAAAGACTTCAATCCAGGTGCTGTGGATAAGCTCTCTTCCAATGGCTTTGTCAGTTTTTCACTGACTTCCGTTGGGGAAGCGCCTCCATAATTCGCTACTACTACCGCTACTGGAGGATTCAAGTCCGGAATAAGTGTTACGGGTATCTTAAAAAAAGATACGGCTCCAAGTATGATGATTAAAAACATCGTGACGATCGTGAATACTGGGCGTTTAATCGAAAAATCGCTAATTTTCATGTGTACGTCCCCTTTGTCTGAATTACAGTACTTTCATCATATGCAATGCAACGCTTGAGTTCAAACAGAACGTTTGCAAATTTTGAGATAGTAAAAAAACCCGTACACAAATATGTAACGGGTTTTTGAAATAATCTCTTTCCTTATAACAAACTGTATAATCTGATATCAGGGAACTTGTCGCCGAACCAACGCATTGCAAAATCGTTTTCAAAAAGGAACACGAAGTTATCAAAACGGTCTTTCACGAGCATTGAACGCGGCCCTGTCATAGATTCTTTAACATCCGATTCGTTTTCGATCCAGCGTGCAACTTTTGAACCGATATGCTGCATTTGGACTTCCACATTGTACTCGTTTTTCATCCGATGCTCAAATACTTCAAATTGCAATTGACCTACTGCACCCAGAATTACTTCTTCTGTATGAAGCGTTTTGTAATACTGGATAGCCCCTTCTTGGACCAACTGCAAGATCCCCTTGTGGAAGTGCTTCGACTTCATGACGTTTTTCGCAGTCACTTTAACGAATAATTCTGGATTGAACTGCGGCAACGCTTCAAATTGGTAGGTGGATTTGCCTCCAACGACAGTATCCCCAATTTGGTAGTTTCCTGTATCATACAACCCTATGATATCTCCAGCTACTGCTTCATTTACCGTTTCGCGATCATCTGCAAGGAACTGGGTAGTCTGAGATAGCTTAACCGTTTTGCCAATACGAGGAATGTTAACAGTCATCCCTCTTTCAAATGCCCCAGATACAATTCGTACGAATGCAATACGATCCCGGTGTGCAGGGTTCATATTCGCTTGGATCTTGAAGATGAATCCCGAGAATTCCTCCATCATTGGATCCACATATTGTTCGTTCTCTGTAATACGCGGTTGCGGAGACGGAGCAAAGTTTAAAAACGTCTCCAAAAATGTCTGAACACCAAAGTTCGTCAAAGCACTGCCGAAGAAAACAGGTGTCAGTTCCCCCTTAGAAATACGGGCTTCATCAAAAGAATTCCCTGCCTCTTCCAATAGCAGAGCATCTTCCACCGCTTGCTTATAATAAGACGTTTCCGTCATAGGATGTGGATTGACCAATTCACCATTGTCATCCAGTTCAAGAAACTTATGCTCCCCATCCACTCTCGCTTGTTCGATGCGATTGTTATAGCGATCGTAAATTCCGATGAATTCTTTCCCCATTCCGATCGGCCAGTTCATTGCATAGGATTGGATGCCGAGTACTTCTTCAAGTTCTTCCATCAACTCAAGCGGCTCTTTACCTTGCCGGTCCATTTTGTTAATGAATGTGAAAATAGGAATACCGCGCATGCGACATACTTTGAAGAGCTTGATGGTTTGGGGCTCAATTCCTTTAGCCGAGTCGACCATCATGACTGCTGCATCTACCGCCATCAATGTACGGTACGTGTCTTCACTGAAGTCTTCATGCCCTGGTGTATCCAGTATATTGACCCGTTTCCCATCGTAATCGAACTGCAAAACAGATGAAGTGACGGAGATACCCCGTTGCTTTTCAATTTCCATCCAGTCGGACGTTGCGTATTTCCCGCTTTTCTTCCCTTTGACCGTTCCAGCATCACGTATAGCCCCACCGAAATAGAGGAGTTTTTCTGTCATCGTCGTCTTCCCGGCATCCGGGTGAGAAATGATGGCGAATGTTCGTCGCGAAGCAATTTCATCTTGCATATTTTTAGTCATTTCCTTATTCTCCTTCGTATACGAGCCGGCATTCAGTTGCCGATCAAGCCTTTGCCAAATTTCTTTTCCGCTTCATCCAAAGCAATCACTGCATCTGAATGTGGATATTTTGTTGAACCGATAATTTGAAAGTCTTCATGCCCTTTGCCTGCAAATATGATGATATCCCCTTCGTCCGCAACTTCGACAGCGTGCCGTACAGCCGCATCCCGATCCCCGATACAAGCAAACCGTTTGTGCGTCATACCTGCCGCAAGTTCTGAAGTAATGGAATCGTATGGCTCATCACGCGGGTCATCTGTTGTTAGAATCACATAGTCTGCAGCGGATGCTTTTTCAGCCATAACAGGCCGTTTTTTCCGATCCCTGTTTCCTCCAGTCCCGATGACAAAGATAAGCTTGGAATCTGCCGACTTATATGGAAGAACAGCATCAATCGCTTTCTCAATCGCATCTGCTGAATGGGCATAATCCACGTAAATTGTCAGCGGCAGTTCCGTTTCCACTCGTTCCATACGTCCCTTAATAGGTGCAAGATAACGGAGTGGGGCTAAAATGTCAGGCATAGCAAGTCCTTTTGCATACAATGCGGTAATCGCTGCGAGCGCATTCGAGACACTAAACTCACCGATCATACGCATTTCCACGTCCCATTCCCCTTCAGGAGAGAGAAGTTTAAACGAGGTGCCATCTGTTCTAAGATCGATATCTACAGCTGTAAACATTGCATCCGTATGGATTCCATAAGTTAGGACAGGATAAGATGTCATCTCTTTCATTTTAGTATGCCATGGATCATCCGCGTTCAGCACTGCCACTTTTTGTTGTTGCAAGTCTTGGCCAAGCTGGGCGAAAAGCAGGCCTTTCGCATTTCCGTAATTCTCCATCGTACCATGGAAATCCAGATGGTCATGCGTCAAGTTCGTAAAGATCGCGATGTCGAATTCCGTTCCAGCTAACCGTCCTTCAATGAGACCGTGAGAAGAAACTTCCATTGTCATCGTTTCGCATCCTTCTTCTGCTGCACGGGCAATCATTTTCTGGGTGGTCAACACGTCTGGGGTCGTATTTTCAGTTTCATACAATACACCATCCAAGTTGAATCCGATTGTACCCGAAACAGCGGAGCGTTCCCCCGCGCCCATTAAAATTCCATGAATGACATTACTGACACTCGTTTTTCCATTCGTCCCAGTGACGCCAATCATCTTCATCTTTTTCGATGGATAGCCACACCAGGCAGAAGCAAGCAATCTGATTGCTCTTGAAGTGCTTTCCACGTAAACAACTGCCACTTTTTCCAAGTCCACATCGATAGGTTTAGATGCAATGATGACGCGAGCGCCAGACTCAACTGCGGATTTGACATATCTATGCCCATCTACAGTATATCCTTCGATACAGACAAAAAGTCCTCCTGCACTGATCGCGCGCGAGTCCGATGCCAAATCTGTTACTTCTTCAGGTAGTTCGCCTAGCACACGTTTAACTGGCAAAGACGCCAATAATTGATTTGTATTCATTAGTACTCCTCCGTTCAGCCGTACCTTACAGCGGTTCCGTTTTTCTGCTCAACCTGCTGCTGTTTTTTAGGCAATACATTCATTATACTTTTTTTTCAGGGCTACGTCATGGTTGAATTGACGATTCAATAGAAAAACCGCTGATTTAACGAATCAGCGGTTTGATGAATTTAAGCTTATTGCCATATGGAGGAAAAGCGGCCCGCATCGGAATTGTCGTACTGCGATTCATCATCGCTTTTTCATGGGTGAATACATCAAAGCTTGCTTTCCCATGATAATTCCCTTGTCCAGAGCTCCCCACCCCGCCAAACGGCAAGTGTATATTGCCTACATGAGAGATCGTGTCATTGATACATCCGCCGCCAAATGGAAGATGGTCTGTGAAGTATTCTGCAGCCTCTTCATTTTCAGTGAACATATATCCGGCAAGCGGTTTCGGCATTTTGCGGATTTGATGTAAGAGAGTACCTAGGTTTCCGTATTCCAATACAGGCAAAATCGGTCCGAATAATTCATCCTCCATAGAAGGGCTATCAAAACGAATTCCATCCAATACAGTCGGTTCGATGAATAAGTCCGCTTTGTTCGTGCTTCCTCCTGAACGGATAGCATGTTGTTCCTTATCAAGAATTCCTTGAAGACGATCGAATTGTTTTTCATTGATAATCCGGCCATAATCTTTGCTGGAAAAAGCATCCTTTCCGTAAAATCGTCGAATTGCTTTTTCAATCTCTATTAATAGAGGTTCCTTAATGGTTCTGTGTGCAACTACATAGTCAGGTGCGACACACGTTTGACCTGCATTCGAGAATTTCCCCCACACAATCCGTTCGGCAGCGATTTTCAAATTAGCCGTCTGATCGACAATTGCAGGACTCTTACCACCTAGTTCGAGCGTAACCGGCGTCAGACGGTCAGAGGCCGCTTTCATAACAATTTTGCCTACCGCTACACTGCCCGTAAAGAATATCGAATCAAACGGAGCATGAATCAGTGCTGAGGTTTCTTCCTTCGCACCTTCAACGACACGGACGTATTCCGGCGGGAACTGTTCTTCTAGAATTTTCCTAACAACGGCAGCCGTATTCGGGGCAGCTTCAGATGGTTTTGCGACGATACAGTTTCCTGCCGCTATTGCTCCAACAATTGGTTCCATGACCAATTGAAATGGATAATTGAACGGCCCAATCACTAATACCGATCCAAATGGCTCCCGGATGACATAACTTTTCCCCGGTTGCAAATAGAGTGGCGTTTTAGCTGTTTGCGGCTCCATCCATTCATCTATATGCTTTAACATATGACCAATACTTGAAAGAACAAAGCCGATTTCAGTGACATATGACTCAAAAGGATTTTTCCGCAAATCCCGGTAGAGAGCTTCTTCTATTTCTTGCTCATGTTTTTGAATCGCTTCTTTCAAGCGGACGAGCATTTCTTTCCTGAATTCAACAGAACGCGTTGCCCCTGAAAAGTAAAAATCATGTTGTCGCTCAATCATTGTTTCTACGTCTTTAGGTGTAAAGTTCATAAGCGTTCCTCCTCTTAGGCGGTTTCTTCTATCTTAACGGCCTTGCGAGTGATACGCAAAAATCCAAACCGGTCATTATCAAAAAGCCGATAAAATGTCAATCACCCAAAAGGATCTGTTTTTGCAGCCATTAATTCCGACAAAGTACGCAGGTTAGCAACTGCTGTCGAATCATATACTAACTTCATCGGGCAGTTCTTCAAAACCGGAATACCGCGACAGGACTATCGAAGCCTTTTTTCAGATCTACGTTTTACGCCAAACAAGGTTAGGGTAAAGAGTGTATAACAAGCAAGCAACCACATTCTTTAAGGGAGGATTTATCATGACAACAACTGATACTTGGTGGGAGACAATTTTTGAAGGCAATTTGGCAGCAGGGTTGAATAAGGAACGAATGAGGGAATTGGATGAAGAACACTTCCTATATTTTAAAGACGAAGAAATGGCCCAAGAGGTCATCAACTGATTTTGAAAACGCATCATATCCCACGAACTTTTCCAAATGGCATTGATACATAAAACAGCTTTTCTTTTGCGGACCGCGAAAAGAAAAGCTGTTTTTGTTCGCCTAAAATTGGGCTCTCCTGTCACTTCCATAATCCTCATAACTCTCCGATTTCACTAAAAAACTCTATATTTCTAATAACTTTATCGAGCAAATTAGTAATCATTTTACACCCATTTAATGGGTAGTGCAACATGTTCGCTCAATAATCCAGATAGATAAGAACCTTTTGTGACATACTCACTTCACCATTGTAATCTTGTTTTCACGGTACTATCATAAAGTTCGCAAGGCAGTTGTTTTACATTTTCTTGAAAATAACAGACCGTTTTAAATTATTAGAATATAATTTAACGGCTAATCTAAATAACTGCTCCTGTTGACAATACACCTTTGAGAGGAGTTCTAACATGAAGAAAAAGTGGATAGCTTTAACGCTGTTTTCTCTTACAGCCATTTTACTAGCCGGCTGTGATAACCCACTGCTCATATTCGATCCAAAAGGTCCGCAAGCTAAGATTTTATCGGATACTATCCTGTTCTCTATTGCGATAATGGCAGGCATCCTTTTCGTCGTTTACGTGCTATATACTGTTGTTCTAGTGAAGTACCGCGCTTCAAAGCTGGATGATGATTACGAACCGCCACATGAAGAAGGCAACAAATGGTTAGAAATTATTTGGACAGCAATACCAGTTATCATCGTCATTGTCCTATCTGTGGTTACTGTATCCTCCACTAGTAAAGTGGAGCAAAAATCTGTCGCCTACGCAGATCAAAAACCTCTCGTAATATATGCTTCTTCATCCAACTGGAAATGGCATTTCAGCTATCCGGAAGAAGGAATCGAGACAGTCAATTATGTGAATTTCCCTGCCAACCGGCCGATTGAATTCCGGCTTTACTCATATGGTCCGATTACAAGTTTCTGGATTCCGCAATTAGCTGGCCAAAAATATGCAATGAGTGACATGGTCACAGCCATTCATATGTCTGCAGACGTCCCCGGTTCGTTCATGGGGAAAAACTCGAATTTCAGTGGTGAAGGTTTTGCCAAAATGGAATTTGAAGCTCAATCGCTGTCAGATGCCGATTATAAAGAATGGATAAATGACGTAAAAGCTACCGCTCCAAAACTTACAGAAGATGAGTTTGACGAATTGTTAAAAGCGGAACACGTGGGTCGCAAAACCTATTCTTCTAACCACCTTGAATTCAAACCTGCTCCTGAAGGGGAGAACAGCGGCCATCATCACGGTGGCTCTACAGAAACCGAAGATCAGCATGAAGGACACGAAGATATGGATATGGATATGGATATGGATCATGATTCGCACTAAAAGTCCGTCTTACAAAACCACTCTTCCCTTCACATACTTAACAAACGAAAGGAGTTCAACGATATGAAATGGGATGAATTTTTCGTAACCGGGGAACCGATGATCTACGCGGCGATGGCAAGCATTGTTGTGGTATCTCTCGCAATTCCGATTGCGCTCACATACTTTAAAAAATGGAACTGGCTTTGGACGAACTGGTTAACTACGGTTGACCATAAGAAAATCGGAGTCATGTACATTCTTGCTGCCCTCCTCATGCTCTTCCGCGGAGGCGTCGATGCACTCTTAATGCGTGCTCAGACAGCGATTCCTGATAACGGATTGCTGGATGGTCAGCATTACAATGAAATCTTTACAACACACGGGGTCATTATGATTCTGTTCATGGCCATGCCATTCATTATCGGATTAATGAACGTTGTAATTCCGCTGCAAATCGGAGCACGCGATGTTGCGTTCCCACGCTTGAACGCAGTCAGCTTCTGGTTATTTTTCGCAGGTGCGATGCTGTTCAATATCTCATTCGTCATCGGTGGTTCTCCGGATGCAGGATGGTCTGCGTACTTCCCGCTGGCGAGTTTGGAATTCAGTCCAACAGTCGGGAATAACTATTATGCCATCGCTCTCCAAATTGCCGGGATCGGTACTTTATTGACGGGGATCAACTTCCTAGTCACGATTTTAAAAATGCGCGCACCTGGCATGACACTTATGAAAATGCCGATGTTCACTTGGTCTGTCTTGATCACTAACGTCATTATCGTATTTGCTTTCCCTGTATTGACAGTGGCTCTTGCATTGATGACACTCGATCGACAATTCGGCACTCAATTCTTTGCCATGCAAAATGGCGGGATGGACATGCTTTGGGCGAACCTGTTCTGGGTTTGGGGTCACCCTGAAGTATATATCGTGATTTTGCCGGCCTTCGGGATATACAGCGAAATCATTTCTGCTTTCGCCCGGAAAAATCTGTACGGCTATAAATCCATGGTCGTCAGTATGGTCGCGATTTCACTTCTTTCGTTCGTTGTATGGGTTCACCACTTCTATACAATGGGCCATGGAGTTATGGTCAACAGTGTCTTCTCCATTACCACGATGGCCATCGCGATTCCAACCGGTGTGAAAATATTCAACTGGCTGTTCACTTTGCGTAAGGGGAAAATCAGCTTTACGACGCCGATGATGTATGCCCTGGCATTCATTCCGATCTTCACAATCGGCGGTGTGACAGGTGTCATGCTCGCAATGGCGAGTGCCGATTACCAGTATCACAATACGATGTTCTTAGTTGCCCACTTCCACTATGTACTGATTCCGGGTACGGTGTTTGCGGTCATAGCAGGGTTCCACTTCTGGTTCCCGAAAGTGTTCGGTTTCCGTCTGAACGAAAGACTCGGAAAGTGGGCATTCTGGTTTATTGCAGTCAGCTTTAACGTCACGTTCTTCCCGCTATTCATTCTTGGACTGAACGGAATGACACGACGTATGTATACGTATTCGGAAAGTACAGGATACGGAGCGCTGAATATGTTGTCCATGGTAGGTGCAATTGGATTGACAGTCGGGTTCATCATTCTCGTCTACAACATTTACTACAGCGTGCGTTACAGCCCACGCGATACAAATGGCGATCCTTGGGATGCACGTTCACTTGAATGGAGCACTCACAGTCCAGTTCCTGAGTACAACTTTGCGTTGATCCCTACTGTGGATCGTTTGGACGCTCACTGGTTCTCCAAGAAAGAAGGAAAGCCGCTAACGTCTGGTAAGTATGAACCGATCCACATGCCGAATAACAGCGGTGTACCAGTAATCATGGGAGCTGCATTCTTCTTCTGGGGCTTCTTCATGGTATTCAGCTGGTGGATTCCAGCTATCGTTTTCGGAGTTGTGATTTTAGGTACGTTGGCTTACCGCACATTCGAGAAAGACCATGGTCACTACATTTCTGTGGAAGAAATAGAGCAAACAGAAAATGCATTGCGAGGTGAACAGCATGAAAATTGATCACTCAGTACCTATGGAATATAGTACAGACGAAAATAAGATGAAGATCCTTGGATTCTGGATCTTCTTGGGGGCGGAAATCGCCCTCTTCTCCACTTTGTTTGCCGTGTACTTCACACTGCAAAACAATACAAAAGTGGGACCTACAGCTTCGGATCTCTTCCATCTGACGCCGGTCATGATTGAGACAATCCTTTTACTTTCAAGCAGTTTCACGATTGGATTAGGAATTCACGCAATGCGTCTTGGTTTGAAGAAACCGATGATGACATTCTTCGGGATTACGTTGGCGCTTGGCGCTGCATTCCTCGGGGTGGAAGTATATGAATTCGTCACATATGTAGGCGAAGGAGCAACGATACAGACGAGCGGGTTCCTTTCTGCGCTCTTCACTCTTCTAGGGACTCACGGATTGCACGTTACGTTCGGTCTACTGTGGGGCGGCGCGATTTTACTACAAATCAAAAAGCGCGGCTTCACACCGGAAACTGCAAATAAGTCGTTCATCTTCTCTTTGTATTGGCACTTTCTTGACGTGGTTTGGATTTTCATCTTCAGCTTCGTCTACTTGAAAGGATTGATGTAAGATGAAACAACTTTTCCCAGCTCAGCACGTCATGGGATTCTTGTTCTCCCTGCTGCTTTCACTAGTGGCGCTCGTTGCGGTCCTTTTTGACTTATCATTTGCTGCCGGTATGACGATTCTAATCGTCACCGCTTTGGTACAAGCTGGTCTGCAGCTGTTCCTATTCATGCACGTGAAGGAAAACGCAGAGAGCAAGACCTTGTATTTGAATATCCTCTATGCCTTGTTCGTAGGACTTGTCACGATTTTCGGGACGTTGTTCGCGATGCAGTGGGGATATATGTGAAATAAGTTGGTACAAAACACGAAGCAGCCTCAAGGTCATCCTATGACCCTTGAGGCTGCTTTTTATATTCGGCAATTCTAAGTGAGACGGTTCACTGTTACGACTTGCTTCTTGATTGCACATTGGAACTTCCATTATTTGTATAACAAGCAATTCATCTTTCCCTTTTAAAAAGCAAGTCTGAATTGATTTCTTGAATAGTACGAACGCCTGCTAACGCCATGGAGATTTCAAGTTCGTGAAGGATCTTATGAACTACGTTGATTACTCCTTCAGTTCCATTTGCAGCTAAGCCATATATAAGGGGTCTTCCTAGCAATACCGCATCTGCACCAAGTGCCAGTGCTTTAAATACATCGACGCCCGTTCTGATACCACTATCCAGTAAAATAGGTATACGATCTTGAACGATATTTTTAATATCCGGTAAAGCATCTAATGAAGCAATACAGTGATCCAACTGTCGCCCGCCATGATTGGAAATGATGATACCATCCATATTGTTCTCAAGCGCTAACTTGGCATCTTCAGGATGCAAGATCCCTTTCAATAAAATAGGTAAACTCGTCATCTCACGAACTTTTTTCAGCGCGTTCCAATCGAGTCCCGGCTGGTCGATGATGTCTATTTGTTTTTGTAATGCCGCTTTCCTGTCTTCTTCAGGAGAATGATCGAGTAATGATAAGAACGCTGGATCCCCTAGGTAATTCCCACACCCATCCCCTTCTTCAAGCGGGGAATACTGATTGCGCGCATCAGTTTCCCTGATTCCTAGTACCGGGGTATCTACCGTGATGACGATTGCTGAATAGCCGTTTGCTTCAGCACGTTCCACTAAACTCTTGGTCACCGTTTCCTCAAGCGAACAATACAATTGAAACCATCGTGGACTGTTTCCTAATTCATTCGCAATTTCTTCCATTGAATAGGAGGATGCGCTACTCACTATGAGCGGGACATTCACTTTTTCAGCTGCTCTGGCGGTAGCCAGTTCCCCATCTGGATGAGCAATCCGCTGTACACCAATCGGAGCGAAAAAGAGCGGCGTTGGAAGTTTCAGCTTGAACAACGTACTAGTCATGTCAATATGGGCGACATTCCGCAAGACGCGAGGACGAATCTTCCATCTTGAAAAAGCAAAAAGATTTTCTTGCATCGTCGCTTCGCTGCCTGCACCTCTTGCAATATAATCGAAGGCCTCTCGCCTCATTTTTTCGAATGCCCTTTTCTCTAATAAACTTTCAAAATTGGGTTGTATACGTGCTTCGGTGATCATTTTCCTTTCCTCCCTATGAGCAAAAAAGTAAAAAGCTTTACCAACCTCAGCATCTATTTCTGACTGGGCTGATAAAGCTCTTTTTTCAGTTAAAAACGAATAGATGGGCAATCAATACGATAATCGGCAGTGTAATAATTGTCCGTTGAATAAAGATGATAAATAACTCCACGAATGACACAGGTATATTGGAACGTAAAATCAGAATTCCAATTTCAGACATATAGACTAGCTGTGTCAATGAGAGCGCCGCCACAACAAACCGGGTGATTTCTGCGTCAATCGTTCCACCAATCACTGCTGGTAAGAACATATCAGCAAACCCTACCAACATTGTCGGTGCAGCCTCCGCAGCTTGCGGCAGCTGCATTAGTTCAAGCAATGGAACGAGTGGATACGAAATGATGTTGAACACGGGCGTAAATTCTGCAACGATGAGTGCAAGTGCACCTAGACTCATGACAAGAGGAATCAGTCCTAACCATATGTCCATCACGGTCTCGACACCCTCTTTTATCAATCCCATTGGACTCTTTGCAGTGCTCGCCTTATCCAGCGCTTGTTTCCACCCCCATTGGAGATTGGATACGCCGTCCGGCTGAATCTCATCGATTCGTTGACCGACTGGTTCGTAATAGGTGTCAGCTTTGCGTGACAATGGCGGAATTCGAGGCATAATGATCGCCGCAACCACACTTGCAATAGATACAGTAATATAAAACGGAACGAACAAATGTCCGACATTCGCAACGTTTGCAACAACTAGCGAAAAAGCTACTGAAGCAATTGAAAACGTCGTAGCAATGACAGCAGCTTCCCGTTTCGTATAGTACCCTTCATCGTATTGCTTCATGGTGACTA
>NZ_JBCMNO010000026.1:0-81839 GCF_050459885.1 Sporosarcina gallistercoris | reverse complement strand
CTTTGGGCATTTGGAAGAACTAGAACGAAGTTCAATAATAAGAAAAATCACATCATCTGTCTGTTTGAAATACAAAAGTTGATCTTTTTCTATGAACGGAAGTGTTAAGTTCGTTAGCAATTCCATAGGGAGCCACCCTTTCGTTTTTTTCTAAAACTATACCCAGAAAATAACGAAATAAAGCCTCCCCAAACCACCGTAAGAACCATAAAACTCAATTTGCGCTCATAACTTGTCAGCAGCTAGTCGTATCCGTGAAAGTCCCCGTAACTTCCCTGTTCCGCAGAAAAAAACAGGCAGCTCTCGATGGGCCGCCTGCGTTTTTGGTTAGATGAGTCCTTTTCCATTGCGTTGGTTTTTCATATCGCCGTTTAGTTTTTCGAAGAATTCGACGTTCGATTTGGATTGCCGCAGTTTTTTCAGGAAACGTTCGGCGAAGTCTGGAGCATCTGAGAATGTTTTTCGGATAGCCCATAGTTTTTCAAGTTGATCCGCCGGGACGAGGAGTTCTTCTTTCCGGGTTCCAGAGCGACGGATGTCGATGGCCGGGAAGATTCGGCGTTCCGCAAGTGTTCGATCCAGATGCAGCTCCATGTTGCCGGTTCCTTTGAATTCCTCGTAGATGACTTCATCCATGCGTGAACCAGTGTCGATGAGAGCTGTCGCGAGAATGGTCAAGCTACCGCCTTCTTCCAAGTTTCGCGCAGCTCCGAAGAATCGTTTCGGACGGTGGAATGCCGCAGGATCAATACCTCCGGATAACGTACGTCCGCTCGGCGGAATAATCAGGTTATAGGCACGAGCAAGACGTGTGATGGAGTCCATAAGAATGACGACATCGCGTTTATGTTCAACGAGCCGCATTGCCCGTTCCAATACTAACTCCGCCACTTTCACATGATTTTCAGGAACTTCATCGAATGTGGAACTGACGACATCCGCATCCACGGAACGCTCGATGTCTGTCACTTCTTCGGGACGTTCATCAATGAGTAAGACGATCAGTTCTGTGTCAGGGTGATTTGTTGTGATTGCATTTGCAATTTCTTTCAGTAACATCGTTTTACCCGCTTTTGGCGGTGCAACGATCAAACCGCGCTGTCCGAAACCGACTGGTGATACCAAGTCCATGATTCGTGTCGATAGATTACTGGACTCCGTTTCCAACTTAATGTGACGTGTCGGATAGAGCGGCGTCAACGCTGGGAAGTGGACGCGTTCACGCGCGACTTCAGGATTTTGTCCATTCACCGCTTCGACTTGCAGGAGACCGTAATACCGTTCGTTCTCTTTTGGAGGTCGAACTTTCCCTGTCACCTTGTCCCCGTTACGTAAGTCGAATCGTCGGATTTGAGATGCAGAAATGTAGATATCTTCAGAACTTGATGAGTAATTGATCGGCCGTAAGAAGCCATACCCTTCCGATTGAATGATTTCAAGGACACCTTCCATGAAGAAGAACCCTTCTTGTTCAGCGCGTGATTTCAGTATGGAAAAAATGAGTTCTTTTTTCGTCAGTTTGCTGTAATAGCTAATTTTATATTCCTTGGCAAGTGCATAGAGCTCTTTGAGCGTCATGTTTTCCAAGTCAGCTAGCGTTATCATTGTCATTATTGGCACCACTCTTTTAAAGTTTAGGGTAAGTATTTTTTGGGGGTGCAGCGGTCAGCTGCCGAGGTACAAAAGAATTGCCCGGCTTGATGTGCCGGGCAGTCTGAGGTCTTTCAGTCTTTCATCACAAGATGAGGTTTTTTGTCCATGCTATGGCGTCCTTCTACGAAGCGGATTGTGCCTGACTTCGATCGCATAACGAGTGAATGCGTCTTAGAGTGGCCACCTGTGAATTGTACACCGCGAAGGAGTTCACCATCTGTTACACCTGTTGCTGCAAAGATTGCGTCGTCCCCTTTCACGAGGTCGTCCATGTAAAGGACTTTGTCCACATCGATGCCCATTTTCACGCAGCGTTCACGTTCTGCGTCATTCATCGGAATGAGCTTCCCTTGGATTTCTCCACCAAGACATTTCAAACCGACTGCCGAGATAACCCCTTCAGGAGCACCGCCGAGACCGAAAAGGATGTCAACGCCGGTTCCTTCGAATGCCGTGTTGATGGCACCCGCTACGTCCCCGTCATTGATCAACTTAATACGCGCACCTGCAGCACGTACTTCCTCGATAATCGCTGCATGGCGTTCACGATTTAGAATCGTTGCAGTCACTTCGTTCAATTTCTTGTTTTTCGCTTTTGCAACAGCATTCAAGTTGTCTGTGACTGACGCATTGATGTCAATTTTACCGACACACTCGGGGCCCACTGCAATTTTGTCCATATACATATCAGGAGCATTCAGGAGATTTCCCTTGTCCGCGATAGCGATGACCGCGAGTGCATTCCAGCCGCCCGAGGCTACGATGTTTGTCCCTTCAAGCGGATCGACTGCAACATCTACGAAAGGTCCTTGGCCGGTTCCGAGTTCTTCTCCAATGTATAACATCGGAGCCTCGTCCATCTCCCCTTCACCAATTACCACGACGCCTTGCATCGGAATTGTGTCAAATACCGTACGCATCGCTGTTGTTGCTGCGTCATCCGCTTCGTTTTTCAAACCTCGTCCCATCCAGTGCGATGCGGCAACTGCCGCCGCCTCTGTCACACGTACAAGTTCCATCGATAAACTGCGTTCCATCTCTAGAATTCCTCCCGTTTTCTGCTAGTTGCAGATTGTGTACCTGTCTCAATCGTTCGCTCTATTATAGCACACGTTTGATTGAGCACTAAACTGTTTTATGAATTGCTCTTTACCTCATCTTCATCAGGAACTTCCACTTTGTCAATCATAGCACCGAGTCCCCGCAGTTTTTCGATCAATCCGCCATAGCCGCGTTCAATATGGGAGATTCCTTGGATTTCGGTTTCCCCTTCAGCAATCAGACCCGCAATCACTAGCGATGCGCCTGCGCGCAAGTCGCTCGCTTTCACTTTTGCCGCATGGAGCGGTGTCGGTCCGTGAATGATCGCAGAGCGTCCTTCGACTTTGCTGCTTGCATTCATTCTGCGAAGTTCGTCAATTTGTTTGAACCTCGCGGAATAGATGGTATCTGTAAGCATCGATGCCCCTTCCGCTTGAGTGGAAAGCACACAGAACGGCTGTTGCAAGTCAGTTGGGAATCCAGGATAAACCAGCGTTTTCACATCAACCGCTTTGAGTGCCTCTGTTTTCGGAATGAAGATCTTTTCTTCATCTTCCTCCACGACAACACCCATTTCACGGAGTTTTGCTGTTACCGCTTCTACGTGAAGTGGAATGACATTTTCGATGGTAACGCCATCTCCTGCCGTTGCTGCCATAATCATGAACGTTCCGGCTTCAATCCGGTCCGGAATGATTGTGTGGCGTGTTCCGCTTAAGCTTTCGACACCTTCGATACGGATCACATTGGTGCCCGCACCCTTTATATTTGCCCCCATATTGGATAGCAATGTCGCCACATCAATGATTTCCGGCTCTTTCGCCGCATTTTCAATGACGGTTTTCCCTTTCGCGAGAACAGCAGCGAGCATGATGTTGATGGTCGCGCCAACACTGACAATATCGAGGTAGATTTTCGCGCCTTTCAATTCGTCAGCGCGCAAGTAGATCGCGCCATGTTCATTTGTGACTTTGGCTCCGAGTGCTTCAAAACCTTTAATGTGCTGATCAATCGGCCGTGGTCCTAAGTGGCAGCCTCCAGGCAGACCGATGACCGCTTTTTTGAACTTCCCGAGCATTGCGCCCATTAAATAATACGAAGCACGTAATTTTTTCACATTACCATTCGGTAGTGGCATGGATATCATATCGGAAGGATCAATCGTCATCGTCCCATCTTGGAAGGCTACTTTGCCTCCGATATCTTCGAGTAAGCTCTGTAACGTATGGACATCGGAAATCTCGGGCAGCCCTTCTATCGTGACTGGGGAGTCCGCTAAAATCGACGCAGGAATGAGTGCAACCGCACTATTTTTCGCTCCGCTGACTTTAATGTTTCCCTTTAAAGGGGTGCCGCCTTGTATTTTATATACTTCCATTTCAATCTCCTTTACACAATCACTTGTTGTCGCGGGCTTCCCAATCCTTCAAGAATTGTTCAATCCCTTTATCTGTCAGTGGATGGCTGAACAGCTGCTGCAATACTTTGAATGGAACTGTTGAGATATGGGCACCTGCAAGTGCACCATTTGTAATTTGTTGTGGGCTGCGGATTGACGCTGCAATAATTTCCGTGTCGATGTTATGGATTGTAAAGATATCGGCGATCGTTTCGATCAACGCCAAGCCATCTTGTCCGATATCATCCAGTCTGCCGATGAAGGGAGACACATATGTAGCTCCAGCACGCGCTGCCATCAGTGCTTGGTTTGCACTGAAGATCAGTGTCACGTTCGTCTTGATGCCTTCTGCCGAAAATACTGAACACGCTTTTAGGCCTTCAGGAGTCATTGGCAACTTCACAGTAATATTCGGGGCAATCGCCGCAAGTTCACGACCTTCTTTGATCATACCTTCCGCATCGAGTGCAATGACTTCAGCACTTACGGAGCCGGGAACGAGTGCCGTGATCTCTTTCAAACGATCGTGGAATGAAATATTCTCTTTCGCAACGAGTGAAGGGTTTGTTGTGACACCCGACAAAATCCCCCAGCTGTGTGCTTCTTTAATCTCTTCAAAATTTGCTGTATCTATGAAAAACTTCATAATCGTGTTCCTCCTTCAAATTAAAAGGAGGAGATTCATCCGTTTCCGGTATGTCTCCCCCTATAGATTCTGTCCAGTCGTTCACGCAAAAAAGCCCAGTGAGTTACGCTTTTTGGGAGCTGCCGAATTCTTTCATTTTCCCTACAACCGTTGCTTGAATCGCTTCACGCATCGGCGCGAGGAATTTACGTGGATCGTAAACTTCCTGATCCGCAGCTAGTACTTCACGCACTTTCATCGTTCCTTGAATCTGGTTTTCTGTATTGACGTTGATTTTTGATGTTCCCAGTGAAATGGCACGTTGGATATCTTTTGTAGGAATCCCAGTACCACCATGTAAAACTAGTGGCAGATCCGATTGCTTCGAGATTTCTTCCATTTCCTTGAATCCAAGATTCGGCTCACCTTTGTAGGGTCCGTGAACGGATCCTAGTGCAGGAGCGAGGCAGTCAATATTCGTTTCATCCACAAGACGTTTACACTCTGCAGGATCTGCGTACATGACGCCTTCAGCAATGGTATCGTCTTCCTGGCCGCCAACTAGTCCGAGTTCCGCCTCAACGGAAACATTTTTTGCATGTGCATATTCTACAACTTGTTTCGTAATCGCTATATTTTCTTCGATAGGTTTTGCAGAAGCGTCGATCATGACCGATGTGAATCCAGCATCAATCGCTTCCTTACACTTTTCAAGACTCGATCCATGATCTAAGTGAATCGCAACCGGTACTGTGATTTTGTAATCGTGCATAAGACCTTTAACCATATGAACGACCGTTGTGAAACCACCCATGTAACGTGCGGCGCCTTCAGATACACCTAGGATAACTGGGGAGTTTTCACTTTGAGCTGCTTGTAAGATCGCTTGCGTATACTCCAAGTTGTTCAAGTTGAATTGCCCGATTGCATATCCTTCGCGCTTACCTTTAATCATCATTTCTTTCATTGATACGAGTGCCATGTGTAGTTCCTCCTTCGAATATGAAAATGGACTGTGTTGGATTTATATTTAGATGTATTCCAATCCCATCATATCAAAAAAATCGTTCCACTTCCACTTAGGGGAACAGGCACTATCGTTCTCGTAACAACTTATTGATGGTCTGTCGCACTTCATGGATATCAAAGGGCTTTGTGAAGTAGTGGTCTGCACGATGCTCTGCTTCAGGATCGGCGGACTCGATTTCGTCGTATGCGGTCATCATGACCACTGGTCTATCCGGTCTATCACTTTTCACCTGACGAAGCACTTCAGCCCCATCCATTCCTGGCATTTTCATGTCTAATAGGATACAGTCGGGGTCGTCATTCTCCACGCGAAGTAACGCCTCTTTACCATTTGAGGCGAGGACGGTTTCATACCCTTCTTTTTTAAAAACTTCATCAAGCAACAGGCGTATACCAGCCTGGTCGTCCACAATCAACAACTTCTTCAAACTGCCCACTCCTTTTAAATATGATCCATATTATAGTCCGAATACAATAAGTTTGAATATTAATAGTAATTAGACAAAATAGCTTTAATTCCTGCTTTTATCGCGAAATGATTTCACATTCACTATACTACTAGTTATGGAGGTGGAGTTATGAAAATGTTAACGACACAAATTTCTGGTCTCTTGCAGCGGATTGCAACGAACCATGAAGAGGCAATTGAAGATACTGCACGACTTCTGGCACAGGCGGCAGTTGGGGACGGCCGCGTTGTGGTGGCTGGACTAAATGAACTAAATGGTGTGGTGATCAATGCACTGGAAGGGGCTGAGTCTTTTGCGAATGCGACCCCGTATTCAACGGATATCGAATTAGGTTCCATGGATCGCGTTTGGCTCTTCACTCGAAGTTGCAGGAGTGCAGAGGCACTTGAAATCGCGAAAGTTTTGATGAAACAAGGTGTCGCTTTTGCAGTTGTGGCGTCAGAGAAAGCATCCGAAGAGAATGAGCTTTCGGAGCTTGCCGATGTCTACATTGCAACAGGGATTTCCAAGGGATTGCTTCCTAACGATGAGGGTGTACGCGTTGTGGAACCTCACTTGCTTGCGTCGTTGTTCATTTACGAAGCAGTGAAGCTATCTTACGATGAAATGTTGTTGGATTTGTGATTGGTTGGAGTTGATAGGCGCGGGAACGGGCGGGTTTGGGCGTGGAACGAGCGGGGTTGACCGCGGAATGAGCGGGTTCGGGCGGGAAACGAGCGGGTTCGACCGCGGAATGAGCGGGTTCGACCGCGGAATGAGCGGGTTCGACCGCGGAACGAGCGGGTTCGACCGCGAAACGAGCGGGTTCGCCCCCGGAACGAGCGGGTTCACCCCCGGAACGAGCGGGTTCACCCCCGGAACGAGCGGGTTCACCCCCGGAACGAGCGGGTTTACCCCTGAAACGAGCGGGTTCTACCGCGGAACGAGCGGGTTCGACCGCGGAATGAGTGGGTTCTACCCCGGAAACGGGCGGATCCAGCCGAGCATGAGCGGATTTTCCACTTGCCATCTGATTCAACGAAAAACGCCCTATTCTGCATCCTGCAGAATAGGGCGTTTTGAATTTTTTAGTTTTGGTGTGCGAGTGCTGCTTCCACGAAGCTTTTGATAAGCGGCTGTGGACGTGTTGGACGTGATTCGAATTCGGGGTGGAACTGGCATCCCATGTAGAATGGATGACTCGGCACTTCGATAATCTCTACGAGGCGCTCATCCGGGCTGATTCCCGAAATCACCATACCGGCTTCTTCAAACTTCTTTTGGTACGCCGTGTTGAATTCATAACGATGACGATGGCGCTCTTCGACTAGATCTTTTCCGTAGGCTTCATGTGCTTTAGTACCTTTTTTCACTTCACATGGATAGCTGCCTAGACGCAAAGTGCTTTCGTCTTCACGGCCATTGCGGTAGTCCGGGTGCACCAAGAAGATTGGATCGTTCGTGTGTGCATCGAATTCAACGGAGTGGGCACGTCCAAGCCCCATCACATTTCGCGCATATTCAACTGCTGCGAGTTGCATACCGAGACCTGTACCAAGGAATGGAAGATCGTTTTTGCGTGCATAGGCAATCGCATGGACCATGCCATCCACGCCGCGCTCTCCGAACCCTGCTGGAACGAGCAAGCCGTCGACATCCGCTAGCAATTCAGCCACGTTATCCGCAGTGATCTCTTCCGAATTGATCCATTTGATGTCAATATCTGCATCGAATGCATATCCTGCGTGGTACATCGCTTCCACGAGTGAAATATACGCATCCTGCAATTCCACGTATTTCCCAACTAGGGCAACACGAACCGTTTTCGATAGGTTTTTCACGAGATTCACGAGCTTTTTCACTTCGTCCATTTCAGGTTGTTTGGCATCTAAACCGAGGAACTCAACAACAAGGTCGTCCATCTTTTGTTCGTGCAAACGCAGTGGAACTTCGTATAGTGTTTCTGCATCTCTCGCTTCAATGACTTCTTCCGGCTTAATGTTACAGAACAATGAAATCTTATCTTTCATTTCTTGTGGAACTGGATATTCACTTCGCAACACGATCATGTTTGGCTGGATACCAAGACTGCGAAGTTCCTTCACACTGTGCTGTGTAGGTTTTGTTTTCAGCTCGCCTGCCGCTTTCAAGTACGGAACGAGCGTATTGTGGATGTACATGACATCATTTTTGCCTAAGTCCGTCTTCATTTGGCGGATTGCTTCAAGGTATGGCAAAGATTCAAAGTCACCGACACTGCCGCCGATTTCTGTGATGACAACGTCTGCGTGCATTTCTTGTCCTGCGCGCTTGATGAGTGTCTTGATTTCGTTCGTTATGTGCGGAATGACTTGGACAGTTGCCCCATTATACTCGCCATTACGCTCTTTCTGAAGAACCAATGAGTACACTTTACCCATCGTGATATTGGAATAGCGATTCAAATCGATGTCGATGAAGCGCTCATAGTGTCCGATATCAAGGTCTGTTTCTGCGCCGTCTTGTGTGACGAACACTTCACCGTGCTGAAGCGGACTCATCATTGTCGGGTCGATGTTGATATATGGATCGAACTTTTGCATCGTCACTTGTAAGCCGCGATTTTTAAGAAGTCTACCTAGAGATGCTGCATTTATGCCTTTTCCGAGTGAGGAAACGACACCGCCTGTAATGAATATATATTTCGTCATGAATGATTCCTCCAATGTTTGTAATGGTCGGGAAAAGCTGATTTTCAACCGGCGAAATAACGAAAAAACGCCCCTGCTGCAGTATTCTCTGCAGAAGGAGCGCTTAAACATCCGTTCGTTTGTCCTTTAAAAAGGAGCCCAATTAGATTGTATAGCGGAGGACTTTTAAAGTCAAGAAAAGATTATAATTCTTCCTCTTCCTCTTCTTCGTCGTCCTCTTCTTCCTCATCTTCTTCATCTAGATCGATATCTTCATCGGGAATGATTTCGAGTCCTTCTGCAGGATCTTCGACTTCATCTTCATCAGGATCCACTTCATCCTCGTCATCATCCTCGTCTTTTTCGTCGCCGAGTTCTTCGTAGTCTTCTTCGAAGATTTCATCCACGTCCAAATCATCCAGATCATCCAACTCGTCGTCGTCATCGTCCGAAGCTTTTTTCTTTTTCTTACGAGTTTTAACGACTGGTGCTGTTTCCTCTTCGATCTGATCGACCGGGTACCACTCACGAAGTGCCCATCCGCCGTCATTCATCGCCATAAAGCGACCGTCGATATTGAGGTCTGTGTAAAATTGGGGAAGGCGTTCTTCCATTTCTTTTTTGCTGATGCCTTTAAGACTACGGATTTCATCCATTAGTTTCTGAAATGTAATAGCTTCCCGACGATCTTCAAAAATTGCGAAGGTGATGTCGATCATTGATTCCTCTTGTAGTTGTTCTTTTGTCATGTTTTTATAATCCATGAGGCGCACGCCCTTTCTGAAGCTTCTTTCATGTATACGACTGGTGCTTTGTTACTGTATCTTTCTATTCTTGCGGAACCGCTTGAATTCTTTCCAGCTAATCACGAGTAAGTAGACGGCCGCGAGCAGGAAGGGAATTGCACCGAATCCTTCTCCATAGAGGAGATAGATCAGTACGATTAGTATGATTATAATAACAAGATGAAGTGCCATCTTCAACTTCCGCACCCCTTTTCGGCCATTCCTTATAGTATACTCGGGTTTTGGGTTTAAAATCCACTGAAATTCATTTTGTTTGTGAATAAATTGGGTTCGGCTAATTTGACTGTGTTGATCTTCACTTCAGACGTGCGCTTTCCGGGGGCTCGATTTCAGCCAATCGAACAACGAAGAGTTCGATTTGCCGTATTTCTGCGTTCTTTTCAGAAATTAAGCCAGCGGTACTCCTTGCACGGTCTTCACTCTTCGCTGATCCCCAGGAGTGGTTTTAGCATTGGCTCACAGGATATGAGTCCTGCGACCGTTGCCGCAGGACTCGGCGTACTTAGGTTGCCTTTCGTTACGATCAACGGATATTCTAGATATATAGGATATTCTTTGGAAGTTTCGAGGATAGAGGGAGCTATTTTAAACTCTTGATAAACATAGAAACCACATATAGCATGCAGCTTTTCACGTTTCGCGGGCTGATTGTGGAAGGCATCGCCAATTCCAATTGAACAGCTTACACACGCGAAAGCACCAAAGAGAGCGAGGGGGAATCCCTGCGCTCTTTTTTGGTACGATTGTTACATGTTGCGGCGGTATTGTCCGCCTACTTCGTATAGGGCGTTGGTGATTTGGCCGAGACTTGCGACTTTTACGGTGTCCATGAGAGCCTCGAAGATGTTGCCGCCTGAGATTGCAAGTTGTTTCAGGTCGGCTAGCGCTTGTTCTGCTTCGCTGCTGTGAGCGGATTGGAACGCGCGCAAGTTTTTGATTTGCGTCTCTTTTTCCTCTTGTGTTGCGCGTGCGAGTTCCATACTGTCGATGTCGTCTTCAGACGGCGGATTCGGGTTCAAGTAGGTGTTGACTCCGATGATCGGAAGTTCGCCGGAGTGTTTTTTCATCTCGTACAGCATCGATTCCTCTTGGATTTTGCCGCGTTGGTACTGAGTTTCCATCGAACCGAGGACGCCGCCGCGGTCGTTGAGCTTGTCGAATTCCTGCAGCACGGCTTCTTCGACGAGATCTGTCAATTCTTCTGCAATGAACGATCCCTGGAGTGGGTTTTCATTCTTCGACAACCCGTGTTCTTTCGTGATGATCATCTGAATCGCCATTGCGCGGCGCACGGATTCTTCAGTTGGTGTTGTGATTGCTTCGTCATAGGCATTCGTGTGGAGCGAGTTACAGTTATCCTGCAGTGCCATAAGCGCTTGCAACGTTGTCCGGATGTCATTGAAATCGATTTCTTGAGCATGCAGCGACCGTCCTGACGTCTGAACGTGATATTTCAGCTTTTGGCTGCGGTCATTTGCGCCGTATTTCTCACGCATGGCAACTGCCCAGATGCGGCGTGCAACGCGGCCGATCACTGTGTACTCAGGATCCAGTCCGTTCGAGAAGAAGAACGACAAGTTCGGTGCGAAGTCGTCGATGTTCATCCCGCGGCTCAAGTAGTACTCGACATACGTGAAGCCGTTTGCGAGAGTGAACGCGAGCTGGGAAATCGGATTGGCACCTGCTTCGGCGATATGATAGCCCGAGATGGAAACAGAATAATAATTACGTACTTTTTTATTGATGAAATACTGTTGGATGTCGCCCATCATGCGAAGTGCGAATTCTGTCGAGAAGATACAAGTATTCTGTCCCTGGTCTTCTTTCAGAATATCGGCTTGCACCGTTCCGCGGACTACTTTCAACGTCGCTTCCCGGACTTCCGTGAATTCGTCCACTGATAAGGTCCGGCCCAATTCCTCTTCCTGTTTCTTCACTTGCTGATCGATCGCGGTGTTCATGAACATCGCTAAGATAATCGGTGCTGGTCCGTTGATGGTCATCGAAACGGAAGTTGCCGGCGCACATAAGTCAAATCCATCATAGAGTTTCTTCATATCTTCCAATGTACAAATATTGACGCCGGACTCCCCTACTTTCCCGTAAATGTCAGGGCGTTCGTCAGGATCTTCTCCGTATAAAGTTACGGAATCGAATGCTGTGGACAGACGTTTTGCATCGTCGTCTTTCGACAGGTAATGGAACCGGCGATTCGTACGTTCCGGTGTCCCTTCTCCAGCGAACTGGCGCTTCGGATCTTCCCCTTCACGTTTGAATGGGAATACGCCTGCTGTGTACGGATACGATCCCGGGACGTTTTCTTTGTAGACCCAACGTATGATTTCACCATAATCTTTGAATTTCGGCAACGCGACTTTCGGGATTTTCAATCCGGATAAACTCGTGGTCGTCAGTGCTGTGCGGAGTTCTTTGTCCCGGACCTTCGTCACAAATTCGTCTTGAGCATACGCGTCTTTCAGTGTATTCCAGTTATCCAGAATGCGTCTGGATTCAGCCGTCATCTCATCGCGCACGTTGTCGTGCAGCGTTTCAAGTGATTGCACGAGTGCATCATCGGGTGTTTTCTCACGGACTTCCGAGAGCGCCCCTTCGAGCTGATACAATCTCGTTGCAAGGTGCGCCTGCTGTTCTGCGTGTTTATGGTAACCGCGGACTGTGGCTGCAATTTCACGTAGATATTGCAAGCGGTCGTTCGGGATGATCACGTTCTGTTTCTGTGTTTTTACGAACTCGGTATAAGACGTCGTCCAGTCTGTTCCGCATTTTTTGTTGAGCGTGTCAACAATTGCTGCAAACAAAGTATTCGTCCCTTTGTCATTGAACTGACTTGCGATTGTGCCATACACCGGCATCGAATCCAGCGGTTCATCAAAAAGAAGGCGACTGCGCTGATATTGCTTTTGGACTTGATTCAACGCGTCTTCAGAGCCTTTGCGTTCGAATTTATTGATGGCGATCAAGTCCGCAAAGTCGATCATATCGATTTTCTCAAGTTGAGAAGGTGCGCCGAATTCGCTCGTCATGACGTACATCGATACGTCTGAAACTTCATCGATTTCCGCGTCCCCTTGCCCGATCCCGCTTGTTTCCACGATGATCAAGTCATAACCGGCCACTTTGACGATGTCGAGCACATCTTTCAGTGCACCTGAAAGTTCAGTACGGGACCCGCGAGTGGCCAGACTGCGCATGAAAACGCGTTTGTTGAAGATGGCGTTCATCCGGATCCGGTCTCCTAGAAGAGCTCCGCCCGTTTTCTGTTTCGTCGGATCGATCGAGAGGATTGCGACTTTCCGATCCGGGAGTTCGTGGAGGAATCTGCGGATCAATTCGTCAGTCAACGAACTTTTACCTGCGCCCCCTGTTCCGGTAATCCCGAGAACCGGCGTCCCTTTGGATAGTTCACGTGCACGATCCAGCAGCGTTTTCGCTTTCTCGTCTTGGTCGTCATAATGCTCTTCGGCATACGTGATCAGGTTCGCTAACAGCTCCGGTTTCGTCGTTCCGACTTGTTCCAAATAGGCCATTTCGTCCTTCACTTCAGTTGCATAGTCACACTCTTCGACCATGCGGTTGATCATCCCTTGAAGGCCGAGTTTGCGACCGTCTTCCGGAGAGAAGATCCAAGCAATGCCGTATTGGTGCAGCTCTTTGATTTCCTTCGGGATGATGACGCCACCTCCGCCGCCATAGATTTTAATATGACCTGCGCCGCGTTCTTTCAGTAAGTCGTACATGTATTTGAAGTACTCGACGTGCCCGCCTTGGTAGGATGAAATCGCGATACCTTGCACGTCTTCCTGGATTGCCGCGTTCACGACTTCTTCGACAGAACGGTTGTGGCCGAGATGGATGACTTCTGCACCCGTCGACTGTAAAATGCGTCGCATGATGTTGATGCTCGCATCGTGTCCGTCAAATAGACTTGAAGCAGTTACAAACCGAACGTGGTGGGTCGGTTTGTAGATCTCTTGTTGCGTTTCAGCTGTTGCCATATTCGTGCACCCCTTTTGCTTTGTTTTCCATTTCCCCATTCGTCAGTTGCAGACCGGTTTGACCAATCCGTTCAGGAGCTGATCGGTTTGAAATTCAATATAGCCGTCCAAGTCATACATCTGTTGCAGTTCCCATCTTCGGAATGCCCACATCTGTCCTTGGATGACGATGTGATGCGCCGCGAGCTTGACGCTGCTATCTTTAATGCGGAGCTCCCCAGCGTCCGCGCAAGCACGCAGTAAGGTTTCGAATAACCCCGTCATGGCGCGTTCTTTTTTCAGTACATAGTCAAGTGCATTTTTCGGCAGCGACTTCGATTCCTGATACATGACGACGAATTCATCCGACAAGTCATCGACGAGCCGGTAGTAGACATCGATCGCGCGTGTCAGTCCGTCAATCGTCGCTTCCTCATCCGCAATTCCCGACAGACGGTGCTGCACTTCGTTGTAGATGGTGTCACAGACGAGGTACAGCACATCCTCTTTCGTGCGGATATATTCGTAGAGCGTGCCGATACTGAATCCGGCTTCTTTTGCGATTTCACGCGTCGTCGAGCGATGGAATCCTTTTTGTTTGAATAATCGGACTGCACCTTGGATGATCTGGTCACGACGTTTTTCGATTAAGTCGCCATCTTTTACAGACGACTTTACTTGGTGTTTCAGTTCCATCATCTGACCCCCCTTTTTACTTCGTCAGCATACGGGAGATGACGAGTCGCTGCACTTCTTGCGTACCTTCGTAAATTTGTGTGATTTTTGCGTCGCGCATGAAGCGCTCGACCGGATAGTCTTTCGTATATCCGTACCCGCCATATACTTGGACCGCTTCTGTCGTGACTTTCATTGCCGTGTCGCCTGCCATCAGTTTCGCCATTGCCGATGCTTTTCCGTATGGAAGATTGTTGGACTCGAGCCACGCCGCCTGGTACGTGAGCAGGCGGGATGCTTCAGTTGAGGTTGCCATGTCTGCAAGTTTGAATCCGATTCCTTGGTTCGCTACAATCGGCTTGCCGAATTGCACGCGCTCTTTTGCATAGTCTGTTGCATGGTCGAGTGCACCTTGAGCGATCCCGACTGCTTGTGCAGCAATTCCGTTCCGACCGCCGTCGAGTGTTTTCATCGCGATGATGAACCCTTGCCCTTCTTCACCTAGCATGTTTTCTTTCGGTACGCGGCAGTTGTCGAAAATGATTTCCGTCGTTGGCGATGAACGGATGCCGAGCTTTTTCTCTTTCTTGCCGACAGAGAAGCCAGGATAGTCCGCTTCGACGATAAATGCCGTAGTTCCTTTGTGCTTAGAATCCGCATCCGTGACCGCGAATACTATATAGATGTCAGCAATTCCGCCGTTTGTAATGAAGATTTTCGAACCGTTCAACACATAGTCGTCGCCATCCAGTTTAGCGGTTGTTTTCATACCGCCAGCGTCAGAACCTGAACCCGGTTCTGTAAGCCCATACGCACCGATTTTCGAGCCTTCTGCCATCGGACGAAGGTACTTTTGCTTCTGTTCTTCGGTACCATATTTGAAGACAGGCCATCCTGCGAGGGACGTGTGCGCAGAAAGTGTGACTCCAGTTGATGCACAAACGCGGGACAGTTCTTCGACTGCGATCACGTATGCAAGGTAGTCACTGCCGATGCCGCCGTATTCTTCCGGCCAAGGAATTCCCGTCAGTCCGAGTTCCGCCATTTTTTTGAATAAATCCATATCGAAGCGTTCTTCTTCGTCACGTTCTGCAGCTGTCGGAGCGACTTCTTTCTCTGCAAAGTCGCGAACCATTTTGCGGATCATTTCGTGTTCTTCAGAAAGTGTAAAGTTCATGGTGAGTTCCTCTTTTCTTTTGGATTCATTGATTAGGATGTTCGTGTGTTCGGGTCGCTTGAGCGGATTCACCTATTGCTTGATCACTTTTCGCGCCGCTTGAGCGGATCCACCTGCTGCTTGATCACTTTTCTCTATTTGAAGAGGGCATGAGGTTGCTAGGATTGATTCCTACTCATTCCCTTTCTGTCTCGCTAATCATTTTGTAAGATTCTTGGAAATTACGATGCGTTGGATCTCGCTCGTACCTTCGTAGATTTGAGTGACTTTGGCGTCGCGGAAGTATCGCTCGACGGGATAGTCTTTTGTATACCCATAGCCTCCGAATACTTGGACGGCTTCAATCGCGTTGTCCATTGCCGTTTGGGAGGCGAACAGTTTTGCCATGGATGCTTCTTGTGCACATGGTTTCCCTTCAGCTCGCAGTTGAGCTGCACGGTAAACGAGTAGGCGGGATGCTTCTGCAGCGGTTGCCATGTCAGCAATCTTGAATCCGATGCCTTGGTTCGCAGCGATCGGTTTGCCGAATTGGACGCGTTCCTTCGCATAATCAGTAGCTGCTTCAAGAGCCGCCTCTGCGATGCCGAGCGCTTGTGCGGCGATACCGATTCTGCCGACATCGAGGTTTGCCATCGCGATTTTGAAGCCTGCATTTTCTTCACCTAGCAAGTTGGATTCAGGTACGAACATGTCTTCGAACGTGAGCTGAACGGTACGGGATCCATGCATGCCCATTTTGTCTTCGTTTTTCCCGATGACTAAACCAGGCGTATCGCCATCCACGATGAACGCCGAGATACCATAAGATCCTTTTGACGGATCCGTGGCGGCGAAGACTATGTAAACGTCCGCTTCCCCTCCATTTGTGATGAACACTTTTGAGCCGTTCAGGACGTAACCGCCGTCCTTTTTCACAGCGCGTGTTTTCAGGGAACCCGCGTCTGAACCCGATGCTGGTTCTGTCAGACAGAAAGCACCTAGTAATTCGCCAGCTGCCATTCTCTTCAAGTAGCGCTCTTTCTGCTCTTCTGTTCCGAAGTAGAGAATCGGATTGGTACCGACGGATGTATGTACGGAAAGGATGACTCCTACCGTTGCGTGCATTTTAGAAAGTTCGTGGATTGCACTAATGTACGAAACGAAATCCATACCAGCGCCGCCATATTCTTCAGGGACGGTGATGCCCATAAGTCCGAGTTCGCCCATCTTCTTGACGATTTCTGTTGGGAATTCATCCGCCTCCAAGTTAGGAATGAACGGTTCAATTTCCGCTTTGGCAAAGTCTTTGACGAGTTTGCGCATCATCTGTTGTTCTTCGGTGAATTGGAAATCCATAGGTTACTCCCCTTTTATGAGTACGAGTAAAAGCCCCGTCCTGATTTTTTGCCGAGCCAGCCGGCGTTTACGTATTTACGCAGCAATGCACACGGTCGATACTTAGGATCCCCGTAGCCTTCTTGCAACGTTTCCATGATGTAAAGGCATGTATCGAGTCCGATGAAGTCTGCGAGTTGAAGAGGCCCCATCGGGTGGTTCATCCCAAGCTTCATCACTTCGTCGATCGCTTCTTTCGTTGCGACCCCTTCTTGCAATGTGAAGATCGCTTCGTTGATCATCGGCATAAGGATGCGATTTGCGACAAATCCAGGGAAGTCGTTTACTTCTACAGGCACTTTTCCAAGTTTGTTCGTCATGTCTTCGACCGACTGATAAACGGAGTCGGATGTGGACAAACCACGGATGATTTCGACGAGCTTCATGACTGGCACCGGGTTCATATAGTGCATGCCGATGACTTGTTCAGGCCGCTTCGTTGCCGCTGCAATTTCCGTGATTGGGAGGGATGATGTGTTCGTTGCTAGAATTGTGTGCGGCGGTGCAATCTCGTCTAATTGTTTAAAGATGGACTTTTTGATGTCCATATTTTCAACAGCCGCTTCGATGACGATATCAACGTTTTTTGCATCGTGGATATCCAGTGATTTCGTGATGCGTCCGAGGACTGCTTGCTTTTCATCTTCTGTCATTCGTTGTTTTTCCACGCTGCGTGCCAAGTTCTTCTCGATGACGGCGATTCCTTTTGCGTACGATTCCTCTTTCACGTCATTGAGGGTCACATTGAATCCTGCTTGTGCACAAACTTGCGCGATACCGCCGCCCATTTGACCCGCGCCGATTACCATTACGTTTTGAATGTTCATGTCTTTTCATCCTTTCCGTGTCGTGTTGATGGATGGTGCTCGCTTTTAGAGGCTCAGCTGAAACTTTTCAACCTCGCAACTTGGAGATGCTCATAAAGTTGAGATTGTGATCATAAACTTGTGATTCTGCTCATAAATCAGGAATTACGCTCATAAATCTCGAAATGTGATCATAAAGTCATAAAACTGCTCTTAATCCCCGAAATGTGATCATAAATTCCGAATACCGCTCATAAACTACTGGCGCAACAGGTTTGTTCGCCTTGCTAGTTATTGCTTCGGCACTTCAATCATGATTGCGTCACCTTGACCGCCGCCTGAACAAATGGCTGCAATTCCGATCCCGCCGCCTCTGCGTTTCAGTTCATATGCAAGTGTCAGAATGATGCGAGCGCCGCTTGCACCGATTGGGTGTCCGAGTGCAACTGCACCGCCGTTGACGTTCACTTTTTCCGGGTTGAGCTTTGCAATATCCGAACTGGCAAGTGCAACCACTGCGAATGCTTCATTGATTTCAAATAGATCGATGTCTTCAATCGATTTGCCTGTTTTCTTCAAGATTTCATTGATGACGAGGCCTGGAGTTTGTGGAAAGTTTTCCGGCTCGACTGCGACTTCTGCATGACCGATTACAGTCGCGAGGACGTTTTTCCCTTCGCGTGCCGCCCGTTCGTCACTCATCAACACGAGTGCGCATGCGCCGTCGTTCACTCCAGGCGCATTTCCTGCAGTGACAGTGCCCTCTTTACCGAATGCCGGGCGGAGTTTTGCGAGCACTTCGAGTGATGTATCTTTACGCGGCGCTTCGTCTCTGTCGACTACGATTGGATCGCCTTTACGCTGCGGGATTTCCACGGGTATGATTTCATCCGCAAATACTCCTTTTTCCATAGCAGTCACAGCGCGTTGGTGACTGCGAAGCGCCCATTCGTCTTGGCGTTCGCGCGTCACATTGAATGCTTCTGCAGTTGAATTTCCGAACGTACCCATATGCACATTTCCAGGAGAGAACGAATCGGAAAGTCCATCATAGATCATGCCATCGACGAGTGTCGCGTCGCCCATGCGTAAGCCGAAACGACCTTTTGGCAAGTAGTACGGTGCGTTTGACATCGACTCCATACCGCCTGCAACGATGACTTCTTCATCACCAAGTCGGATGAGCTGATCGCCAAGTGTCACACTTCGCATACCGGATGCGCATACTTTGTTGACGGTCTCCGTTTTTACGTTCCACGGGAGTCCTGCTTTGACCGCAGCTTGTCTTGAAGGAATCTGTCCTTGACCCGCTTGTAAGACAGTTCCGAAAATCACTTCGTTTACATCTGTCGCCTCAACGCCTGAGCGCTCTAGAGCGGCCTTGATTGCCGCTCCACCTAAATCACTTGCAGAGAGTGTTTGGAGTGCTCCGCCCATTTTTCCAAAAGCAGTTCGTGCGCCGTCAATCAATACTGTTTTAACCAATTTTCATCATCCTCCAGTTTTTGATAGCGTTTACATTTCGGCTTGCAAGGAGCGACTGAACGCTCGCTCGGTGAGGTTTCATCAGAAAGGGGAAGCATTTTGCTCCCCCTTGAATGATTTAATTCATAATTCTGTTCTGTTCGACTGTCTTAATTGTAAGACAAATCTGGCAGTCTGGCAAACTTTTTTCACTGGAGAACGGGTTCCCGTTCAGACTCGGAACCGTCTGCAATTTCTTCTCCGAATACAGAGCGTTCGAGAAGCTCCGCAATGTCATACGTTCCTACCGTTTCTTCCACTTCGATCGCTTTCGTTCCGTCAGACAACATCGTTAAGCAATACGGACATCCGGAAGAAATGATCCCCGGCTTCACTTCCATTGCTTGCTCCGTCCGAGCGACGTTGATGCGGTGGCCAGCGTCTTCTTCCATCCACATGAGACCTCCGCCGGCGCCACAGCACATGCCGTCTTGTCGGTTTCGTTTCATCTCGACCAGGTTGACGCCTGGAATGGATTTCAGTATTTCGCGTGGTGCATCGTAGACGTCATTGTAACGACCGAGGTAGCACGAATCATGGAACGTGATCGTTTCGTCGATCGCATGTTGCGGTTTCAAGCGTCCTTGTTGGACAAGATCATGCAACAGTTCGGTATGATGTAGCACTTCAGCGGTGAAGCCGAAGTCAGGATACTCGTTTTTGAAAATGTTGAATGCATGCGGATCGATTGTGACGATCTTCTTCACTTCCGCTTTTTCAAACTCCGCGATATTTGCAGTCGCAAGTTCCTGAAATAGGAACTCGTTTCCGAGACGCCGTGGAGTATCTCCGGAGTTCTTTTCTTTGTTGCCAAGAATTGCGAATGAAACCCCTGCTTCGTTCAGCAAATGAGCGAAGGACAACGCAATTTTCTGCGAACGGTTGTCAAATGCCCCCATCGAGCCGACCCATAGCAAGTATTCGAATGATTCGTCTGCTTTTTTCAGTTCCTTCACCGTTGGAATCTTAAGATCCGGACGTGCGTCACGCCAGTTCTCTTTCTCTTTACGGTTCAGTCCCCATGGATTCCCTTGGCGTTCGATATTCGTCATCGCCCGCTGTGCGTCTGCATCCATTTTCCCTTCCGTCATGACGAGGTAACGGCGGAGGTCGATGATTTTGTCAACGTGTTCGTTCATAACCGGACACTGGTCTTCACAGTTACGGCACGTCGTACATGCCCAAATTTCTTCTTCGGTGATCACATCGCCAATCAATGATGGATTGTAGATATCATCCATCGTTGCGCCTTCGAGACCAGCAGCCAGCGCAATCTGATTCCCTTTTGTATGACTGAACATGAACGAAGGCACCCAAGGTTTCTGTTTCGTTGTCAAAGCGCCGGTGTTCGTCAAGTTATCGCGCAGTTTGGTGATCAAATCCATCGGTGACAACATTTTTCCTGTTCCAGTAGCTGGACACATATTCGTACAGCGGCCGCATTCCACACACGCATACAAGTCGATCATTTGCAGCTGTGTGAAGTCCGTGATTTTGCCAACGCCAAGTGTTGGCATTTCCTCTTCGTCTTCAATTTCTTCGAGTGCTTCAAAATCGATTGGCGCAAGTTTTCCGCGACGATCGAAACGCATCATGTACGTATTGACTGGTCCAGCGATCAAGTGTGCGTGCTTCGATTGCGGCACATACACGAGGAATGTAAGCAATGTAAGCAAGTGAACCCACCATGCAACGAAGAAAATCGCTGCTGCAGCGGTCGGTGACAGGAAGCTGAAAACGGTTGCAATTCCTGACGCCATAGGTTCAGTCCACGTCGTTGCGTGGCCATGCCAAATCATATTCATGCCGTTTGCGACAAGTGTGGAAATCATGAGGGATCCGATGAAGATCAAAACAAGCCCTGACTTCCAGCCGCGTTTCAGGCGTACCAGTTTTTCCATGTAGCGACGATAGAAGGCCCACACAACCGCAACTAGGATGACCGCAACCACAATCTCCTGGAAGAAAGTGAAGAATGGATAGACCGGTCCGAACGGTAAGTGTGAATCCGGTTTCAATCCTTTCCAAATCAAATCGATTGCACCGAATTGAACGAGCAGGAAACCATAGAAGAACATGACATGGATCGTACCGCTCTTTTTATCTTTCAATAATTTCTTTTGTCCGAATACGTTTACCCATACTTCTTTCAAGCGTTTTTGAACGTTGTTGTCAAAGTCCTCTTTTTGCCCGAGCCGGATGAATTGTGTGCGTGTTTTGATCAAATATGTAAACAGCGCCAGCCCATATGCGACAACACCTAGGAACAAAACCCAGTTGGCGATTAATAAAGGTGTCATGATGTCCTCCCCCTTTGTGTGTATGTAGTGAATGTTCTTACTAGTCTAGACGAATTGAGGCGATTTGTCGATGCATTACTTACTAGTTTAAGATATGAATGAGCATTCAGTCAATGAAAATTTTGAAATGGTAGTGAATTCTGATGAAGAGGTTATTGCACGTGAACGAAGCTGGGTATTCGTGAATGAATTGCTATATGAGTAGCTTGAGCGGGGTGAGAATTCAACATGGATTATGATATATATGTACAGTTCAGTGGGTTTATGAGCGGTTTTTCTGTTTTATGAGCACTTTGTTCACTTTATGAGCGGTTTCCCAGATTTATGAGCACTTTGATGACTTTATGAGCGGTTTCCTAGATTTATGAGCACTTCGCCGATTTTATGAGCGGTTTCCCAAGTTTATGAGCACTTCGAGAGTTGAGTACGTTCTCATCCGGTGGATACCACTCAGGCGAACACAAGTCCGCACTCAACAAGCGAAGCGCTGCCAATCAGTCCTTTGAACTGCAGTCTTCTTCATGGCATTCTGCATCATACAACATACAGAGTGCTGGTGATCTTATTCCACTCTATGCAACAACGGACCCAAAAGATGATGGGCATCTGCCAGTCGATGCGGATCAATCTGCAGCAGGATGACGGTTGCGGGACCAGCCGAACAAGTTACGTCGAGCGGGCTGGCCACACCGCGGTTCGCGTCTCCAGTGAGCGCTTGCCATTCCGCCAAAATCCCTCTTGAGCCAACTGGCCAGATTTGCTGGATGAGTCCATTGCGACGTGCTTTGGCAAGAACGGCGAGTGATGCAATCTCGGATTCCCGTGTAAGCACTTCTCCACCTACAAGAGGTGTTCCGTATGTATACCAATTTCCGTTTGAAGGAGCTGTCGCATCCACTGTCCGCCTCCCCATGACTGTCACGGCAACGGCGGATTGACGAAGTGACATGTTCGTTTCACTGCTGCCGCTGATCGGCGGTACAACGGCACCGATTTCTTCGAAAACATCCTGGATCCCTTCGCAGTATCGATCCCAGCTGGCGTCTCCACTGAAATTATGAAGCAGCACCGCTTCCGGTTCCGCATTCGCCGCCCACTGTTCGAGCAGGGCGACGCGGGTTGCGAAACGGGCGGTGATGCGGTCAGGAACCACAACGATGTCATCCGCTTTCTCCCCGATGCCGCCTGAATTATCTGTCGTAACGATCCAGTCACCGAGCTGAATCGCATTGCGGTATGCGGTCATCCGCCCGCGTTATCCTTTTTGTCTTTCGCTCCTGTCCGGAAGACTTTCGCGCTGCGGACGTATTCGTTATCCGAAACGTTTGCCCGCTTGTTGACAATACGCGCTGCAACGAACAAATAGTCCGAAAGACGGTTCAAATACCGCTGAACCGTAGCGGGTACGTCTTCTTCATTCTTCATCAGCGTCACGGTGATCCGTTCTGCGCGGCGCGTGACTGTCCGGCAAATGTGAAGTGACGCAGCTGCATGTGTTCCGCCAGGTAAGATGAATTTCTCGAGTGGCGGTGCTTCTTCCATCAGCTCGTCAATGCGTTGTTCGAGCACTTCGATCGGCTCATCGGACAATTTGTAATGGCGTTCTTTCATGACGTTCGCGAGATCTCCGCCCCCGTCAAAAAGCTCGTTTTGCACCGCTTCTAAGTCGTCGAAAATATCCCGGCACGTTTCCAGATCGAGTTCCGCCATCGCTTTTCCGATGAATGAATTCAATTCATCGATTGTGCCATATGCTTCAACGCGTAAGCTGTCTTTGTCCACACGACCTCCGATCAAGCTCGTTTGACCTTTGTCCCCTGTTTTTGTATAGATTTTCATAGGTTATCTCCCCTTCACTTCAATTTTTGCGGGATCCCGTACCAGACCCGCGTGACCTCTCTAGCCACTTCCATTAAATGCTGATTCAACCTTCCACATGCATCACGAAGTGCCCGCTCTTCTGCATCCATCGGCACGATTCCCCTGCCGATATCCGTTATGATGAGCGTGACACGTTTTCCTGATAAAGCGTTGAGGAACTCATGAATCGCGTTCTCCTCGTCGTCCAGACGCGTTGCCATCCACTGTTCAACGCTGCATACGACAGCGGGCTGTTCAGCAGACAGCTCGCTCAACTGCCTCAAGTCAAGCGGCTTATCCTCCCCGAACCATCTAGCTTCCGCAGGCATCATTTCCCGGACGAATTTCCGTTTTCCGTTAACCGCTCCACCGATAACGATGTGCATCGCTCTCCCTCCTTCCACTGTCGTTCTGTCTCCCAATGAAACCGGTAGACAACTCCATGCGGGACTTCCCATGACCAGAATTCACGTCGTTCCGGTGCAAATCGTTCGAGCAGCAGCCGAATCGGACCGCCATGGGTAACGAGGCGCGCACCTGGAGGTAACTGTTGAAACGCTTCCACTACACGTGCTTCTACTTGTCGCAGTGATTCACCACCTGAAGGTGCTATCGTCGTCGGATCCTCCACCCAACTCCGATAATGTGGATACCTTTCAAGTTGTGCGTACGTTTTCCCTTCAAATTCACCAAAATTACATTCCCGGAAACGGGGGTCGGACTGATAGGTCGCGTTCGGAAACAGCAATGCTGCAGTTTGTCTCGTCCTTAGTAAATCACTGCCGTAAACTTCAGTACACTTAGTATCGTACGGTTCTAAAACTGTCGGCACAATTGGTTCGTCCGTCCACCCGATGTATTGCCGTTTCCCATTCCCGATTGTCGGCAAATGACGGATTACAACGAGCTCAATACCGCCAACCATAGCACAACCTCCATTCCTTCGATGAATGCACCGCTTAAATCACCTGTGACGCCTCCAAAGTTACGAACGGTCCACGATCGATACAGCAGAAGTGAAACACCGATTACACCCGCCATGACAATCGGCAGAACGGCTGTTTCCAAAACGATTCCCATAGCGATCATCCCGGCACTGATGCACACAATCGTCCAACCAATGAGCGGCCTGCGATTCAGTTTTTCTAGAAAGAAAGCCGCCATGCCGCTTGTTTTTGCAGGATTTGTTGAGACGAAGTAGAGGACCATGGCGCATCGGGCGAAAAAAGGTACTGCGACGAGTACGTAAACGCTCGCTTGACCCGATGCAATCCATTCGTGCAGCAGTGCAAATTTCAATAGGATGAACACTACGAGCCCAAGCGTACCGAATGCGCCGATTCGCGGATCCGCAAGAATTTCATGGCGGCGCTTCTGATCCCGATAAGAAAAATAGGCGTCGCTCGTGTCTGCAACTCCGTCCAAATGCAATCCGCCAGTTAAGGCGATTCCGACCACCACTGTTAGGACGCTCGCGAGAATAGACCCGAATCCGAGCCATTCACTCACTAAAATACTTGCAGTCATGGCAAGCCCGACCAGCACACCGACAAATGGCAGCGCGCCATACATTGCGGTGACATGATGGCGTTCCATCGGCAATTCTTTTCGCACAGGGATGCTTGTGAAAAACTGGAGTGCCAGTAGGATCCCGGTCATCTGCTCTCCACTCCCACTCCGATAATCCCTTTCAGCAATGGCCAGTTGATATGGTTTAAAACGTGTTCAGCCCATGCTTCATATGGATCCGTTCCGCTCGCCACTTGTGATATGGATCGCTCGCTATCTTCCTCTGCAATTCCGTGATCGGGTTTGTATGGCAGCACTCCTGCAACCGGAATTGCTGTATAGGTTTCTATGAATTCAATGCCATCTTGGAACCCTGCGGAATCGCCTTTGAATTTATTGATAACAATCGCCTTCACCCGATTCCGTTCGGATGGCTGCAGCAATTCAAGCGTGCCGACAATTGACGCAAATACGCCGCCTCGATCGATATCCGCTACGAGTACGACGGGAACGTCCGCCAGTTCAGCAACTTTCATGTTGACAATGTCCCGTGCGAGTAAATTCATTTCCACTGGACTTCCCGCCCCTTCGATGACAAGCGCTTCGAAAGAGGTGCTTAACGAATCGAGTGACTGTTCAATCGCTTGAATCGCCCGTTCGTAATACATGTCACGATAGGCGATGCCACTCACCGGCTCGAGTGGCTGTCCACAAAAAGTGCCTTTCAGGGTTCCGTCCGCTCCAGGCTGCAAAATGATTGGGTTCATGTCCGCAGTCGGTTGTGTCCGGGCGGCTTCAGCTTGAATGAATTGTGCGCGGCTGATCGGCGTTCCGTCCATCGCATGTTCTACAAAGGGGGATAAATTCTGGGATTTGAACGGCGCAGCGCGGACGCCATCATTCGCAAGCAAGCGGCAAAGTGCCGTACAGACAAGGCTTTTCCCTACGTCTGACGCGGTCCCCATGACCATGATTCCTTTCATCCGTGCATCCTCCTTTGCTTATGGACAATCGCCAATCCACTATCCATTTCAATCGCGACATCCGCCTTGGCAACAAGTTCTTGGTGTAAGGCGCCAAGTAGTTGAGTGTACGTTCGAGTGATTTCCTCGGTCTTAGGTGGTTCGTCGAACACTTCGTTTGAAACAATGACAAGTTGGTTCGTGTACCCTTGAATACGCTCAATCGTTTCGAGCAACGTCGCAACTTTTCGTTCCATGCATTCAGGCTTCAAAATACAGGGCATCCCGGATTCCCAACCTTCAAACGCTTCGTTTCCAAGCCATGTTGTGACGCAGTCCCACAGGATATGGTCGTCAGGCTGCAAGTAAGGAAGCACATCCTCAAGATGCGTGGGCTGCTCAATCGTGGTCCAGCCGTCATCCGCCCGATCGACCCGATGGCGTGCGATCCGCTCTGCCATTTCTTCATCGGTTGCTGTGCCGGATGCGATATACACGAGCCGGCCGCCTGTTTTTGTTGCTTCCGTTCGAACAAGCTGTTCAGCGTAAGCACTTTTCCCGCTTCTCACTCCTCCGCTTATGAAAGTGAGCGTACTTCGGGTTTCATTCAAAATAGGGGTCAGTGCGGTCCGTAGGGTGTCCATGTCGCAAGCGGACTTCAACCCAATGCGGAGCCAACGACCATCTAATCCTTTGAAGTTTTCCGTATGACGGACGACGATGCCTTGCTTCAGCAACTCGGTGAACACTTCTTTGGCAGGACGATGTGCAGGCGGTTGAAACAGGATGTAATTCGCTGCAGAATCAATGACTCTACATCCGTTTGTCGTTAAAAAAGTTGTCATCTTTACGCGTTCCTCGGCTGCTTGCAGAATGGCACGTTTACGATACTCTGATTGACTTAGGCAAATCGTCCCGAGCTGCGCCGCAATTGCATTGACATTCCAATGAGGCGCTAGTCGTTTCAAGCCTTCAATACGCTCAGGATGCGCAACTGCATAGCCGAGCCGGATGCCGGGTATCGCATACAATTTCGTCATCGAGCGGACAACGATCACATTCGGGTAGTTCCCGATTTCGGGAATGAACGATAAGGTTTCATCGACCCAATCCATGAACGCTTCGTCCAAAACGACATCACAGGAAAAAGCATTCGCATGTTGAATGAGCGCGATTAAGTCTGTTCGGCTCGGTAAAACCCCCGTCGGATTGTTCGGTGTGCATAGGTATAAGGCGTCCGCGGTCTTGATGACGGTCTTGAGTTCATCGATAGGTAAAGCGAATCCGTCATCCTCGTGCGCTTGGACATGCGTGATTCGCGCGCCAGCTGCGGTTAATGTCGCCTCATATTCAGAGAACGTCGGGTGAACGAGAATCGCCCGCTTTCCACGGTAGCGTTCGGCGACAAGCGAAAGGATTTCAGCCGCGCCATTGCCGAGAACGAGTTGGGAGACATCGATGCCGTGAAACTTTGCGACAGCTGAGCGGAATGGTTCCCCGTTCGGATCGGGATAGCGTGCAATTGCTGGCAGGAGTTCGTTCCATCCTGTTCGAATCGCTTCAGGTGGACCTGCTGGGTTGCAGTTTTCACTGAAATCGAGCACGTGCGCAGGCTGTTTCAGATTCAGTGTTTCGTATAGTTTGTGCGGGTTCGCACCATGGTTAGGCAATGGCATAGATGATCCCTCCGATGATGATGCCGAGCGCCCAAACGCCGGATGCCGCGCGGTTTAGTTGGACGAGTGTCTGATTGATATGAATGCCGGTCAGTTTTTTTAAATTCGGACCGAATTCCGGACGATGGGACGTGACCCCTTTGTATGTATTCGTGCCGCCAAGCTGAACGCCGAGTTGCCATGCGGTTGCAGCTTCCAGATAGCCGCTGTTCGGGCTCGGGTGCTTCTTAGCATCCGTTCGAAAGCCTTCGAATCGCCTACCGAGCGGAATGTCGCCTTCATTTGGCGAAAGGACGAGGATGAGTAAGCCGGTTATTCTGGATGGAATGAAGTTCAGGACGTCGTCAGCACGAGCAGATGCCGTTCCGAATTCGCGATACCGGTCGTCTTTATAGCCGACCATGGAGTCCAATGTGTTCACCGCTTTATACATCCACAGACCAGGCGCACCCAGTATGAAAGCGAATAATAGAGGTGCAGTGACGCCATCCGAAATGTTTTCAGAGACCGTTTCCACGACGCCTCGCGTGACTTCCGATTCGTTCAACTTCTCTGTATCTCTCCCTACAATCCATGACAATTTTTTACGGGCTTCTTTCATGTCACCTGCTGCAAGCGGCATCGAGACTTCAAGTGCTGCAGTGCGCAAACTTTTTTGTGCGAGACCGACAGAGATGAAGACACTTTCCACCCCAATTCCGACAGCGGGATGCCACCAGTAGGCTGCAACAGTGAAGATGGCAACGAGTAAGAACGTCGGCAGGACGATAAGGACTAGCAAGAGAGCCCCTTTTGCAGTGCGTTGACTTCCGTTATTCAGCAAGTTTGTGAGTTTTGTAATATATGCTCCGAGCCATCGGACAGGGTGCGGCCAGTTTGGGGGATCGCCGATAATCCGATCCAGATAGAATCCGAGTGTAACCGCGAGCAGATGCGCTAGGATCAGTCCTTCCATCCTTTCGCCTCCTTGTACGTCTTGATGGCATGGATTGTACATTCATAAACACCGGTCCCGATCAATTTCCCGAGCGGAGTAATGGGTCCTGCATAGGGGAGTTCTTGTCCCGTTTGCGTTGCTGCGACGAGGAGACTATCCGTCGAGGTTCCTGTTGCTTGGGTTCCAGTTAACGGATCGAGCACGTTTTCCGTCTGAAGCGCTCGTGTTTTCGCTTCAGTTGCCGTGATCATCGCTTGGATGAACGCCTCATCCGATAGTCGTCCATTGACGATAATCCACGTGTTAATCGTACCGACGCGTGAGTCCCTTTCACACGCTTTCGAGACGTCGACTGCGTTGCCTACTCCTGCAGTGACAGCGATCACGATGGAAACACCTTCATCCGAAAAACTTGCAATTTCAGCATGGAGTGTTTGCACAGCTGTCATCATACCGACTGTATCAGTCAGATGGTGACCGCGTTTTTCAAGGTAGTTTTCCATTTCCTTTTTCACATCATCACAATCATAAGTTGCATCGACGTGGCGATTGACGAATGTTGTGTACCAGCCCGTCCCTGGATTATGGACAGCGGACGAAACCGTTTTGAGTGACTGTGGCGCTTGAAATAGGACGCTGTCCGCGGTGACGTTGAACTGGGTTTCATCCACCACGTAAGGCACGTTTGTTTTTCCGTTCATAGCGGGCAGCAATGTCATTTGCGGCTTCGGCAATTCTGGATGGGCTTGTGTTTTAACCGCCGCATTGTAAACGGATCGAATAACCGGCTCCCTCACAACGTCTTGCGGCAATCCGATTTTCGCAATTTCACCGTTTTCCATGAGTAATAGCCGATCGCAATAGAGTGCCGCCAAGTTGACGTCATGGAAGACGGACACAATGGTTTTCCCTTCATCGACTGCTAGACTTCTGACTGTATCGAGCAATTGCTGCTGGTAGGCGATATCGAGATGATTCGTCGGTTCATCCAATAACAAAAGAGGGGCTTGCTGGGCGAGGGCTTGCGCGACAAATACGCGCTGCTGCTCTCCACCTGACAACGATTCGATGAGGGTGTTTTTAAAGCGTGCGACCCCAGTCCGTTCCATTGCATGGTTCACGGCCGCTTCGTCTTCAGCGGTCCATGAAGAGAAAAGCCCTGTTTGGTAAGGATAGCGCCCGAGTTCAACGGTGGCTCTGACAGTATGCGAAAACGCATGTGCGTGCATTTGTGGAAGTACGGCAACATGACGTGCAAACTCTTTCGGCGAATAATGGGCTGCCGGTTTTCCTGAGATTACAACACTTCCTGCCTGTTTCGGCAAGATGCCTGAAATCATCTTGAGAAGTGTCGACTTCCCGCTGCCGTTCGGACCGAGAATGCCAAGTATTTCCCCAGGCTGAACGTTGAATGACACGTTTTTTACAATCGGTTCTTTGCCATACCCGCCTGTTAAACTTTGTACGTGCAACATTACGCAGTCCCCCCTTTCCGTTGTCGATAAAAGATGAAGGCAAATACCGGTGCTCCGATGAATGCAGTGATGACGCCAACGGGCAGCTCTGTCGGCGAAATGATCGTGCGCGCAATGAGGTCACAAATGATGAGCAGCGTCGCCCCATTCATGAACGATAGTGTAAGTAGATGACGATGGTCCGCTCCCCAAAGCAAGCGCGTCATATGGGGGACGACGAGCCCGACGAAACCGATTGTTCCGGAAACGGAGACGGCTGCACCTGTTAAGATCGAACCTCCAATTAAGATGACGAGTTTCCGGCGTTTGACGTCGACACCTAAGTGTTTCGCCCGGTCTTCTCCGAAAAGCATCGCATTCAGCTCTCTGCGATTCATCCACAAAAGAAACGAACCGATGATTGTGAATGGGAGAATCATATGGATGTAATTCCAGCCGCGCATCGAGACGCTTCCAAGGAGCCAACCGATGATTTGACGGAGCTCTTCGCCTGTAAGCGCAATCATCAGTGACAGCACAGAGCCCAGGAATGAGCCGAAAATGATTCCTGTTAAGATGATCGTTTCCATATTGAGGCCACGGTCGACGAGCTTCGCAAAGCCGAGGACAAGAAACATCGTGATTGCGGCACCGACCATACTGAAAACAGGAAGCGTGTAGAGGCCGAGAACGGGAATACTAATGCCGAAAAAGAGTGTCATCACAGCACCAACAGAGGCGCCGGATGACACTCCGAGGGTGTAAGGATCTGCCAGTGGATTTTTAAGCAATCCTTGGAATGCAGCGCCAGCAATAGCGAGCGACGCACCGACGAGTCCTGCCAGGATAACGCGTGGCAACCTGATTTTCCATAAGATATTGGTCGCAGTCGTGTCCGCCCCTTGGTTCCAAAGTGTGCTGATCGGCACATGGACAGACCCGATGGATACACCGAGACCAACTGCCGTCAACAGGACGGCAGCTGAAATGATGTAAGCAATCAGTGGGTTTCTCACTTGAATGCCTCAGGGTAAACTGCTTTCGCGACTTCTTCGAGTCCTTCAGAAAGACGCGGACCTGTGCGGCTCGTTAGGTTGTCGTCGACTTGTACGACGTGGTCTTCTTTGACTGCAGTAAGGTCTGCGAAACCGTCGCGCTTTTTGACGCTGTTGATAACGTCAGGCGTGTAATCATGCATGATAACCATGACGTCGGGGTTCTGTTTGACAATCTCTTCCGGACTGATCATGATCCAGCCTTCCTCTGTCACGACGTTTTCAGCGCCGATCTTGTCGAGGATTTCTTGCATGAAGGTATTTTTACCAGGTACGTAGATTTCAGGTACGTCAGATGTTTCTACGATGACACGTTTCGGAGTTTCGACGTCAGCTGTTTTCGCAACGACTTCTTCCACTTTCGCTTTCATGTCTTCAACGATTTTCGAGGCTTCTTCCGGCTTATTTGTTGCTTCACCGATTGCTTCGATTGTGCTGTAGGTTTCATCGAAGTTCATCGCATTTTTCACGACGTACACGGGAATTCCCGCATCGCGGATTTGTTCAAAGCCCGCTTCCGACCCAGGGAGTGACATTTCGTGTCCGAAAACGATGTCCGGATTCATGGAGATGATTTTTTCGATATTGAGGTTCATGTCCCCGATTTTTTCTTTTCCGTTTGCTGCTTCCGGATAATCGGAATAGTCATCGACTGCAACAATTTCGTCATCAAGTCCAAGTTCAAAAAGAATTTCCGTATTACTTGGAAGTGTTGAAATGATGGTTTCCGGTGCTTTTTCAAGTGTGATTTCTTTACCCGTTGCATCGGTTATCGTCAATGGATAGGTGATGGCGTCTTCACTAGCTTCTGAATCGGTTCCCTCATCTTTGCCGGATTGCTCCGTAGATGATGCATTGTTGTCTGTTCCCTTGTCTTGGTTGTCGTCCGTTCCGCCGCAAGCAGTCAGAAGCAGGACAGCAAGAACGGCGGTAAGCCACAGCTGCCACATTTTTTTCATAGTATGTTCCTCCTGTTTTGTCCAAACAAAAATCCCCCGCTTTTGTCTCGGAGGATAGGTGCATTGGAAATAAGGCGGACTTCGCCAAATTTCACCATGTCTATCCTCGTAGATCTCGGGTGATAATCGAAGAAGGCAGGTCTCCTGGCTTGTGCAATGACGCTTCATCCGCGCCTTCCCGGGAGTGTTCCGGTGGCAACAGCGGATGAGCTAGCACGTACAGTGGCGGGACCGCGCCGGATTTCAACCGGCTTCCCTTTTAACCTCGATCGCTCGAGGCACCTTTTTCGTGTTTGTTATGTAATTTGATACATTTCTATTATACAGAAGTGTCTGGAAATGTCGAGAGGCCACTGGCGAATATTGTCATGACGTGTGATTGATGGAAGGTTTGTGTTGTTGGACACTCACGGAGGGTTGTCCGACACTTGCGGGAGTTTCTCCGACACTTGGAGCCATTTGTCCGACACTTAAGGACATTTCTCAATCATTTAGCGACGTTTCGCAATATCCGGACACAATTCAACCTTGATCTCAGGGTTATTTGTGTGTGCTTTTCTTATATCTCTATGGAAACGTATCAGCTTTGAGAAATCGTCATTATGGCAGCGCGGATCGGCAATATGGTGAGGAGAATCGGCCATACGGGGAGTAATCGGCATCAGAAGACGAGCCAACCTCTTTTAATAAATCCTGTTCGTACCTGTTGACTTGGTTTTGATCACACAAAAATGCCCTCCTTGTCTCCAGGAGGGCTGATCGTGCTGATTACATACGTTCTGGAGCTGCGACGCCTACGAGTTTCAGTGCGTTGGCAATCGTTGTGCGTGCTGCTGTGATTAATGCAAGACGCGCTTCGGACAGTTCTTTGTTTTCATCGTCCAACACTTTTTCCGCATTGTAGAAACTGTGGAATGTCGAAGCAAGTTCTTGGATGTATGTCGTGATACGGTGCGGGGCACGAAGGCGTGCTGCATCGCTGACAAGTTGTGGGAAGTCCCCGATTTTTTTGATCAAGTCGATTTCCTTTTCCGCCTTCAACAGGGAGACGTTCGCAACAGACGCGGCTACGCCTTTTTCTTCAGCTGCACGCAAAATCGATGAGATTCGAGCGTGTGCATACTGCGCGTAATATACCGGGTTTTCATTCGACTTCGAAACAGCCAGATCCAAGTCGAAGTCCATTTGGGCATCACCTGAACGCATCGCGAAGAAATAACGGGTTGCGTCTAAGCCGACCAATTCAACGAGTTCGCGAAGCGTGACGGCTTTACCAGTACGTTTACTCATCTTGAATTTTTCTCCGTCCTTATAAAGCTGGACCATTTGTGCAACTTCCACTTCCAACGTATCCCGGTCATAACCTAATGCTTGAATTGCCGCTTTCATACGAGGGATGTAGCCATGGTGGTCTGCGCCCCAGATGTTGATGAGTTTATCGAACCCGCGATTCAATTTGTCTTCGTGATACGCAATATCCGGCATTAAATATGTGTAGGATCCATCATTTTTAATGAGGACACGATCTTTATCGTCACCGAATTCAGTCGAACGGAACCATGTCGCGCCTTCTTCTTCAAAGACATGCCCGTTTTCACGCAGTTTGTTCAACGCGACGTCGATTTTGCCATCTTTGTATAACGAAGTCTCTGAGAACCAGACGTCAAACGGTACACGGAAGTCCGCTAAATCTTGCTGCAATTTGCCAAGCTCGATTTTCAAGCCGTACTCGCGGAAAAATTGATAACGCTCTTCATCGGGCACATGCACGAATTTGTCTCCGTTTTCTTCTACGAGTTGCTTAGCGATTTCAATAATGTCCGGGCCTTGATAGCCGTCTTCGGGCATTTCTTTTTCGAGTCCGAGTTCTTGGTAATAACGTGCTTCTACAGAATACGCCAAGTTTTCCACTTGCTTCCCGGCATCGTTAATGTAATATTCGCGTGATACATCGTAGCCCGCAAAGTCGAGAATGCTGCATAGTGAATCTCCAAGGGATGCGCCGCGAGCGTGTCCTAAATGCAAGTCGCCTGTTGGATTTGCTGACACGAACTCCACTTGGATTTTTTCATTTTCTCCGGAATCATTACGACCGTAGTCTGCGGATTGTTCGATAACAGTCTTAACGACGTCATCCAAGTAATCCTTCTTCAAGATGATGTTCATGAATCCAGGACCTGCAATGTCAATCGACTCGATAGACGTTCCGGTTTTATCCAACTTTTCAAGAATGGCTTCTGCAATCGCACGCGGAGGCTTTTTCGCTAGTTTAGTGAGCTGCATTGCAATATTGGTTGCATAATCGCCGTTTTCTTTACTTTTCGGTGTTTCCAGCATGATGACCGGTATGTCTGTTTCTTCTACTAAACCTGTTGCAAGCACTGCGTTGTGTAAAGCGGTCTTAACTTCGTGCTGGATCTGTTCTACTGCATTCATAGTGTTCCCTCCGCATAGTGAATAGTTAGTTGGTAAGTGCCGAGCAAGGATTGTTCGGAGTGCATGTCGTAATGCACATGGAATTCGCCTGCTGTTTGTTCAGTTTTAATGGATAGTTCTTTTGTTACGACAAGCAAGTCCATCGAAAGTGGCCCATTGGCGTATGTCCCGACACGTTTACCTTTCAATTCAAATGGCAAGCGCATTCTTATAGCACCCGTCCGCATTACGAGAGCGTCTTCCGGGTCAAGCCTAATCATCGTTTTTATAAGTTCACGATTTTGCTCTTCTACATAGCGCAAGTATCGGCTGCCTGCTTTCTCAACGATCGTGCCCTCTATTTCAAGCTCGTACGTGTCGGTTTCCTGTCCGGGATGTTGGATTGCCGACTTCAACTTAATCTTCACCGGCACAGCCGAGTTTTGCGTTCCCATCCGCTCACCGCCTTCAATTTCATATATCTCTCTATTATAGCCGTTCGTCAGTCCTTTTTTCAATCATTGCTTAATAAGAGGCGTTTTTTCCAAGTCTTCCGTTTAATTTGACTCGACCTATCGCATACTACTCTCAAATGAGTGTCGAGAAGGATGGGATGATATGCGGCGAACGGACTATGTAAAGAAGAATAAGCGCAGAGCACGGTACCGTTTCGCCGGGCTGCTCGCAATTACAGGGGCTACCGCTCTGTTGACTGTGCTTGTCTGCCTAAGAGTATATGCACAAATTGCCGGTCCTCCTTCGTTAAGTGTTCCTGAAGCGTCTATTTTCATGGACCGGAATGATAAGCAACTCGGTGATCGCTTTTCAGGTGAGCGTCGTTATTGGGTCAGCCTTGAAGAAATGTCCCCTTCCCTGATTGACGCGTTCGTCGCTGTGGAGGATAAAAACTTCTACAAGCATAATGGTTTTGACTACAAACGGATTGGCGGCGCGGTACTGAAAGACGTGAAGGCGCGTCGAAAAGTGGAAGGAGCAAGTACAATAACGCAGCAGTACGCGCGGAACTTGTATTTATCCAATGAAAAATCATGGACCCGTAAAGTGAATGAAGCCCTCTATGCGTATCGGATGGAATTATTTTACGATAAAGAAAAGATTTTGGAAGGCTATTTGAATACAGTCTATTTCGGCCATGGAATGTATGGAGTGGAAGCAGCGAGTCGGTACTTTTTCGCAAAATCCGCGAACGAACTGACTTTGGAAGAAGCGGCTACAATCGCAGCGATTCCGAAGGGTCCTTCTATCTATTCGCCCGCTGCAGATTTGGAGAAATCCACGAGTCGCAGAAAGATCGTTTTACGTTTGATGGAAGAACAAGGATTCATATCATCCGAACAGAAAAATCGTGCGGGCGTGCAGGCACTTGCACTGAAAACAGAGGATTGGTCGGGCACTAAAGATGTGGCTCCCTACTTTTTGAATGAGGTATGGCAAGAGGCGGAAAAAATCTTGATCGACAAAGGGCGTTACCCTGCTGAAGGCGGTTGGACCATTAAGACCACTCTCGACTTGAAGCATCAAAAGACGGCTGAAGATGTCATTGCAGACCGGATGCCTAAGAATGAGTTACAGATCGGATTTGTGGCGATGAAACCTGAAACCGGTGAAGTGACAGCAATGGTCGGCGGGCGGAGTTTTGAAGGCAGTCCCTTTAACCGGGTGACTCAGGCAAAGCGGCAGCCCGGCTCGGCGATGAAACCCATTTTGTATGCGGCCGCTTTGGAGGATGGGTTTAATCCTTTAACGTATATCTCCACTGAGAAGACGATTTTCACGTATGATGATGGTCGTTCTTCGTATGAACCGAGCAACGTGAACGGGAAATTCGGGGATCACCCGATTTCTCTTGCACAGGCGGTGGCGGTGTCGGATAACATCTATGCAGTGAAAACACTGGAAGAGATTGGTTATAAAAAGTATAATACGATGGCTGAAAAACTAGGCATCCATGTAAAGTTTCCAGAGTCTCCTGCGGTGGCGCTTGGCACGTCTTCTGTTACGCTGTTTGAAATGACGGGAGCGTATAACCGAATTGCGTCCGGAGGAAAGAAAGTCGAGCCTGTCATGATTCTGTCCATTGAAGATTCTCGAGGGAAACTTGTCTACGAGCATCCCGAACAGACGAAAAAGCGGGCGATGACCGAACAGAACGCGTTTGTACTCACCCATTTGTTAACTGGAATGTTCGACCCTGTTTTTAATGATTATTTGACGTCAACAGGGATTTCAATGCGAGCAAAACAATCTCGGCCCTACGCTGCAAAATCCGGAACAACGATTTCCGATCAATACCTGATTGGCTATTCCCCAACACTGACCGCTGGCATTTGGACGGGTTATGATGTCGGGAAACAACTGGAAAACGCCGTTGATAAATCTGTGTCAAAGCAAATTTGGATTGAATTCATGGAAGGCGCTCACGAGGGCTTAATGTCTGAACCATTTCTTCCGCCAAAAGGTGTGAAAGGCGTGACGGTGGATATCGAAACGGGCGGATTGGCTGTGGAAGGATGCAGCAAGCAGCGGCTCGTTTACATGAAAGAGAAGGATGTCCCAAAGCAGCTGTGCACGGATAAAACGTTACGAGAATCCCGGATGATCGGGTCGAAGAAGGATAAGGAGTTCGAGCTGTTCCCATTTTCATTTTTCGAGTGAGTTTGGAGGCTGGATTGGTGGAACGAGCGGGTTGTGGTCGAGAATGAGCGGGTTGGCGTGCGGAACGAGCGGGTTGCGGCCGGAATTGAGCGGGTTCGCGTGCGGAACGAGCGGGTTGCGGCCGGAATTGAGCGGGTTCGGGCGCGGAACGAGCGGGTTGTGGCCGGAAATGAGCGGGTTCGCGTGCGGAACGAGCGGGTTCGGGCGCGAAATGAGCGGGTTGGGGCCGGAATTGAGCGGGTTCGCGTGCGGAACGAGCGGGTTCGGGCGCGAAATGAGCGGGTTGTGGCCGGAATTGAGCGGGTTCGGGCGCGAAATGAGCGGGTTGTGGACGGAAACGGGCGGGTTCGCGTGCGGAACGAGCGGGTTGTGGCCGGAATTGAGCGGGTTCGTCATTTTTTGAGCAGGAAGTTGCGCATTAGCGCTTTTTAGGCCACAACATTTCCTTACCACAACGAAAAAAGCTTCCAGTCTGTTTGGTCGAACAGGCTGGAAGCTTTTTATGTCGGGCGAACCCGAGTGTCCTAGCTTACAATTGCAAGCTTACTTTAGTTTACTTCGTTTTGGTGTTACATTCAACTACCGAATACGGAATTTAAATGATTTGTCATAATCCTTTATAAATGAGGGGACGATTCACTGAGATCGATGTGAAGTTTCGGTTCACTGTTTTTCCACATGTCTTCGTTATGATCCTTCAAGAAGTCGGCTAGAATTTTTTTCGACTTTTCATCCATATTGTCGACGATGATGCGGCGCTTCATGGATTTATCCATCAAATTCACGTGATCCGCCAAAAGCTTGTAGCCTCGGCGTTTTTCTCGGTTGACGATCATTTCACAAGACGTAACACCCGCGTAGTACGGTCCGTTTTCATTGAAATCAATCGTGACCCAAACGAGCCAGTATAATTTACCGCCTTCAGAGTCTTCGCGGTTAGTTGTGAACTTGATGCCCCGCTCGATATCGCTTTTCGCATGCATCGCGCCTATTTGGATGGAAGCGATTTCTTCTTCTGCGTCGATCATGACGGGTGTGATGTTTTCCAACGATAGTGATCCGATGCCAAATCCTTTATGACCATCCGTCGGGTCATTCTTTATAATGGTGAACCCTAGCTTCTGTTTCGGTTTTTGTTCTTCTGCCATTTCCGCAAACCCCTTTCTTTCTGGTAGTATAACTACTATACCGAATTTACCGGGAAGGTGGAAATTGTATGCCGTATGTAACTGTTAAAATGTTGGAAGGCCGCACAGAAGAACAAAAACGTGCGATGGTCGAAAGAGTGACGGAAGCGGTCATGGAAACAGCGAATGCTCCACGCGAGAACGTCGTAGTGTTCATCGAAGAAATGCCGAAAAACCATTATGCTGTCGGTGGAAAACGATTGAGTGATCAATAAGAAAAACCGGAGGCGCAAGGGATCCCCTTGCGCCTCCGGTTTTTGTAGTGGCATGCATTATGCGACAACACAGGCTGCCATTTCTGCGATAAATGCAAATGCAGCATCCATTTCTTCATCTGAAAAGTTCAATTTGTTCTTGACGATACGTACTTTAGCGATTTGCTCGGAGCGATCTAAATGGTCGAAATAGAGCAAAGTGGAGACGAGTTCCAAGAACCTTGAACTCTGGTCATTCAACTTGCTGATGCATGGGGCAAGGGAGGCTGCCGGAGCGCCTCCGGTTTCCGAAAACTTAAGCCCGTCTTCTGTTGCGTGGTAAGAGTATTGGACATACGATCCTTTGTCTGTGCATGTTTCATCCAAAAAACCCATTTCACACAATTCTTCCACCCGCAGCGTCAGCTCCTCTGAATAGGGGCCGTACATGTGCAATTCGTATTTCTCTACGAAGGGGAACGCCATCTTCTTCAATATGTAGACCATCTTCTGCAGTTTTTTTCTGCCTTTCACTTCATCCGCCAGGGAAATCATCTGAACGATTTTCGCGTGTTCCGCAAGCATTGCGCACGCTCCTTTCTAGCCTCTTACTAGCTGTAAAATTTCCTTATACAGAGGATTGTCCTCTTGTCCTGCTTCTAATATGTCTTCAGGGAAATAGATTTTGTGGTCCGTACGCCGCTTGCCGGAAATGGCATCTACGATATCGGATGACCGGGACAGTTCGCTCAACTCCCCGTTCGGAAGTTGTAAATAGATCGGAACGCGTTCGTTTTCTTCTCCAGGTCGATAAAAATCATATGGCAAATCGGAAGAAGAGTCCGTAACTAAATAATATTCGGGATCAATTCCCGCTTCTTTGAACAATGCATCGAGTTGACCGATTTTGCGATATTCCTTAGCAGGATCGAACTCGGCATATTGAAATAACTTACGATTAATGAATCGACGACATAAGTCAGATAGGATCGGGTCTTGCTCTTTCATCCATAACTGGAAATAAGTGAATAGGACACCTTCGTCCAAAGAAATATAGTCTTCGAGCGTAATGGTTTTATCGAAAAAAGACCGGAATGGTTCGGGGTCTTGTTGGAATGAATAGCTATTCTTATATAGCGACTTTGCGCGATGCAAAATCTTGATGAGAATCACTTCTGCACTACGGGAGACGGGGTGGAAATAGACTTGCCAGTACATCTGGTAGCGGCTCATGATGTAATCTTCGACCGCGTGCATGCCGCTGGACTTGATGACGACTTGTTCTTCGGCTGGACGCATGACGCGCAAAATCCGCTCCATGTCAAAGTGTCCATATTGAACGCCTGTGTAATAGGCATCCCGCTGCAAATAATCCATCCGATCCGCATCGATTTGGCTGGAGATCAAACTGATGACCAGCTTGTCCTTGTAGGTTTTACCGATGACATCGGCTACACGCTGCGGGAATTCCGGACTGACGCGGCTTAGCACTGCATTCACTTCCGTGTCCCCTAACAAAATGGCTTGAGTGAATTTCTCGTGGTCCAAGTCGAATACTTTTTCGAACGCGTGAGAAAACGGCCCGTGACCGAGGTCGTGCAGGAGTGCTGCGCATAATGCCACCAGCCGTTCATCCTCATTCCACTCCGGACGCCCTCCGAAACCATTGTCGATGATGCGACGGACAATTTCATAGACACCGAGCGAGTGTTGAAAACGACTATGCTCCGCTCCATGGAAGACGAGATACGTTGTGCCGAGCTGCCGGATTCTGCGCAGCCGCTGAAATTCCCGCGTGCCGATGACATCCCAGATAACACGGTCTCTCACGTGAATATAACGGTGTACAGGGTCTTTGAACACCTTTTCTTCTGCCAGTTTCTCATGCTCGTACGACATAGCGCACCTCCGTTCAACGTTTATCTAGTATACCAAAAATCAGCAAGTCCGACAGCTGCAAATGGCACATTCAAAAAAAGAAGAAAGTATCAATCTTTTGTTCTGTATAAAAATCTTACGGGCTGTCCATGCTGTCAGTAGAAAGAGAGAACGAATTATGGGAGGCATTGGAGATGGTTAAAATTAGACAAGATGCATGGTTGGAAGAAAATGATACACTACTGGCAGAAACGGTACTACGACACGTTCGTGAAGGAAGCACACAGTTAAGTGCATTTGAAGAAGTTGGAGATGCGTTGAATCGGACAGCAGCGGCATGTGGTTTTCGTTGGAACGCTGTGGTTCGACAAGATTATGAGAAAGAGCTCGCCCAAGCGAAGAAGGAACGCAAGCAAGCATTGCGAGTGCTAGGTTCAGACTTCAAACGCCGTGCGACCCCTCTTTTTTCCGTGCAAACCAATGAGGAAGAACAGCGCGCAGCATCAGTTCCACTGTCTGCCCTATCCATGGATACAGTCATTGCATTCTTAATTCGCATGCACCATTCAGGCGGTGTAAACAATGATACGCTTCGCTGGCAGCAAACCGCAAAAACCGCACAAGCCCGTGTTAATGAACTTGAAAAGACGATAGAGCGTTTGAAGAAAGATAACAAGACAATCCGGGAAGATTACGAGCAATTCGTTGAAATTATGAACCGAGCGCGCCGTCTGGTTACGTTGAATGAAGAAGGAGAACATACCGCTCCCACATTCAAAATGGAACAGAACGGAAATTTAATCTCAAAAGAACCGCCTATTCATTAAAATAGGCGGTTCTTTTTTTCATGTTGCTGTTAAACTGGAACGATCATTTTGGCATTACGTTCGACGACGCGATTCAAGTAATACGTATAGAGTTCCATTTCCTCATCACGGAAACCGCCGGATTGGACGCTATCAGCAAGGAGATGGAGCTGTTGTTGTACTCGCAAATTGACTTCCTGTACAGTAAGCGGCTGATCGAGCAATTCAGATAATGAAGCCATCGTTTCCGGATGAATGACAGGATAGGTGAATTTCGTCATCTCCCCTCCGAGTCCAGTTTCGTATAGCTCTTTGACGAGCGCTGCCCGCTCACTCCCACTGCCTTCGATGCATAAGTAGACTTGGACGGCGACGCCTTGTCTCAATCGACGCTGGGAAATGCCCGCAAACTTCTTTCCATCAATGCTGAGATCATAGCTTCCTGGACAATATGACCCTACGATTTCATAAGCCTCGATACGCTCTCCCGCTTCCGGGAACAGCATGCGGATAAATTCCAGCATGACATCGTATCCGACAGAGATATCGATTGACCCGTTGCGCTCGGAAAGTACGATGGAAATGTTGAGTACTCCGCTGTCGAGTACGACTGCAAGGCCTCCCGAATTTCGGACAATTGTCTTGTATCCTGCTTCATGGATAGCTGGTAATGCCCGTTCCAGGTGAGGGAGCCGGTGATCTTGAACACCGAGTACGATTGTATTATCATGCACCCAAGTACGGACTGTCGGGGCGCTTTGTTGTTGGCCGACTAGCTGGCAAAGGGTATCGTCCGCTGCGAACGATTCCAGTGCAGATCGACTTTTAGCCGAAAGGGATTCATCTATATAACGCCATGTCGGGATGGATACATACGATTCGATTGCTGTCATGAATAGACTCCTATATGTGAATGTTTTAGTTTGGATTAGTCTCAGTTTACACTACAATCCATTCCTCTTCCACTCGCTTCGGCATGTCGAATTCGTGAAATCCGATGTCTTGGCTGAATTGACGTTGTCCGTTATGGTACACTGGGAAAAGAACGGCTGCCTCGGGGATTTTTCTCCGTCCACCCGTACGAATCTCAATTTAAAGGAGTTCGATTTCTCATGATTGAAGCAGCACAAACTCTGGATGGCTGGTATGTATTACACGACTTCCGTACGATGGACTGGACCTCTTGGAAACTTATTTCCAAAGAAGAGCGCCAGCACGCGGTTGACGAGTTCGTCACGTTTCTGGACAAGCTGAACGTAGCGGATGAAAACAAAACAGGCAGCCATGCATTTTATACAATTGTCGGTCAGAAAGCCGATTTCATGCTCATGACATTGCGTCCAACGATGGATGAATTGCAGCAGCTTGAAGCGGAATTCAATAAGCTCACGATCGCAGACTTCACTCTTCCTGCGTATTCGTACGTATCCGTAGTAGAACTCTCCAACTACTTAGCAGGTGGGGATTCGGATGAAGACCCATACCAGAATCCGTACGTTCGCGGTCGGTTGTACCCTGAACTTCCACGCAGCCAGTATGTTTGCTTCTATCCAATGGATAAGAAGCGCGAAGGCGACGTCAACTGGTACATGCTCGATATGGATGTCCGGAAAGAGATGATGCGCAGCCACGGCTTGATCGGACGCAGCTATGCTGGCAAAGTGAAGCAAATCATCTCAGGTTCTGTCGGGTTCGACGACCACGAATGGGGCGTTACGCTATTCGCAGACGACGTACTTCAATTCAAGAAATTAATCTACGAAATGCGTTTTGACGAAGTGAGCGCGCGATACAGCGAGTTCGGGGAGTTCTTCGTAGGAACGATTTTGCAAGATGCTACACGCGCCGATTTCTTCGCGGTGTGAAGGTGATTTGTTATACGAGCCGCCCATGGGAGTGTTCCTGGGGCGGCTTTTTTGTGGTTTTATGAGCAAGGCCGGTTCCGTTATGATCATTTTTCTTTGTTTATGAGCGGGGCCGGCCCGGTTATGATCACTTTTCTTCGTTTATGAGCGGGGCCGGCCCAGTTATGATCACTTTTCTCCGTTTATGAGCGGGGCCGGCCCGGTTATGATCACTTTTCTTTGTTTATGAGCGGGACCTACCCGGCTATGATCACTTTTCTTTGTTTATGAGCGGGACCTACCCGGTTATGATCATTTTTCTTTGTTTATGAGCGGGGCCGGCCCGGTTATGATCACTTTCACTCATCTATATTCCCATTATAAGTGGAGCTCTACGACAGAAAACGCTTCGCAAGGCGAAGCGCAGCCAATCAATCTTGGTTTTACTTGGCAAGAGTATACGTGGTCGCTTTACGTGTTCCAACTTTTCGCAGCAGCGAACTGGACAGCAGTCGTTTTGCAGTATGCCGGCAAGTCAATCCAGTGAATCTACAATATTCGCGATTCGTCAGCGACTTACCGACGAGCATGAAATACTCTTTAATCGCATGCTCATAAGGTGCTCGACCCTTATGCCCGCAAAGTGGACAGCTCCACGTGTTTTCTTTGCGAACAATCGCATGGTCATTTGGGCAATCGGGGCAGAGGACCCCCATCTTTAATTCATTTGGATGAATTCCGTATCGGGCAGCAAGTGGAAACGGGTCATATTCTTGGTGATCTGTCAGGAATATATGTGCAAGGTGTTGGATATCTTGTTTGGATAGTGTCGGGGATTCAATCGATAATTCTCTAAAAAAAGCAGGCGCTTCGTAATTCGGCAGAATCGGCATAGCTGGCGGTTCTTCGATGAGGATTTCGTTGTTGTGCGCAAACGTGATCAGGCCCGTAACAGGTAGATGAACGTCCCGCGCGCGTAACCAACTGGTCAAAAAGTGGATTTTGCGTTCGACTTCAGCAATTGGATTTCTAAAGACTGTGCGAGAACCGCTTTGCAACTCTTTTAGAAATTGTGTCGGGTTCGCTTTGACGATGATTTTATCCGCGATATTTTTGACTTCCGTTATGACGACGCGGTCTGGTGCTATGAATAGGGAATCGATTTGAAAGTACACTCCGTTTTGCTGAAGGCTGAGGTCATGCAAGATTGCATGGGGAAAATCAGTATGGACTTCTTTCATGCATCGGTCATACTCTTGCTCCCCTCCAAATCCGGCACGGGCTTTGTACAATTCATCCTGGATGAATCGATACTTCTCGTGTGTTGGCGATAGTCTCCTTGCGAGGGATTCCAATCCTTGTAACTGCATGGATTTTGTTCGTTGTTTAAAGAGCATGGGCAACCTTCCTTTCATTTTCATTGAGTGTAGCTTGTTTCCTGATTGATTGGAATGGCTTTTGCCAAGATAGCATTTTGGACTGTTTTAAGGTGTCAAACTTGAGGTTTGGGGTATCTATTTTCTCCTATTCAGAGCACTCCTGTTTCCCAAAAATAGCTTGTGAACCATTGGCAGGGCTTGATTTGTTGGCGCTTCGCTTATTTTGGGAAGCGTCAGATGGAATAGCGTCAATTCACGAGAACAGAGTGATTCTCCATAAGGTTCTCTAGTGATTTACGAGCATTTCTGGAGAATTATCAGCGTTTTTTAGAGTTTATGAGCACTTTCCATGGTTTATGAGCGTTTCCCGGAGTTTATGATCACTTTCCGTGGTTTATGAGCGTTTCCTGGAGTTTATGAGCATTTTCCGTGGTTTATGAGCGTTTCCCGGAGTTTATGAGCACTTTCCATGGTTTATGAGCGTTTCCAAGAGTTTATGAGCACTTCTCATGATTTATGAGCGTTTCCCCATGTTTATGAGCACTCTTCATGGTTTATGAGCGTTTCCCCATGTTTATGAGCACTTTCCATGGGTTATGAGCGCTTGCCGGAGTTTATGAGCACTTTCCGTGATTTATGAGCGCTCTCCCATTTTTATGAGCATTCCCCGATTTTTATGATCACTTCTACAAATCATCATTACTTCAAGATGATTGGTATGTTTGGGCCGTGCCGTTCATAGGATACGTGTGAGGGGGTTGTCGTGTGGCGGTAATTAAGACGACAGATAAACAAATTGATTTGCTTGCGCGGTTGATGCGCGCGGAAGCGGAAGGCGATGGCCAGCTCGGAATGCTGTTGGTCGGCAATGTGGGCGTCAATCGGGTTCGCTCGGACTGCCTCGATTTCACGGAGATTCGCGACTTAGAGGACATGGTGTTCCAACGACCCGGCGGTTTTGAAGCGACAACGAAAGGCTACTTTTACCAACGCGCCCGTGAAGTCGATCGCAAATTGGCAAGACGTGCGGTGAACGGGGAACGTTTCACACCTGCTGAAAGATCACTCTGGTTTTTCATGCCTGCTGGAGATTGCCCAGAGCAATGGTACGGACAATACAACACGGGCCGCTACAAATCACACTGTTTCTTCTCGCCAACCGAACAAGATTGCCCAAATATTTAACTTTGAAAGGATGACAGAATGGTTCAATATCAATGGACACCTAACTATCAGCAACCGCAATATCAGTATCCCCAGCAACAGCAGACCGTTCCCCCGCAAGTCACTATTCCGAGCGGACGTCCGCCAGCGGGTGCATTTCGTGAGGAATCATACATCGAGAATATTTTACGGTTAAACCGAGGTAAGGTCGGGACGTTCCACTTTTCATTTGAAAACGCGATGGAAGCAGGCACGAACGTGAAAGCAGTAACCGGCATGGTAGAAGCAGCTGGCCGTGATCATGTCATCCTATCTGAACAAGCGACCGGCAAACGTTTTCTCTTCCCTATGATTTACTTCGACTATGCAGAGTTCAACGAAGAACTCAATTACTTCCCACAACGGCCATAACCAAAAACACCTGCAACGACTCTACTATAGAGACGTTGCAGGTGTTTTCATTTCATTAGTTTCCAAACTTCACGGCTGCCACAATCAGCATAATCCACCCGGCGATGAATGCAACGCCACCAATCGGTGTAATGGCACCAAGGATTCCGATCCCCGATAAGCTTAATATATACAGACTTCCTGAGAAAATGATGATCCCAGCTAACATGAGATATCCTGCCCATGATAGAGCGGTCGATGAGCCGAAAAGTGCCGGACTCATCAGAATTCCGATTGCGAGCAGTGCGATTGCATGGAACATTTGATAGTGCACAGCTTTCTCCCAAACATCCAAGTAATGTGCAGATAATCTGTCAGCTAGTGCATGCGCGCCAAACGCTCCGAGCGCAACAGCAATCGCTCCGTTCACTGCACCTGCAATAATGAAAAATGGCATGTGTTATCCCTCTTTCCGATTAGTTTTACATTAGAAATCAAACAGCGAGTCGCCATTTGCATCCTCTTCGTTTAAAACTTTGCCTTCTAGACCAGATTGCATAGGAGTGGTGAATGTCTCGTTCGCGGGTGACATTCCGAGTGGAGACTCATCCTGGACTGGACTATTCCCCTTCAACTCAACGTCGCGGGATGGCGTCTTCTCGCCAAGTATCAAACCGCATAGCGACTGCATCGCAGCAATCGATTCACGCATCGCGGCTTCATCGGAAGTCGTTTTCGCATTCGTCAGTTGACGTTGCAATTCTTCCAGAATACGATTTGTTGAAATCATGCGCCACCGCTTCCTTTCTTCGGTTCAAACTTCATGCATTCCAATCCTGAGGAACGCAGAACCACTGCAGAAGGCAGCTCGCGCGTTTTAAATCCATACGCTTTGCAACCACGGGGATGTTTCTGATCCCAGGTTACGTAGAAATGACGGCATTGAAAACAATTCACAGCCATGACAGCGGCCACCTCCTCCGGTAGTATTCCATTCATTTTCTACAATTCTGTCTTGCACCAATCGATTTCGGAGTTCCCCCACGAAGCAAGCTGTTCGTTCGTCTTCGAAAAAGGACGCGACCCGAAGAATCCTCGATTTGCACTGAGCGGACTTGGGTGCACTGACTCAATGGTAACATGCTTTGTCAAATCGATGAGTCGCTTTTTCTCCTGCGCAGGCCTCCCCCAGAGGATGAACACAATCGGCTCGTCGCGGTCCGACAGCTTCCTGATCACTTCATCAGTGAACGCTTCCCACCCTTGCTTACGATGAGAATGGGCCTCCCCCTCCCGGACAGTCAATACAGTGTTCATCAGAAGCACGCCTTGCTCCGCCCATCCTAGCAAGGAACCCGATTTAGGGATCGAACAGCCGATATCGCTAGCAAGTTCTTTAAAAATGTTGCGCAAACTAGGTGGTATTTTGACACCGGGTTGGACCGAGAAACTTAAGCCATGTGCTTGGCCTTTTCCGTGGTAGGGATCTTGTCCCAAAATAACCACTTTCACCGATTCATAGGGGGTACGCTTAAATGCGTTCCATATATTATCCATCCCCGGATAGACGATATGCTCTCCATATTCCTTCTTCAAAAACTCACGCAACTGCGCATAGGATGGGGTTTCAAATGCGTCTTGAAGCACTGCATCCCACTGACTTCCGAATTGTGGTTTCAACTCGATCACTCCTCAAACTGGATTGTCACGTCGTATCCCGCTAGTGAAAACATTTCACGGAGTGTTTGTTCCGCATTTTTTTCGGCAGTTTCCAATACACCTTGACCTGCGCTTTCTTCGCGGATCAATCTCTTCGCTTCTTCTGCAAGCTCATACGCCTCTTCGATGTCGGCTTTATTACGGAATACCCCTTCGAACGAGTACACTTCAACTTGGTCAAAAAAGATTTCGGCGCCCCCAAGGAATTCAGGTTTCGGCAACGTGAGTGTCGCGGTTTTTTTCCCCTCATTGATGTCCAGGTCTTTCTTGCTTAATGTCGATAAATCCACGCCTGCTTTGATAGCTCCGGGGATTACGACGAGCAGCTGCCGCTGTGTCCCTGGGAGGTTCAGTCCGATACTTTGTCCGAACAGCTGGTTATCTTGACGTTCAATAATGACTTTCGTATAGGCTTCCGCCGTCGCCATTTCATTCAAGTCCTGGATTTGTTCTAAGAAACTTGTTTTCTGTTCGGTGAATGTGCTGCCTTGCTTCAATAGATAGAAAGCGACAAACGGCAGTGAAGCGACAAGGAGAATGACAATCAATGCAATGATGAGAAACGATTTGCGCCATAGCGAGAAGAAAAGTGTGAGAATGTGCCATAGACTTCTGCGCTTCTTTTTCGGACGGGCGAATGCTTCATCCACCGTGACCGCACTTTCTTTGTCCGAGGCTTTCAACTCTTTCAATAATTTCTCGATTTCTTCCAGTTTCCGCTCGTCATTCGAGTTGTTCTCGTTCTTCATCTCAGTCCTCCCTTCCAGCAGCGATTCCAGCTATTGGTCTATCTTTTTAGTCCATGCAATACGGCCTTAATCATTACGTACAGTTTGCAGTAAAGTTCCTGTGCAGACAAGCAATCCGGCATGGTATGATGGCGCGAAGGAGGGATTGCCTTGTCCAACGTTCCGATCCGTGAAAAAGTAAGGCGTATTGCAGAAGCCGCAAAAGATGGAGAATCGTATTCTGAGTCCTCAAAAAGTGCAGGAATGCTTTTCTTTTATAGCATCTTCGGCATCGCTATGTTGTTTCTCATTGCGCTAACAATCGGTCTCGCACAAAGTGGCCACTATATAGGAAGTGGAATTTGCCTCGTCGCGGGAGGGGGGCTAGGGTTCATCCTCCTCAAGCTGGCACGCGCATAATTCGAGCAATTTGTATTTACTTTTCTGTTTGAGTACACTTAAGTATACCCTATTCGTAAAGGAGTCCTCTACAATGACGTTGAAAAAGACTTTGACAATTGCAGGATCAGATACATCCGGCGGTGCCGGCATTCAGGCTGACCTCAAAACCTTCCAGGAACACGGTACATATGGAATGACGGCTTTGACAGTAGTCGTCACAATGGACCCGGTCAAGCATTGGAGCCATAATGTCTACTCCCTTCCGATCGATGTCATTAAATCGCAAATCAAAACTGCGCTTTCCACTGGCATCGATGCCATTAAAACAGGCATGTTAAGCACAGAGGAAGTCATTCAGACTGCAGGGGAAGCGATTGCAGAATCCGAGCTTTCACACGTCGTGATCGACCCCGTCATGGTTTGCAAAGGGGAGGATGAAGTCTTGAACCCCGGCACCGTCGATGCAATGATTGAATACTTGCTTCCGCGTGCTGAAATCGTGACGCCGAACTTATTTGAAGCGGGTCAGCTTGCTGGCATGAAAACTCCCGGGACAATCGAGCAGATGAAAGCGGCAGCTGAGAAGATCCATTCCCTCGGCGCACGCAATGTCGTCATTAAAGGCGGCAAGCAGCTGCAGCACGATAAAGCAGCAGACTTGTTCTACGATGGAAAAACCCATCTTTTGTTGGAATCTGAAAAAACGGATACCCACTATAACCACGGCGCTGGCTGTACGTTTGCCGCAGCGATTACAGCGAACCTAGCAAATGGGCAAGATATTAAAGAGGCAGTGATCGAAGCGAAAGAATTCGTTGCGGCTGCTATAGCGAACGGCTGGAAATTGAACGAGTATGTAGGACCTGTCATGCACGGTGCGAAAAACCGTTTTGGCGGATCTGAAATCACGACAACTGAAGTGTAATATTTCCAAGCACAGGGGGACATGTCCTTCTGTGCTTTTTGTTGCTGAAACGGCATAATCGCAATTGCTTCTCTTTCCGGATATAATTGAAGGCAGAGTAAAAATACAGCCAGAGGAGGAAGACATGTGGAACTTGTACAACGAGATCAGCTTCAACGCCTGATCGATTCCTTTGCGGGCAAAGATGTCTACATTCATTTGGAGACGACAAACGGCTCCTATGCTGCGCATTTTCAAGAAGGTTTCTTTAACGCAGGTGCGTTCATCCGCAATATTGTTGTAAATTTTGAACTCGGAAAAGTGGCGGGCGACTCCCCTCACCGAATCGGATTGAAACTGCCTTCAGGGTGGATTTACGCACAAGGGATTACACACTGCGAATTGGACGAACACGGACGTCTGCTAATGGCAGGACTAGGGCCGGATGGCAAATTGGCCGTTGCCTTAGAAATTAGCGAAACTCCGTTCACGTACTAATAAAAGGAGGTCCAATAGAGATGGAAAAAGAACGTCATGTATTAGTCATTTTCCCACACCCGGATGATGAAGCATTCGGTGTTTCAGGAACAATTTCAACTTATATCGAAATGGGCGTCCCTGTGACATACGCTTGCTTGACACTCGGTGAAATGGGACGCAATCTTGGAAATCCTCCATTTGCCAACCGCGAAACGTTACCGATGATCCGTAAGAAAGAGTTGCAGGCATCTGCAGACGCTATGGGACTAACGGATCTACGGATGATGGGTCTGCGCGATAAGACGGTAGAGTTCGAGGATGATGAAAAAATGGTGAAGCTCGTTGCAGATTTAATCGACGAACTGAATCCTTCCCTGATGATTTCGTTCTATCCAGGATTATCTGTTCACCCGGATCACGATGCTACTGGACGCGCTGTAGTCGAAGCGATTAGCAGAATGGCAGAATCTGAGCGTCCGAAATTGTACACGATTGCGTTCGATAACAAGACAGTTGAGCAAATCGGGCACCCCGATGTCCACCATGATGTGTCAGGTGTGACTGAGAAAAAGCTGGGAGCCATGAATGCCCATGCGTCTCAAACCGTCTGGATGATGGAAGATATGCAAAAACGTCTGGACGCGCAGGAACCTGATGCGTTAAGATGGTTAAAGACAGAACATTTCTACACATATTCCTTTAAGTAAGGAAACCGCTTTCAAACGCGGTCACACCCGGATTGCTAGTTTTCAACTACTGAATCCGGGTATACATATAGGGCTTTGGAGAAAATTTCTTGTTTACTTTTCGATATTCATTCATTAATATGAATAAATATACATAGTATGCATTACTAATTAAGAAGGAGCTCATTCATGAAAAAAGCGTCTTTATCCAACTGGCTATTGTTTTTAGTTCCATCTATTATCGGAGTCATCCTCTTCATGATTCCACTGAAGATCGGCGACAGCTGGAAAGTCCCGATTGCGTTTCTGGCAGACAAACTAGCTGGTTTTGTAGAACCTGCAATGCCATTTGCCGCAATGGTGCTCATTATCATTTCCGCCGTAGGTTCCGTAATCTTCCTATTCATCCGTAATGATGAAGACTCGAAGACTCCATTCGTTCAAACGTTGTTCAAAGTGACGCCGTTCTGGACATTGACGCGCGTAGTCGGTGCAGTTTTCGCAGTAATGGTCACGTACAAAATCGGTCCTGAAGCGATTTGGAGTGAAAACACAGGCGGATTGTTACTGTCACCCGATGGCCTGGTTTCGTTCCTATATACCATTTTCCTATTCGCTGGTTTGTTCTTGCCGTTATTATTGAATTTTGGATTGCTTGAGTTCTTCGGAACGATGATGGTGAAAATCATGCGTCCGTTGTTCAAGCTTCCGGGGCGATCCTCCATTGACGCTTTGACGTCTTGGGTGGGAGATGGGACAATTGGTGTCCTGTTGACAAGCAAGCAATATGAGGATGGCCATTATACGAAACGGGAAGCAGCTGTTATTGCAACGACGTTCTCAATCGTTTCGATTACATTCTCTATTGTCATCATCACTACTGTCGGTCTTGAAAACTATTTCGTACCGTTTTACGCAACAGTTGGATTGATCGGACTCGTTCTCGGTTTGATCATGCCTAGAATTTATCCTCTTTCGAAGAAACCGGATGAATTCATCGATGGCTCTCCGCAGACAGGAACTGAAGAAAGCTTGCCTGAAGGATACAATGTCGTTTCTCATGGACTTGAAAATGCGCTCGCGACTGCGGATAAAAACCGTTCTCCAGGTAAAATGGTGAATGAAGGGTTCCGCAACGTTCTAGACATGTGGATCGGTGTAGCACCGATTGTTATGGCGTTCGGTACGATTGCGACAATGCTCGCAGAGTACACAAGTATTTTCACGATTCTTGGAAAGCCATTCGTTCCGTATTTGAATCTTCTCGGAATTCCACAAGCGGCTGAAGCCGGTTCCCTGATGGTTGTCGGAATTACAGATATGTTCTTGCCTGCTCTTCTCGCAGAAGGTATGATTTCTGATCCGATTACACTATTCACCGTGGCGACCATTTCCGTCATTCAGCTCATTTACTTGTCAGAAGTCGGAGGATTGATTCTCGGCACGAAGATTCCGGTCAACATCTGGGATTTAATTGTGATTTTCTTACTTCGTACGATCATCGCGCTGCCAATCGTAGCAGGCGTTGCACACTTGTTATTTTAATGGAAATTAGAAACTCCGCCACGCGGCTAGATAGCTGCGTGGCGGAGTTTGTCGTTTTAGGGGAGTGCTTGGTTGCTCGCGAGATTGGATGATGGGCGGCTGGGGTTTTCTTCCGCGGGAGATGATTAGCTGGTGTTATGGGCGCTTTTTCTGGGTTATGAGCATTTTTCGCGATTTATGAGCGTTTCCTCACGGTTATGATCACTTTCCGTGATTTATGAGCGTTTCCCATCGGGTATGATCACTTTACTCGATTTATGAGCGCTTTTCCATCGGGTATGATCACTTTTCGCGATTTATGAGCGTTTCCCATTGGTTATGATCACTTCACTCGATTTATGAGCGTTTTCTCACGGTTATGATCACTTTCCATGATTTATGAGCGTTTCCCATCGCTTATGATCACTTTTCGCGATTTATGAGCGTTTCCCATCGGGTATGATCACTTTACTCAATTTATGAACGCTTTCCCCTCATAGCAAAAAAACCCGCATGCCAGTAAAAACTGGCACACGGGGAGTCATTTTTCAGGCATTCACTTTTTCGCGAATCTTTTCCAGCATATCCGCGACCATTGTATCGAGATCATAGGTGGCTTTGAAACCCCATTCTGCTTCTGCGACAGAGATATCGAGAGAGTTTGGCCAGCTGTCTGCGATCGATTGGCGAACCGGATCGACGTCGTAGCTGATTTCGAACGTTGGAATGTGTTTTTTGATAGCAGCTGCGAGTTCAGATGGTTCGAAGCTCATCGCCGTTACGTTGAATGCATTGCGATGTTTCAAGTTCGCGGCATCCGTTTCCATCAAATCCACAATCGCTTGGAGCGCATCTGGCATATACATCATATCCATGTAAGTGCCTTCTGCGATGAATGACGTATACTTGCCTTCTTCTACAGCTTTGTAGAAGATATCCACCGCGTAATCTGTCGTTCCTCCACCTGGTTGCGCCACGTATGAAATAAGTCCAGGGAACCGGACACCACGTGTATCAACGCCGAATTTTTGATAATAATAATCACATAGCAATTCACCCGCAACTTTGTTGACACCATACATCGTTGTAGGACGCTGGAACGTATCCTGGGGGGTGTTGTCTTTCGGTGTGGAAGGTCCGAATGAGCCGATTGAGCTTGGTGTGAAAAACTGAAGGTCGAGTTCACGTGCTGTCTCCAGCGCATTCACCAGGCCGCCCATGTTCAAGTTCCATGCGAGCATCGGGCTTTCTTCCGCCTTGGCAGAAAGCAATGCCGCCATGTGCATAAGCGTGTCTGCCCCGAATTCTCTTGCAAGTTGAGTCATTTTTTCCCCGTCTGTGACGTCAAGAATTGCGAATGGCCCATCCATTTCTGTTTGTGGCTCACGAATATCTGTTGCCAGTACGTTTTCCGTTCCATATTCAGCCCGTAGTTTGGTAATCAGTTCAGAACCGATTTGACCGAGTGCACCAGTCACCATAATCTTCTTCATCATGTATTCCCCCTATGAATGATTGTCTTTTTGGAGAGGACAGTTGGTATTCATCAAATAAAATAACATGTTTCAACAGCTGAAACTGATTATAAACTGTTCTGCTGAAAAACACAATTCTCCGACTGACGATCCCTCTCGTTATCGGAATTGTATGTTATGCTAGAAGTAACGGGAGGGTATGCAGCTTGAAAGATAATCCATTTCTCGTCGGCGGAGTATCCCGCTGGCTGTTACTATTTGGCGGCGGAATTCTCCTCACCGTCGTGCTGTTATTTTTGAATATTCCTTTTTGGGCAGTATTCGTCATTGTCATGATTGTATATTTGGCAGCCACATTGGGATGGCCAGTCTATATTATTTACGTTACGAAAGATATGAAAAAGATCGATACTTTTCTAACGAAGAATCGTTCCAATGCTATTTTCGCTTATGGCTATGCAATCGCTCATGAGTCTGATGGAATGATTATCGAAACGATTGAAACTATTTTGCAAACTTATAAACAACCTAAAGTGCAAGCCATTTATGGTGCAAATCTTGCAGTTTGGCAACAAGATGCGGATGCCCTCCATCGAATCGCCATCCATTTACCTACAGCCGATTATGTGAATTATTATACGGCCAGTGCACTTTTGATGGAAGGGAATATGGAACGAGCTCAAACTCTCCAAACCTCAATTAAAAAGCCTTGGATGAAACATGCGCTTCAAGCTAGTATTGCCAAGCAGTCGGGTGATCAAACCGCCTATCGACGGGAAGTGGAATTGGCCACCTCCCATGCAAGTGGAGTTCAATATTATGTATTGGTTTCTCTGTTCCAGCGCGAAGACCAAGTATCTCCCATTATCCAATAGGAGGGATTGCGATGATTTATGAAGAAGAGACTTACGTAGAGCTGCATGACGGTCGTAAAGGACTTATCGTACTTGTCCGATCTGATGAACGCACCCAATATGATATCGAACTTGCAAATGGTGAATTGACGACTGTGTATCATCAAGAAGTTGCGCGGCCTGTTGACATGCCAACGAAATAAAAGCAGTCTGGAAAGGATAACTCCCTTTCCAGACTGTTTTTTTGATTTTTATGCAATTTCCATTATTGAATAACGCCGAGCTCTTTACCGACTTTTTCATAAATCTTAAGTGCTTCGTCAAGCATTTCTTTCGTGTGGGCTGCAGTTGGCATGTTGCGGACGCGGCCTGTCCCTTTTGGTACGGTCGGGAATACGATCGATTTTGCATAGACGCCTTCTTCGGCAAGCCGTTTCGAGAATTGCTGGGTCAGTTTCTCTTCGCCAATAATACATGGGGTAATCGGTGTTTCGGAATTCCCGATATTGAAGCCGAGTTTCTTCAAGCCCGCTTTCAAATAGTCTCCGTTCTCCCAAAGCTTGTCGTGCAGTTCAGTGGACGCACTGATTTTATCGAGTGCCCCCATAATTGCTGCAACGTCACCAGGTGGCACTGCTGTAGAGAACAAGAACGGACGAGAACGGACTTTCAACCAGTCGATCAGCTTTTGTGATCCGGCTACATAACCGCCAACGACGCCCACTGCTTTTGAAAGGGTTCCCATCTGCATGTCGATTTCTTTTTCAAGACCGAAATGCTTCACTGTTCCCTTCCCTTTTCCTGTAACGCCTGAACCATGTGCATCATCTACGTATGTGATGAGGTCGAATTCTTTCGCGACTTCAACAGCACCTGGGAGGTTTGCGATATCCCCATCCATCGAGAATACGCCATCCGTAATGTACATGACTTTTCCGTACAATCCGGATTCTGTCGCTTCTTTTGCTTTCGCACGCAAATCGTCCATGTCTTGGTGTTTCACACGGATAATTTTTGCGCCTGATAGACGGCAGCCGTCGATGATCGAGGCATGGTTCAATTCATCCGACAAAATCGCATCGTTTTTGTTCATGACTGCAGAAATTGCGGCCATGTTGCAATTGAATCCGGATTGGAATGAAATCGCAGCTTCCGTCCCCTTGAATTCAGCGAGTTTTTTCTCAAGTTCGATATGGATGTCGAGTGTACCATTGATGGTACGTACAGCTCCTGCACCGACACCGTATTTATTCACAGCTGCAATATTCAGCTTTTTCAAGTCTTCGTCTGTCGCAAGACCTAAATAGTTGTTCGATGATAAGTTAATGAGGTCGTTGCCTTTAATTTTAATGATCGGGCCATTCGGACCTTCGACCGGCTCAATTTCGTTATAGAGACCTTGGTCACGAAGTTCTTGCAAGTTCTCGTCTAGAAATGCATTCAATATGTTAGACAAACTCATCTTCCTTTCAGACACGTAATGCTCTTAGTGTAGCATATTTGTGCCCTTCCCCCTAACTGAAGTGTGTTAAGGTACGATGAGTTTTGTCAGCAGTTCTGCTTTTTCATGGAACGCTTTCAAATCCAGCGCACTGTCCATCCCCGCGTCTATTTGGCTTGCCAAGCGCGCATAAGATTGCATATACCCTGCCGCATTTGCAATTGTTTCTTTGTAGCGTGTGCGGATGCCATCGATTTCCTGCTCCGCCTTTTCGCTCGGCGCACACATCTCAACGAGGTCCAGGATTTCATCGCCTTCTCGTTCTGCCTCATAGACGTGGGGCTCCGTTGCATCGAAGATACAAACGGAAAGCTCAGGAAATTGGACAAGATCGATACTTCCCGTATCTAACCCGCACCAGCCATACAGCACATCTATGCCGCGTTTTTCCGCTTCCTCTCCAAGTGCTTTCATCATCGTGGACTTGCCGGTTCCTGGCAGGGCTTTGATTAACAGTCTCCGCTTTACGGATTTGGTGATGGATGGGATGAAATCATGCGCACCTTTTGAAGATAATGAGCCAATGATGCGATGGGAAACGGCGGCACTTTTGTGTAAATCCAGTGAGCCGAATAATTCATTTGCAAGCGATTGGGTTTTCGTCTCGTGTGCTGCCCAATCCATGCGACGGATGTTGACGGTTTCCCATTCGTCATGAATCGCTTTCGCTTCAGAGAGTGAGGCAAGTGCTTTTTCCAAGTAAGTGGCCGCCTCTTCGAGATGCCCCGCAATTTGTGGGTTGTTTTCACGTAATTTGGTTTCATCATAGACATCATAAAAACTGACGACGCGGTGTTTGCCACCAAGGTCTGTCGGTTCGAGTGGAATTGGATAGGAAGCTGAAACGTAAAAGAGCTCGGGCCCCTTGACGTAAATCCCATCTGTTTTTTCGATATGCAAGGGACTCCGGAAACGATCTACATCGTATCCTCGTTTTACATAAAAGACCGCAAGCTCATTCAAAATGCTGGATAACGCAAAGGTAGGAGGTGATTTTATGAAGACTGTCGTCGCAGCTTGTTGGATGAGATGCTCGTACTTATGAGTCAGTCCCCCTCCTGTATAGGCCGTTCCCATCGATTCTGTTAATTTTCCGTTCATCGTGACCAGTCCTTTCTGATGTTCTTCAGAACAGCTTATGAAATGGGAACGAAAAAAAGCACAGCCACGGGGGACTATGCTCTTCATTATAATAAAGCTTCACTATTTTCCTGCTTGGCCACTTTAAGTAGTAACCGCTGGCATTGCGGCATTGCGTAATGGACGAATTGTCCAATCAGTAATGCGATAAGCACAGTCCCGATTCCAACCGGCCCTCCGAGTGCCCACCCCAGCAGTGCAACAATAACTTCAATGGACGTTCTCACCAGCTTTACACTGATGTTGAACTTGTGCACGATGAGCAGCATCAGACTATCCCGCGGGCCTGCCCCCATATTCGGTGATACGTAAAGCCCGATGCCATAAGACATGATCACAACGCCTGTTACGAAAAACGCGACTTGTGCTGCAATTGACGTCACATCCGGCAGCAGCCAATTGAATAGATCAATAAAAGTTCCGAGCAGCAGCATGTTGAGCCATGTCCCATATTTCGGCCACTTTTTTTGCGCGGCTGCTGTAATGAGGACAATGAGCAATCCTGTGAGGATGCTCCACGATCCAATGGACAACCCGAGATTTTGATAAAGCCCGACATGTAGGACGTCCCAAGGACCAATACCGAGCAATTGCCCTTTGATGGTCATCGCAATCCCTAATGAGAGAATCATTTGCCCTACTATGAAAAAGATCCATCTCCACTGTTTTAACGTCAACATACACATTCTTCTTTCCACAAGCCGCTGTTTGGAACTAGCGGCGTATTCTCTAAAGGCAATTGTAGCATGTATGGTGGTTATGGTGAGGGAATTCTATGTTAGAAGTGATAATTATGAGCGAGTTTCTTCAATTTATGAGCGGTTTCGCTGCGTTATGAGCGCTTTTCCCGGGTTATGAGCGGTTTCGCTGCGTTACGAGCGCTTCTCCATGGGTTACGATCGCTTCAATCAGCGTTATGAGCGCTTCCTCACGAAATTATCTAAGTGCTTTCCGTTTCATTTGCACAACTCCACAAATGAGGCACCGGTCACTTTGGCATAATCTGCGGGGGCGAGTTTCATCTGGAAGCCTGGTTTCCCGGCGCTCGCGTAGATCAATGGTTTTGATTCGGCAGAAATGTCCAGAAACGTAGGAAGCGTCTTCTTCATACCGATTGCCGAACATCCGCCTCGGATATAGCCCGTCACGTCCGTCAGCTGTTTGAGAGGAAGCATTTCCAATTTCTTCTCTCCGGCTGCGCGTGCCGCCTTTTTCAAGTCAAGTTCGCATACGACGGGAATGACAAACACATAATTGCGGGCTGTTCCTGCTGTTGTTACGAGGGTTTTGTAGACATCCGTCTCATTCCCGCCATCCGCTGCAGCGTCTGCATCTTCAGACAGGTTTCGTTCCAACAACTCATGGGGGATCCCTTCAGATTCCAATATGCGAATCGCATTCGTTTTAATAGGTTTATTCTTCTTCGCCATGATAAGTGCCTCCCTTTTTCCAATTCAAAAACCCGCCGGTTGTAAGGGCGGGTTGTCGATTTCGATTAAGCAATCAGTGAGTATGCCGGGCTGGCTCCCATGTATCCACGCTGCTTCGCATCCGACTGAATCGCATACGCTGCTGCAGCCTGATCGTATAATTTGCGCATTGCGTCCGCCAGTGAGGAATCTGTTGCCGTTTTCGACTGTCGGGGTTTCACCATTGAATGTTCTAAACTTGCTTCTGCTAGTTGTGCAGAGCGCAAACGGTCTTCCAATGCCAGCTGTGCCTCAGCTTCCATGATTTTAGCGGAAGCCGCTGCTGCCAGCTGATGGTCCACTTCGGATGGATCTGTTTTCGATAGTGCTTCGCTGCGCACATTCCGCCAACTCGCAATTGTCTCTTCCAATGTTTCACCGAGGGGAAGTGCAACTTGCTTCAGTTGACCTGCACCCAGTTTCCGGAATTCTTGAGGCTGCGGATCTGCCTGAGTGGCAGTCAGCCGTTGCGCCAACTCATTCCGTTTCGCTTCGTTACCGCCTGTATAATCCGCGTGGCGGGTATAAGCCACTTCTGCAGAACGCTTTTTTGCATTCTCATATCTTGTATTTTCCGTAACTACCGGATTTCTTGAAATAGAGACCATTGAACTCACCCCGCCAACAATTAGTCTGTTAATTATACAGCTTCTTTGCCCCCGATTCATGAGGCGAACGATTTCAATTATTATTTGTCAAATAGTTTCTTTAGCGCATCTGCCATTGCTGTGTTTTCAGGTTCTTCCTTCTCTTGCTTCTTAAGGTACTTCTGAACATCCCGTTTGTCGGCCTTTTTACCTGTTGTTTGGGCTCTTCGTTTTTCAAATGAGGACAGCTTTTCCCGATATCCACATTTACAAACAAATATCTTGCCGTCACCATGTCCGCGAAGCTCCAATTTCTTTTTACAGTTCGGGCAGCGTGCGTTCGTCAGTGTAGAGATCGTTTGACGATGACCGCATTCACGATCTTGGCAGACGAGCATCTTACCTCGTTTCCCGTTCACTTCAAGCATCGGTTTTCCGCAATCCGGACACATTTTCCCGGTTACGTTATCATGTTTGAATTTCGTGTCATCTGATTTTATATCCACGATTGTCTTCTTGGAAAAGTCGATCATCGTGCGGATGAACTGATCTTTCTTCAGTTTCCCAGCTGCAATTTTTGATAAGTCGCTTTCCCATTCAGCAGTGAGTGCCGGTGATTTCAAATCTTCCGGGACCAGTTCCAGCAACTGGCGTCCTTTGGACGTAGTGTAAATATCGTTCCCTTTTTTCTCGATGACAAACATGCCAAATAAGCGTTCAATGACGTCCGCTCGCGTTGCAACTGTCCCGAGCCCGCCTGTTTCACCTATTGTTTTGATCAATTCCTTGGACTCTCCAGCCATGAACTGTGTGGGATTCTCCATCGCAGCGAGCAGCGTCCCTTCATTGAAACGTGCAGGTGGCTTAGTTTTGCCTTCAGTTCTTGAAAACGCTCGGATCTGCAGAGTTTCCCCCTTTTTCATTGCAGGAAGTGCATCTGTGTCCGCTTCTTCTTCATCGGATGAATAGACTGCCTTCCAACCTTCGTCCGTCACGGTACGACCTTTCAATGTAAAGATTTCGCTGCCCGCCTGTAATTCCGCACTCAATTGTTCGTATTGGAATGGTGGATAGAACACAGCCAGGAACCGTTTTACGATGATGTCGTAGAGACGTTGTTCCTTATCGGATAGTGAGTGAAGAGAAGGACTCTCCTCAGTTGGAATAATTGCATGGTGGTCGGACACTTTACTGTCATTGACAACACCTTTTTGCGGTTTGACGGGACCTTTTCGCAGTAACGAATTGACGGCTTTTCGATACGGTCCGATTTCAACCGCTTTGACGCGATCTTTCAGCGTACTTGTCATATCCGCAGTTAAATGCTTTGAATCGGTCCGTGGATAGGTGACCGCCTTGTGTCGCTCGTACAAGTTCTGCAAAGTCGATAACGTCTCCTTGGCGGACCATGACCAGCGGCGATGTGCTTCTTTTTGCAGCTCCGTCAAATCGAATAACGGAGGAGCCGGCTGAGATTTCGGTGTCGATTTCAGTTCGATGATCTTGCCCTCTGTGATGCCGTCCAACGCATTCATCTTGGCATCGATGACGGTTTCATCGAAAACTTGAGTTTGACCTTTCGTATCCCGCCATGTGAAACGGCCCGCTTCCGTTAGGGCCTGGATACCCCAGAACGGCTTCGGCTGGAACTTCTGGATCACCTGTTCACGTTCAGCAATCATGGCTAGCGTTGGCGTTTGCACGCGACCTGTCGAGAGTTGGGCATTGTGTTTGACCGTGAGCGCACGTGTTGCGTTAATGCCGACGACCCAATCCGCTTCAGCACGTGCAGCTGCAGCTTCATACAAGTTTTCATAGGCTTTTCCATCTTTCAGATTGGCAAATCCGTCTGTGATGGCTTTGTCCGTCACGGATGAAATCCACAACCGCTTGATCGGCTTGCGGTTTTTTGCAAGTTCCAAAATCCAGCGCGCTACGAGCTCCCCTTCACGCCCCGCATCCGTTGCAATGATAACGTCCTTTACATCTGCGCGACGTAACTGTGCTTTGACCGCATTATATTGTTTCGAAGTTTGTTTAATAGGGGTGAGCTTGAAAGGCTCAGGAATGATCGGTAAATGCTCCATTTTCCATTCTTTGAATTCCTGCCCATACCCTTCAGGATCGGCATGTGTCACTAAATGGCCCAGTGCCCAAGTGACGATGTACCGATCCCCCTCTAAAAATCCGTTCCCTTTTTTATGACAACCGAGCACACGGGCAATATCGCGTGCGACAGATGGTTTTTCTGCCAGTACAAGTGATTTAGACATCGTTTAATCCCCTTTCGTTCTTTCCATTATACGCAAGTTAGACGGTTTCTTCAGTTTTGACTAGATGAAAAACGTCCATCCCGCGGAATTCCGCTCGGACGGACGTTCAAATTCGTTATTGTGCGTCAAGCATGCCATGGGTCAGTTCTTTACCCATTTCTGTATATTTCACGAATACACGCGCTAACTCCTTCAAACGGTCATGTACATTCTCATCTGAAATTTCACTGTTTTCATCAAAATGATCACGATGCGTATACACATAATTCGGTGTCACGAGACATCGGAAATAGTCGAGGATCGGTTTCAACTGATTCTCTACGACGAGGTGATGCTGATACGTTCCACCATTTGCAACAATGGAAACGGGTTTGTAGCGCATCGTATGTGGATGCAGCAAATCGAACGCATTTTTCAGGACCCCTGGGATGGATCCTTGGAATACAGGTGTCGCAATTATATAGCCATCCGCTTCTTCAAACTTGCGGATCAGCTTTTTCATATCTTCATTATACTTTTCTGCAGGTCGCCCATCGACAAACTGGTGTTCATACTCCGAGAAGTTCAATCTCTCTATCTCAAAACCGCAGCCTGTATCTTCAATATACTGCTGCACTGCTTCGAGTACGACACCCGTTTTGTTGCCGATAATGGTCCCGTCCACAAACAAAACTTTCAAAATGACCGTACCTCCTAGTTATATTCTCACTCTACATCCTATCAGAATGTATGGGAATTGACTTGCAATTAGCTTGATGGGCCTTTTGTGGATGCACTTTGGTTCGAAGGCGGTGCTTCACCTGGGATCGTCAATTTCGTTTTCCCATGCTCCTCACTGAAGCGTCTTTCGATTTCCTCATGCTTAACATCCGTCTCACCTTTTTCTTCCGCAATCCGCTCTATCGCACGTTCAATCTGTTTATTCGGATGAGAGAGCGCAACAACCGTGTCTCCTGCTACTGCTTGCAGCTCTTCTTTCGGCGTGTAAAATTCGACGGTGCCGTCTTCTCTCAAAATATAGAGCAACACAGATCGGTCGTCCCGCTCACGCAAATACTGGGTGTAACTATACTGTTTCGAGAGGACCGTCTTTCGGAATACGTGCCCCGAATTCATGCGTTCTTCCAGATCATAGATCGATAACGCAGGAGTGAATAACGTGCGCCCACCTGTGACGTTAAACGACGCCACTCCTTCGCCTACATGGAATGCAGTTTGGAATAAATTCTCACGTCCTATGTCGTACAGGAAATCCGCACAAATGTGTGCATTATACGTATCCGCCTTTGTCATCGCAAGCATGTATCGATACGGTGACAAATCCAATGTATATTCCGTTTGCTCCGTTAAAATATCCCCTACATGACTGGACAACCCAAGATTCCGAGCATGGGATAAGCCCGCCCAAGAAGTATCCATCAACAGCACTTCATTTCCAGTGTCTTGAATGGATTGCGCAAGTTCTGCCGCGAATTTCGTACCTCCGACGATGAGTACACCTGATTCATCGGTCGTCGTCAAATGGAGGCGCCGTGCAATCGGCCCAATTGTAAATCCATGTAACACCACAGTGGAAAGTACAAGTGCAAACGTAAGGGCAGTAAGCAATTCAGCATCTTTGTAACCATTTTCAAGCAAAATCGATGCGAAGTATCCCGATACTGTGAGCGCGACAATCCCACGCGGAGCCACCCAACCGATCAGATGCTTTTCCCGGTTCGATAAATCCGTACCAATGGTAGATACCCAAATCGACAATGGGCGGACGATGAACAACATCGCCAATACATAAGTGATGATACGCCAATCGAAAATTTCAATAAGTACGTGAGGGTTTAACGATGCAGTGAGCATCACAAATATCCCTGAAATGAGCAGCACCGATATATTTTCTTTGAACTGGCGGATGTCATGGATGGATGTCAAGTGCATGTTGGCCATCACGACCCCCATCGCAGTGACGGCGAGCAATCCTGTTTCATGCATGAGTTCATCCGATAGGACGAACGCAAACAAGACAACTGCAAACAGCACAGGCGCTTTCAGAAATTCAGGGACATTCCCTTTTTCAAATGCACTGCCAAGAATCCGGGCAGATGCCCAACCGATGAACACAGCAAAAATGGATGCGACAACGAATAGTCCAAGCGTTGCAAGAGTTACTTGCCCATTGACGAATTTGATGAATTCAAAAGCGAAGACAGCAAGTAATGCACCGAAGGGATCCACAATAATCCCTTCCCATTTCAGGATGGCCGCTGGACGCGGCTTCAATTTCGCCTGTCTCAGCATCGGTAGAATCACCGTTGGTCCCGTTACGATAAACAGCCCGCCGATAATGAAAGCGACTGCCCACGAAAGTCCCGCCAAATAGTGCGCCGCGAGTGATCCGGCGATCCACGCGATGAATGCACCGAACGTAACGATACGTGTGAGCGGCTTACTGAATCCTTTGATTTCACGGAAATCGAGGTTCAGACTTCCTTCAAATAATATGATTGCAACCGCAAATGAGATTATCGGACTGAAGAGTTCTCCCAACGTTTCTTTCGGGTTGATGAATCCGAATATAGGTCCGACGAGCAGACCTGCTATTGCCATGACCACAATTGCAGGAAGGCGATAGCGCCAGGCAACCCATTGCGAGAGGATACCAATCAATACAACGAGCATAAGGTCTGCAGCTATGGTTCCGAACATTGGATTTCGCCACTCCTATCGAGTTGAAATTTCGTACTAGTGTACCACAACTATTCTGTGAAACCACTTTTGGAGGGTTTTTGGCTGAAGAGCCCCAACGTCTGCCCATCCATCAGGATCAGCGAAAATCATTCCACTTCTCTACGTAACCCCATCTCTTGAGCAATCAACAGCATTTGAATAAATTGCTCATTCCCATTGAAAACTGATTATAACTCTGTCATTCCACTCATAAACCACGAATTGTGATCATAACTCTGCATTTCCGCTCATAACCCTCGAATTGTGATCATAACCCTATGATTCCGCTCATAACCCTCGAATTGTGATCATAACTCTGTCATTCCGCTCATAAAACACGAATTGTGATCATAACTCTGTCATTCCGCTCATAACCCTCGAATTGTGATCATAACCCTATGTTTCTTACAACAACCCTTCCACAATGCTCACTTTCCCTTTGGAAATTCATTCACTAGAATCCCTCATAACTCGCGAATTCTCTTCATAGACTGGGAGGTGAAGAGACTGCATAGAAAGGATGATTCCTATTACGACTCAAACAACTAAGTTGATTGCGATCTGTCTTTCATCTACAGAAGAAAAAAATGGCTATCCTTTACGGAGAGCGTTACGAATTGCTGAAGAGTTGTCTTCTGAAGCAACCATTGTGTTCATTACAGATTCCCCTATCCCTGACTTGCCCATTGCTTATCGGACTATGGAGGCCACTAATCATCGTACCCTTCTTCAAGTTGTGTCCTTTTTGAAACCCGATCTTCTCATACGTGATACGGGCAGCACCGTGAAAGAAGAGGTCGAGGCAATTTGCAAACTCGTTCCTTCTATCTTACATTTCGATGACTTTGGAGAAGGCGGACATGCCGCAGACTTCGTTATCCAAACATTATATGGAGAAAACACGCTGGACGTTACCGATCAATTCAAAACGGGGATCCGGACGTTCATGCCAGATCCGCGTTGCGCTTATTTGCGCACAAAGCGGGATCAGCAAACGTTTGGCGATCCCCCTCGCCTGCTTATTGCGTTTGGTGAGAAGGATCCGGGTAACTTGACGTTCCGCGCTCTCCGCCATGTGATGAACTTGCAAATCCCGCTCAATGTAACCGTATTGCTTGGCAAATCTTATGAACACGACGCCGGAACTCTCCAGATGATGGCGCTGAGCCGAAGGAATACGACTGTCAAAAAGGCACCCCACGACTTCCTTGACCTCGCGGCGGAGGCGGATATCGTCCTCTGTGGCGGTGGTTACATGCCTTATGATGTTGCGAGCATCGGGGTGCCCTGTATTATACTCGCTCAAAGCAGCTTCGAATCCGAGCTGCATTTCCCGACTGACCGGGATGGATTTTCACACTTAGGCCTTGGACGCAAAGTGAAACAATCCAATCTATTGAACGCGATCATGGAGCCTTTGTTGCACGATTCTCTCAGAAAGCGCGACGTCGATCGTCAGCTTGCCTTGCCCCTCGGCGAAGAAGCAGAGACCGTAGTTGAAACGGTTCGTTATTTACTGGATCACCCGAAGCGATCGGTACCCGGCAAACCCATACGCGATGTGGTAAACTGAGGGAAAAGCTAGCGGGAGGGGCACAGACATGACTAAATCACAAATCGAATCCGAAATCGCAGAACTCAAAATGGACTACATCAGTCTCCAAGGGGATATCGAAAAACTGGAATCCACTGGTCACGGTGATTCAGTCCAAAAAGCGGAATCGCGTCTTGCGAAGATGGAAGAGCGTCTCGCTGAACTTAACCAGCAGCTTGCTGCCTTTTGAAACCATTTTCCTTAAGGTGAATAGACCCCTGTCCACTGTTCGGACATTCAATTGTGTATGCATACTAAAATCCCCTTACCTATACTAGGTAAGAGGATTTTTCGTCGTTCTCCGGTTGTATCATCCAATTCAGTAGGAGGTCAATTTCAACCACTCCTGTAACGCATAGATGACACGCTGCGGACGAGTGAATGTATCTTGGTACTCTTCCATATCGAGTGTGAAAAGAGCATCTTCGTTATTCCACAATCGTTCGAAATACGCATCCAACTCACCAGCGAGTTCGCTGTCAGTCGGCGCGATGACGTACAAATCATTCTCTAAGTTGTAGTTATCAAGAGTCCGTTCTGTTAAATTAGCAGATCCGTTCAGAATATGCACATCATCGCCCCGTTCAATCATGACAAGTTTTGTATGATACTGGCCGACCACAGTATTGTACCAGCGGACTTCAATTGCTCCGTCGCTGTCTTCCACGAGTTTTTGTACGACAGGGCGGTTAGGAAGACCTGATTTCTGATTTCCAAAAGAATTCTCATTTGGATCTAAAATGAGTTTCACTTCGACGCCGCGCTTCGCAGCTTCCGTTACTTCCTTCACAACGTCCGGTTCGGCAATGAAGAACATCCCCATCCGGATCCGGTCACCTGATTGTGCAGCGGTAAGCTGATCCATCAACACATCTTTAATCTTTTTCTCGGTTACATATTGAACAGCGTATTTTCCGCCATTCGGTTCTTCCGCTTCAATTCTGGGCAGTGTTTGACCTGTGTTTCCCTTCGTATAGTTCAGTACCGCCTCTTCCGCTTCCAATAAATCGTTAATGATGGGCCCCGTCACTTTGAGTGCTACATTCCCGTGGAAGCCACTCGCATCGTGCGGATTGGAAGAGGTGACAAGTCCTGCTTTTTCCGTCGCAATCACTTTACGATGATTCGACTTCACATTCAGCAGTTCAACGTACGATGCTAATCGGAACTTCGGTGCTTCCGAAGCCATCGCGTTCGGAATCCAGCCTTTTCCGCCAATGTCCCCCCAGCGGAATAACGTCCGATACATTCCAGAATAGAGCGGCATCGAATCACGTAATGGTTCCAAATCGGTATATACGACTTCCACACCCGCATCCTTTAACTTGCCAAACCATTTCGACTCGAATGACCCATACCCTTTATTGATCGGATCTGTGATGAAAACGATCGGCATATCTGGATGAGCTTTCTTTTTATCGACCAACTTTTTTGTAATTGTTTCGGCAATCTTCGGGAAGTCTAATTTTTCATCTGAATAATGATCCATCAAAAAGAAGTCCAGAACGATGAAGTCATCCGCTTCCTCTATCATCGAATATACTTCGTCAAAAATATTCAGCTCATGCTTCATGTCGTCTTTCTTCTTTGTTTTCGAATAGGTCAGATCTGTGAAGACTTCTATATCGTCAGTCCAATGGACATCCCCTTGATAACTCACGCCTTCCGGCAATGGTTTGTATGTATGATATAAAATGACAGCAATATAAATAAGCAGAAAAACCGCTATCGCAAGCCACATCATTCTTTTATGTTTCTTTGTAAATCTTTCACGCTTCTGTTTCTTTTTCCCCATGACTTCCCCCCGCTCCAAATCTATCACTGTAACATTCCCTATCTGCCCCTCAACCAAACTCTATCCATAACAAAAAACTTCTCCTATAATTAGAAGAAGTCCAAAATCGTTATAATCACGCAATCACAAGTTCGTTGATAGACTGATCTTGCGTTAATAGCTCTTTTAAATACTTTTTCGCCCGGAACAGGCGTGATTTCACCGTACCGATAGACACTTGCATCATTTCAGCAATTTCAATAAGCGAGTATTGGTTCACATAAAAGTACTCGATTGTTGTTTTATAGATGCCATCGAGTTCGTCTATCTTACTGCGGACTGCAGCACGAAGATCTTGTTTCTCGACGATATCACCTGGCAGCGGACTGCCGCTTGGCACTAGATCGAGCAAAGGGATGTCCAGCGTATCCGGCTGGTTCATGACATACTTGCTACGACGGACGTCCTTACGATAACGATCTCTGAATGTATTCATGCAAATCGTTGTCAACCAGGCTTTCATGCGGTCCACACCTTCCATTCGATCGCTTGTGCGGACTACTTTGACCCAAACGTCTTGCATGAGATCTTCGGCCTCTTCTTTATTACGTGTCAATTTCAAACATAAGTGATATAAGTATCTACCATATTCATCGTGTAGTTCATTAAGTGTTGGGTTCATCCGTTAACGCCTCCGTGTTCTAGCTGTTACGTTAAGTATGCACTAGAACAATCGGCTGAACTATCGGAGTTTCTTTCAGTTACCTTACAAACGTGTAAGGTTGCTGTATGTTAAGATTCATCATCTATCCATTCTTCCGGACGGCGTATGATTCGAAGACGGACGATGCGATTGCGATCCATTTCTTCTATTTCAAACAGTAACGGACCGTATGTGAATCGTTCTCCTGGGTCCGGAACGTGATCCAGTTCTTGGAAAGCAAAGCCGCCAATCGTTTCGTTTTCAGTCGGCAAGTCGATTCCGAGAAGCCTGACTGCCTCTTCGATTTCAAGACGCCCCTGACAAACGAGCGTGTCTTCCGTATGTTCATAAACCATTGCGTCTTCGGCTTCGTCGGTTTCATCTTCAATTTCCTGCCCGATCATTTCCTCGATAATATCTTCGTGAGTTACGATACCAAGCGTTCCTCCATACTCATCCAATACAATCGCCATATGCTTTTTATGCGCAAGCATCATTTTAAACACTTTTTCAACACTCGCAGTCTGGACAACAAACAATGGATCATGGTCAATCATATCTTTAAACGGTTCATCCGGTGTCATCGACCATTCAATCAGCCGTTTGGAATAGAACACACCGATAATCTTATCGATGCTTTCTTCATAAATCGGATAACGCGTATAGAAATACTCAAGCACTGTACTGCGAACGTCTTCATAGCTAGAATCGAGCGGCAGGGCAACGACGTCTGTCCGGTGGGTTCCCATGACGTCCGATACGTCTTTTTCCGGAAAGTCGAGGACTCCTTTTAACCGCAGCGATTCGTCTTGTTGGAACGTTCCTTCAGTTGACGCAAGATCGACCATGGAACGCAGATCTTCCTTGGTCAGTGTGGCTTCTGTCACTTTCCCATTTGACAGGATGCGGATGAACAGATTGGTGAAAAGCGCCAGCAGGTAAGTTAGCGGGGTCATCAGCTTCACAATCACCTGAATGACAGGGGCTACCGAATACGCTAGCTTGTCCGCAAATGTTGCAGCAATCGTCTTCGGTAATACCTCACCGAAAATGATCAGGATAACAGTTAACACACCCGTCATGAGACCGACATTCAGACCTTTGTCGATTGCAATCATGGTCACAATGGTCGGCATCATGATATTGGCGACATTATTGCCGATTAAAATTGCTGTAATCATTCGATCCGGTTTCGAAACGAGGGCGCGGAGCCGAATTGCTTTGGGGTCTCCTTGCTCTGCGCGCATTTGGATTTTCATCCGATTGACGGCAGTTAATGCAGTTTCACTTCCTGATAAGAAAAAAGACATTACCAAAAAGAAAGCAAGTGCGATGAACAAGAGCGATTCCTCCCGAAAAATTCCTGGTTCGTTTCGATTTGCACATATAGACGTATGTCCAGGGATTAAAGTTGCAAACCTAAGACGGCTATAATTTGAATCCGATTTCATAGCTGTTGGAACAGTATAGCATAAGTACTAGAATGAAATGGATTCAGAAGTCTCCTCTTTTTCGATTCCGTTTCGATTCTGCTATACTAAAGGAATCAGCACCGTTTCAGTGAACAGTTTTTTTGGGGGATTCCTCCCAATACCAGGAGGCACTGACGGCGACTGAGAGTCTGCTGCAGGCGCTCAGTCATCCAATCGAAAACGAAAAGGGGTAATTTCATGGCAACGCTTGACCAATTAAACGAGTACTTTGAAAAGAATCGCGAGACGCATCTGAACCAGATGAAAGAATTCTTAAAAATCCCTAGCATCAGTGCATTATCCGAGCACAAAGCAGATATGCAAATAGCTGCCGAATGGTTATCGCACTCGTTCAAAGAAGCAGGTCTTGAAAATATCTCCATCGAACCTACTGCAGGGCATCCGGTCGTCTACGCAGACTGGCTTCATGCAGAAGGCCAGCCGACAATCCTGATTTACGGCCACTACGACGTGCAGCCTGTTGACCCCTTGCACTTGTGGGAGAGTGCGCCATTCGAGCCGGAAATCCGTGATGAAAAAATGTTCGCTCGTGGATCTACTGATGACAAAGGCCAGGTGTTCATGCATGTGAAAGCGGTGGAAGCGCTTATGCAATTGGATGGCAAACTCCCCATCAACGTGAAGTTCATCATTGAAGGTGAAGAAGAAGTCGGCAGTCCGAACCTTGTTCCGTTCATCAAAGACAACAAAGAAAAACTGGCTGCAGACACGATCGTCATTTCGGACACTGCACTTCATGCTCCGGGTCAGCCTGCGATCTGTTATGCACTTCGCGGTTTGAGCGGTGTACAAATCGATGTCTTCGGTGCGAAAAGCGACTTGCACTCCGGTGTTTACGGGGGCGGTATCCAAAATCCGATTCACGCAGTCGCGGAGATCTTGGCGTCATTCCATGACCAAGAAGGAACCATTGCAGTGGAAGGATTCTATGATAACGTCCGTAATTTGAGTGAAGAGGAGCGTCAAGCTTACAAAGACCTCAACTTCGACGAAGAATCGCTTAAACAGGAAATCGGTGCTCCCGAGCTGTTCGGCGAGCCAGGCTACTCGTTCCTGGAGCGTACTTCTGCCCGCCCGACTCTTGAAGTCAATGGTGTCTTTGGCGGATTCAGCGGTGAAGGCATCAAGACGGTCTTGCCTGCAGAAGCAGGAGCAAAAATCACGTGCCGTCTCGTTCCGGATCAAGACCCAGCGGAAATCGTTGAAAAGTTGAAAGCACACGTGGAAAAACACAAACCTGAAGGGGTTAACGTGACGGTCACACCGTTTGACCAAGGACGTCCGTTCATCACACCGTTCGATCACCCGGCCCTTACTGCAGCCAGCCGTTCGTACGAAAAAGTGTACAACGTGCCGACTGTGTATACACGTGGCGGCGGATCGATTCCAATCGTTGCCGACTTCGATGAAATTTTAGGTTTGCCCGTTGTCCTCATGGGATTCGGGCTGGAGACAGAAAACTTGCACGGTCCGAACGAACACTTGACCCTAGAGAACTTCGACAAAGGTTTGCGCGTACTTGGCGACTATTACCAAGAGCTCTCTGCGTTATCTAAAGATGAATTGAAGAAATAAGGAATGCACCCCCTATTGCGCTTGCTCGCGATAGGGGGTTTTTGGTTGGAACCGTGAATGAGGGATAGTGAAATGATCTCCTTTGTTGAATCGGGCCTCTTTTCCACTATCCTCTCTCTCCAAATTTTCCCGCAATTGCAGGAGAGTGAGCTTTAGATTCGTGAAAAATAAAAACCTCTTCCATTGAACTGGAAGAGGCAGTGCATTATTCTGTCGGTTCGGCTTGCCAATACGTGACAATGTCCACGACCGGTGTACGCGGTTTTGTTTTTGGTAATTCATCAAAATGACCGAACTGAAGCATGCTAATGATCCGTTCGCCTGGCTTGACGCCAAGTACGTCGCGGAATTTTGGGTCATCCAGGAATCCCGGAGTCTTCCAGCACGTACCGATGCCTTTGTCCCAAGCAAGCAATTGGACGTTTTGAATCATCGTGCTTGCCGCTGCGAAGTCCTCCATACGCTGTTTTTGTCGGGCGTCTTCCGGAACGATTACAAACATAGCTGCGCTTGCATTTGCAAATTTGCTCATTTGTTTCGTTAAGGTTTCATCCGACAATTCTTTCCATTTAGGCACACCGAAATCACGCAAGACCTCTAAAAACTGTTCGTAGTTGTCTTCTGCAGCAAGTACGAAACGCCAAGGATTACGATTTCCGTGATTGGGTGCCCAAATTGCATCTTCTAAGATATCGTCAATTTCGCTTTGTTCCACAGGCTGTCCGTTAAAGCTTTTGATGGAACGGCGCGAAATAATTGCGTCTCTTACTGATAGTGCTTGTTCATCCATTTTTGTATCCCCTTTTGTCGTTGTTAACCTTCAGTATACATCATTTCGATGGCTAGTTTCTAATTCATTGGTGTGTCAGGCGTTAAGAAAATTCATCGTTTATCCGAAAGAAACTATATTTTGCGGTTGGTCGGTAGGCGTAAGAGTCTTTGTAATCCCAACTTCTTTTTTGTACATCGTACGTGTGTGCATTAACAAGTGGTGAAGAGCCGTCTTTAGCGGTCACAATGGTGGAATGATCGAAGCGACCGTCTCCCTGGAAGTCATATAAGATGACATCTCCGAGTTGCAACTCTTCAGCCGATTGTACCTGATAGGCCGTCAATCCTCTTTTCGAACCTGCTAAGTACCAGCGCAGCGAATGGGCAACTGACCAACTGAAGCTCCAGTTTGAATTTGTGATCCACCATCCTCGGTCTCGAACGGGGCTTCCATGCATCGGTGCACCTCCCGCACGCAAGCATTGTGAGATGAAATTTGTACAATCGACATCGAACGAAGGATACTGGGGATTTCGCCCATCCCACCATTTGTCCGCATACCAGACTGCGGCTTCACGGTCATACATCGATTCGCCTCCTCAGACTAGTTTATGTGAAAGTCCAGGGTTTCATCCTTAAAATTGTACACAAAAAGCGCCCGCTGAGCGGACGCTATTTCTATGGAGCATACCGGATTCGAACCGGTGACCCCTTCGCTGCCAGCGAAGTATTCTCCCGCTGAACTAATGCCCCGTTATTTAACGGAATATCAATTGAAAATCAGCACTGTTGAATCACGCTAATTCTGCCTCAATCTGATACAATTAATAGTATAACAACAAATGCGATAGATGACAATGTCTAGGAGGAAGGCTTATGCAACATGCAGAACGCGAACTGTCTTCGCCTGTATTGCTTTGTGACAGCAAGGGATTACTGAATCCCGAAGCGATCGGCTATGCAGTGAAGCCGATTATCCAAAGTAATCTGAAGGGACAGTTCCCCAATAAGAAGAAATGGAATACGTGGACCGTCTATGGAGAAGAAGTCTTGTTCACGGCAACGATTGCTCACTTCGACATCGGTGCTGTATGTCTTGTCTATTTCCTTGACTATGAGACGGAACGTTTTTTCGAGAAGCGGATTGCCTTACCCTTTGCACGTCATGTAAAGATGGCTGAAGATGTACTGACAGATAGCAAGTTCGTAGACAACCGTCTTTCCATACATGCAAGCTATACAAATGAGGAAACCCACTTATACGTCACCATCGCAGAATTCGACAATGAGACCCTTCATGCTGACCTTCATATTAGCCACCCTAGAGAAGATCATTCATTGAATGTCGTGGTTCCCAAAAACCGGAACACCTTCCAATTCACTGCAAAGCATCATACGCTACCTACTTCAGGTTTCCTGAAAATCGGTGACAAACGATATGAATTCAATCCTGATTACAGTTTTACGGTATTGAATTATACCAGAGGTGTATGGCCCAAAATGACGGAATGGAATTGGGCTATGGCTTCTCAGCGCTCAAGTGGCCGCCGGATCGGTTTGAATTTTGGCGGCAAATGGACAGATGGGACAGGCATGACCGAAAACGCTGTGTTTGTTGACGGGGTAATGACTAAAATTCATGAAGATGTGATTTTTTCTTTTAATCCTGAACGTATGATGGAGCCATGGTCAATCCATACTAAGTTCACAGATTGCGTTGACTTGTCATTCACGCCTTTTTTTGAACGGGAAGCAAATGCTCATCGGAGAGGATTAAAAGCGGATTTCACCCAAATGTTCGGCTACTTTAATGGGAAAGTAAGATTAGCGTCTGGCGAATGGTTATCTGTTCGCAGTCTTCTAGGTTCTTGCGAGACGTTCAATGCGAAGTGGTGAAATGGTTTTCCGTCCTCTGTCGTTTAATTTCGTTTGAAAAAAAGGTGCAGAAGTAGTAAGCAATCGAATGATTCAGAGAGGACGTGAGGCGTTGAATAAGCTAGCAGCGATGGGTTCTGTTGTGTTTGCGAGCATCCTATTTGTCAGCGGGTGCGGAAACTTAGGAAAAGATGCAAACAAAGAGAATCGGGAAGAAGCTGACATAGTCACGAATCAACAAAAAGAAGGCGGCGACCGGGATACCGGGGACGCGTACGGTTTCAATAACTTTGAATTGGAGATAGACATTGATAACAAAGACGCAATCGATGTTGAATACAAAGTCGAGAAAGAGTTCAATCCCGAGTATCAAAATAAGTTGACTAACATCGACTTAGAAGGCGCAGATGCGATGGATGAAATCAACAAGATGTTCGATGTCGTGAACCTTCAACATGATATGTCAGCTGAGGAAGCTCGAAATAAGATTTTAGAGTATTTCCAAATTGACCTGTATTCGAAGTTTAAGTTGGATGTCGATTTTGACGATGGGACTAAGCTGAATTATGAAGATAAGCAGTAATAGTTTAAAAACCACCGATCTGGTGGTTTTTTTGTAGGGTGGATTTTGTTGCGGAACGGGTGGCTGGAATGGTCGGGTTGAATGGTCGGGTTGAATGGCGGGAATGAGCGGGTTCAGCGGTGAAACGGGCGGGTTTCTCGCGGGAACGAGCGGGTTCAGCGACGAAACGGGCGGGTTCCTCGTGAGAATGAGCGGGTTCAGCGACGAAACGGGCGGGTTCCTCGCGGGAATGAGCGGGTTCAGCGACGAAACGGGCGGGTTCCTCGTGAGAATGAGCGGGTTCAGCGACGAAACGGGCGGGTTCCTCGCGGGAATGGGCGGTTTGAGGAGAAAAGCCAATTTCGCTCAACCGTTCCTCTTCCTTAAATGCGCAGCGAAGCGGAGCACACCAATCAATCTTGGTTTTGAATTAGGGAAAGATGGATTGGTCGCGAGTTTGGTAATTGGTAGAAATAGGTGAGGTACCGCGGGATGGACAGTTCCAAGGAGTAACAGGCGGGTCTCACGCTGGAACGAGCGGGTTCAAGTAATAGACCGCCTCTTGCACCCATTACCCGCCATTGATCACAAAAAAGACGCTCCCGCTAGTTCAACTGGGAGCGCCACCTTGTTACAATTTCGATTGCTGCACCATCATATAATACATGCCTTTCTCGGCAATCAGCTCAGCTTGACTCCCAGACTCGATCAGTTTGCCTTGATCCATCACATAGATGACATCCGCTTTTTTCACCGTATTCAGACGGTGGGCGATGACGAAACTTGTGCGGCCTTCCATGAGCTTTTCAAGCGCTGCTTGGATTTCCAACTCGGTCACCGTATCGATACTGCTCGTCGCTTCATCCAACAACAAGAGCACGGGATCTGCTACAAAAGCTCGCGCAATGGACAATAATTGCTTTTGTCCTTGAGAAATCTCACTTCCGTCTGCTGTTAGCAACGTGTCGTACCCTTCTTCCAGGCGGCTAATGAATTCATGAGCATTCGCCTTCTTCGCCGCTTCCTCAATCTCTTCGTCCGTCGCATCCAATTTCCCATATCGGATATTCTCTCTCACCGTAGATTCAAACAAGAATGGATCCTGAAGCACAAACGCCGTCTGACTTCGTAATGTCGTTCGCGGAAGCTCGTCAATCGGAATCCCATCTATCAAAATCGCGCCTTTGTCCGCTTCATAGAATCGGGCAATCAATTGCACAAGTGTTGTTTTCCCAGCACCTGTTGCCCCCAGGAGTGCAGCTGTCTCCCCCGCCTTCACACTCAACGAGACGTCCTCCACGGTGTATCCATCCGTTTCTGGTGCATAGCCGAATGATACGTTGCGGAATTCGACGTTCCCTTTCAGCTGGATATCTCCATTCGCCTCAGCCGCGTCGCGTTCGATGTCTTCTCCCATAATCGAGAATACGCGTTCAGCCCCGGCAATTGCGGATAACACCGTATTGAATTGGTTCGCCAAATCATTCAGCGGACGCGTGAATTGACGCGCATACTCCGCAAATACAACGATTGTTCCGATTGTGACAATCCCATCACCGCGCAGGGCGAGCAAGCCACCGATCCCTGCAACAATTGCAAACGCTGCATTGTTCAGCATGTTCATCACTTTTGGGATGAATCCCGAATACGTGAGTGCCCAAAATCCTGTCCGTTTCAACCGGTCACTTTTCGCTGCAAACTCTTCCTTCATGCGCTCCTCTTGAGAGAAAGCTTTTACAATCCGCTGACCTGAAATCGTTTCTTCAATCATCCCGTTCAATTCACCAATTGCCCGCTGCTGCTCTTTAAAGAGAATTCCGGTCCGACGCGTGATCCACCGCATGGCGATGAACATGACCGGGACGATTGTCATCGTCAGTACAGTCAGCAGCGGACTCAGATAAAGCATGACTGCGAGGGTCCCTCCGAGTGTTAAAATACTCGAAAACACTTGGATGAACGATGAATTCAAGGTTTGGCTAATGTTTTCGATGTCGTTCGTCATCCGGCTCATGAGTTCTCCGTGCTGGCGTTTATCGAAGAACGAAACCGGCAATTTCTGCAAATGATTAAAGAGTCCGGAACGCAATTTATATACCGTATTTTGAGCAATCCCGACCATCCAGAAGTTCTGGAAATACATCGTCAATGATGTTCCCGCATAAATCGCTAGTAACAAGCCGATTTGCATAGCAAGTCCATCGGTTTTCATCGGAATGATGAAGTTATCAATGGTCTTCCCGATCAGAAAAGGGCCGAGCAGCGTGAGACCGGAGCTCGCGAACACCAGGAGTAGAACTGTGATCAGCAGCCCTCGTTGTTCGTCGACAAGCTTCCACACGTTAAGCAATGCCTGCTTCCAGTCCCCGACTTCTTCCCGTTTACGTTTGGCACCTTTTTTCAAGTCTTCCCTCTTAATAATCGGTTCGTAACCGAAGGGCTTCCTCACATTGTTCACCATCGTCCGCCACCTCCTTATCCAATTGGGATTCAGCAATTTTCCGATACAGTTCCGATTGGTTCAGGAGCTGATCATGGGTTCCATACGCGGCAACTTTCCCTTCATCCAGCAAAAGGATTCGGTCCGCCCCTTGAGCAGTATGGATTTTCTGCGTAATGACAATCATCGTCGCCCGTTCGCCTTCCAATGCTTCCCATAATGCATTTTCCGTTTTCACATCAAGCGCACTCGTACTGTCATCCAATAATAAGATTGCCGGTTTCCGGACAAGCGCCCGTGCTATGGATAAGCGTTGTTTTTGGCCGCCTGACAAGTTGACTCCCTTTTGGCCGACACGCGTTTCGTAATTCGCTGGAAAACGTTGTATGGAGGCATGGATTTGAGCCTTTTCAGCAGCAGCTTCCAGTTCGTCCGCCCGCGCTTCCGGGTCACCCCACGCTAAGTTTTCGCGGATGGTACCCGTAAAGAGGACCGATTGCTGAGGCACTAGACCTATCGTATTGCGAAGCTCTTCTAACGGCCACTTCTCGATATTTTTCCCATCCAATAAAATTTCCCCAGTCGTCGCTGTAAATATCCGAGGGATTAAATTCAGCATCGTCGACTTACCGGAACCGGTCGCACCCATGACGGCGATTTTCTCTCCGGGATGGATGCTGAATGAAACGTTCGAAAGTACTTCTTCCGGATGACCCGGATAGTGGAACGACACATTGTTGAACTCCAATGCTCCGCGTTTTTCTTCACCATTTTCTGAAACTCCCGGTAAAATGATTTCACGGTCATCATCTGCAAGCAGCACTTCCTCCATTCGAACAGAAGACGCTTGAGCGCGTGAGAACGCCACAATCAGGAAGGAAAACATCGAGAACCCCCCTGTTATCCGGAATGCGTAGTTGACAATCGCTACAATTTCCCCAACCTGAGCATCACCCGCACGGACAACCCCCACTCCAAACCACAATACAATCATCAGGCTTCCGTTCATGATAAGAAGTAGAATCGGCATAATGAGTTCCATCATCCGAAATGCTTTCACCGTATCTTTTCTTAATGAATCCGCGACCTTCGAGAACCGGCTGCCTTCATACACACCGCGTAAATACGCTTTGATGAGGCGGACAGCTTGCAGATTCTCCTGGATAACCCGATTCACCCGATCCAATCGGCGCTGAACGTCAGAGAAGTATCCGACTCCTTTTCGCGCCATTACAAACAAAAAGATGAACAGAAATGGAATCCCTATCAACAAAAACGAAGCGAGCTTCACATTAACGACCATTGCCATTACCAAACTGCCGATCACGACGAGCGGAGCACGCAACAAAATCCGGAGCCCCATGAACAAAATATTTTGCGCCATCGTGACGTCGCTTGTCAGTCGTGTAATAAGCGAAGACGTCGGAAAGCGTAAAAATGTCGACATCGAGAATGCCTGGATCTGTTTAAATAACGCCTGTCGCAAATCGAACCCAAAACTTTGGGCTGCGTGGGCAGCAAAGAAAGAATTTACGACACCCGAAACTAATGCGAGGAGCGCGAGCCCCATCATGATGCTCCCATAGAGAATGATCGTTTCCCGGTTGCCGGCGGTAATCCCGTCGTCAATAATCTTTGCAATTAGGAGAGGTTGAATGAGTTCGACGCTTAACTCGATCAGCATGAGTATGAGCGCAATCACGATCGGCCACTTATATGGCTTTGCATAAGAAAATACTGTTTTCATCGTCATGGTCCTCCCTGAACTGTTTCGTTTCTCGAACTACTTAGTTATCATTAGTATGCCATATTCCTTAATGACTGTATAGTTATTGAACAGAATTATCTGAAACCTATGATTTCAGCAAGGATTGGATAAAAAAACGCCCTCAAAAGAGAGAGCGTACCGTTAGTTCAGGTTTTCACTCGACCCCCGGCAATGGAAATTCCGGTAACACCTAGCAACATGACGATTGCTCCCGTTAGCTGCCATGCTCCGAGTACGGCGCCGAGCCAAATGACGGATACAATCATTGCCGTCAACGGTTCGAAACTGGAGAGAATACTTGTTTCAATCGGGGATATGAACTTCATGCTCGCAAGAAACAGCAAGAATGCTACCGTCCCGACGACGATAATCCCAAGTAACATCAACGAAATTTTCCAGTCAAATAAATACCGGATCTCCCGGACCATCCTAACCGGGTTCGTAATCAGCAACGCGGCTCCTCCAATGACCATCGCCCAACCAATTGAAAGCAAGACGCCCCACTCTTGCATGAGTCGTACCGGATAGAGCGTATAAAATGTAAATGCAAACCCTACTGCGATCCCCCAAAACACAGCACCCGGACTTAAACTGAAGCCCGATAACGACCCGTTTGTCAGCAATAGGAAAAGTCCCCCTAACGTGACGAACATACCAAGGATTTGAGCCACCGGCGGGATGAACCGCTGTCTCAACGAAACGAATAGTATGACGTATATCGGCGAAAGGAATTGAAAGAGTGTCGCAATGACCGCATTACTTTGTGCGATTGCTGAGGTGAATGAAAATTGGACACCTAACATCCCCACAACCCCGAATATCACCATTTGCCGCGCCCATACTTTCTGGCGCCAAGGCCGTGTCACTTGTTTTCCTTTTATCTTCAAATAAGCAATAAGCAACAAACCCGCTGTCAACAGTCGGACCGTTAGCAAAAATGATACGGACATACTGCTATGCTCAAGTGTCCATTCCATCATTGGACCCGAAAGTCCCCATAGTGAAGCACCTACAATAATCATCGCTAGTCCTTTTACCCGCTCCATTAATTCACCTTCTTTTCTATGAAATCTACCTATATCTAATTACACAACTTTTATTTTCAATAATAGGTGAAAAGTTCCTGGTTCTCCTATATACTAGTCTTATGAACTAGTTGAAAGGGGAACGCATCATGACAACCTCACGCGAACAGACCGATTCGGACTTTCCTGATATCCGCCGCAGTCTTGATCATTACTATATGGTAACCCGAACTGATGCCGAAGGTCTCGTAATTTCGGTAAATAAAAATTTTCTGAACGTCAGCAATTGGACACCGAAACGAATTTTAGGCAAAACCATTTGGCAGATGTTTGATGATTGTGAGCAAGCACAAGATGCTATCCACGACATTTGGGCACAGCTCAAAGAGGGGAAAACCTGGTTCGGCACTGCACAGAAGCTGAAGCGTACAGGTGAAACGTACTACACGAACTTACTCGCCGTCCCTTCCATGGCAGCGGATGGTTCCCTAGAAAGTACGATGCTCCTGGAATTGGATATTACTGAAGAAGTCCATTTGAAAGAGCGTCTTGAACAGATTGCATTCATCGATGTAGAAACCGGTTTAATGAGCCGCCACAAATTAGAAGTGCTCGTGAACGAAATGATTCAGGATGAAAAGAGTTTCTCGTTCGTCTACTTGTCTATTGACCATTATTACACATTGAAGGAACTTCAGGCAGGAACTGCTGAAACAGAGCTGACTCAAGCTTTTGCGAATCGTCTGAAACGCTATTTCCAAGATAACCCCATTGCACGTGTCGGGGGAAGCCAATTTGTCATTCTAACCCCGTTTGGCGACTGGTACGTCCAAGGATTTCTAGAGTTTCTTGAACAGCAACCGATCTATGTGGGAAATGAGGCATTGCCTCTTTCAATCAGCGGTGGAATTGCGCGCTACCCGGAAGACCAGAAGAGCTTCGTGAATTTGCTAGATGCATCCGCGATGACACTGGAAGAAGTACGGCAGCAAGGCGGAGGAAAAATCATGTCACTGTCCGCTTCCTCCCACAAAGTGCTCGACCGCCGCTCACTCATCAATCGTAAACTACTAACTGCGCTTGACCATAATGCGCTGAAAGTCGTCTATCAGCCACAATATGATATCGCCTCCGAGAAGATCGTTGTCTATGAGGCACTTGTCAGATGGGAAGACGACGAACTTGGAACAGTAACACCGGATGAGCTTATACCCATTGCAGAATCCAATGGGCTGATTGCCAACATCGGTGCGTATGTATTGACGGAGGCTGCACAATTAGCTGTTAAACTGGGCGCGCATGAAGGGAAACCCCATGTCTCAGTTAACACGTCCGTCCGCGAGTTTTCCAACCATCCGATGAAAGACGACATTCTCACTATTCTGCAAGAAACATCCTGTCGTCCTGATCAGCTTGAGTTGGAAATCACGGAGAAGTTCGCTTTCCAAGCTGAAGAAGAGCAGTCCATTGTCCAGCAGATGAAAGAACTGCAACATGCAGGTGTCGCATTCACACTCGATGACTTCGGTACAGGCTATGCGTCGTTCCGGTATATGCAGCATTTGCCGATTTCAAAAGTGAAGATTGACAAAGTATACATGAATAGCTTGCTGACACACCCGAGAACCCAGCAACTGGTTGAAGGAATGATCCAGTTCAGCAAGTCCATGGGCTTATATACGATTGCTGAAGGAGTCGAATATAAAGCCCAATACGATTTGCTGAAAACGATGGGCATCGATGCTGTCCAAGGGTATTACATCGGTGCACCTGTTGCCGCAGAAACCTTATTGAAATGAACCTAACAAAAAGAGCTGTTCCGAACGCCCTTCTGGGGCAAACGGAATTGCTCTTTTTTATATTCTATATGATCTGTTATAGGAGAGGTTTCACTTCGCCTAAGGAAATTGTTTATGGCACACTAGAAAT
>NZ_JBCMNO010000025.1:0-4809 GCF_050459885.1 Sporosarcina gallistercoris | reverse complement strand
ACTTTATTAAGAGAGGACAAAGTCATGGTCAAAGAGATTAGTAAAGAACAAAGAAAAAACTACAAGAGAAAAATAACATTGAGAATAATTATCCCTTTATTTGTTTTTTCACTTTTGACTACAGGTTATTTGTTATATCAAGAAACTTATATTGTTCATAATTTCTTTTCTCCAACAATCAATAAAACTATATCTCTAGAAAAAAACACCGAGAATTGGAAAGAAGTAAAACTCAACTATACAAATAATATTTTTTGGAAAAAAGAAATTGTAAATACTGATGGGAGCACATCTGAAATAGAAATACGCATTATCGACAAAAAAACAGATGATACAATTTACAATTTTTCGTTAAAGGCTGGAAAAAGCCACAAATTAGACTTATTAAAAAGCAATACTGATTATTTAATAGAATTGCGTGGGAAAAATGGATTATATTTTTTAAAGTTTCTTTAATTGAACTAACAATTTCAAAACTAATATAGAATAAAAAAGAATCTGCTTTGAGCAAAACTACTCAAAGCAGATTCTTTTTTAAAAGTTTAAATTAAGTTAACAAATTGGCCTGTTTACTAAAACTCAGATTCACATCAAGAATAAGTATTTTCTGAAAGACATTTATCACAAATTTGAATGCGTCCGTCTTCATCATTACCAACAATTTTCGTCTTTTTGAGCTGAATCTTTTCGCAAATAAAACACAGTTTTCGATTCACGCCTTTATGAGCAGAAGAAAAATGCTCATGAAATCTTTTACACCCGGGGCAGTAATAATATAAATCGCCTGGCTTAACCATTTGTTTCCCTCCTAGAAATTACGTAATTATTCAACCCAACATGCCAATACGCCATCACATCAACAGCACCATTTGCAACCTCGTCTGAATCATCATCAATATGGATTAAATCGCCATCCTCGGCATCACTTAATTGTAATTCCTTATGAATTTCTTTCAAAATACCACCGTAAGAGATCAATCGCTTATAAGCCAATGCCTTATCTAAATCCTTGACCGTCTGTATATTTTCATCTGTCACTTTATTCCCTCGTATCACATCTGTATCTTTTACTGGATACTTGGAAACTTCAAAAATAGCATTTTGTTCAAGAATCGTTTTTCTCACTTCTTGCTCCATTTCCACAAAATCAGGTGATTCTTTTTTAGGCTTAACCTTTGCGACATGAACAATCGGTTTGTAATCAATTTGCATAGCTTTTTGCCACATGCTTGTCCATTCAGTTTGCTTAATATAATTACGACCAAAATAATCATTTGGCACAGCTAACAACACGTGAAAATGAGGATGATACGTACCATACCACTCACTTTCCTTATCCCAATTCCGAGTTACTTCCATAGCCCGAAAATAGCCGCGCACCGACTTTTTAAATCTTGCATAGCCTGCAAATCGATTCCACGCTTTCGTCATCTGATCCATAGTAGGTTTTAGTTCTTCACCTTCAACATTACGCACAGTGAGAGTAAGAAACACCCACTTCACTTTTTCTCGCTCATTCACGGCTTGAACAATTTTTTTATTTTGAAAGGCAATTTTAAGTGACCTTCGCCAATTGCACATCGGGCACAACCTCACTTTACAAAAATACGCTTGATAAAGCTTTAATCTACCGTCTTTCATTTTAAACACCAAATAGTTTCCGCAGTCATACATTCGCTCTGCTTTTTTCGCTAAAGCTTCAACTGCTTCAAGATGCTTTGCCATCAGAATAGAACGCTTCTTCTTGCCTTTCCAGTCACGTTCCTCACCTTTTGCATTCACATCACGCAAAAGTTCAACGTCTTTTTGAACACAGGTACTTGATTGCTCCTTAATACCTGTGCTACTATCAGGATACAAACTCATAAAAAGCCTCTCTTTCGAGGGGAAACATACAAAAAGCCCTCTGTGTATTTGGTTTCTAGACAATTCCAATACTATCAGAAGGCTTTTTACATGTCAAAACACGTTTTAAGCCATACGGCTCTAAGGCTCATCGAACTTTTAAGCCCTTGAGTTGTTTCTATATGTATCAAGATAAGAAAGAGCATGTTTTTCGCTTCGCTCAAACCACTAAAAACCAAAGCAAAAAGGCACCCTTCCAGGTGCCTTTTTCATCTCTCCAAATCCATGTTTTTTCTTTTAGCCGATTTTTGACTTCTAACCTGTTTATCCAACTCCGCAACATTTTCCATGGAGAATGTATTCTCTTTGGCTTCTGAACGATCGTGAACACGTTTTAAATGGCTTGTAGGGAGTTTCTCTTGGATTTTATTCACCCAGCCTCCAAACACCTTCCTAAACGCCTCAAAATCGCCTGTACGCTGTTTGAAGTATTCTTTCGTGTGTTTATATAGATTTTCTATTTCGCTTGTCAGAGAGCCTACACGTTGCTTTAAACTGTTATTTTCATCTTTTAGCTGACTGTTTTCTTCAATTGTGCTTTTCCACTCTTTAAAAATCACTTTATTTTCGGCTTTCAACTCTTTATTTTCTTTTGCAAAATCCGTATTTAACACTTTGACAATCTGATGGGTGAGCTTTTCTTTTTGATTGGCAGCCGTCACTAACTTTTTATAATTCTCTTCGGATAACACAACATTTCCCGTAGGTCGTTTTTCCGTTTTCATTTTTTCCTTACCAAAAAGGTTTTTTTCTCCAGTCGGCACTTCAATACTTTTCATTTGTTTTTTGACGGGCACACTAATTTCAGAGGATACCTTTTCAGTTAATGCTTTGAGTTCCGTTTTTCGTTGAGATAAATCCCCTTCAAGTTGTTTAATCTCACGTTCCAAATCCTTTTTTTCCTTGTACTCGTTCACGTCTTTATAGTCATTCGTACCGACTAGTTTCCGCTCAATACCACGTTCCTGTAATGATTTTTCTAGAAACTGGACTTCTTTTTCTCTCCAGTGCTCAAACGGTCGGACCTTATCCAACGTCAGATCCTGTTGCGTAATCGCCTTATCAAACGATACTTGTTTTTCTAAACCCCGCTTATATCCTTCTGCAACTGGAACGAAATTCACGTGCATGTGTGGACTGGCCTCGTCATTGTGAATGACCGCATTATAAATTTTCAGCTGCGGATTTCTTTTTTCAAAATCTGAATACCATTCTTTTAAAATCTCGTTCGCTTTATCAAAATCCGCCTTGCTAGAAAAATCCTCTTTGTCTCCCACTTGAATAATCAATTCTTGCTGAAGCGAGGTTTTTTTACTGGACTGAATGTGCTCATAATAATTATCAATTTTTCGATCGTTGCGTTTTTGTTTAGCATTATAATTTTCCAACGCTTCGCCAAATTCTTCTTGGTAAACTTCCTTCAAATTCTTTTGAACGAGGTAGACATTTTCATGCGAACGAGATTCATCGATGTGCGAATTCCGTTCTTTATCCTTGTCATTCATGGTCCGATTATTGTGTTTGATGTTGGTTTTATTAGTCGCCTTTTTGAGAGAAACAGACATACTCATGACGAATCACCTCACTTGCTATGAGTGTACCAGACAGTTTGTTACTTTGCCAAAGTAACCTTTTCTGTATTGTGACAATACGCTACGCTCCATGTGCACAATGAAAAGGCTCTCCGAGGGTAAAAACAAGGGTCTGTCACTCTAGCGTGACAGCTTCCCCAAAGATCAAAATCAAAAGAAAACACCTTGGGCGTTGCCCAAACCCACAAGGGAGAAGTTCTCCCTTGACCCCCTCCAAAAAGCTCCCCCAACCCCCTCACTTTTTGAGGGGGCTCCCTCGCCGGTAGGCAGTTTCCAAATGTGCATTTGGAAAAGCCAAGAGGGTTCGGGTGCAGTGAATTCGTCAACTCCTTAAATTCCCTTCACTTCGTTTCGGTCAGACATTTATCGTTGACGAATGCCACGTTTTTCCCTCTTTCCCATATAAGAAAAATGCCAAATAAAAAAGAGTAGCCCAAGCCACTCTTTTCAAAATACAAATACTTCCCATATTTCATTCGATACTCTCTATTCAATCAATAGTAATTAAGTATGAACCATTTTTAGTTACTGCTTTTGCTTTTAGTGTATAAGAACCACTATTCCAAGGGATTTTATCCATTTTCACTGTTTTCCCTTTACCAACTTCCTTTGTTGTACCAACCTGATTGCCACTAGAATTCACTATTTTCACTAAAATTGCACCATTATTTCCAGAATCATTAGTAACGCTTGGACTATCACTAAAGAAATTATTTGAAGTAGTAACATTAGAATACCCAGTAGTTGTTATATAAGCATTACCGCTCCATTTAACACGAGGCTGTATTTCCGTCGATGTAGATTCACTAGTTAACTCCATCGCACTTACACTATTCGGTAATATAGATGCTCCAAAAACTGATAACGAAAGACACGAAATAATAATAGCCTTTTTCATTCTTTTTCCCCCATATTCTTTTTTATCTTACAATTAAACAGTAACATCAACACTTAATATTCAAAAATATTTTCTGCACCTTAAACGTTGATATAGCAACATGTCAGAATATCTGTCATTGAATTTCATTTAAATTACAGAGATCAAAGCACCCCCATCGCCCATAATGTCAATATGTCTGACACATAGCACCTAAGATTCCACGTAAAATTCACTTACATAAGGAGAATGAATATTATGCTTATTGGCGACAAGATAAAAGAAGCTAGAAATAAAAAAAGAATGACACAACAAGACCTCGCAGATTTATTAAACATCTCACGGTCCGCTATATCTAACTGGGAAGTCGGAAGGAACTATCCTGATTTAGATATGATTGTTCAATTAAGCGATATTCTAGAAATCTCTTTAAAT
>NZ_JBCMNO010000024.1:0-56780 GCF_050459885.1 Sporosarcina gallistercoris | reverse complement strand
CGGGGAGAAACCCGCTCGTTTCCGCGCTGAACCCGCTCATTCCGGGGAGAAACCCGCTCGTTTCCGCGCTGAACCCGCTCATTCCGGGGAGGAACCCGCTCGTTTCCACGCGGAACCCGACCGTTCCAAGGACGAACCCGCCCGTTTCCACACGGAACCCGCTCATTCCGAGTAGAACCCCGCCCCCCAACAATTCCATTTCAGAAAAAAGAACTGCCGGGATGTCAAGGATGTCCTTGATGACCCGGACAGCTCGTCGCTGTCTTTCCAGTTTACACGATTTTCTCGACAGTTGCTTCTTCTGCTGTCAACTCTTCTAGACGGCGACGCATGGACGCGATGTCGTCATCCTTGGCCGTGGCACGATTCTCGGGCTCATTGGAAGAAGGCTCCAGATTCGCAGAGAAGATGCGATCCATCCGGCTGTTGGCGCGTTTTGCGTTTTCCTCTCCCATCAGCTTCAAACGGCGCACTTGCATGTCTTTCACTTTGTGTTTCATGCTTTCAAAACGGCGCTCCAGCGCAATCATCGACTCCGTTGTTTCCACCTCAAGGGAACGCAATTCGTCGCGGCGCCGACGATAAGCTTCTGCTTCGTCTTTCGCGTAGTGGATAAGCGCTTCGTCTTCTGTTGCTTCCGCTAAAGAGAGTTGTTCTGTACGTTTTTCGGTGAGCTGTTCAGCTTCCCGTAGTTCCTTAGTGATTTCATCACGCAGAATGCGTTGGCGTTCCAACAATTTACCGACTGCTTTCGTTTGTTGCTCGGCTTCCTTGATGGTTTCATTTAAAACATCTGCGGCATTTTGTGTCTTGTGTCTTGCAGTCAGCTGTTCAATATCGTCTTGTACTGCAAATTTTAGTTTGTACCATAGTTCGTTCATCAAAAGCCCTCCTTATTTAGTAAATTCGTTCCATTGTTTTTCAAACTTTGCAAAGGGATCTGCATCGATCACATGGCTATTCGTACGTTGGTTCAGTTTCCATTTGCGCCATGCATAGTATGCTCCTGCTGCAGCGAGAAGTCCGATGAATGCAGGGATGTTGGAAATCCCTGTCAGGACTCCGACTAATAAGAGGATTCCCCATAGAATACGGCCGATTGTTGAGTCGCTTTTACGGAAGTAGTGCCACCCGCACATGGCGGCTGCTGCGGAAATTGCAAGCGCTAGAATTGAGCCGATGTTCACGACAGCGACAATTGCGGCAATAATTCCGAAGACAGCGAGTAGAAATTTTTTCATGGTATGTGGTGCCTCCCTTCGTTTGTATCCTAATGATAAGACGGAATGGAATTTATCCAAACAGGCTTAGAGTGGAGATTCTTCTCATACTTTAGGCTGAGATTCAATTAAGACCTGGAAACAAAGATTGAAACCGATTTCAAAGATTGGTATAGTTATTAGAAAACTAGGACTATTCTAACGTTAGGAAGTGTCATGATGAGAGAGACTGTAATTGTTGCTGGAGTGCGAACGCCAGTAGGCAGAAGAAAGGGGAGTCTTGCCAGCACCCGCCCCGATGAACTCGCCGCACTTGTATTGGATGAATTGATGGAACGTGCGGGTGTTGCGAAAGAGGAAACAGACGATGTCATTCTTGGCTGTGTCACTCAATCAGGTGAACAAGGCGGCAATATCGCACGGACAGCAGCGCTGATCGGCGGGTTCCCTATCACTGTTCCGGGAGTCACGATTGACCGTCAATGTGGATCGAGTCAACAAGCGGTACACTTCGCTTCACAAGCTATTGCCAGTGGAGATATGGACGTTGTGATTGCAGGTGGAGTTGAAAGTATGACACGGGAGCCGATGTTCTCCAATATGCACGGGTCAAAACCAAGCGGTAAATTGACTTCTCAATACGAAATCATTAACCAAGGTCTATCTGCTGAGCGAATCGCATCTGAATGGAAGCTATCGCGTGAAGATCTCGATCAGTTCGCATTTGAGAGCCATCAGAAAGCGATGCGGGCAATAGATAGCGGACGATTCGAAGAAGAAATCGTACCAGTTTCCGTGATGGATCAGGACGGAAATTCAAAATTGTTCTCCAAAGATGAAGGACCCCGTCCCGAGTCGACGCTAGAAGCGCTGTCGGGATTAAAAACGGTATTTGATGAAAATGGGGTAATAACCCCGGGAAATGCAAGTCAAATGAGCGATGGAGCATCTGCGGTGCTGCTCATGAGCAGAGAGAAGGCGGAGGCGCTTGGCGTCAAGCCGATAGCTCGGATGGTGGCGCGAACAGTAGTCGGTTCTGATCCGACGCTTATGCTTACTGGTCCGATTGAAGCGACCCATCAAGTGCTGAAGAAGGCAAGGTTGACGATTGAAGACATGGATCTCTATGAGGTGAATGAAGCATTTGCTCCAGTTCCGCTTGCGTGGCTTGCGGAAACGGGAGCCGATCGTACAAAGTTGAACGTCAATGGCGGCGCGATTGCGCTCGGTCATCCTTTGGGCGCAACGGGAACGAAGTTGCTTGTATCGCTGATGCACGAATTGAAACGTTCCGGAGGACGTTTCGGGCTGCTCGCGATTTGCGAGGGGATGGGGATGGCCAACGCGACGATTATTGAAATGATCTGATCCCACTATTGAGGGGGCGAGGCGGATGAAACGCTATCGTTTTGAAACGGAGGAACATGTTTTATTCAGAAAGACGCTTCGTAAGTTTTTGGAGAAGGAAGCTGTGCCGTATTACGACGAGTGGGAACAACAGCGTCTTGTGCCTAAAACATTTTGGAGGAAACTAGGTGAGATGGGCTTTCTTAGTCCTCAAGTTGAGGAGCGTTATGGCGGTTTGGGACTGGATTTCAGCTACGGGGTCATCATTGGGGAAGAGATGGAACGTGTCGGTGCAGGCCTGACAGGAATTGGTTTGCATAATGACATCGTCGTTCCATATATTGAATCGTACGGAACAGACGAGCAGAAGGCACGTTATCTGCCAGGCTGCTTGACGGCGGATTTCATCACGGGGATCGCAATGACCGAACCGGGTACGGGGTCTGATTTGGCGAGTGTCCAGACAACTGCGCGTAAGGAAGGCGATTTCTACATTGTCAATGGACAGAAGACGTTCATTACGAATGGGATAAATGGCAACCTGTTCTTGACAGTCGTTAAGACAGACGTCAATGCGAATCCGAAGCATCGTGGAATCAGTCTTCTGCTCATCGAAGAAGGAATGGAAGGGTTCACGAAAGGACGTAAGCTTGACAAAGTCGGGATGCATTCCCAAGATACGGCAGAACTCTTTTTCGAGGAATGTAAAGTGCCTGTTGCGAATCTGCTCGGTGAGGAGAACAAAGGGTTTCACTACTTAATGCAGAAGTTGCAGCAAGAACGGCTCATCGTTGCATTATCAGCTCAAATGGCTTCAGAAGACATGTTGGAGATGACACTTGACTATGTGAAGGAACGTCGTGCTTTTGGCAAGCCGATTGGCTCTTTTCAAAACACGCAATTCAAACTGGCAGAAGTCGCAACAAAAGTGGAGCTTGGAAAGACATTCCTGGAGTCGTTAATCGAAGACCACATGAGTGGTGCAGACGTCGTTACGAAAGTATCGATGGCGAAGTACTGGATTACGGAAAGTGCACGTGAAATCGCAACAGAATGCATGAAGTTGTATGGAGGATACGGTTATATGGAAGAGTACAAAATCGCTCGCCGCTATCGTGATATCCCAGTGACATCGATTTACGCAGGAACGAACGAAATCATGAAAGTGATCATTGCAAAGAATATGGGACTGTAATTCAGGTGAATGTCAGACGCTTGACCAATTCAAAGGACAAAGGGAGATGGCCATATTGATGCAAACCCCACTCAATTTAACATCGTTCATCCGACGTGCTGAACAGTTTTTTCCGGAGAAGCTCATCATTTCACGTACCGCAGCAGATACGATTCACCGCATCCCATACCGGGAGTTTGCAGTACGGACGCGAAAGCTTGCAGACGCATTGACAAAACTAGGCATGCAGCACGGGACGAAAGTGGCGACATTCGGCTGGAATCATCATCGACATCTAGAAGCCTACTTTGGCGTGCCTTGTACGGGGGCGGTTTTGCATATGGTCAATATCCGTTTGTCCCCTGAGCACATTGCGTATGTCATCAACCATGCGGAAGACGAAATCCTGTTAGTCGACGATAATTTGTTTCCCCATCTGGAGAAGTTGGCGCCGCTTTTGAAAACGGTGAAACACTACGTCATCATGGGAGACAGCAAAGAAGTACCTGAGACGAGCTTGCCGAATGTCCATGCATATGAAACGCTCCTCGACGATGCTTCGGACACTTTTGAATTTCCGGAGGATTTGGATGAAAACACGCCAGCAGGCATGTGCTATACGTCCGCGACGACGGGCAATCCGAAAGGCGTTGTTTACACGCATCGCGGGATTGTGCTCCACAGTTATGCGCTCGGGCTGGCAGATGCAATGGGAATGAATGAGCGGGATGTCGTCATGCCGGTCGTGCCGATGTTCCATGTCAATGCATGGGGTATGCCGTTTGCCGCTGTGTTCTTCGGTTCTACACAAGTACTTCCTGGACCTGGGATCATTCCGGATCTGCTGCTCGATTTAATCGAACAAGAGAACGTGACACTCACTGCAGGAGTGCCGACGATTTGGCTGGCAGTCTTGAAAACGCAAGACGCTAAGCCACGTGATCTGTCTTCGCTGCGTGCTATTGTCTGTGGTGGTTCGGCTTCTCCGAAAGGGTTGATACGCGCATTCGAAGAACGCTATCAGGTACCGTTCCTTATCGGTTACGGAATGACGGAAACATCACCACTCGTCAGTTTGTCGGTATTGACGTCAGGGATGGATGATCTGTCCATGGACGAGAGGATTGACATTCGGGCGCTGCAAGGGCTTGTGATGCCAGGTCTGGATGTGAAAATCGTCAACGAAAATGGTGAAGTTCCGTGGGATGGCAAGACGATGGGAGAGCTTGCGGTTCGGGGGCCCTGGATTGCGGATGAATACTATAAGGATGAGCGGACGTCCGAAGCGTTTCGTGACGGCTGGCTGTATACGGGGGATATTGCAGTGATGACAGAGTTCGGCTATTTGAAACTGACAGATCGAACGAAGGATTTGATCAAGAGCGGCGGCGAGTGGATATCGTCTGTCGACTTGGAGAATGCGCTTATGTCTCATGACGCCGTGTTTGAGGCGGCGGTAATTGCAGTACCTCATGAGAAGTGGCAAGAACGTCCTCTCGGCTGTGTCGTGTTGGCAGAAGGACAGGAAGCGAATGAGGCCGTGAAAGCGGAACTGTTGGAGTACATGGAAAGCCAGTTTGCAAAATGGTGGGTTCCCGACGACATCATCTTTATGGAAGAGATTCCGAAAACTTCTGTGGGGAAGTTCTTGAAAGCCGAGTTACGCAGACAACTGGTTGAGACGAAGTAAGCAAGCAAGAAGTAGCCCGTCTGGCAGCGAGTGCTGGGCGGGTTTTGTTGTGCTGCAGTCATAGAATGAAAGCCGGTTCCGTAAACTAATAGAGCTTGGGCGAAACTTGTAGCGGTAGATGTCGTCTTTATGACAAGTTGGTTGTGAGGTTATGATCAGATGATCAGTTTTATGAGCATTGCCACATGATGAATAAGCAATAACACCTGACATTAAACCGCTTCAAAAAACTAGTGAGGGGAGGGTGAGGATGGAAGGGTGGATCATGGAGTTGTTGGCGGAATATGGTTACTACGGCGTGCTAGCCCTTATTTTAGTGGAAAACCTGTTTCCGCCGATTCCTTCTGAATTGATTTTGACGTTCAGCGGGTTGTTAGTGGCATCACATGGTTTGTCAATGGGCTGGATGATTGTGGCGGCAACGACAGGGTCGGTGATCGGAGCGATGGTGCTATATGGTATCGGCATGTTTCTTGACGTTCCTCGGCTCGAACGACTTACAGATCGTCATGGTCGCTGGCTCAGGCTGAAGCGGAAGGATATTCGCCGAGCCGATGCATGGTTTCACAAGTATGGACCTTGGACAGTGCTCATTTGTAGAATGGTTCCGCTTGTTCGAAGCCTCATTTCGATACCAGCCGGAATGTCTGGGATGAACTTCCCTCTTTTCATCATACTCACGACTTTAGGAAGTTTGGTTTGGAACAGTGTCCTCATTTTCACGGGGGTCAAGCTTGGGGCTAACTTTGAATCGGTCATCCGATATATGGACATCTATTCAAACGTTGTGTATATTTTAATAGGAATTGGCGGAGTGATTGCATGCTATGGGTATGTAAGGCTTCGCAGAAAGCGGGTATACTAATTTATGGATTTATTTGAATTTTTAAAAGCGCTGATATTAGGGTTCGTTGAAGGAATGACTGAATTTGCGCCTGTTTCATCTACAGGGCACTTGATTATTGTTGACGACATGTGGTTGAAAAGTGAAGAGTTTCTTGGGAAATACCCTTCCATCACATTTAAAATTGTCATTCAGCTCGGTTCAATACTAGCTGTTGTTGTTGTGTTCTGGAAGCGGCTGTTCAGTTTAGTCGGTCTTTATAAAGTGGATGGCCAGAAGGCGAGCCAAAGTTTCAACTTGCTTCACGTAATCGTCGGTATGCTGCCGGCTGTAATTCTTGGGTTTGCGCTCAAAGACTTGATCGATGACTATTTGTTCGGTGTCGAAACAGTCATTGTTGCGCTTGTAGCGGGTGCGATTCTGATGATTGCAGCTGACCGTTTCGGTCCGAAGACGCCGCGCGTAACGACGCTTGACCAAATTACATACCGTCAAGCATTTACCGTCGGCCTTGTTCAATGTCTGTCACTCTGGCCAGGATTTTCACGCTCAGGTGCTACGATTTCAGGTGGTGTATTATTTGGAATGAACCACAGAACCGCAGCGGATTTCACGTTCATCATGGCGGTTCCGATCATGATGGGAGCCAGTCTGGTTTCTGTCTTGAAAAACTGGGAGTACCTTTCGATGGATCACATTTCGTTCTATGTCGTAGGATTCATCAGCGCCTTCGTATTCTCATTGCTGTCGATCCGGTTCTTCTTGAAACTGATCTCAAAGATCAAACTCGTACCATTTGCCATTTATCGCATCATCCTTGCGATTATTTTAGCGATTATCGTTTTCGTCTAAGAAGCATTCCCGCTCGAAGCGGGTTGCTTCTTTTTTCATGTTTGTATTTAATTTCTCTTGCCAGAAAGAAAACGGATAGAATTAAAGAAAACAATCTTTAAGAGAATGTCTGCTTCCTGAAGCGGACCATGTCTAGCGAATAAGCGGTGGAAAAGGTGAGCTGATAATGGCTGAGAGACTATTAATTATAGAAGATGAAGAGAGTATTGCTTTAGTCCTGTCTGCAAAAGGAGACTTTTCCCTCATCGAGATTGAAATTGACGTAGAGGGTGTCCCTGACCAAGTGACCTATCAAATCCACGCCGTTTCTGGCAAGGTCATGGCCGTTACATGGGATGATTGAGTAAGAATGGGCCAATCCAGGAAAATGCACCGATTAGCCAGCACGGATCGGTTTTTATTGATAATCAAAGTTGAGGAGTTTTCCTATGAAATTTAAGAGCGGAAATCCGAGTTTATGATCACAATCCGAGATTTAAGAGCGGAGTTTCAAGTTTATGATCACAATCCGAGATTTAAGAGCGGAAATCCGAGTTTATGATCACAATCTGAGATTTAAGAGTGGAAATCCGAGTTTATGATCACAATCCCAGATTTAAGAGCGGAAATCCGAGTTTATGATCACAATCCGAGATTTAAGAGCGGAGTTTCGAGTTTATGATCACAATCCGAGATTTAAGAGCGGAAATCCGAGTTTATGATCACAATCCAAGACTTAAGAGCGGAGTTTCGAGTTTATGATCACAATCCGAGATTTAAGAGCGAAGTTTCGAGTTTATGATCACAATCCGAGATTTATGATCGAAGTTTCGAGTTTATGATCACATTCCAAAGATTTATGATCGCAATTCCAAAATTATGATCACAACCCAAGATTTATAAGCAAAATTCTCACTGACGCTCTCATTCCAATGGCTATCGGGCACAGGACTGCAGACAGATTCATTCAATTTGAGAAAAAAAGGGGAACAGCCCTCAAGCATGTACTACATCATGCCGAAATAGAGTAGTAGAGCCGCTTCGCACTGAACGGCGGAGCATGGGACGGACTGGAAAAAATGCGACTACATGAAAAGGACTGATTGCAATGGCTTATGAGAGCGGAATATTATTGGAGAGCGGAACAAATGAACTGGAAGTTGTTGAGTTCGAAGTTGCTGGAAGCCGATACGGCATTAACGTCATTAAAGTGAAAGAAATTATCGTACCCGTGCCAATAACGCCCATCCCTCACGCGGATCCCGCGGTAGAAGGGATTATACAATTGCGCGGTGAAATCCTGCCTGTCATTAATATGGAACGAGTATTGGGGATGGGACCTTCTGCGAATCCACAAGATGACAAATATATTGTATCTTCTTTCAACAAGCAACAAGTGGTATTTCACGTGCACAATGTGACGATGATCCACCGGATTTCTTGGGATGCCATTGAGAAGCCCAGCGGTGCATACTCAGCAGAAACATCCCCTGTCATCGGGGTCATCAAACTTGGCGGTGACATGATGCTCTTACTCGACTTTGAAAAAATTGTGATGGAGATCAGTCCTGAAACAGGAATCCGCCTAGAGCAAATCAAGAAGCTCGGGAAGCGGGAGCGTTCTGATAAACGTTTGCTCGTAGCAGAGGATTCACCGCTTTTACGGAAATTATTGCAGACGACATTATCAGAAGCGGGTTATGAGCGAGTCGAGTTTTTTGAAAACGGGAAAGATGCACTCGCCTATTTGGAAAAGGTCGCCGGGACAGGTGATGTCGCAGATACGATTCAACTTGTCATTACGGATATTGAAATGCCGCAAATGGATGGTCACCATTTCACTAGAAGGATACGGGAACACAAAGGTCTTGCAAAACTGCCTGTCATCATCTTCTCTTCTTTAATCACAGATGAATTAAAGCATAAAGGAACCAGTGTAGGAGCAGATGAGCAAATCAGTAAACCGGAAATTGCAGAGCTTGTCCTGAAGATTGACCAATACGTACTATAAAAATATTCGGTGAATAATAATTTCTATTGCAATTCACATGGTGTCGGTGGTTTACTAAACCATCGGCACTTTTTTGTCTACTAGATAAAAAAAGAGGGTACAGAAGAAACGAGTTCTCTAAAGGGTTAATAGAATACAAAAAGTGAAGAGGTGACTGGATGTTTACAGATTTTTTGAATTGGATAACGGGCTCATTCAGTAATTATTTATGGACATACGTACTTATCGGTTTATTGTTAATGCTTGGACTTTACTTCACAATCGGAACAAAATTTGTTCAATTCCGTCTCTTCGGTGAAATGTTTCGATTGATTGTCGAAAAGAAAGATAGTGAAGACGGTGTTTCCGCATTCCAAGCATTTACAATCAGTGCAGCCTCTCGTGTAGGTACAGGGAATGTGACAGGTGTCGCACTCGCAATTGGGATCGGTGGTCCTGGTGCAGTATTTTGGATGTGGATTATTGCGATAATCGGTATGGCAACCGCTTTCATCGAAAGCACGTTGGCACAAGTATACAAGGTAAGAGACGGGGATACGTTCCGGGGCGGGCCAGCGTATTACATGCAAAAAGCATTGGGGCTGAGGGGCTTAGGAATCGTTTTTGCGATCCTTTTAACATTATGCTTCGGTTTTATATTTAACGCGGTTCAGTCAAATACGATCAGTCAGTCGTTTTCAGATGTCTTTAATGTTCCGGAGTGGGCTGTAGGTATTGTCCTAGTTGTATTAACGGCTATCATTATATTCGGCGGTGTCAAACGGATAGTGAAAGTGACACAAGCAATCGTACCGATTATGGCGACATTATATATTCTTGTAGCATTGTATATTGTTGTTATGAATATTACTGAAATCCCAGCAATGTTTACCTTGATTGTTGAACATGCATTCGGCCTTAAGGAAATGGCAGGCGGAGGTGTTGGGGCTGCTATCATGCAGGGAGTCCGCCGCGGATTATTCTCGAACGAAGCAGGAATGGGGAGTGTCCCGAATGCCGCTGCAACGGCAAACGTGACGCACCCTGCGAAACAAGGTCTCGTTCAAAGCCTTGGGGTGTTCTTCGATACTATTATTATTTGTTCAGCAACTGCGTTCATTATTCTGCTTGCTGGTCTTTATGATACAGGCGAAACGGATGGAATCTTGTTGACACAAGCTTCCATGGCGGAACACGTAGGTTCTTGGGCTCCCTATTTCGTAGCGATAGCGATTTTGTTCTTTGCATTCAGTTCGATAATCGGTAACTACTATTATGGGGAAACGAATATTGAATTCCTCAATGCGCATAAGGTTTGGATGACAGTCTATCGAATTGCTGTACTTGGTATGGTCATGTTCGGAGCAATGGCGAAAGTCCAGACTGTATGGGACCTTGCAGATGTCTTCATGGGACTGATGGCTGTCTTGAACCTTATTGTCATTGCCGTCTTGAGCAGGATCGCTTTCAGCGTATTGGATGACTTCACGATTCAACGTAAACAAGGATTGAATCCTAAATTCCAAGCAAAATCGATTCCTGGTTTAAAAGGTACCGAGTGTTGGGGAGAAGAACAACCCAAATAACTTTTGACTAATTATAGATCGAAAGAAAGAGTCACTGGATGAATAAATCATCCAGTGACTTTTTTGTGAAAAAAGTTCTAAAAGCTACTCTTATTATGAGTAAATAGGTATAATCACTAAGTCACACGAAACGGAAGGGATGTACAGAATGAAAAAGTCGAAAAGTGTTGTATTTAAGCTGTCTTCGCTCATAATTGGAGTGTTTTTACTATTATTTGTCCTCTATGCATTAGGAACTATGGTTTACACTCATAACATAACTGTAACGGATGCAGAAAAATTTGCAAAGACAGACACAGAGCGTGTCGCACTAGAGTTAAGTGAGCAATTTAAACGAACGGATGAATCGTTGAATACAACTAAACGGGTCTTGGAAACGATAAATTCCAATTCAAAATTAGGTGCAGCCGATGTCTTATCTGTTCTCCAAGAAAATTTAAAAGGAAATCCAAATGCTGTCAGTATAAATGCAGTATTTGAAAAAGGTGTCCTTTCCATGGAAGGGTTATCTGAAACTGACAAGAAGCTCATAGATGCGGAAGGAAGATTCGTTCCCTTTCTATTGAAAACGGAAGGCGATGTGAAAATACAGTCAGCAAGCGGATATGAAAATCCTGGTGAAGGGGATTGGTACTTAAAATCGAAAGCGGACAAACAATCGGTTTTCCAAGAACCTACTACATATGAAGTGGATGGGAAAAATAAAAGTTATACTTCTTTAAGTGTTCCTTTACTTTCTGAAAATGGTGATTTTATCGGGGTTATCAGTGCCAATATGTCTCTGGACTTTCTAGGCGAATTAACAAAAGAAATCGCACCAGAAGGCGGCTATGCTTCCGTGATATCCGATGACGGAGTCCTTATACAAAACAGTCAAAAAGAGCAGATGAACAATTCGAACATGAAGGATGCCATTGACTGGCAGCCAGTGAAGGATAAATTAGAGGCAGGGAAAACCGATTCATTGTATGTGGAGTCGAAAACTTATAATGAAAAAGCATTCAACGTCTTTGCCCCGATTACATTGGCTGGATTTGATCAGACATGGTCCGTTCAAACCGTTTTACCAAGAACAGTAATCGTTGCACCTTTTGCACGGATTGTAATCTTTACACTAATTGCCGCAGCAGTCATGGTGGTATTGATGGGTCTTATTACAGCTTTCTTCGTATACCGTCAGATCAACCCGCTGTCACGGGTTCAGAAATCGATGGAAATGGCAGCTTCAGGAGATTTAACGGACCAAGTCGATGTAAGCAAGCTAAAGCAAGATGAAATCGGCTCAGTTGCTACGTCGTATAACCATATGCTCAATCAGACAAATCAAGCGCTTGTGGAAGTGTTAGCGGCTTCCTCCCGACTTACGGAGTCATCCTCTCGAGTGAATCACGCTTTTGAAGAAATCGTTGCATCCAGCCAAGAGGTCTCTGTAGCGACAGAAGAGATTGCCCAAGGAGCATCCAAACAGTCAGAGGACACGGAAGAGACGAGCCATCGCATGGGGGATCTTGCAGATCAGATCACCACAATCTCTACATTGTCTGACAATATGGATGGCTTATCACGTCAAACGGTGGAGTCCACACAAAACGGGCTTGCTGAGGTCGATCGTTTACGTGAACAAAATGAGATGGCCAACCGTATGAACGAACAAGTGGAACAACAAATGACGGCCTTGACGCACAAAATTTCAGGCATCAACCAAGTGATCACATCGATCCAGGACATCACAGCCCAAACGAACTTGCTGGCGCTCAATGCGAGCATTGAAGCGGCACGTGCAGGTGAGCACGGAAAAGGGTTTGCTGTTGTTGCTGAAGAAGTGCGTAAGCTTGCAGAGCAGTCAAGCAGGGAAACTGGAACTATTCAGCAAACAGTTCAGGAAATATTGGATCAGTCGAAGACGACTGTTGACGTAATTGCTCAAAACACGAAATCGATGAAGACTCAGAGTGAATCGGTCGCGAGCACAGAGAAGTCATTTGCACTCAATGCGAAACTCACAGAAGAAATGAACAAATCGATTGCTGAACTCTCAGCAAATTTATCCGAAATGGTTTCGCACAAAGACCAGGCCGTCCTTGCAATCCAGAGCGTATCGGCAGTTTCAGAAGAAACAGCCGCATCTGCTGAACAAGTAAGCGCCTCTTCAATTGCTCAGCAGCAAGAGCTGGAGCACGTTTCAGATTCGGTCCAACAAATGACACGCATTGCGAATGAACTACAACAAGTCGTTGAACGGTTTGAACTGGCAAAGGAACAATCGTAATAAGATGAACCAACAATCGAAACAGAGGACGGAATTGAAAAATTTCTCCTCTTTTTTGAATTTGTAAACTTTGAAAATCCATTTATCTGATAGGCGGAATAGGAAGAAAAAAGCAAGGATTTTGTTTCTAATATTTTGGAGCGGTACAAGTAACTGTCCAACACGAATGTATGATAAACTAATATTTCGAGGAAAAATCCTGGGTGCAAATCACGTGTAGGCGATTAAGAAAATTTTACGTCCCTTTTTGCCTATTTACTGTTTTGACACAAGATGTTAGGGTAGATAAGTAAATAACACACTATATATAGTGCTGATGTCGAAACGCCGTCATAGAGGCTTTCGCAGGAAACGCCTCGAATTGCGTTTTCTCAGCTCTTTTTTAATTGCTAAAATATGAAAGAATTTGGAAGGAGACGGTCGATATGACACTAACCCGTGAAACGAATGATACAACACGCGTGCTACAAGCTTTACAGGAGGAATTCGGAGCGGAACGGATTGCACCACTGACGCAAGCAAGTGACAAATGGCTTTCAAAACATGCAGAGGGTGGATTTGAAGAATGGACGAATGCGATGGTCCTTGAGACGTTGAGTCTGATCGATGAAGCATCCAGCTACTGGACGTTCGTTGCTGCACGCCTTTACTTGCAAAAACTTTATGCGGATCAGCAAGAGCATCGCGGGGAAGCGGTCTATTCAAATTTTGCGGGTCATGTCGCGTCTCTTGTCGAACAAGGTCTTTATACAGCAGATTTGACGAAGAACTATACGACAGACGAATTGACAGCAATCGGAGCTCTTATTAAGCCTGAGCGGGACAAGCTGTTTACATACATCGGCTTGAAGACGTTGATGGATCGTTATGCGGCTGTCAACTACTCGAAAGTGCCTGTTGAGCTGCCGCAAGAACGCTGGCTCGTGATTGCGATGACACTTATGCAGCGTGAGACAGGTGACCGTATTGGTAAGATCGCCGAAGCGTATTGGGCAATGAGCAATTTGTACATGACCGTAGCCACACCGACACTTTCGAATGCAGGAAAACCGCACGGTCAGCTTTCCAGTTGTTTCATTGACACAGTTGACGATTCATTAACTGGGATCTATAACAGCAACACCGATATTGCGAACTTGTCGAAATACGGCGGGGGAATTGGCGTATACATGGGCAAGGTCCGCTCTCGCGGATCGTCCATCCGTGGATTCAAAGGTGCTTCCAGCGGAGTTCTTCCATGGATCAAGCAGCTGAATAATACAGCGGTCAGCGTGGATCAGCTCGGACAGCGTCAAGGTGCAGTAGCGGTCTATCTGGATGTTTGGCATAAAGACATCTTCACGTTCCTGGACCTGAAATTGAACAACGGAGATGAGCGTCTTCGTGCGCATGATATTTTCACTGGTGTTTGTTTGCCGGACTTATTCATGGAAGCTGTAGATGCCCGCGCCGACTGGCACTTGTTCGATCCACACGAAGTCCGTACAGTGATGGGGTATTCACTGGAAGATTCTTATGACGAACAAAAAGGATCGGGTACTTTCCGTGAACGCTATGAAGCGTGTGTGAATCATCCGGAAATTTCAAAAGAGACGGTTCCGGCAATTGAAATCATGAAGCGCGTCATGCGCAGCCAGCTTGAAACTGGTACGCCTTACATGTTTTATCGGGATGAAGTGAATCGTGCCAACCCGAATAAGCACGCAGGGATGGTCTATTCAAGTAACCTCTGTTCTGAAATCATGCAGAATATGAGTGCAACTGAGTTTGAATCTGTCACATTGGAAGACGATATTGTAGTTACCCGTTCAAAACCAGGGGATTTCGTAGTTTGTAACTTGTCCTCTGTAAACTTAGGGAAAGCAGTTCCTGCAGGTGTGCTGGAGCGCTTGATTCCGATTCAAGTCCGTATGCTCGATAACGTGATCGATTTGAACAAAATCCCGGTTGTCCAGGCACAACGTACAAACAGTCGCTACCGGGGAATCGGTCTTGGGACTTTCGGATGGCATCATCTTCTTGCACTGGAAGGAATTCAGTGGGAGTCAGACGAAGCAGTTGAATTCGCAGATCGACTGTATGAACAGATTGCATATTTGACGATTCGTTCTTCTATGGAAATCGCGGGCGAAAAGGGTTCGTATCCATTGTTCGAGGGTTCTGATTGGGAAACAGGTGCGTATTTCGACAAACGTGAATACGTTTCTGATGAGTGGAACGAACTGCGTAAGGACGTTGCAGAAACCGGTATTCGAAATGGGTATCTGATGGCCGTTGCACCGAACAGTTCTACTTCTGTCATTGCGGGCTCTACAGCGTCGATTGACCCTGTGTTCAAGCCGTTCTACCATGAAGAAAAGAAAGACTATAAGCTGCCGGTCATTGCACCAGACTTGAATCACAATACGTATGATGTTTATCGTCGTTCTGCGTATATTGTCGATCAGCGCTGGTCGATTAAGCAAAATGCAGCGCGTCAGCGTCACATTGACCAATCCATTTCGTTCAACTTCTATGTCCCGAACAATATCCGTGCTTCTGTATTGCTCAACCTTCATTTGCAAGCTTGGAAATCAGGCATGAAAACGACTTATTATACACGTTCCACGGCTTCGGAAATCGAGGAGTGCGAATGGTGTCATTCTTAATTGCCTATGCTTCTTGGAGCGGCAATACTGCAGAAACTGCGGAATTGATTGGTAAGACATTAACGGCAGGCGGTGCATCCGTTCAACTGCATCGCATCGGCCAAGGTCCGGTGCCGGATTATCGTGATTTTGATGCGATGATCGTCGGTTCGTTTACGTGGGAACAAGGCACAACGCCTGAAGAAGTGAAAGATTTCGTATTGGATGTCGGCGCGAAGCCTGACCATGTATACGTTTTTGGAACGGGAGATACACAATTCGGCGGTGATGAGCTGTTTTGCAATGCCGCGGTGAAATTGGCCCGTTTTTATAATTCGGCGCTTGAACCGCTGAAAATTGAACAAAGCCCGCGTGGCGCGCAAGAACTCCGCGTGACCAACTGGGCAGAGGGAGTGCTAGACCATTGGAGACACTTACACGAGTTAACGTACTGAATCCAGCAAATCCAAACAAAGCAACCGCGATCTTTGGAGGGGAAGCGAGCGGTATCCTGAATTGGAACAACTTAGCGCATCCGCATTTCTATACATTGCGCCAACGAATCCGTTCTTTATTTTGGACAGCTAACGAAGTCGATATGACACAAGATGTAAAACAGTTTGCGAACCTGTCAAAAGCGGAACAGGACGCATTTCTGAAGATTATCGGTTTGCTGGCAACATTGGACGGTCCGCAAACGGTCGTCGCAATGAAGATTGCTGACTTTGCCACGGACCCATCCGTCAAGTCCATCATGGCAACGATCGCCGACCAGGAAAGCGAACACAACCATAGCTACGCATACGTATTGTCTTCCGTGACTACGTATGACAAACAAGTGGAATCGTTTGAAATGGGACGCACAGACGATGTATTAATGAAGAGAAATGAACGGATTGTCGAGATTTACAACGAATTTGCGACGAATCCGACGATTGAAACAGTACTGAAAGCAATGGTTTATACGACCTTGCTCGAAGGATTATTCTTCTACAGCGGATTTGCGTTCTTCTATAACTTAGCGCGTCATCAAAAAATGGTAGGTACGTCTACTATGATTTCATATATTAACCGAGACGAGCTGCAGCACGGCAAAGCAATCAGTGATATTTTCCGGGCGGCACTTGCAGAGAATCCGGACTATAACACAGAAGAATTCACTGAATGGATCTATGACCAGTTCCGCTATTCCGTGGAACAGGAAACAATTTGGAGCCGCTACGTGCTCGCTGACATTGAGGGAATCGACTTGGATGAAATGGACGGCTATGTTAAATACCGTGCAAACAAGATGCTTCGCATGCTTGGTCTCAGCGAGATCTATCCGGAATTCATCGATAATCCTATGAAATGGATCCGTGCCTATACGGACAACTTTGACGGTACGAAAACGGACTTCTTCGAACAAACTTCCCGTCAATACGTGAAAACAAGTGATTTAAACGGGTTCGACGATCTATAAGCAACGGGTAAAGCCCGGTGTTCAGCGACATGCTGAACGCCGGGCTATTTTTATTGGATAAACACTTAAGGACGAAACATATGGAGAATCCTTGGAAATGCATTTATGCTGTCTGGCTGCCTTGCCCGCCATCCATTTCTCCAAGTCTATCGAAGATACCGTCAAAATCCTCGCAATGAAATTGCATTCACCTTCATATAGATCCACTAACCTGGTGTTTACAAAGATTTTCTCACTACCCCGCTTGCATATGACTCGTTCCAAGAGATTGCTCAACTAAATGGAGAAGTTAATGGACTGGAAGAAATGCGGGGAGTGTGCCATTGAATTTTGCAGGCAGAAGTTATATCCTTTACAGAAAGGATAAGAGAAACGGACAAGAGAGGCGGAATGAGCCCTTTCTTAAGATAGAGGGAGGATGTCTCATGGAAAGCCCGGAAGCATTTAACTACCAGCAGCAAGTTGAAGAAATCCGTCTAGCGATGGGATGTGATTTCGTTGCATTGGCGCTCGTACAAACGGAGGAGCGGCACTTTCAGATCCGTTGGGAGTTTGCTTCAGGAAATTTAAGTCAGCGCTTTAGACGTATCGTTTTACACTCCGGAAAAGGAGTGGCGGGGATCGTATTCAAGACAGGTAAACCGATATTCGTACCCGATGCTCATCAGTATTATAAAAAAGAAGACATGTATAACTATCCGATTCTCATTGCAGAAGAACTTGAATGTTTCGCAGCGATCCCTTTGTTTAAACACAATCGGGTGAGAGGGATTCTGCTTGCCGGTTGCCGAAAGCACAAGTGTATGTCCATTGAGAAATTTGAATTGCTGCAGTCCTTAGTGACACCTACATTCGGACCTTATTATAGTGAGGAGGTGACCGGGATTTGAAAGGACTCAGTCAAAGTGGTATTGGTAATTTGCTGGAACAGTTGTATGAAAACTCTACAGAGGCGATTTTCTTTTTCAGTCTTGAGGGCAATGTTCTTTCGATGAACAAAGCCGCTGAACAAATTCTCGATCCTCAGGTTGCTCAACTCATGAAGTCCGGAAGTGCAGAGGCAATCTGTATGGCATGCAAAGGATTCACAAGTGCAGAAGAAGAACAGACATGCATTTCTTGTTATATGTCCGATCCGCAACGGAATATCCCTTCCTTCCAAGTGTTCTTGGAAACAGTTGGTCGAGGGATAGTGCCGTATACAGGCAGTATTCAAATGATTGATGCAGAACAAGGAATTCGGGTATTCATGCTTCGGGATTTGACGGAGCAATTACAAACGTCCGAAACGTTGCACCAAAAACTGCTTGTCAAACGCGTTATTAAAGCACAAGAAGACGAGCGCAAACGGATATCCCGTGAACTTCACGACAGTGTAGCACAAGAGATGCTGAGTTCTTTAGTGGATTTACGCGTGTTGAAGTATATGAACGTGGAAGAGGACGTATTGAAGAAAGTTAGACAAACAGAAGGATCACTCATGCGTCTGCTGGATGATATCCGTCATTTGGCAGTTCAGCTGAGACCTGCAACGCTGGATGACCTAGGACTAGAAGCCGCATTCCGTACCCACTTCAAATGGACTGAAAAAAATTATGGACTCCTTGTCCACTTCACGAGCAACACACAGTCCCAGCGATTCGAAGGGGAAATTGAAACGGTCGTCTACCGAGTATGCCAAGAGGCGGTATTCAACGCGTTGAAGTATGCAGAAGTGGATGAGATCGATGTTGAACTTTTGCTGACTTCGGATGTGTTAACACTCACGATACGGGATAGCGGAGTAGGTTTTGACTTGAACGCACCGGCCTACAAAGGAACCGGGCTCGGATTATTTGGAATGAAGGAACGTGCGGAGCTGGTGAATGCTTCGATAACGGTTCAAACAGGCATTGGAAAGGGAACGACAATCATCCTCACCGTGCCTCTGGAGAAGGAGGAAACGGACAATGAAAATAATTATCGCGGATGATCATGCGGTCGTAAGAAGCGGCTTTATGCACATTTTGAATTTTCAACGGGATATGGAAGTCGTAGCGACAGCGGCAGATGGCTTAGAAGCTTACGACCTCGTTGCTAAACTTAAGCCGGACGTCCTTTTGATGGACTTGAGCATGCCTCCTGGAGAAAGTGGTTTGATCGCCACTGGAAAAATCAACGAAGATTTCCCTGACACAAAGATCGTGATCTTGACGATGTATGACGACGAAGAATATTTGTTTCATGTACTGAAAAACGGTGCATCGGGATATGTATTGAAAAACTCTCCTGATGAAGAACTGTTTGCGGCGATACGGACAGTTCACGATGGCGGAACGTACATTCAGCCATCAATGGCGACTTCACTCGTGCGGGAATTTGTGAAAAAGGATGGAGAGCAAGTGGAAACAGACCCGTTTAAAATCCTTTCTAAGCGTGAAATTGAAGTGTTGCCACTTGTCGCGAAAGGATACGGTAACAAAGAAATCGCTGAAAAGCTATACATCTCCGTTAAAACAGTGGAAGCACATAAAGCGAAGTTGATGGAAAAGTTGAACTTGAAGAGTAAACCGGAACTCGTTGAATACGCGCTGAAGAAGAAATTCTTGAATTTCTAAACCAGGTCTAGGGAAATACGGAACAAACGGAAAGGAAATTCCACATACTTGGAGTTGTTGACGCTCAATGCCGTTAAAAAGATGAAGTGTGAAACATGCAGAAGTGCTCCTGCATATCCGTCCTTACATGCCGGCTCATGTACTCAATACGCGGTATTGTGTGGAAGGGAAAGGGTTCAAATCATACCAGCATCTGAGCGTAGGTTAACGGGCGACGATGTCTATCGGGTTGCGGAACGTCTCGGGACAGTGGAAAAGCGGACTCCCTACTTTGTTGAGTTTTACACAGAAGGCTATCGGTGTGTGGGGTTTTCAAATGGAACACTGCTCGTACATGGGTTGAAGGATTTTCAAAAAGGGCGCAAAATCTATCACCAGCTGTTCGGATAAGGGGAGAATTGACGTGCAAAAAGAGGATATGGATATGAAGAGGAAATTGAATGTGTGTGTATTGACAGTAAGCGATACACGAACGGAAGAAGATGACAATAGCGGACGATTAATTTGTGAAAAGTTGGGGGAAGCGGGGCACGAAGTCATCGCCCGGATCATTTGTCCGGATGATAAGAATGCAATTTTGAAAGCAGTGGAATCGTGGATCGGCAAGAAGGATGCAAATGCCATAATTATAACTGGCGGGACCGGCATCAGTTATCGGGACGTGACGATTGAAACGATCCGTCCGTTTTTTACAAAAGAACTGACGGGATTCGGTGAGTTATTCCGCTATATCAGTTATGCAGAGGATGTGGGATCGAAAGCGCTACTAAGCCGTGCAGCTGCAGGGGCGGTAGGAGAGAAAGTACTGTTCGCCTTACCGGGTTCCGTAAAAGCGGTTGGACTTGCAATGGACCGTCTCGTCATGCCGGAGTTATTGCACATTCATTATGAATTGACGAAGCATTTGTAAGGGAGGAAAAAAGACGGATGCTCATTAGGCGTCCGTCCTTGTGTAATCCCCGCTTTTGCCACCTGTTTTGGATTGCAGCATCATGGGGCCGATCATCATTTCTTTACCCGCAGCTTTACACATGCCATACATCGTTAAAGCACTAGCGGGCAGATTCACCTTTTCTCCAACACTCATTTGCCGCCTAACAAATCGAACAATCCACCTGCGACACTGCCTTCACCTTTTGAACTGCCTCCCGGTATTTGAGGTGCAGAAGCGAACACCCGACTCGCAAGACGAGAAAATGGAAGTGATTGGATCCAAACCGTTCCTGGTCCGCGTAGTGTTGCGAAGAATAGTCCTTCACCTCCGAAAAGTGCAGTTTTGACACCTTTCACAGTCTCAATCGAATAATCTACATCGTGAGTCATCGCAACCAAGCACCCAGTATCTACCCGGAGGGATTCGCCTGCCACCAATTTCTTTTCAATGATGGTGCCGCCCGCATGTACAAAAGCAAGACCGTCGCCTTCTAATTTCTGCATGATGAACCCTTCACCACCGAAGAATCCTGTGCCAAGTTTGCGCTGGAACTCGATGCCGACAGAAACCCCTTTTGCAGCTGCGAGAAATGCATCCTTCTGGCAAATGATTTTTCCGCTATGTTCGCTTAAATCCATTGGAATGATCTTTCCTGGATATGGAGATGCGAATGAAACGTGGCGCTTTCCGGTACCAGTATTCGTGAAAGTCGTCATGAACAAACTTTCTCCCGTCAACACTCGTTTGCCAGCTCCCATGATTTTTCCGAACAATCCCCCGCCGTTGCCAGAACCATCCCCAAAGATGGTTTCCATTTCAATGTGGTCCTCCATCATCATGAGTGCGCCGGCTTCTGCCACCACAGTTTCCTGAGGATCCAGCTCAACTTCCACAAATTGCATGTCGTCACCGTGGATTTTATAGTCAATTTCGTGATTATTCATAGACAGTTCCTCCGAGTTTTAAATTTGTTAATCAGTTATACGGTAAATAGAGAAGGAAGGTTTCAATTTATAGGACTGCATGACCCTTTTTTTCGCAGATTTTTCACTTCTATAATTCTGTAACACAAATTCGCGATATCATCCGCATACTTTGTGGAAGAATAGTGTTTCTCGAACGAAGTCGTCACGGATTCCAAAATTGTAGGACCGCTATTTCCAGTAACGAGCTCTTCCAATAGAAACGTCACATATTCAATCCCTTTATCTTCCCGATCTTTTTCAAAACGAGTAAGAATGTCCCGCAGTTCTTTCATCAACACTTCTTTTGTATCTTCATTATCGGTGTACGTTAACTTGTCAAGAAGCGCTTTGCCCAGTAACTTATCGCCACTCGCCATCATGCCTGCCATGATATCATCGAGCCGGCGTATTGCGAAAGGCACGAGTTGATCGTAATTGAAAGAATTCTTTTCTCTTCCGCCAATTTTCACGAAATGATGGATATGCTGCATCATACCGACGAGCATAACAGCGCCATCCGCATTATAAGGCTCAGAGTCAGGACCGTAGACTTCTAACAACCGTCCGGAGAGCCACGAAATTTCAGATAAATATTGTTTTCTGACGAAGGTTCGCATTTCATCATCATTCGAAAAGAAGACCGCTTCATAGATAGGCAGTAAATTCCGTTCCCGATCTACATGGGCACGAGTAACAATCTGCAAAGCAAAAATCGTCTTATCGGTCCGATCTTGTCCAAGAAGTAATTTTCTGCGTCTTGTGATCGACTCTTCGTTTGCCATTTCGAGTATGGACAACAGGCATTCATTTTTTGAAGTGAAATAATTGTAAAACGTACCTTTGGAAATTCCTGCGGCAGTTAAAATGTCTTGAACAGAAGTTGCGATAACCCCTTTTTCTTGAAACACTTGCTGAGCAGCTAGAATGATTTGAAGTTTCCGCTCGTTCATCACATCACCTTTTTGTAAGTTAGTATACTGCCAGTCTACTCTTGAAACCTCCATTTATCAATGAAATATAAACTTCTAGATTTTTTTGTTGATTTATTTGGACTGTGAGTATAAAATATTCTTCATGATGTTTTTCGAAGTACGAACTAATAAGGAAACGGAGAGATTGCTGGATGGAAACTAATGAACACATTAAAAAAATGCAAGATAAGCCGCCATACGGCATAATCGCGATTTTATTTATCGGGGCTTTTGTTGCGATTTTGAACAATACCTTATTGAATATCGCACTCCCGACGATTATGGATGAATTTAAGATAACTCCTTCTCAAGTGCAATGGCTTACGACTGGCTACATGCTTGTCGGCGGTATTATGATGCCAGCCAGCGCTTTTTTCATTCTTAAATTCAAAAATAGACAGTTATTTTTAACCGCAATGGCACTGTTCTCAGCCGGAACCTTTTTGGCGATTGTTACGCCGAACTTTTCGCTATTAGTAGCGGCACGGATGATTCAAGCTTCCGGTGCAGCACTTCTGATGCCACTTCTAATGAATGTCATGCTCGTTGCGTTTCCTATTGAAAAACGCGGGCAGGCACTTGGTTATTTTGGACTTGTCATGTTTACAGCTCCAGCCATTGGACCGACGCTATCTGGGTTCGTTGTGGAGCACTACTCTTGGCGTGCGTTGTTCATCATCGTTTTACCGATTGCATTATTCACGATGGTGTATGCGTTCTTCAAATTGCACAACATTACGCCGAATAAGCCGGTCAAAGTCGATGTCTTCTCAATTGTTCTCTCAAGTATCGGATTTGGTGGATTGTTGTATGGATTCAGTTCGGCGGGGAGTAAAGGCTGGACTGCGATTGAAGTATACGGAACAATTATTATTGGTGCGATTGGACTTGTTCTTTTCGTCACTCGACAGCTTAGAAAAAAAGATCCGATGCTCGATTTCAAAATCTACAAGCATCCGATGTTCGCGTTGTCCTCGATCATATCGGTGGTTGTATCCGTTGCTATGTTCTCAGGAATGATTTTGACACCGCTCTACGTACAGAGTGTCCGTCACATTTCACCTCTTGACTCCGGTCTGCTCATGCTGCCGGGTGCTGTCCTGATGGGAATCATGTCACCGATAACTGGTAAGCTGTTCGATAAATACGGACCGAAAGGACTTGCGATTACAGGGTTAGCAATCACAATGCTCACGACGTATATGCTGAGCCAGCTGACGATGGATACAGGCTATTATGAACTTATGGCGATATACACTGCCCGTATGTTTGGACTGTCGATGGTGACCATGCCGATCATGACGAACGGTATGAATCAGTTACCGATGGTTTCAAACCCGCATGGTACTGCCATGAACAGTACAGTTCAACAAGTATCAGGTGCGATTGGATCCGCGATTCTCTTGACACTCATGACAAAACGTGCGGAATCTGCGGGTGCTGAGATTGCTGCAAATGCAGCAGCAACAGGCAAACTGCCGACAGATGCTTCGGGAGTGGCAGAATTCAAGATCCAAGTGGCCCGGCAAGCTCAGCTCGACGGCATTAACCATGCGTTCTTCATCTCCACCGTTATTGCAGGCGTGGCGCTGGTCTTGACGTTATTCATAAGACGCGTCCTACCGCCTAAAATCGAAAATCAACCTAATCCCGGAATGCCAGCGGAAACAAAAACGCATAGCGAAAACGGTTAATTATAAGCCCTTCATTGGAATGGAATTTCCGATGAAGGGCTTTTTGTTTGGAATCCATACATGGGTTTTATCTCTTCCGGAGGGTTAAGTGGCAACGAGACAATTTTGGCAAGGTTAAACGATTGCTTGGTAGCGCTGCGCTTATTTTTAGGAACCATTTCATGTATAGGTTCGTGGTGATTTACAGGAATTTCAGCGAATTCCCCTTCATCATAGTGCCACCCGACCATGGAGCCGAATAATACTTAGAATTTGTTCTTAATCTCAGGAAACGCTCATAAATCATGGGAAATGATCATATTCTCAGGAAACCGCTCATAAATCATGGGAAATGATCATATTCTCAGGAAACCGCTCATAAATCATGGAAAGTGATCATAACCGCAGGAAAGCGCTCATAAACCGTGGAAAGTGATCATAACCGCAGGAAAGCGCTCATAAACCGTGGAAAGTGATCATAACCGCAGGAAAGCGCTCATAAACTGAGGAAAGTGATCATAACAGCTTGAAAGCGCTCATAAACTGAGGAAAGTGATCATAACCACAGGAAAGCGCTCATAAACCGTGGAAAGTGATCATAACCACAATAAAACGAGCATCCCAAATCACATACAACCAATTAAATTCTCCACGTATCCAATGAAAGGAAATCACAAACTACTGTCGAATAGAGTATGAAAGGGCTTACAAATCTATCGATCTATCTGGAGAGGGGAATGCACTAATGAAACTGAACAATTACATCAATGGGCAATGGGGAAACGAGACAGGAGCGGACTATACAGCAGTAAAAAATCCAGCGAATGGGAAAACATTAGCGGACGTTCGCCTATCAACAGCGGAGGATGTCAGCGAAGCGGTCGCTGCAGCGAAAGCGGCGCAAAAGAAATGGGCGCGGGTACCCGCACCGAAACGAGCAGAATATTTGTATGAAATCGGGCGAATCATGATTGAAAAGAAAGAGCATCTTTCCCAAGTACTTACAAAAGAAATGGGGAAAGTCATAGAAGAAGCGCGTGGTGAAGTCCAAGAAGGTATCGACATGGCCTATTACATGGCAGGTGAGGGCCGCCGTCTCTTCGGTGAAACCGTTCCCTCTGAACTCGATAACAAATTCGCGATGAGCGTTCGAGCACCAATCGGCGTCGTCGGGTTAATCACACCATGGAACTTCCCTGTCGCCATCGCAACGTGGAAATCGTTCCCGGCGATTGTTGCGGGCAATACATTCATCTGGAAACCTGCGACGGAAACGCCGATGATGGCGTATGAAATGGCACTCATCTTTGAAGAAGCCGGTTTACCTGCAGGTGTGGCAAACGTCGTATTCGGAAGTGGAGGCACCGTCGGGACGGCGATGATCGAGCATCCGGATGTCCGTGTTGTTTCATTCACCGGATCGACGGAAACAGGACGCAGTGTCGCGGAACTGGGCGGACGTCATTTGAAAAAAGTCTCGCTTGAAATGGGGGGCAAAAATGCCATTATCGTCATGGACGACGCGGACATAGACCTTGCCGTAGAAGGCATTCTTTGGAGCGCATTCGGTACAGCTGGGCAGCGGTGCACTGCATGCAGCCGGGTGATTGCGCATAGGGATATAAAGCAGGAACTTGAGCGAAAGTTGCTGGAAGCGATGAAAGACCTGACGATTGGAGATGGGGCGGACGAATCGAACAAAATCGGACCTGTCATTAACGCAAAAGCACTCGAGAAAATCAGTTATTACGTCAATGTCGGTAAAGAAGAGGGTGCGAAACTACTAGCAGGCGGAAACACATTGACCGAAGGCCATTATACAGGCGGGCATTACTTTGAACCGACACTCTTCACAGACGTTGAACCGGATAGTCGGCTTGCGCAGGAAGAAATCTTCGGACCTGTCATTTCGTTGATAGAAATCAGCAGTTTAGAAGAAGCGATTGAAGTGAACAACAGTGTGGTGTATGGCTTATCCAGCTCGATTTTCTCAAGAGATGTCAACAGAATCTTCCAAGCACAACGAGATCTTGACACAGGAATCGTTTACGTGAATGCCGGAACAACTGGTGCGGAAATCCACTTGCCATTCGGCGGAACAAAAGGAACGGGCAACGGTCACAGGGACTCAGGTGTTGCAGCACTGGATGTATTCACGGAGTGGAAGAGTATTTACGTAGACTTCAGCGGCAAGTTGCAGCGGGCACAGATCGATAACAACTAAAAGGAGGCTGATTGGATGAAAGTCGTCGTATTGGGTGCAGGGTTAATGGGGAAAGAAGCCGTTCGGGACTTGGTGAAAAGTGACGGGGTGAAGGCTGTCTACTTAGCGGATCAAGACGTTCGAAAAGCGGAAAATTTTGCAGATGAGCTCATGTCCGACAAACTCAGTATCTTAGTACTGGATGCTCGTAACGAATTGCAACTGAGTGAAGTCATTGCACTCGGTGACGTCGTCATCAATGCGCTGTTCTACACATTCAATGAGCAGGTTGCAAAACTGGCAATCGAAGCGGGCGTTCATTGTGTGGACCTCGGAGGTCATATCGGCGGAGCGACGGATGCTGTCCTGCAGATGAAAGAACAAGCAGAAGCGCGCAACGTAACGGTCATCCCGGACCTCGGTGTCGCCCCCGGGATGATCAACATCCTAACTGGCCTCGGAGCGGATAAATTGGATAAGGTCGAGTCCATCCGCTTGTATGTAGGTGGCGTGCCCGTCAATCCCGATCCTCCGCTTAACTACAACATCGTATTTTCATTAGAAGGCGTCTTTGACCATTATACCGATTCTTCGCGTGTCGTCCGAGGCGGGGAAATTCTGGAGCTGCCGTCGCTATCAGAAATCGAAACCGTTCATTTCGATGGATTCGGTGATATGGAAGCATTCCATACATCCGGTGGAACGTCCACACTGATCGAATCATTCCCGGACGTTCAAACGCTTGAGTATAAAACACTGCGGTATCCGGGTCACGCAGAAAAGTTCCAGTTGCTCGTAGACCTCGGCTTATTGTCACGTGAATCGACAATCCAAGTCGATGGCAGGCCAATACGCGTCCGCGATGTCATGCGTGAACACCTCACACCTCAACTGCTGCTCGGTGACAAAAAAGATGCAGTCTTGCTCCGTGTCCTTGTAAATGGCGAGGCTTCCGGCATGCCTGCAACTTATGAGTACAACATGACTGTGACCAAAGATACGGATATGAACGAAACCGCAATGGCGCTTGCCACTGCGAATACAATCTCCGTTGTCGCCCAAATGATCGGCAGCGGCACGATTACAAAACGCGGTGTGTATCCGCCGGAAATGATTGTCCCGGGAGAACTATATATTGAAGAGATGGGCAAACGGGGCGTTCACATTACGGAAGCCGTACACACAGGTGAAGCTGCACTCTAATCCGATCGATACAAGGAGGAAAAGAGATGGATTTCAACTTTACGGAAGAACAGTTACTGCTTCGCAAAACAGTAAGACGATACGTCGATGATCGAATCCTTCCGAATATCGCGAAATGGGATGCAGAAGGCGGTTTCGATCCCGAAGTCTGGAAAGAACTCGCAGACCTCGGATTCATGGGGACGTGTATTCCGGAAATCTATGGCGGCAGCGGCTTGGATTATAACGCTCTTGCCATTTTGTGTGAAGAACTGGAACGCGGGGATACCGCGTTCCGAACCGCGGTATCCGTCCATACAGGTCTGAATTCATTGACACTCCTGCAATGGGGAACGGAAGAACAGAAGCAGAAGTATTTGACCCCTCAAGCAACAGGTGAGAAAGTCGGCGCGTTCGGATTGACGGAGCCTGGTGCAGGATCCGACGTTGCCGCAATGGTTTCAACCGCTGTTCTTGAAGGCGATGAATATGTGTTGAATGGGCAGAAAACGTGGATTTCATTATGTGATCGTGCAGATCACTTCCTCATCTTTGCTTATACGGATAAATCGAAAAAACATCATGGGATTTCTGCGTTCATCGTCGAGCGCACAATGCCCGGATTTTCATCCAAAGCCATTAAAAACAAATACGGCATCAAGGCCGGCAACACGGGCGAATTGTTCTTCGACGACGTCCGGATCCCTGCAGCCAACTTGTTAGGGAAAGAAGGTGAAGGGTTTAAAATCGCGATGTCCGCACTCGATAACGGACGCTTCACAGTAGCGGCGGGGGCTGTCGGCCTGATTCAAGCGTGTATGGAAACGAGTGTCGCCTATTGTGAAGAACGCAGTACGTTCGGAAAGCCGATCGGTCAGCATCAGCTCGTGCAGCAAATGATTGCGAACATGGAAGCGGGCTATCAAATGAGCCGCCTGCTAGTATACCGGGCGGGTGAGATGAAAAATGCCGGATTGCGCAATACGCGAGAGACGTCATTAGCGAAGTGGCAAGCATGCGATTTCGCTAACCAAGCTGCGGACGATGCCTTTCAAATCCATGGTGCGTATGGATATTCGGACGATTATCCAGTTGCACGGTACTTACGTAACTCAAAGGCTCCGGTTATCTATGAAGGTACCCGGGAAATCCATACAATCATGCAAGCCGAGTATGTGCTTGGGTATCGGCAAGACAAGCCTCTCAACAATATGTTGCCGTCCTGGCCGTTTGAGTGAACTATGTAACTTTTCAACACCCGAACCGACTCATCTAGTAAAGGGGACGGGTGATTATGAGTGAAAAAGCTATACTTGCGATGGCTTTCAGTGTTGCGATAGTGCTATCAGCGTGTGGGGCGGTCCAGGCTCCGCCAATAAAAGAAGAACCGAAGGCAGACGAATTTTCCGTATTTTTCGGAGAAGACGATTACTTGAAGTTAAGCGAGCCGACAAACGAACTTGGAGCACAACTGATATCGAAAGCGGAGCCAGACGAAGACGGCAATGTATTCGTGTCTCCAGTCAGTCTGTTCATGGCATTGTCCATGCTGCAAAACGGAGCGGAGGGACAGACCCGGGACCAGATTACAGAAGCGATGCAGGTAATGGGAATGGACGCAGAGTCCATCAACCGCGCGAACGCATCATTGGTGGCTCATCTTCAACACTCGGATGATGGGCTGACATTCAGGACCGCGAATTCAATTTGGGTGAATGATGCATACACGCTGCAAGAAGAATTCAAACAGCTTACACAAGATTATTATTTAGCAGAGGCTCAAGAAATGGACATCACCGACCCGGAATCCGCAGAACTCATGAACGAATGGGTTCAGCATGCAACGAACGGGAAGATTGACGAAATTGTCCAAGCACCTCTAGATGAAAGCCTTGTCCTGTATCTGTTAAACGCTGTTTATTTCAAAGCGTCCTGGTCCTATCCGTTCAATGAGAATCTAACGGAAGACGATGATTTCAAGCTGACAGACGGAACGGTTAGGAAAGTTCCATTCATGCAGTTGAATGAAGAGCTTTCTTATTTGGAAACGGACCAGTTCCAGGCAGTAACTCTGCCTTACGGAAACGAGGGAAAGCTGATGATGGACATCTATGTCCCAAAAGAGGGTCGGAATCTCGAAGAACTCCTCTCTTCCTGGACTGCTGAAAACCGCAAAAAGTGGAAGAATTCATTTGAAACACTACCAGGAATCGTCCGTTTACCGAAGTTCCAGCTCGATTATGAAATTCTACTGAATGATGTGCTCCAGGAGTTAGGAATGTACCAAGCATTTGGTGAAGAAGCGGAATTAGGTAAGGTGGTAGTGGAGGATGAAAATCGATTGTTTGTGAGCAAAGTGTTTCAGAAAACTTACCTCTCTGTGGATGAAAAAGGAACAGAGGCAGCAGCTGTCACATCCATCGCTGTAGATACCGAATCGGCGTCATTAGGAGAAGTTTTCGAAATCACAGCAGCCAAACCGTTTTTCTTCACTGTCTATGACAGAGAGGCAGACCTATTGTTATTTGCAGGGAAGGTTGCAAATCCAGTAACCGGATCTTCAAACTAATTGGTGGAAGTATCGAAGTGGTGATAAAAGTCCAGAGAGCTTTTCAAGTTGCCATTCCAATTATATAAATCTGATAATTCAACCAAGATAGACTTTTGTTGGAATTCATGGTAGCATTGTGAGTGTGGAAGAAAAAAACAATTATACAAAGAAGTTGAAAGTTTTTCATGAAAGGGGAAACTAAAATTGAATATTACGATTGTTGGTTCAGGACACGGGGGTTCTACAGCGGCTGCTTGTCTAGCACGTGATGGTCACCAGGTCAGTATGTTGAAACTAAGCAATCAGCCAAACGAACATTTTGCTAAATTGGAAGAAACAAAGTGCATTACCTTAATAGAAGGAGACGGACAGCAGACTGTTCCACTTCATGCTGTGACGCGCAATCCTGCAGAAGTTATACCACAAGCAGATATTATCCTCATTTACTATGTCTCGAATTACCACAAGTCCCTCGCGAGCGCTCTAGCTCCACACTTACAAAAGCATCAAACCGTTTACATCTGTCCTGGGTATCTAGGCAGCATCTACTTTTTGAATGAATTGAAACGAATCGGAAGAACAGAAGATGCCCCTCTGTTTGTTGAAGGTGAGACGTTGCCATATAGTTGTAGAATCACAAATTCCGGTGAGGTTACGCTGTATTCAGAGAACTACGGACATCCCATAGCTTCCATTCCGGCAGATCGGGTTCAAGAAGCATGTCATACGTTGAAACCGATTCTAGGCAATTGTATTCCGCGTGAAAATATGGCGGAAGTTGCACTGCACAATCCGAATCTCATCATGCACACAGTGGGAATCGCGCTGAATGCAGCGTATATCGAAAACTCGGATGGTCAATTTTCCATGTATACGGAAGGGTTCACTCCATCTACATGGAAAGTCGCAAACGAGTTGGATCAGGAAAAAATGGATTTGCTCGAAAGAATCGGCTCAAAACGCCGCTCGTACATCGAAGAGTTCAAGGTACGTACATTTACTGACCCCGAAGCCCAGTCAGATGACGAAGCATTTGATATCTACGCAGACAGTGTCAAGGACTTGCATACAAAATCCGTTAACAACCGCTATATTACGGAAGACGTTCCGATGGGTCTCGGTCTTCTTCACTCACTCGGGAAACATCTCGGATTGCCAACACCTGTGGCTGATTCCATCATCACCCTTGCAGGTACAATGGTTGGAGACGATTACTTCCGAGAAGCACGTACAGTGGAAGAGCTAGGGTTCGCAAACGCTGAGGAACTATTGTCATTCATCAGTTCTAATAAAACCAGCAAAATCGAATAGGACTAGAAGAGCGGAGGTGCAAAAGCGACCTCCGCTTTTTCTTTTGGGAGCGGTTCGAAAATCCCTTGCAATTTTTTTAAAGGAAGCGTAGTATAAGGAATGACCAAATGACCGTAATTGAATTATAGTCATTTCACGATGAAAGAGGTGGGTACATGGATCGCAGAACGGAGATTTTGGAAGCCGCTGCAAAATCCTTCGCACTGTTTGGCTACAAAGCAACCACTATGGACCAAGTCGCCAAAATTGCGAACGTTGGGAAAGGGACAATTTACACATTCTTCGCTAACAAGGAAGAACTGTTCAACGCCATTGTTGTCGGGATGATAGAAGAGATGAGGACTGAAGCGGAAGCAGCCGCAATTGATGGCGGCACGTTTGAAGAGAATGCACATGCTCGTCTTATGTCGATATTGAAATTCAGAACAACGCACCAATTGTATGCCAAACTGATTGATGAAGGAAAAGAAATCCGGACGCCCGCTGTACAAGAAGTGTTAGCGGATATCGAAACACAGATTGTAAAATTCATTGCTGAAAAAATACAAAAAGGTATGGATCGCGGTGAGGTCAAATCATGCAACGTCGAAATGGTTGCCTATTTGCTGTTCAAGTCGTATATGGCACTCGTTGTGGACTGGGGGAAAACTCACGGTCAAGAGTTGGATGAAACGGAAATCATCGATTTGCTGAGTAATACCATATTTAAAAGTCTCTTAATTTGAGACTTATTTTTTCAAGTAATAATGACCATAAAGCTAAAGTGGTCAATCAGTCAAGGAGGAAAAATGATGAAAAAGACGATGACAGGAGCCGAATGGAAGCAATTATTACGCACGCGTAAGATGATTGTGCCAATGATTGCGATTCTTTTCATACCGGTGTTATATGCAGGGATGTTCTTATGGGCGTTTTGGGATCCATACGCCAATATGGATGCGTTGCCCGTTGCAGTTGTAAATAATGACGAAGGGGCAGAGTATGAAGGAACGGAACTCGACCTTGGGAAAGAACTCGTCGACAAACTCGTCGATAGTAAGCAGTTTGACTTCCAAAGTATTTCCGATTCAGAAGCTAAAAAAGGCCTCAGTGACCAAGACTACTACATGACGATAGAGATTCCGGATAATTTTTCCCAACACGCAACGACGTTATTGGATGAATCACCGGAAAAACTAGCGCTCATCTACAAGCCGAACGAAGGTTTCAACTTCCTTTCAGCACAAATCGGAGAAACTGCGATGGATCGCATCAAGGCTGAAGTGAATGAAAAAGTATCATCCACGTATGCGGAGCAGCTCTTTGATTCCATTAAAGAAATGGGGGATGGATTCGGGGAGGCGGCTGACGGTGCAGGAAAACTGCATGACGGGTCTGGCAAACTTGTTTCCGGGGCAGATGATTTAAAGGGTTATTTGGAACAACTTGCATCTAGCACAGTTACGCTTGCAGATGGTTCAGATAAGCTGAAAAAAGGTGTCATCGAAGCAGCAAATGGGGCAACCTCTCTGAATTCGGGACTCGGAACCTTGTCATCGGGTGCAAGCGAACTTCAAGTCGGTGCACAGAAAGCATCTGCGGGAGCAAACGAATTGAACGCGGGGTTGTCTCAATACACACAAGGTGTGAATAAGCTCGCAAGCAGTTATCAACAGATTGGTGCAAAAGAAAAAGAATTCGGGGCAGGTGTGAACAACCTTGCTGAAAAATCCGGTTCCCTGAATGCCGCAGCTGGTCAATTAACAGGGGGAGCACAGGAAGTGAATGCAGGAATCGGGCAATTGTCCGATCAGCTTGCACCCATTTTAGCTGAACTTCCTGAAGAACAAAAAGCTGCATTACAAGGAGCACTCGGCGAATTGAAAGCAGGCAGTGCAAAAGTGGCAGGCGGACTAGGTGAATTATCACAAGGTACCGCAGCGCTTCAATCGGGGGCGAAGGAGCTGAACGGTGCAGCAGGACAATTGGCAGGAGCACATGCACAAGCTCTTGCAGGAGTAAATGAATTGAACAGTAAATCCGGGCAATTGCTTGCAGGATCGTCCGCATTGGCTGAAGGGAATGGAGCATTGAGCGAAGGTGTTGGTAAACTTGCTGCAGGCGCAACTGCTGCGAAAGAGGGTTCCGGTAAGCTGGTCGATGGCCTGTCTGCGTTATCGGCAGGTACGAAAACGTTAACGGATGGAACAGGCACTCTCGCTTCTAAATCACAAGATCTGGCAGCAGGATCGTCAGCACTTGCTGACGGAGCGAAAGAATTGAACGAAGGGACTGGTACGCTTCAAGAGAAGTTAAGTGAAGCGAACGACACCGCTTCAGAAGTGAAGCCATCCGACAAAACGTACGATATGGTAGGCGCACCTGTAAATGTAGAAAAATCGGCAGTCAACGAAGTGCCGAACTACGGAACAGGATTCGCACCGTACTTCCTATCCCTAGGATTGTTCGTAGGGGCGTTGTTACTTTCCATCGTATTTCCACTTGTTCAACCAGCAATATCTCCAACTGGTCCATTCCGCTGGTTTGCAAGTAAAGTTTCCGTGCTCGCAGTAGTTGGGCTCATTCAAGCACTGATTGCCGTGGTCGTCGTCAAATACGCATTAGGCATGGAAACGATCAACACGCCATTGTTCATCCTCACGGCGATCATTACAAGTTATACATTCATCGCGCTCGTGCAGTTGTTCGTTACTGTATTCAGTGATGCAGGCCGCTTCATGGCGATTCTTGTGTTAATCATGCAACTCGTAACAAGCGCGGGTACATTCCCATTGGAATTGATCCCGGAACCGCTTCAGATTTTCAATAAATTCTTGCCGATGACATACTCTGTCCAAGCATTCAAAGCATCCATTTCCACAGACGATATGACACATCTCTGGACGTCAAATGGAATCCTGCTTGGATTCATGGCCGTAAGTCTCGCGTTGACAGCAGGCTATTTCGCATTGCTGTTCAAAAAACGTCATTCCACACCAGACGTTGCAGAAGCTTAATATATAGATTACAAAAGATCGGCAGACACGTTAATATGTCTGCCGATTTTTTTGTGGATAAAATTCAAGTGCTTAGAAAAGTTATCGACGGATGGTGACATGGTTATACCCAATTGGGGATGGAATGGCGGTTATCCACAGGACTTTTTGGTTCGTTGCGTGCCATTCGGATGATCGGATTAAGTTATCCACTTCTTATTGGATGAATCGGCCAGATGGTGAAGGTCATCGGAGAAATAACTGATGCATGTACACAATTCAACGTCAATGCGAATACTAAAAAAGCAGCGACACCTTCAATATGAGGTGTCGCTGCTTTTTAACATTCAATTAGGAACCAACAAAGTCTCCGCCATCGACATGGATGGTTTGGCCAGTCATATAGCTCGAATCGTTCGATGCAAGGAATACGTAAGCGGGTGCATTTTCTGCAGGCTCGCCGCGACGTTTCATCGGCGTATTGTCGCCATGTTTCTTGACTGTCTGCGCATCGAACGTCGCCGGAATGAGAGGTGTCCAAATTGGACCTGGTGCCACAGCATTCACACGGATCTTTTGCTCCGCCAAGTTCAAGGCGAGTGAGCGCGTGAAAGAGGTGATAGCGCCTTTTGTAGCGGAATAATCCAGTAACCCAGGAGACCCGTTATAAGCTGTGACTGATGATGTGTTGATAATCGAGCTTCCCTCTTTCAAATGAGGCAATGCGGCTCTAGTTAAATAAAAGAGTCCGAAAAAGTTCGTATCGAACGTTTCCCGTAATTGGTCACCTGAAATATCCAGCAATGATTTTTGAGGAAATTGCTTTCCTGCGTTATTCACGAGCACATCCAGACCGCCGAACTGTTCAACGACTGCTTCCACGAGTGTTTCACAGTTCTCTTCTTCACTGATATCTATACGTTTTGCAAATGCTTTGCCACCATATTTCTCAATGAGTTCCACGGTTTTATCTGCATCCACGTCTTCTTCCGCACTTAGATAAGCGATTGCGACATCTGCACCTTCTTTTGCGAAAGCGACGGCAACTGCTCGACCGATTCCGCTATCCCCTCCAGTGATCAGCGCTTTCTTCCCGGCTAACTTGCCGGAACCTTTGTACATCTCATCATCGTAAATCGGCTGAGGTGACATCTCCGCTTCCACGCCAGGTTGCTGATCCTGAGTCTGAGGTTTTACGTTTTCGTCGATTTTTTCATATTTGTCTTTCGTCATGTGTAACATCCTCCTTACCGAGTATCTAGTTCAAGTATTCCCATAAGAAACACTGGCAAACATTCTGTGTTTTTGAATATATTATTAGGGAAGAGAATCATGAGAAAGACGAAAAGAGGGGGACGTTGAAGTGAATAGCACAACTCTATGGCAACGGATCCAAATGCCGATAGCTGCAGCTGTTTGGTTAGCATCCGCTGTAGTATTGATAGGGCTGCAAAGTTACCAGAATGCACTGTACATATTGCTAGGAGTAGTGGGAGCGGCAGTTTTCTTTTTCCTAGTGACTGACCGTGTGGCATTCTTCGCTTTTATCGTGCTGACGTTAACAACGGTTTTCTATTTCTTATACAGGGCTTTTGCAGAAGGATGGTCTCCAGGCGAACAAGCGGCAGGAATCGGTACTCATTTTTTGTTTTTACTGCATCTCTTTGCCCTTTATAGCATTGCTAAGTATGTATATTCCTATCGCTCGGAAAACACGGTCTTGAAGAACCGTCTCGAAGAGTTACAAGAATACATTTCGGAACATGGTGTCTTAACGAAAAGGGAATTCGAGAAGCAGTCATCCATCGTATTGTCGACAATGGCGCGTCATAGCGAGCCGGGATATTTCGTTCAAGTGGATATATCGCGAATTCGGAAAGTTGCGCGCAAACAAGCACTGACCGCTTGCTCATCCGTCCTAATCGGTACATTGCGAAAACATTATGATCTCGTAGGGCACTTTGATGACAAAACAATTGTTGTGTTACTCCAAAACATTAGTGAAGATGGATTCAAGATTGTAGAGGAACGATTGAAAGAAGAGATGAAGCTGCAAATTGAAGAGGGAGCTTTCGAGCAGATCCACTGGATCATCCGGCAGATTGAAGGGGAACGTACCATTGAAGAATTGCTGGTGATTCCATGAATAAGCGTCTCGTCACTTTGCTCGTCTTAGCAGCTGTTTTTCTAATAGGTCTTGTGCTAGCTGCGATTTTCAACGTGAAAATCCTGTTGTTTTTCACAACTGCATTGTTCTTGATGCTGCTTGGATACTATTCACTCTTGACGCTCGCGGGTCTATATAATCGATTGAGGAAACAGGAGATTCCTGTGCTGGATTTTTATCCAGGCGTGGATATTCTGATTCCCGCGCATAATGAAGGAGTTGTCATTAAAGATACGATTGTGGCGATGACAGCGCTGAATTACCCCGGAGATTTGCAGATATATGTGTTGAACGACAATTCGTCTGATGAGACCGGAGAGATTGCGGGAGATTTTGCGGCGACGTTCAAAAACGTCCACCACATTCAGGTACCTCCTGGTGAACCGCGTGGGAAATCCCGTGTACTCAATTATGGTTTGAGTATTTCATCGAACAAATACTATTGTGTCTATGACGCGGACAATCAACCAGATTCTGAAGCGCTCATCAAGTTAGTGGCAACAGCAGAGGGGAATGAGCAGTCTGCAGGCGCTGTAGGTTATGTGAGGACCATTAACGAGCAGCAAAACTGGCTAACTCGTATGATTTCAATAGAATTCCAAGTGTTTCAACTGCTCATGCAATCCGGCCGCTGGCAGCTGTTTAAGACCGGATCGTTGACAGGGACGAACATGCTCGTAAAGCGCAGTGTCATTGAGGAACTGGGCGGATATGATCCGTATGCGATCGCGGAAGACGCGGAACTGACGCTTCGTATAACGAAAGCTGGTTACTATTTACCGATCGTTCCGGATTCGATTACGTGGGAGCAGGAACCGGAAACGCTGCGTGTTTACTTGAAACAACGGACGCGCTGGCTACAAGGGAACTTGTATATTGTCGAAAAAACGTTAACGGAACCCGGCTATTTCAAAGGGAAGCTGCTCGTTCACTCCGTTCACCAGTTACTCGTGTACGTCATCTTTTGGCTGTTCCTTATCATTTCGTATGTATGGTTCGCCCTCGGGATTTTGAATATCTTCTATATTGAGTATACGTATCCACTCTTGTTCATATGGTACTTGGCATATATCGTATACACAACGCAGCTGTTTGCTGCACAAGCGACCCAGCGAACCTTTACGCCGCTTAATGTGTTCATCAGCGTCATCATGTATTTCACGTATGCCCAGCTGTTTTCGTACTTGTTCGTTCGGAGTCTGATTCTGTATGTGAAGGCGAAAAAGAATCGACAAGTGATCGGATGGGATAAGACGCAACGATTCAAATCGAAATGACTTGCGATTCCATAAAAAAGTTCTAGATCAAATGTTGGGGTGTTGTAACTTGCGCCCGTCACCAATCAACCTAGAGAAACCCTATTTTCTTTATACAGTATGTCTACTATTATCTTCACTCTAAAGTGATCGAAACGTCTAAAGCCATAGGCATTGCGTTTCATCACTTTTTTTTATGCCCTTCTAGGAAAGTATTTGAGTACTTAAAGGAGACTCTTCAGGCGCAGAAATTGATGCGAGTAAAGAAAGGGATGGATCCAGTATTATTGAAGGATTTTGCACACCTTCGTTATTAGGCTTTTGTATTGAGTGAATATGTCTCGAAAGATATCTTGTCCGAAAAGAAAGCGAATGTTTTTTTAGCGGCAGGAGCAGTGCGAACAGATTAAGGAACTGTTTTTTACAATGACACGTTCGGGAGCAAACAAATGAACATCTACAGTTCTCAAACGTTATTTGAGCAGTTCTTTAAAGGAAAAGCAAGCGATTGGATATTGGATGAGTTGGAATATGAGAAATTCGAAAAATTCAAGGCACAACAGAAACAAATAAAGCAACGTAAGGGAATGAATCAAAAGATAGGATTATAAAATATAGCGAAATACTTTGAATATTACGGATGTTATTGGAAGGGTAAAATGTTATCATTGAGTGAAGTGAGAAATAATGGATATTAAGCAAACGGGCCAGATAAGAGAATAATTGTTGTATTCAAGTTCAGGCTTTAATACTAAATTTAAGAAGGAGGAGAAGAAAATTATTGGTTTAATCTTATTACTATTTCTCTTATTACTAATCTCTTTAAATATTGGATCCTTCTTATTGTTGAAAAGAGGAAATCTTAGTTTAGTTATTATTTTAGGAATTATTATGATGATGGTTTTCGATGTTCTTGGTATTAAAGGTGGAGAATTATTTCTTCGTTTCGGAGGAGGAGAAGGCGGTGGTTATGTTGCAGCAATGTGTGCTGTGTTTACTTTCGTTAATGGATTTCTACTTGTAACGACCGTAATTATCATGTTTATTATCAGAGTAATAAGAAATAAAAAAAGAATTTCCTCGTAAAACAATCGGGCGCGATTGCTTTATTAGTGTTCACGCTATATAGCAATAGGGCCATTTTGTTGATGGAGGTGTATTTATTGCTAGCTGCTATTATCACTTCAACAGAATGTTTATTAATAGGTGTAGTTACTTTCACAGTTGCTTTAGTAAAAAGAAGCAAAAAAGAAATGTGAATTTAAAATGAATACCTTTCCACTTTGATTTTAAATCTTTACTTAAAATGTTCTATTAAAACAATCGGGCGCGTTTATTTAATAAGAATCGTACTACAATCGGGCCAGCTACTTGCATTATATGAAATATATCTTGGAAGGAGTGACAGTGTGAAAGCTAAAGAAATTCTTCGAGAATTAGATGCATACACTGAGGATTATAATTTTCCTATACTAGATAATTATAATGTTGATTTGGCACGGTGTAGGATAACTGTTTTCAGTGATAAAGAAAAATGGTTAATTGTATTTGAAGTTGTAGGGATTGATTTAAATCAGGAGATAACTACGGATTTATATATTTATAGTAATGTCACAAGACAGAGAGGTTTATTAACAGGTATAGAGGCCAGTGTAACCTTAGAAAATAAAGAAAACTGGTATGATGACGAAGGCAATTTTATTGTAAATCCGTTTCATTTAGAACTTATTATCATGGGGAAAAAGGTTAAATTAAACCCTGAAAAGACTGAATACATAAAGTTAGGAATTAATACTGAATCATTTAATCTAACTAAGCTTCTACGCTATCTAAATTCGCAATACGAAGAAGAATTATGGTTATTGATCGAATCTCTACTAATCGAGATAGATGAAAGTATTGAATTACCACTATTTTATCAAAGTAGTGAATGGCAGCATCCCGATATTAGTGATGGACAAAAACCAAGCGAAAGTATGTTTTTTCAAAGTCTCTCACAAGCAATCGAGTCGAATAATGTGGATTTAATAAAATCGGGTGAATCAAATACTCACTGGTCTAATTGGACATGGAGCAATTTTGAAAACCAAGAAGAAGATATGGAATAAATAGGTGTTATGCAATCGGGTGCGATTGTGGTACAAACTTTATTCCATTAACGGGCCAATTTGCTGAATAAGAAAGGCGGTCATTCCAAATATGAAATGGATTCAAAAGTCATTTGTTAGTTCAATTTTTGTTTTTTTGCTCACGGGATGTATAGGAGAAAATTATGATTATAGCCCCCCTGTTGTCTCTATTTTGAGTAATCCTGATTTAATAACAGGTGAATTAAAAGCGGCGAATATAGCTTGGCATTCTGATAAAGAGTATACCAAAACATCAGAAGATATTTACTCCCTTGCAAGAGAACAGAAACCATTGCATTATTACTCAGGACAACAAATGGACGTGTTATTCGAAAATCAAGATTTTGCTCTAAAGGAGTTAAGTATTTATGTAAGTCATCATAACAAAAAGACTGACCTGCCAGTTGAAGATAGAGTTTTCGAACTGCCAAAGGAAGAGGGGGAATATGTAATTGTAGTAAAACTTCTTGCGGACAGTGGACGTGCTGAATATGTTGGGAATATCGTCATTGAAAAAAAGGATGATTACCCTTATTTTCCTGCTGTTTCATTTGTAAAAATTTTTGATAGGACAAAAGAAGAGAAATTAGAAGCAATGAAAGGAAATTGGCAGTTACCACGAGATATGGGTGAGCAAACTTTAGAGAATGAGGATATGTCTTTTTTCGTGAAAGACCAAGAAAAACTACATTATGATTCAGGGCAACGGATAGAAATTTTATTTGACCATCATAATTTCAAACTCAAGGAGTTAAAGGTTTATGTAAAACAGGACGGTGAAATCACTACTCTACCGCTCGAAGGAAATACTTTTAATTTACCAGAAAAGGAAGGAGAATATACAATTATGGTAAATTTTCTTTCTGATAAAGGACATGTCGAGTATGTTGGGAATATTGTTATCTCAGAATAGGGTGCGTTAACCGAACATGATTATTCAAGAAAATGGCCAAATAATCGATAACTAAAAATCGTGAGGGGTTTTAATGAATAAAGAAATTGAAGAAAAAATTGTTAAAACATTTTTCGTTAAAAGAATTCAGCAAAGAGTTCTGTTTGAACTCTCTTCACCACATAAACGCTATGCTGCTTTTGGTAGACGAAACGATTTCATGCGTACAGAGTTAATGTTTGAAATACCTAAACCAAATTCAGATGCTGCAGAGATTGAGAAGTTGTTAAAAAAACAAGGAGCCGGAAAGATGTGCTATGTAATGACATCGGCAGAAAGTGATATTGACGGAGAAGAATTACCACTAACAAAAGCTTTAGAGGAATTAATTTGGTCAGGACTACCGTTTATTATTTCTTGTATACCAACTAAATTGGCTTTCTATCAAGGTGAACAGGCGTATGGTCCTCCTCAAAGGTTTATTTTGAAAAGACAATAGCAGTAGTTCTTGTTGAATTACCGGGGGGACTGCTTCATAAGTAATCGTACCTATATCGCAATATGGTGCGATTCTAGAACAAAAATTTGCGTCCATTTAAGCAATCGGGCCATTATGTTGTGTAATTTGGAGGAGAGTAGTTTGAGGATTGAGCCAACAAAAAAACAAATAGACGCATGGATAGATAATTACGTACCGGATAAAGACTTGTTTTTTCTAACAAAAGAATACTTGGATGAAAAGATTGATATTTCAGATGCTTTATTAATGCCGATTGATGAATTTTTAAGTCACAGTACTTATAAGCAAATAGATTATGTGAATAGTTATTTGTACTGGAATATAAAGAACGCCCAGTATGTAATTATTGCTGAAATGAAATGGATTGGAAGCAGATCCGTCGAGGAACAAGAATACATTTTTAATTCGCAATTACAATGTGCAAGAGGGCTTGTGATACCTATTTCTTTTGTAGATAGGCTAGAAAAAATACCTCGAAATTATATAGTGAATAAGCACCTTATTATCCAACGTGAAATGTGGGAGTTTCTCGATTTTACGATTAAAGACCAGATACTGAATAAAATGGTATATGAATGGTGGGATAACGGAGATTGTGAAATACCTCCCACTTCGATGCCTGATTTTTTAAAACCGTATGCTAATACATTTGGCTATAAACAAGGTGCAAATTGTTTGGCAGCCGTATTATACGCTATTACAAAAGGGAAGCAGGATTGGTTTATTCATGAATGGGTACATCAAAAAACATTCTTGGAAAAACTGAGTCAGTACGACTATCAGGAATTCTTAAGCGATGGCATGAGCGAAGGGGATATCGCAATATGGAAAGATGAAAATGGTGCCATCCAGCATGCAGCTTATCACATTGGTGATGGTCTGTACTTCAATAAGCATGGTCAAACTATCTTTAACCCTTGGAAGATTCTTAAGGAAGAACAGCTATATAAAGAATGGAATCACCTCAAACGTGTGGTATATCGAAGTGTAAATTATTTATAGAATAATCGCGTCAATATCGCAAATGGGCCGCTATCTAGCATATGAATTGTTGATTTGCACTCCAGACGGCAAGCTTTCCGAGGGGTGTGGCTTGAGCCTCCTCGGTCGCAAAAACCGCGACTTGCGGGGGCTCAAGGCGCACACTGATCCCTCAGGAGTCGGCCGTCTTCCGCTACAAACAACGGTAAGTAGTTATTATAAAGTGTGTATTCACGAATCGGACCATTTTACAGATTAATTGTTTTATTCGAGATTGGGCTTTGATACTAAGTTAGATTTGAGAAGGAGGAGAAAACGATTACCGGTTTAATATTAGTACTATTTCTCTTATTAATAATCTCATTAAACATTGTATTCTTTGTATTGTCAAACAAGGATATTGAGAAAAGGATGCGTTTGTAGGATGAAGTGTTTGTGTGAATTCATTGAAAAAAACATTATATGTAATAATTACCTAAATCGCCGGAGAGTTAAATGATAGTTAGACAAAAAAATGCTGGAATAATGATAAAAAAGGTGATGGTAAAATGACTATATTTCCAGAAGAAAACGACTTTCTTTCATTATTTGAATGTGAACCAACGTTATTAGATAATACTTCGAAAAACTTGCCATTTTATTATAATGAAGCAACATATCGATTTTCTAATGGAGAGGAAGACTTTATTGTTACACTTTCTCCCTCATATGGTGAAGTAAAAATACAAGTAACTCAGCGTCTTACCAACAGGCTTTTATCACTTCTGGACCTAAAACGAGTTGATAAATTTGAAATTACAGTAGATAAGAAAGACCATTCAGGCGTGTTATTAACAGTCGTTAATGAGGACTCTCAACAAATGATTGAAGTTAATTTTAAGCCTTACTTCAAACAGATTTTCAAAGAACACTTTATTCGTTAAGGACAAATTTTATTCACTACTCGGGGGCAGTTGTTGAAGAAGCATTGGGCCTGAAACGGGGCAGATTGAAGAAGTAGGAAGTGGAATAATTTGAAAAAGGTTATAATGATTATAGGTTTGCTGTTGCTAGTTTCATGTTCAACTCAGCAAGAGGTGAATTATGACGGAGCATCTTTGAAGATTGCTGTAATTGGCGATATTCCTGAACTGAACAATGAGAAGATTACATTTGAAGCGATTACTTTAGACGAATTCAGCGAGAAAAACATGGAATCTACTAGCACATGGAATGCTGTTATGATTACGCCTAGCATATTTGAGAAAGCATCAGATGATTTCTACATTGAGATGTATAATAACTCCAATTTACCAATTATATTTTTTGATTCTCCAAAACGTCATCTTCCATTTGTTAATGAGGATGTGACTTATCAAACTGCACATTGGAAATCCATGGACAATGGTTCGCATACCACAATTTATCATCATAGTTATTTAGCTGATTCAGAGGAAAATAAAGAAGATGCTTGGTATTTCTATTTGAAAGACGAAAAGAATATAAATAAACTTTACCAAGAAGTCTTTAAGAAAATAGAGGATTTGCAAGATCAGATTTCAAAATAATGTTTTAAGAAAGTATGTATAGACTGATAGAATTGGGTGAGATTGCTGCATAAGTAATCACGCTATTATCGCAAACGTGCCATTTTGTTAAATACTTAATGCCAACCCGTTATGTCAGGAAAGAAAAAGATGTAAGAGGATCTGTCGATGGTAAGGGATGGGCACATGCTATGGCTCACGCTGCGGATAAATTGGGGGAGATTTCCAAGCATCGCTACATAAAGGAAGATGAGTTAATAGAGCTATTGGAAGTTCTTAACGTTAAAGTTTTATTTTCTAATTCTATTTTTACTCACAATGAAGATGAGCGCATGGTACTCTCAGCTTTTATTACAAACGATAGAGGGGTATTAAGTGAACAAAACATTTTAAGTGGGTTAACATTTTAAAAATCCGATTGGACACTCAAAAGAAACTTGTAACTGACCTTACCGGCTTGTATCTTAAGCTTAATGTACGTAACTTTCTATACAATTTATATTTTCGCTTTCACTATAACAATGTGGGGATTACTCTTCAGAAAGAGATTGGAAAAATGTTGGATTCTATTCGAGGCTTTTAATGAGCAATGTAGCAAGCAAACGGGGGCGATTTTGTAACAAAGATTTGCGTCTTCCACCAATCGGGCCAGATAAAAGGGGATGAAGTCATGGAAACGGATTACTATGAATGGGGCAATAGAAATAATCCGACTTTAGTTTTTTTGCATGGAATGGGTTCTGCAGGAATGAGCTTCGGCGAACTGGCAAAGCTTACAATGAGTAATTATCACATTGTTTCTTTTGATTTACCTGGACATGGTGGAAAAGCTCCTTTGCCTAATGAGGAAGATTATTTTCCAACAAGTATCGCAGGTAACTTAAATAAATCGATTGAGACATTGGGTTTAACTGATGTGATTCTTGTCGGACATTCATGGGGAGCCCACCTTGCACTCTATCTGGCTGGACTTCATCCGAAAATGGTCAAAGGACTAATCTTATTAGACGGAGGGTATTTCCAACAAGATCCTGTGGGTGATTCCCTAGAAAAACAACTTGAACATGTTGATGTATTCACTGAGAAAGTTCGCTATCCTTCGTGGGAGGCATTTCTTAAATCTGAAAAAGAGGATTCTCCTACATGGTCCAAAGAGATTGAAGCGGGACGCTTGGCACAAGTTATGGAAATCGACGGTGAAATCCGATTGGCTATATCTCCTTTTACAGCCAAAGCAGTAATTAAAGGAATATATCAGGAGCAAACAGCAATCATTTTCCCTAAGGTGCTTTCTCCAGTGTTGTTAATGCGTAGTACGCTTCCCGTAGAAATAGAAGATGAACGCAGAACAGCAATCGAATATTTAGTTGAGCAAATCCCACAAGCTGAGGTGCATGCAATTCCGAACACAAGCCACGATATTTATCGGGATGCACCGGAAATAATTGCCCGTAATATAAATGAATGGATTGCCCGGATATTATAACTGGAAATCTATTTTGTTACTGCAAACGGCTGCGGTTGCTGAATAGGTGATCGTTCTATATCGTAGTCAGGTCAATTAGTAGAAAAAGTAGTCGGGAATTAAACAGTTTAAAAGGAAGAGAGGTTCAGAAATTGATTGGAATTTGAATGAAACTAGTATAGAACTCCCATATACATCCTATAACTTAAGAATGTTGTTAGATACTATTAATAAGAAAGAAAAAGAATTTCCACAATATATTTTTGCTATGTGGTGCGATAATTTAACTATGGCATTTGGTGATGACGAATTGAACGAGTATGATTCACTAGCTTTTGAGATCGCAAGGGAAATCGAATGTAGATGGGATTTGTTTTGGGATGAAAAAGGATTAAGAAAAATAGATCAATTGAAATTAGAGTTACCAATTAGTTGGTTTATGGAATGGTCAAAAGAATTAAATGAATAGGATATAGGTTTTTATTCAATTATTAGGTGCAGCTAGGGAAGATCAACTGTTCCTGAAACGGGCTGTTATGTGAAATATCTCCACCAGTTGAACTAGTTGATTCAATGATTTCACTTAGACATATATCGTTACTCTTTAGAATCATGTGGTCCATATTCTTACAAATTAAATGGGAAATATTCTTCCTTGTTTAGTTAATGGGCGCGTTTGAATGGTAAGAACAGTGCATCAAACAGGCCAGATTTAATAACATTCAACATCAAAATCGGGAAAGAATGAGGTGGATATATTGGAAAAGAAGGAGTTTTGGGAATTAATTGAAGGGTCCAGAGAGTTTGATCAAGCTGAATGGTTAACGGAGCAACTTGTTCAAAGGGGATTAGAAGAAGTATTAGACTTTGAATTTTTATTTCAAGAACTAATGAACGCTAGTTATCAATCTCGTTTATGGGGAGCGGCTTTTGTTCTGATGGGAGGTTGTTCTGACGATAGTTTTGACTATTTTAGGGGATGGTTGATTGGACAAGGAGAAAAAATATATAACGAGGTAATGGAAAATCACGAATTTTTAGCAGAATATATAAATGAAAATAACCTTGGCGTTGAAGGCGTGCCTCAGAATGAAGAATTGCTTTCAGTTGGATTAAATGCCTACACGCTAATAAAGACAGGTGATATTGAATGGGATGATGATATCCATAATGAGTTATTAGAAGCTCTTGATAAGAAGGGACTACCATCAGAAACGGACATAGAATTTGATTGGGAAGAAGATGATTTGGAAAATTTATTTCCTGTTCTATGGAGGAGATTTGGAGAAGAACCATTGGGCTAAGGAAATTAGAACCTACATTTCAACAATAGGGCGCAATTCTTGAAGAAGGATTGCCCATTAAAGTAATAGGGCGATATTTTGGAGGGAACAGTAAATATTCGAGGAGTTTATTTATGGAATTCGACTTAACTATAAATTCTAAAAGGCGTTATGAATATTTTCTCAAGAAAGTTTCAAGAAACAAGTTGATATGGGGATTAGCGGGCATAGAAGGATGGTGTGTTTGTGAATCAAATGAATATGAAGATACAGGAGTTATGCTTTTTTGGTCGGATGAAGCATATGCACGCCAGTGTACGATAGATGAATGGTCACATTATAAACCAACTTCCATAACATTAGAGGAATTTATGAATAATTGGCTTTCCGGAATGATTGAGGACAATTTGTTAGTTGGTGTTAACTGGAATGCGAAACTAATTGGATTAGAAGTTGAGCCTGTTGACTTATTTAAAGAGTTGCAAGAATCGTCAGAGGGATAAATAGTGCTACTTTCACCAATCGGCCTCGATTGCTGCACAAGTAATCGCCCCAATATCGCAAACGGGCCATTTTTTTGTTGGAAAGGAAATTTAGAAGTTACGCAGGAGGTAATGTATGAAACGGGTTGGTATTATTTTGGGATTGATATTGATTGTCGTAGCTGTGTTTTTACTCGTAAATAAATCATACTATCCACCATTCCCGACGGATAATCTATCAGCAAAGGAAGCAATTGAAAAATTAAAAAACGCTGACGAGAAGATAGTGGAGGTCGCCACAGAGAATGATTCCATTTGGTATATCACAAAATCTGAAGGTAAAGGCATGTCACTAGCCGATGATCATCTTAAGCAGATGATTGGTTCAAAAGGTTGGCAATTTAAAGAACAAGCTGGTGCTGGTCTCTTCTTTGAAAAAGACGGGGAAAAATTAGTCGTGATGACTGAAATGTGGACTAATAAATATGTACTCGTTCAGGTACAGAAAAAGTTTAAAGAACTTTGAAGTCTTTAAAAATCGGGCGCGTTTGCATGATAAGGACAGTGCATCAAACTGGCCAAATTGATTAAGAAACACGAGTTACGATGTGAACAATGTATTCTAAATTGTACCTATGAGCGGTGGTGATTAAGTGGAGTTGATATTTATTCGTCATGGCCAGGGAGAACACACACTAGACATACCTAATAGCTTGTACTTAAAGAGTCCGTCACTAACTATACAAGGAATAAATCAAGCGAAATTGTTAAGTGAAAAGTTCACTTTGACAGATGAGGATATTATATTTATTAGTCCAATTAGAAGAACCATAGAGACAGCTTTAGTTTGGACTAAGAATATTGACTGCCGTAAGATTGTAAGTCCATTTGTTTCTCCACGTATATTCCCTACTCGTAAAAATGGTACGACCTTGCCGTGTGACGAAATTATTAATTTGGAAACAATAAAAAGAGATTATCCAGAACTAGAATTAGATACGAACGCGTCTTCTAATTTATGGCGTAGTGGTATTAATACTATGTCGGATAGTGAATACAATAAGATCGCACGCGAATTTATTGCGAGTTTGAAGTTGTTAAAAAGAAATAAGATTTATGTAGTTTCGCACGATGGTACGATCACTGCATATCGCCAATTTATTTCTGGCTATAGATTGTCAAGAAATGACTTTCTAGATGAAACAGGATGGTTTGAAATTAGATGCTGATATATAACTGTGTAATTGTGGGTTCTATTCTTTTATGACTTTCAGCAATAGGGGGCGTTAATGAATTTAGGGTTCCCCTTCAAACGGATACGGCTAGTTCAATCAGGAATGGAGAATATTTTAACTATGAAAAACATTGGATGCTAGGAGGGCTTGTTTGAAAAAGTTTCGTGGAAAGAGACGATATTTTCGTAATTTATCGAAAGAAATTGCATTAGAAACCTGTAATTTACATTGCGATAAAGAAGCGTGGTTTGACCTATGGCATAGCCATCTCGATTTTTCTGGATATGGAAATCATAGTTTGAGGATACGAAGAAAGCACATTCAGGCACATATAGCTTTATATAAAAACATATTAAAAAAGCTTGGAACCTTTGAAAAACCTTGCCAATCTTGGGTTCATATTGACGATGAAGACGCTAGTGCTGATGCGGTTTTTATTCATACACCAAATCCAAACGAAGATAATTTCCCTCTTAAAGTAGAAGATGTGAACTGGAATTGCACAATCCCAACTGATTTCCAAGATTTAATTAATACAGAAGATTTTATTGTCGGACAATATAAATCTCAATCTGAAGGTGGTTACATTATCCAGTCCAGAAACCAGGGGAATAGACTGAACTACCATTGAACTAACGTGTCGTTTGTAGGACATTAATATACCAGAGGCGGGCAAAATCATCGATAACTAAAAATCGTGAGGGGTTTTAATGAATAAAGAAATTGAAGAAAAAATTGTTAAAACATTTTTCGTTAAAAGAATTCAGCAAAGAGTTCTGTTTGAACTCTCTTCACCACATAAACGCTATGCTGCTTTTGGAAGACGAAACGATTTCATGCGTACAGAGTTAATGTTTGACATACCTAAATCAAATTCAGATCCTGAAGAGATTGAGAAGTTGTTAAAAAAACAAGGAGCCGGAAAGATGTGCTATGTAATGACATCGGCAGAAAGTGATATTGACGGAGAAGAATTGCCACTAACAAAAGCTTTAGAGGAATTAATTTGGTCAGGACTACCGTTTATTATTTCTTGTATACCAACTAAATTGGCTTTCTATCAAGGTGAACAGGCGTATGGTCCTCCTCAAAGGTTTATTTTGAAAAAACAATAGAAGTGGTTCTTGTTGAAGTAACGGGTGGATTGCTTTACAAGTAATCGCGCCAATACCGCAATAGGGCCAAATGATTGAACAGAAATAAGTATTAGGGGACTGAGCTGATGAAAACAATCGCTAGTATTTTAATTCTATTATTTATTCCATCACTTTTAATTGCTTGTAACAACCCAAAGGATGAAGAGTATATTATTTAAGTTCAAACTTCACTGACCAATTAATCGAATGTCTTGATAATGAAGGCGTTGAGTATAAGTTAGACGATGACAAAAATATATTGATTAAAAAGAAAGATAATGAAAAAGCCGTTACGCGATGTGCTTAAAAATTTCACTAACGGGGTCGTTTGCGAGATAAAGGATTTGTGCCGATTCAGTAATCGGGCCAAATTCTTTAATTAACACGAAATAGATGAGGGAGTGAAATCGGTGAAAAAGTTATTTTTAATAATGTTCTCTGTCCTCGCAATCTTAACCTTATCAGCATGTGCACAGAAAAAGTTAAGCTTTGACGAAGTAGATAATGTTCCGAAAAAAGTGACAGAAGCAATAAACCCTGACGATCAACTTCAAGTGATTAATAAAAAAGGCAAAGTATATTACATTGTTTTTCAATCGCAAGACGATGTTAAAGCCAGTTTGGAATCAGTGGATATGACAGCGCTTATTAAGTTAGACGAAGTGGATGCGAGCGAAACTGAACTAAAGCAATATATATATATTTTAACGATAGATCAGTCTCATGACACAATTGATATCAAAGTTAATGGTGAATCAACGCCTCATCCTATGACTATTATTGATTAAAGGGCGCAATTGCTTTATAAGCAAATGCCCCAATACCGCAATGAGGCCAATTAATAGAAGCCCGTTTATGATTCGGAAGGATATTCATGGGTCTTCAGATGCTTGTGATTTATCAATTTAACTGTAGGTCCAGCAGAAATCTCATAGGTCATTCGGTCTTTCCCTATTGGGATCCAGTGACCACCATCGGTAGGCTCAATTTCAAAAGTAATTTGCAATTGAAAGCCACGAAAACCATTAACTCTTTTTGTTTCTATTACTTCAATATCCCAAAGAGCTACATGAGGTGAAAAAGCTTTTACAATCTCCGGATAATAATAGTTATTTAAGTCGTTTTCAATATAAGGAGTAAGCATAACCATGAGCATATCCTGTAACCTAAGTTCGTCAGAGTCTTGAGTTGGTTCTGCTGATGAAACGATTCTTGTTTGATTAGAAGTAATTAGAGCTAGGGATAGAATAAGAACTAGAGATAAGATAAAAATGATAGCCATTTTTTTCATTTTCTTCAATACACCTCGTTACGACTTAATCTTATTTACTATATTGTTGCATTTTTTCGAATATAGTATGCGCTTTTGGAAACTAACGGGTGCTATTCTTGCAAAACCCTTACTAAGTTGATTAGAATGCAAGACGGCGACACCGGGAGGATCAGCGTGAGTCTTGAGGCCCTCGATGGAGCGAGAACCGTTACGATGTATTGCTTTTGCGAGTAAAAGCGAAGCGTTAGGAGCACACGCATTTAGCGAAAAAGGCGGCTCAAGCCAAGCCCTCCGAAAAGCGTCCGTTTGGAACGGAAATCAACGGCGTTACAACGTTCCATAATTGGGGTTGTTTGTTTTATAGGCAAATACACCAATACCGCAATAGGGCCAGTAAAAAGAAAAAGGGTGATGTAAGTTATGTATATAGGATCTATTACAACTCGACAGCCCGTGTCATTTTATTCACGAAAGGCTGATGTGAATATTAAAAGTAAACCTGAATCTTTCACGAATAAAGCATTAGTAGAAAGTCAAAAATCTAGTTCAACACAAAAGGATTCCCCTACCATTTATAATCAGATTTCTGACAAATATGATGTGAGAAATGCAACTTTCGGTGAAATCATTGAAATCTCTATTGCTTTATATGAAGCAGGAGAAATATCTTTAAAAGAACATGCTGTTTTAACATTCGATTTTGAAAAGGCAACGAATAATTTAAAACGAATTGCACCAGGTCACATTTCTCCTGATTTCAACATGCATGCAACATCTGCTAACAGTAGTGGTCAAAGGGATTGGATATCAGAATTCGGAGCAAGGGCAGCAAAAGACTTTAAGTTCAGTAATTTAATTGGTTACCAAAGTAACACAAAGGTTTTTGATATTTTGGAGCGACTATCACGTTAAGAAGGAGCGGTTATCTTTTTCGATTAGTTTTTATAAAGCAACGTAGGTATTTATTAAACGTGGGAAGTAAAGAAACAAGGACTGTACTTTAATTGTGCCATTGCTTTAAAAACTAGGAAGATTAGAGGTAAATACACATGGGAGCCAAACAAAAGGAAAGGCTGTTCAAAAAATGGGGTTTGATAGGTCTAGTTAGTTTAGTTGCTTTGTTTTATTTATTGCACTCAACACCTGATCGGGCAGTTAGAACGTGCGTATTTTTTATAGGACATCCAGTGGCTGCGATGACTTCAGATATTGAAGATGATACTAATCATAGTAAAAGTGATAAAACGGAACACGAAAAGGCTAATCTTAAAACATTCACACTTACAAATCCACCGTATGTAAAAGCCACAGATAGCGACTTGGGAAATTATCAAGTTAGAAAGTATGGCTTTATTTACTTCGCAAAATTTTCAGGTGGAATGCAATAATTATGAAAGTTTTTATATGAATTTTTACAGATGACTAATTATTTAACACACTTGGGGGCGTTTGTGGTATAAGCCATTTCGTCTATATCGTAAACGGCCGATTTAGAGAAAAGGAGAATGATTAGTTATGAAAGAGAAATATCCTAGCTATAGTTGCTGTAATGTCTTGTTCATTATTTTATTTTGGAAACGATTAGATTTCCTTTGCTTCGCCAAATGAAAATGAGAAAATCGATAATCTTTTTGAAACGGATTTATATGATAATGCTGAAATGAAATTTGGCATAACTGGTATGGGTGTTAGTAAGAGTGAAAAGGTCTTATCAGTATAAATGGGTGAAGATAATTTGAATAATAAAGAAAAATCAAAACTGTATTTTGAAAAGAACTTGCCAGTAATGGAATTACTAATTACGAAGTTGAAATTTTAAATTTAGAAAAATGAGTTGAACTATCTAACAAAGAAGAGTTACTCTGTTGTGTTTTCTCCAAACGGGGGCAATTAATGAATTAGGGTCACCATTCAAATTCTCCATAATGTTTAAAATAAATATCGACTTTAGGGTTTTGTTGGATAAGCAGTTTTGAAGTAATTTACTAATCCCATCAAGAATAGATATGTATTAAGGAGAAAGTACAGAAATGGGGCGTATCGAGTTAAGAAGAGACTAATGCTTATTATACTTACAATAATTCTATTACTAGTGATTTTTATTTTTCTGAAGCCTAACCCAAGAAACACAGAAAAAGAAACTGCTTTAGTTGAAAACAAAATACAAAAAGAAGATTTTTCACCTCAAACGCTGCCTTCCGGTAATGAAAGTCGTTATAATATTCACTTGAAAATGGATACAGATGGAGAGTTTCAAATAGAAACTACTGTGGAAATTAAAAATACCTCAGTAGATACTTGGCCAGAATTGGTCTTCTATTTTATTCCTAACATCTTTACGAAAGATAGTTCAGAGCAGTTGGGAAATACCTTGGATGCTCCAGCGACTTTACAGGTAGATGATGTTTTAGTAGAAGATAAAACATCCGGATTCACTTTGACACATGACACATTAACTATCCCATTAGATACCCCGGTCCAGCCAGGGGAGAGTGTAGCAGTCGATTTTTCTTACCAATTCACTTTACCGGTAGGTGGGCTACGATTTACGAAGACCAAGGACAACTATCATCTTGCCCAATTTTATCCCATGCTTGCCACATTTCGAGATCATAAGTGGAATAAGGAGGGGTATGGATTCAGAGGGGAAACATATCACACCGGATTCAGTGATTTCAATGTATCGTATGACATTCCGGAAAGGTATACCTTTGTTTCTACAAGTGAAGATGAAAGTTATCCCAGCAAAAGAACTGGTACATTTCTTGTAAATGATGTTAAGGAAGTTTTTATAGCTATATTGAAAGATCCACGTGTTGTCGAGGAACAAGTGGGGGATGTAAACATAAGGGTATTCGGATTTGAAGAGAAAGACGATTTGTATAAGGAGATTAGTGAAATTGCTTCTGATTCATTACAATACTTTCAAGAGGTACTGGGGCCATATCCATTTACTGAATTAGATATTGTATTGGACGGTCTTGGGATGGAATATCCCGGTATTGTTACAGCGGGTTCAATCTATGGCAAACCAGTACGCGATGATGCTGTGAAGAATATGGTTGTTCACGAAATAGCACATCAGTGGTTTTACGGAGTTATTAATAATGATCCGTATAATGAAGCTTGGTTAGATGAAGGCTTTACCACATTCGCTGAAGAGCTATTTCATTTCTCTCAATCTGATGATGAGATTCCTTATGAGAAAATGCTAGAAAGAATCGAACTAATCAAGGATTCCTCATTACCTGTAAACCTACCACTGGATCAATATGAGAACAATTCCCACTTCTACGGAAAAGCCAGCACAATGTTATGGCTATTATTTAAGGATAGAGGCGGATTAGAAGAGGCAGAAAAGTTTTTAAAAACCTATTATGATTTATATAAGTATAAAGAAGTAAATACTGAGGAATTCATAAGATTCGCTCGTTCTTATTTTAGTCTAGAAGACGATTCAGAACTCTCAACTTGGTTGGAAATAAATAATTAAATCGCTATAACATTCATCAGTCGGGGGCATTTCTTCCATATGGATTTGCACTCTTTTCAGTAATAGGACCACTTTATTTAAAGAATAATTATATGATTTCAGGGGACAATACTCATTAATTAAATCTATATTAAAGGAGTATTCGATGAAAAAAGTCCTTGGAATATTATCTTTTGTTCTTTTTAGTATCTTTATTATTAACCATGAAATGGATAAAGAAAAACTTCCGAATAGGGAATTATACAAAGATACTTTGTTAACAACTTCAGGAAATATTAATTCCCAAAGTAAGCAACCCGGTTATAAAATTATTTATGATACATTGCTTACAATGCTTGATCCATCCATACAAAAGGAAATTATTAATTATTATGGTTATCTCAAACAATATGGTTTATATGATGCTGAAATTCTGAGTATCATCAGGCGTGAGGGTCAGTTTGGCTTTATTGTAAAAGTCCGAGTCACAACATTTGAACATGCGGATGACCCGCCTAATGGTAAGGAAACAATGACTTTTTATGTAGACCCACTTGGTGTTAAAACAATTAGCTTTCAACATAAGGGAGATAAATTAGAAAAGGAGATAGATGAATTTTATAAAGCAACACTTGTAGATATAAAACAGTCTTTTAATTTGAATCTTAAGTCTTACACTGTTTACAAATACAATCAATTGCAATATGAAGCAGAAATAAACAATGAATTTAAATCTCTTTTTACTATTGCAGATGAAATAGTAACCAACGTATTGGTTCCCGAGAGAAAGATACCCAACAAAAATGTTATTGACCCTGTTACCTTTCTAAAAGATGATACAGGATATATACTCTTCAAAAAGTCCGATGGTACAAATGTAAATTATAAAGTACGAAAGAAAGATGGCAATTGGATAGTGACAGATAAAAATATTAAACAAGGTAAGAAAATGGATTATAAATTACCATGGTATATATGGAGAGAAAATAAGCCTACTGATTAATTCAGTAGGTTTTTTTAATAATATGAAATGTGTTGTAACTCTTCAGTGTATTGTTGTATATGATGCTGAAATTCAAGCTGAACTTTTGATGAATACGAAAGATGCCGTGTCTTAATCCGTATTCATCATAAGAATGCTTTTGTTTATTATAGTAGGACACTTAAGTGATTGGAGTGCAAGCCTTCGACTCCGGAAGGATTAGCGTGTGCCTTGAGATATTGGACAGAGTGAAGCGAAGGAAGTGGCTCAAGCCACGCCTTCCGATAAGTGTAAGGCTGGAACGTAAATAGACGTTTTAGTGATATTCCAAATTTTAGTTTCATTTGTGGGGCATTTAAAGAGGTAAACTTCTCAATTATTTATTGATAATTTGATCTTTTTGTTATTTTATCTATCCTGGTTTTCATAGTGAAAATATTATAAATTACCATTTCAACTTTATTGCAAACACAACAGAAACATGTTCTTCATTAAATTTAGGTAATATTTCGACGACAATCACTTTGTTTAGAGAAATACCATTGGATACTATGTAAAAGTAGGTGATACATCTAATAATAGAGCGATGGTTAAGCAGTAATCGACCTATACAGATTGAGCATGATGGGTGTTTTGTGCGCGGTGGAGAGATCGATGGACAACCGATTCCGGCTGATCGGCAAGAACGTATCCAGGAAGAAGTAGAGACGCAGTTGGAGGTGAAACCATTAATATTGTGTCAGTACTTTCTGCAGCAAGGAAATTTTCAAGATGCTGAAAAGGTTGAGCAAGTAGATGGTACCATCTTTCAAGGCAAGCGCGGTCGTATGCTTGCGGAAGTGAGTTTTGCCGGTACGAGTTTTTCAGAGGGATTTCTGAGCGTGTACGGCATGGAATCGGATCAAGCTGTGAAGCGTTACGAGGAGAAGTTGCAGTTGTTTGAAGTGGAGAAGCGAGAGAAGGAACAGAAAGCCATCTTTATCGGACGTGTCAAGAAAGGGAATCTCGAACAGCTTTCAGAAGGATTTCCAACCGTTCCAGAGGCGAAAAGAAAGTTATCGAATATGCAACAACAAAAGGAAAACGTCCCCCAACAATTTGTAGAGATGAAGCGAGAGGAATAGCAGATAGATAAATGAATAGTGAAAGTAGGTTTGTGTATGACGAAACAACACGTAAACATGCGCTTCGCATTTGGCACAGCTTTGGCTCTGGTGATATGTTTAGCAGTTACACCCGAGATCGTTTTTGCCTCAGCTGGACAAGTCCAAGCTAAGCTCACAAATGCAGCCAATGTCGTGAAAAGGCATTTTGACAGCGCTTGTGGCGTTAGTCGGGATTTGTGCAGATTTATTTATGATCATTAAGCGTAATCCTCGGAAGGGGTTCCACATCGCCTAACCGAAAAAGCGCTAGGGGGAACGACCTATCGGTTTCCATAGTGCATCTGATTTTTAAACCGAGGATATTCTTGGTATTATTCATATGTATGCACTACATTTCGGATCCTTGTTTCTTTACAATTCAAATACAGCAAAACCGATATGTGGTTCATTTCTGTATTTGGCAAGTAGAAAAT
>NZ_JBCMNO010000023.1:0-107106 GCF_050459885.1 Sporosarcina gallistercoris | reverse complement strand
TCGATTAAAGACACTTAAGCGGTTAATGTATGGTCGAGCAAGCTTTCAAGTCTTGGAAAAGCGAGTATTGTATCACCTGTAATTATTTTCAAAAAATAATCAGTCAAGACGTAATAGGTTAGAGGCTAACTCCCCGTTTTCGCGTAAGAACCAGTTTTATGATCATTTTTTTAGTTTTATGATCACTTTTCGGAATTTATGAGCGGAATCCAACGTTTATGATCACATTCTTGAGTTTATGAGCGAAATCCCATGTTTATGATCACTTTTCGATATTTATGAGCAATCTCCCTATACTTGGAGGTGTTTTCACCAAAGACTCCTGCTGAATCCGTACATTGGGAAAACGTCCAAAGCTGCAGTTCCATCCTGTCGAACCTTCAAATTTTTTAAACAAAAACCTTGCGCACACCCACACAATTTGATAAGATTAACTCATATGATTCATATACGACTGACATACACGGGTCGTGTAAGGCATCTGTCTTTTACTGGGAAGGCGAGAGCTAACCAGAATAAAAACTCTGTACCAGATGGTCCAGGGCGAGAGGAGAGAGACCGATGAAAGCAGGAATTCACCCAGATTACAAACTATCAACTGTTTCGTGTTCATGTGGTAACACATTCGAAACAGGTTCTGTCAAAGAAGACATTAAAGTAGAAGTTTGTTCAGAATGCCACCCATTCTACACTGGACGCCAGAAATTTGCTGCAGCGGACGGACGTATCGACCGCTTCAACAAGAAATATGGCTTCAAAGAAGAAGGCAAGTAAGAACGGCTTTCCAGTTCCCGTCCGGTGCATTGCGCCGGGCGGGAATTTTGATTTAACTGAATTCAATAGAAGTCCATCACCTCTATCAAGAGCGGGTGATGTGCGAACTTTTTCCTCTTAACGGTGAGGGTTCGAACCTCGGCTGAATTCAGTTAAGGAAAGGCACCCAGATTACGCCGCCTCATGTCGCATCAGCTGCGTAACCGATGCGTAATCCGGGTGCAATTCACCTAAGGCGTAATTGATCGAGCACTACTCCTTATTTTCAAGATAGACGAAAGGGGATTCACCATGTACGTTTCCATGCAAGGCGGATGGGTTGAAGTCATTTGTGGAAGTATGTTCTCCGGGAAATCGGAAGAACTCATCCGAAGAATCCGCCGCTCTCAATTTGCCAAACAAAACATTGCTGTATTCAAACCTGAACTCGACAATCGCTACGCCGAAGAAGCGGTCGTCAGTCATAACGGGACAACCGTTATTGCGATGCCTGTCGCCTGTTCCGCAGATATTGTGACGCAAGTGACCGACGACTGCGACGTCATCGCAATCGACGAAGCTCAATTTTTCGATGACGGGATTGTCGATACCGTTATGGAACTTGCAAATCACGGTTTCCGTGTGATTGTAGCCGGGCTTGATCAGGACTTTCGGGGAGAACCATTCGGTCCGATGCCAAGACTGATGGCAATTGCGGAAATCGTTACGAAACTGCAAGCGGTCTGCACCGTGTGTGGTTCTCCTTCAAGCCGGACGCAACGTCTCATCAATGGAAAACCTGCAGGATTTGATGATCCTATCATCCTGGTCGGGGCGTCCGAAGCATATGAACCAAGATGCCGTATGCATCACGATGTACCAAAAGGGATTTCCATCCAAATGCACGCAGAATAACGACCCGCCAAAGAGACAAGCTGCCTGGCAGATTGTCTCTTTGTTTGCTTTTTCCTAGAGTAACGTTTCCATACAAAGGACTTGCACTACTTGAGCTGTATATTTGCGAGCACGAATGCCGTACAATAACACTAAGACCAAACTAATTAGAGGTGAATCGATTATGTATGACAGACTCCAAGCCGTTGAAGACCGATACGAACGATTGAACGAATTGCTGAGTGATCCTGATGTCGTAAGCGACTTGAACAAACTCCGTACGTATTCCAAAGAACAATCGGACCTCCAGGAAACGGTGGAAGCCTATCGGGAATACAAACAAGCAACAGAAGCAAGGCAGGACGCCAAGGAAATGCTTGAAGAATCGATAGATGCTGATATGGAAGAGCTCATCAAGTCCGAACTCTCCGAGCTTGCGGAAACCATTGAAACACTGGAAGCGCGTCTGAAACTATTGCTCGTACCGAAAGACCCGAATGATGGCAAGAACGTCATCATGGAAATCCGCGGTGCCGCAGGGGGAGACGAAGCTGCATTGTTTGCTGCGAAACTTTACCGGATGTATAGCCGATTTGCAGAACTCCACCACTGGAAAATTGAAGTGATGGACTCAGCACCGACCGAACTGGGCGGTTTCAAAGAAATCATTTTCATGGTCAGCGGTAATGGTGCATTCTCCAAACTGAAATTTGAAAATGGTGCACATCGGGTCCAGCGCGTTCCTGAAACTGAATCTGGCGGTCGTATCCACACATCCACTGCAACTGTAGCCGTACTGCCTGAAGCAGAAGAAGTTGAAATAGAACTGCATGACAAGGACATCAGGACCGATACATTCGCTTCATCCGGTCCCGGTGGCCAATCCGTCAACACGACCATGTCTGCAGTCCGTCTCACTCACTTGCCAACAGGCATCACCGTCTCGTGTCAGGATGAAAAATCGCAAATCAAAAACAAAGAGAAAGCAATGAAAGTCTTACGTGCCCGCGTCTATGATAAATTCCAATCCGAAGCGCAAGCGGAATACGATGAAAAAAGGAAATCGGCTGTCGGGACAGGAGATCGCTCTGAACGGATCCGTACGTACAATTTCCCGCAAAATCGCGTTACCGATCACCGCATCGGGTTGACCATTCAAAAATTGGATCAGATTATCGAGGGGAAAATGGATGAATTGATCGAAGCGCTGACGCTTGAAGACCAAGCTCGCCGGTTAGAAAGCATGGAAGCCAATGACTGAAACGATCCATCACGCACTAAAAGCGTTGGAAGCTGAGCTTGCCCATGAACAACTTGACGTCAACGCAGCGTTCCTCCTGCTGGAGCACGTAACGCAAAAATCCCGGGCATCTCTTCTTGCAGACTTGCGGGAACCGCTCACTGAACAGCAGCAACGTCAATTCGAATCACTCGCATCAGACTTGTTAACCGGCAAGCCGATCCAGCATATCATTGGCGAGGAATGGTTTTACGGACGACCGTTTAGCGTCTCAAAAGACGTACTAATCCCGAGACCTGAGACGGAAGAACTCGTTCAAGGTGCTTTGCATCGGGCATCTAGGTTATTCAGAAACAAGCCGGTACAAATTGCTGATATTGGAACAGGAAGTGGAGCAATAGCAGTGACATTCAAGCTTGAATACCCGAATGCACACGTCACCGCAACGGATATCAGTGAAGCTGCGCTTACTATCGCTCGAAGGAATGCAGAGCGGAATGATGCAAGCATCACCTTTTTACAAGGGGATTTAGCGCAGCCGCTAAAAGACGGGAAATGGGATATCATTTTATCCAATCCACCCTATATAGGTCGCGACGAAGCGTCATCCATGTCGTCCACTGTATTGGATTACGAACCGCATGGAGCACTTTTCGCTGATGAAAATGGACTCGTACTCTATCGAAAGCTTGCAGAAACACTTCCTGAGATGATGAAGAAGCCTGCATTGATCGGGCTGGAAATCGGCTATCTGCAAGGGGCGGAGGTGCAACAACTCTTTCAACATGCTTTCCCGAAAAGCAAGATTGAAGTCGTCCAAGACTTGAACGGAAAAGATCGAATGATATTTTGTGAGATTCAGTGAATAAACCCCTCCTAACCTGTCAACAATGAGGTCAGGAGGGGATGACATGTTACCAGATTATCCACAGTTCGCACAACAACCAACATTAACAATTGAACCGGACCATAAATGGAGAAAACGTCTGATTGCTCTCGTAGAATTCATTCTAATACTTGTGATGCTTCAATCGATTCTCACACTCTTTCAAGAGCACACGAGTGACGAGCCGATTCGTTATCGTATTCTCGCGCACTCGGATGCCCCGGCAGATCAAGCGATCAAAGTTCGGATTCAAGAAGAAATCGAGCCGATGATTGCAGGTGCAATTGCACGGACGACTACTGAAGCAGAACTGCTAAAGGAACTTGAAAGTCTTGAAGCTGAGATGTTAGCTGCAGCAAACTTGCATTCTCCGGATCGCGTCGTTACTCTTGAACGTAAAAATGCTCTGTTCCCAGCAAAGAGGGTAGGCTTTGAAATTTTTCCTCAAGACGTATATGAGGCATACGTATTAACGATCGGAAGCGGACGTGGAGCGAATTGGTGGTGTTCCATTTTTCCAAAAGTGTGTTATGCAGAAGAAGAAGAAGCTGTAGAGAGTGATGGAGAGGTGAAATTCTTCGTGTGGGAGTGGATAACTTCTTGGTTCGAATAAAGTTACCCACTGATGATGTGGATAACTTTTACGAAAGCGTTGAAAAGGAGGATGAAAATATGAACACCCAAACGGTGAAAGTGGATAAAGGTGTGGATAATGACAATAGTTATCAACAAACTGTGGATTGTTTAAGAAATGGAGGTCTTGTAGCGTTTCCGACAGAAACTGTCTACGGACTTGGTGCACTTGCGACGGATCCAGACGCAACAAAAAAGATTTTTGAAGTAAAAGGCCGCCCATCTGATAATCCACTGATTGTACATATAGGAACTAAAGAGGAAGTAAGCACATATGCAGCAGAAATCCCTGACAGTGCCCTCCGATTGATGGATGCATTTTGGCCCGGCCCCCTTACGTTGATTTTCAATGAAAAGCCAGGCCTCATTGCGGAAAATGTCACAGTTGGAAGAGGGACGGTCGGGTTGCGTATGCCGGATCATCCGGTTGCGCTGCAATTGTTACGACTTCTAGGAGCCCCTCTCGCTGCACCGAGTGCAAACCGAAGCGGAAAACCGAGCCCGACGAAAGCGAGCCATGTCGCGAGGGATCTGGATGGAAGAATTCCATTTATACTAGACGGTGGTGCAACAGGAGTCGGAGTGGAGTCGACTGTCATCGATATGACAACAACGCCCCCTGAAATTTTGCGTCCCGGTGGTGTAACCGTTGAAATGATTGAAGCGGTCATCGGTCCTGTCCGATCGGAATCGCATGCAGAAGAGGCGGATGCACCGCGTGCTCCAGGTATGAAATACATGCACTATTCACCCGACGCACCCGTTTGGTTGATTGAACCCGATCAGAACCAGATTGAACAAGCTATACGCGCTTTAACGGATAAAGGACTGAAAGTTGCAGTCATCGGGCCTGATGAGCTGGAATCGAATAAGCCATCCTGGTATTTTGCAACGGGTGCCTATGCGGATCCGAGTCAGTTGGCTGCGCATCTATATGATGCCCTCCGCAATTGTGATGAAACGGAAGCGGATGTGATATTGGCAGTCGAATCCCCTTCAGAAGGCATGGGTGCAGCGGTGATGAACCGACTGAAAAAAGCTGCAGACGGAAAACGGTTTTTGGTTTAAGCAACCGGATTTTTCGATTCGAGTGCCGAAACACATTAAATAAATTTCGTGCATGGCCTCCCCGGGCGCCGCATAAGATGGACTGGCGTAAACTTCGGGGAGGTTCTTCTATTGATAGAAATCATTGCGGCTAGTGTGACAACAATTGATATCCTCGTCATCTACACATTGCTGCACGTTCGAAAAAGGAAATGGCTGATTGCTCTGTGGACAGCGTTCTTGAATGTCGCGTTTCCTCTACTTGGATTTATGGCTGGAGAACTATCTGCCCAACTGTTTTCTGAATGGAGCGGAATTCTCTCGAGTATCCTGCTGGGGCTGATCGGTTTACATATGATACTGCAAGAAGATGACCCGAGTGAAACGAAAGTGACGGGTCCTCTTCTGATTGCTGTTGCAGTTAGTTTAGACAGTTTTTCTGTAAGCATGTCTTTTGGATTAATGCATTTGAATAAATGGCTTTTCATCGTATCAACTGGGGTGATGTCTTTAGTTCTTTCTTACTTTGCATTAAGGATGAACGTGACAATGACGCCACATTCTAGAACGGGTTTACGGCGATTAGCCGGAGTTGTCTTAATCGTTATGGGGATATTGTCATGGATTTCTTAAAAAACTGTTTCGATTTCGGGACAAATCGGTTATGATGAAGATAGGTGATTGTGATGAATATTTGCTTTATTTGTACAGGGAATACATGTAGAAGTCCGCTTGCGGAAGGAATATTGAAATCGAAGCAGCTAGAAGGCGTTTCGGTTCGTTCAGCGGGTGTTTATGCAACAGATGGCGCGCTCATTTCCAGTCATTCCCGCAACCTTTTAGAGGAGCACGGAATGCCGGTGACGCCCACGTCTCGACGTTTTACACAACAGGATTTGGAGTGGGCAGATCTGATACTTACCATGACGGTTTCACACCGGGATATGCTCCGCAGTGCTTATGCTGAGCAGGCAGACAAAATAGTGACATTGAAAGAGTATGCTGGCTCCGCTGAATACGATGTCCAAGATCCATATGGCGGAAATTCCGCCGTTTATCAACAGACTTTTGAAGAGCTGTCCGACCAGATTGATGTGCTAGCGCGCAAGTTAATGGGGGAACACAGATGAGAGAGACAAAGAAAAAGTTCGGATTGAAGTGGAAATTGGTCATATTTGTGACAATACTAGCGATAGTGACGTATTCAACAAGCGCAGTATTCATTAACATCTTACAACCGCAATTCTTCCCGAATGCGAATCCGATGTGGTTCGGAATCATGACCTATGGAATGGGGATTTTTTGGTCTGCGGTGCTCGCAGCACTTTTCAGTACAATCTTAACGAAACCGCTCCATCAGCTCGAACAGGACGCGATGCGTATTGCTGACGGGAAAATCGGTACAGATATAGCACTCCCGAACTCGTCTGATGAAATCCGTTCTGTAGCGGAAGCGTTTCAGCAAGTGGTTGTCAACTTACGAGGAATTGTTGGACAGATTGAAACCAATTTCGAAAAAACTTCCCGCTCCGTAGATGTTTTGCATAACGAAACAGGCTCTGCTTCGAACCAAGCCGATGCGATTGCCTCAACCATTATTGAAATCTCTTCGGGGGCAGAAGCATCCGCCATCGCAATCCAGGAAACGGCAGAAGCGATGGAAGATATCCGTACACTCGCTTCCGACGTCAATAATCGTGCCGATCAATCGTCCAAGCAGTCGAACGACATGCTTGCTGAATTGAAACGGACTACGGATGCCTATCGGACACTTGTGGATGGAATTCGCGACATGTCCACACAAAGTGAAGACTCCCTTTCTACGATCCGGGACCTCGATAGAAATGCCCAGAAGATTGGGGAAATCGTTCAGCTCGTCGGCAACATCGCGAATCAGACAAACTTGCTGGCGCTGAATGCGTCCATTGAAGCTGCTCGTGCAGGGGAACACGGAAAAGGTTTTGCTGTAGTCGCAGAAGAAGTGCGGGTGCTCGCAGATGAAAGTGCAAAATCCGTTCAAATGATCGGAGGTCTCGTCAGCACTATTCAAGCTGACGTCACGAAAGTCGTAAAAGAAATGGAAGCGCAAGTTAAAGCCGCCGCTAAAGAAGCTGGACGAGCAGATGAAACGAACAAAAGTATCATTGCGATGGCAACGACTGTGACGGATATGGCGGGTTCCATCACTGGGATTACAGAACTTGTGGAACATCAGCTCAGTAAGATTGAACAAACCGCTCACCAGTCGCAAGAAGTCGCAGCGATCGCAGAAGAAACTTCAGCAGGTGCCGAAGAAGTACAGGCGGCTACCGAAGAACAAGCGCATTCAATCGAACAGACAAGCGTCTTGGCGAGCGAACTAAAAGGTCAATCCGAAGCCCTTTATGAGGTCATCCGCCAATTCGATACTTCCAAATAATAAAGTCGGCTACGTGCCGGCTTTTTTGTATGGATAAAATTCCATCGAATCAAGAATTACACAGGTGGAATTTGTCCGGAAACAGAAGAATCTCCCACATTGCTTCATGCTGTGTTTTTCCGATGAAGAATGATAGAATAAGTTGTAAGTATATTAAGAAAAGAGGGACGCACATGAAACTCGCGATTTCTTCAGATCATGGCGGGAACAACTTGCGCCATGAAATCAAACAACTACTAACGGAACTAAACATTGAATTTGAAGACTTCGGTCCGGAATCGGGTCAGTCCGTCGACTACCCGGACTACGCAGCAGCTGTAACAAAAGGGGTCGCATCAGGAGAATTCGATAAAGGCATCCTTATCTGTGGAACCGGTATCGGCATGTCCATTGCGGCCAATAAAGTAAATGGCATCCGCTGTGCGCTCGTCCATGACGTATTCAGCGCTAAAGCGACAAGAGGCCATAACGATTCAAACGTTTTGGCAATGGGAGAACGTGTTATCGGCCCTGGACTTGCCCGCGAAATCGTCCAAACCTGGTTGGAAACACCGTTCGAAGGCGGGCGACATGAGCGCCGCATCGAAAAATTGATGAACCTCGAAAACAACTAAGAAAGCGGGGAAGAGACATGGATGCGTACATCTTATGGAGACTGCAGCTGGAACAAACACTTGCAGAACTGGCGGAATTGGCTCCGCCATTGCCGGGAACCCTTTTTGTCGTAGGTTGTTCGACATCTGAAGTGGCAGGCAAAAACATTGGAACGGCAGGTGCACTCGAAGTAGCCCAAGCGCTCTACGAACCTCTCGTTCAATTCGCTTCAACCTACCAGCTGCACCTCGCTTTCCAAGGGTGTGAGCACATAAACCGCGCTCTCACGATTGAGCGAAAAGCAGCGGAAAAGTTTGCGTTTGAACCAGTGTCTGTCGTGCCCGTCCGGACAGCAGGCGGTTCAATGTCCGCTTATGCTTACGAGCATTTGGATGATGCGGTCGTCGTCGAATCCGTCCGTGCAAACGCCGGCATCGACATAGGACAGACCTTGATCGGCATGCATTTGAAGCCGGTCGCAGTACCCATCCGCACATCCGTTAAACATATTGGTGAAGCAGTCGTTACCTGTGCAACCACTCGTCCGAAACTCATCGGCGGAGTCCGCGCGCAGTACGAATAACTCAAGGTCTACAAGCTTTGAGAATGTAAGACTACTAGACGCTAAAGGGGAAATGAACATGGATTTGAGCAATGTGAAACGCGAAGATAGTGCTGTTTTTGAAGCAATAATGGCAGAAAAGAATCGACAGAACGCTAATATCGAATTGATTGCATCAGAAAACTTTGTCTCTGAAGCGGTCATGGAAGCACAAGGTTCCTACTTGACGAACAAATATGCAGAGGGCTATCCAGGTAAGCGCTATTATGGCGGCTGCGAACACGTCGATGTCGTCGAAAACATCGCACGCGACCGAGCGAAAGAGCTATTTGGTGCAGCTTATGCAAACGTTCAAGCACACTCCGGCGCTCAAGCGAACATGGCAGTCTACTTCACAGTACTCGAACCAGGAGACACCGTCCTAGGTATGAACCTCTCGCACGGCGGTCACTTGACACATGGAAGTCCCGTAAACTTCTCCGGAAAATTATACAACTTTGTTGAGTACGGTGTAAGCGAGCAGGACGAGCGTATCAATTACGAAGATGTCCGTCAAAAAGCACTCGAACATAAGCCGAAGATGATCGTAGCGGGTGCAAGTGCATACCCACGCGAGATCGATTTCAAGAAATTCCGTGAAATTGCAGATGAAGTCGGTGCATTCCTTATGGTAGACATGGCGCACATCGCTGGACTTGTTGCAGTCGGTGAACATAACAGCCCAGTGCCGTACGCGCATTTCGTGACGTCCACAACACACAAAACATTGCGCGGACCACGCGGAGGACTCATTTTAGTCAACGAAGAATTTGCAGAGCAATATGGTAAGAAAATCGATAAAACCATCTTCCCGGGCGTACAAGGCGGACCATTGATGCACGTCATCTCTGCGAAAGCGGTTGCATTCGGCGAAGCGTTGAAGCCTGAGTTCAAGACATACATTCAACAAGTGAAAAAAAATGCAGTAGCTCTAAGTGAAACACTTGTTGCTGAAGGCATCGACATCGTTTCTGGCGGCACAGACAATCATTTGCTCCTTTTGAACTTGACAAGCCTAGGTTTAACAGGAAAAGTGGCAGAGCACGTATTGGATGAATGCGGAATCACTGTTAATAAAAATACGGTTCCGTTCGATAAGGAAAGCCCGTTCGTCACATCTGGTATCCGGATCGGTACACCAGCAGTGACATCACGCGGTTTCAAAGAAGACGACATGAAAGAAGTCGGCGCAATCATCGCGAAGCTCTTGAAAAACCACGAAGACGAAGCGGTAAAAGAAGAATCGAAAAAACGCGTCAAAGCTTTGACAGACCAGCATGCATTGTATGCGTAATGGTTAATGCGGCCGCCATCTCTATGATGGCGGTTTTTTGTGCGAAAAAGTGAGAAGGCTTAACTCAGTGGATGGCGACCAATATTGCATGATCGCAGCGGAGTTGTGTCCTGTTATCGACAAATTCGGTTAGGTGTCGGAGAAAATGTAGCGAGTGTCGGAGAAGTCGAGATGACTGAACGAGAACCTGTCGTCGATGCTGGTCAATCCGGTCTAAGTGATTGAGAACGCAAAAACACGCCCTATGGCGGAGCCGGAAGAGGTGGCCCTCCTGAAACAAGCGAAGCGCTACCAATAAATCCCTAAATAAAGTGGGATAGTGTCCCGTTATCGACAAACTTGGCTAGGTGTCGGAGAAAACGTTGTGAGTGTCGGAGAAGTCGCTGTGACTGAACGAGAATCTGGCGCCGATGATGGCCAACCCGGTCTAAGTGATTGAGAACGCAAAAACACGGAATAAGGCGGAGCCTAAAGGGATAGCCCTCTTGAAATAAGCGAAGCGCGACCAATAAATCCCTTAATGCAGTGGAATGGTGTCCCGTTATCGACAAACTTGGCTAGGTGTCGGAGAAAACGTTGTGAGTGTCGGAGAAGTCGCTGTGACTGAACGAGAATCTGGCGCCGATGATGGCCAACCCGGTCTAAGTGATTGAGAACGCAAAAACACGCCCTATGGCGGAGCCGGAAGAGGTGGCCCTCCTGAAATAAGCGAAGCGCGACCAATAAATCCCTTAACGCAGTGGAATAGTGTCCCGTTATCGACAAACTTGGCTAGGTGTCGGAGAAAACGTGGTAAGTGTCGGAGAAGTCGATGTGACTGAACGAGAATCTGGCGCCGATGATGGCCAACCCGGTCTAAGTGATTGAGAACGCAAAAACACGCCCTATGGCGGAGCCGGAAGAGGTGGCCCTCCTGCAATAAGCGAAGCGCGACCAATAAATCCCTTAACACAGTGGAATAGTGTCCCGTTATCGACAAACTTGGCTAGGTGTCGGAGAAAACGTGGTAAGTGTCGGAGAAGTCGCTGTGACTGAACGAGAACCTGGCGTCGATGATGGCCAACCCGGTCTAAGTGATTGAGAACGCAAAAACACGCCCTATGGCGGAGCCGGAAGAGGTGGACCTCTTGAAACAAGCGAAGCGCTACCAATAAATCCCTAAATGAAGTGGAATAGTGCCCCGTTATCGACAAATTCAGCTAGGTGTCGGAAAAAATGTGGTAAGTGTCGGAGAAGTCGCTGTAACTGAACGAGAATCTGTCGCCGATGATGGCCAACCGGGTCCAACTGATCGAGAACACAAAGTCACGGTAGATGGCGGAGCCTAAAGGGATAGCCCTCCTGAAATAAGCGAAGCGCGACCAATAAATCCCTTAACGCAGTGGAATAGTGTCCCGCTATCGAAAACCTTGGCTAGGTGTCGGAGAAAATGTGGTAAGTGTCGGAGAAGTCGCTGTGACAGAACGAGAACCTGTCGCCGATGATGGCCAACCCGGCCCAACTGATCGAGAACACAAAAACCTTGGCTCAGCAACCGTGTAAATCTTCCGCGAATTCCAAACTTCATGCCAAGCAACCACTTGCGCCGTCATTCTGGTATACTGTATTGGATAAAGTAAAAGGAGCGATTCTAATGGCTAAAGTACACGTATTCGATCACCCGCTCATCCAGCATAAACTTACATTCATCCGCGACGTTAACACAGGAACAAAAGAATTCCGCGAACTTGTAGATGAAGTTGCAACATTGATGGCTTTTGAAATCACACGAGAGCTGCCCCTCCAGGAAGTAGACGTGGAAACGCCGGTTTGCATGGCGAAATCGAACGTACTTGCAGGGAAGAAACTCGGGATTGTTCCGATTTTACGCGCAGGCATTGGAATGGTGGATGGGATTCTGAAACTGATTCCTGCAGCACGAGTGGGGCACGTCGGTTTATTCCGCGACCCTGAAACGCTTCAACCGCACGAGTATTTCGTAAAGTTGCCGTCGGACGTTTCCGAACGTGAATTGATCGTCGTGGACCCGATGCTCGCTACAGGCGGAACGGCAGTGGAAGCTGTCAATTCTTTGAAAAAGCGGGGAGCTAAGCACATTAAATTCATGTGTCTGATTGCTGCACCTGAAGGCGTAAAAGTATTTACAGATGCACACCCTGACGTGGACGTTTACATCGCTGCACTCGATGAAAAACTGAACGATCACGGCTACATCGTACCAGGACTCGGCGATGCCGGGGACCGTTTGTTCGGAACCAAATAATTGGGGAAGGCGTGAACACTTTGAAACGTAAATGGAAAGTAATGACGATTTTTGGAACGCGTCCGGAAGCCATCAAAATGGCACCGCTCGTTCTTGAATTGCAAAAGCATGAGGAAGAAATCGAATCGATTGTCACTGTAACGGCGCAGCACAGGGAAATGTTGGACCAAGTGCTGAAAACGTTCGGCATCACACCTGATTTCGATCTTAACATTATGAAAGATCGTCAAACTCTTATCGACGTCGCAACGCGTGGTCTAGAAGGACTTGACGGAATCATGAAAGAAGCACAACCCGATATCGTACTCGTTCATGGGGACACGGCAACGACATTCGTTGGCAGTCTCGCAGCATTTTATAACAAAATCGCAGTCGGTCACGTCGAAGCAGGTCTTCGTACATGGGACAAGTACTCCCCATATCCTGAAGAGATGAACCGTCAGCTAACGGGCGTTCTGGCAGACCTTCATTTCTCACCAACTGAGAAATCTGCGCAAAACCTTATTAATGAAGGGAAGCCGGAAGATCGTATATTCATCACGGGGAATACAGCAATCGATGCGTTGCATACGACTGTCGACGACACGTATACACATCCGATTTTCGAAAAACTCGGTGATGACCGTCTTGTCTTACTTACAGCGCACCGTCGTGAAAACTTAGGGGATCCGATGCGCAACATGTTCCGCGCCATCAACCGCCTGCTCGAAAAACACGACGACATTCAAGTGATCTATCCTGTCCACATGAATCCTGCAGTTCGTGAAGTCGCAGACGAATTGCTCGGAAATAACGACCGGATTCACTTGATCGAACCGCTTGAAGTTGTGGACTTCCATAACTTTGCAGCGCGTTCACATATTATCCTGACTGATTCCGGTGGCATCCAAGAAGAAGCACCTTCACTCGGGAAACCGGTTATTGTGCTGCGTGATACGACGGAACGCCCGGAAGGAATCGATGCAGGAACGCTGAAACTTGCAGGAACCGACGAAGATACGATCTTCAAGTTGGCAGACGAACTTTTGTCGGACCAAAACGCTTATGAATCCATGTCGAAGGCATCCAATCCATATGGAGATGGCCACGCATCTGCACGGATCGTGGAAGCCTTGAAAAAATATTTAAGCGAACAAACAAAATGAATTGAATAAAAGACAGTGAAAAAGCAGAGGCTGACAGTCCTCTGCTTTTTGAGGTTGAATCACGTACCCGTGGTTTTTCACTTTCTTCTATATCGAGATTGAATGAAATAGTGATGAAACTCCATACCGGGATGATAAGTCTTTGCCTCCAAGCTCAGAAAGCGATTCATGACACTTGGAGTATTTTCGATTAAGCGATGTTAAAAACACATCGCTCTCAAACAATAACATCGAAATTGTCTGGAAAATCCGCGCTCGAAAACTAGGGGAATCCCTAATTTTCAGAAATACGGTGATTTACTAGGAAAGTGTGACGATTGTTTGACAGTCCCTATAGTTTGTGAAGAATTTCACGGGAATCAATTGACATCAAAATATCGCTATTGTATGCTTACAGAGGGTAATAATGATAGGGTTTATACATAGATAAATCAGCTAAAACCGCTTGATTTTTTGGCTAAGTTCTATCATCACTCGTAGCCTATCGCACTAAAGTATATGGGCATCAGTGCGATACGTTGGACAACGTGTCCTGGTGAACGCCAAGCAGGCGGCACTTTTCTTACCATTCTTAGTCCCGGTACTTCCCGAGACATCTGATCAGTAAGTGGTTGCCGTACAACTCGGACAAGCCTATGCGCACCAACCTGCGAACCCGCTCATTGTTCGGCTTCTAAACCAAAAGCCGAGCGTTTCAGTTTCTAACTAAACTTATCGTAATAGGAGACTCACCTACCATGCAGACAATGCAGGAAATTTTCACAAGGCAAAAGAGGGCTCTATTTTTTTTGCTCGCATTGCTGATTCTAGGCTGGGCCTTTACGGGAGCGAAGGAGATTTTTGCCGGCCTTTTGCTGGGATTACTCTTCGGATTGTATAATTTTTGGATACTTATCCGTAAAATGGAGCAATTCGACAAGAAACTGGATCAGGGCAAAAAGGTTTCGCTCGGTTCGGGATTGCGTTTCGCTTCCGGAGTGGCTGCGGCCGCCATCGCGATGTCGATGCCAGAATACTTCAATCTGATCAGTACTGTGATTGGTTTGATGATTCCATATGCCCTATTGCTGGCCGATAGGATTTTTTACCATGTGAAGCATCATTCTTAAACTGATCACAAAAGGGAGGTGAACGAAACGTGGAACATGAAAATCCGGAACTTGTCCTCTTCGGTATAAGCTTCAACCCGGCTAACATTATGATGCTCTTCGTCACGTGTCTCATCGTTTTCATCATTGCTGTCCTATCTACACGGAGAATGCAGATGAAACCGACAGGCATGCAGAACTTCATGGAATGGATCATGGACTTCGTGAAGGGGATCATTAAAAACAACATGGACTGGAAAACAGGCGGCCGTTTCCACGTACTCGGCATCACGCTTATTATGTTCGTGTTTGTTGCCAATATGCTCGGTCTGCCATTCTCTATCCAATGGGATCATCAGTTGTGGTGGAAATCACCAACAGCCGATCCAGTCATTTCATTGACATTGGCAGCTACTGTCATAGTCTTGACGCACTTCTATGGGGTGAAGATGCTCGGTATGAAGGGATATCTCAAAACTTATATCCAGCCGATGCCATTCTTGGCACCACTGAAAGTCATTGAAGAATTTGCAAACACGTTGACACTCGGTCTGCGTCTTTACGGTAACATCTTTGCGGGTGAGATCTTGATCGGACTTCTCGCAACACTTGCTGCCGGCAGCTTCGGCGGTTTCATCGGAGCAATCGTTCCAGCACTTGCTTGGCAAGGGTTCTCGGTATTCATCGGGGCAATCCAAGCATTCATTTTTGTTATGTTGACGATGGTTTATATGTCGCACAAAGTGTCGGCGGACCACTAAACATAAAACCCGCTTGCGGGAATACGCACTACCAAACTAAACAATACTAGGAGGAAATAACACTATGACAGGTTCATTAGGTCTATTAGCAGCAGCTATCGCAGTTGGTCTTGGCGCACTCGGCGCTGGTATCGGTAACGGATTGATCGTTTCACGTACAGTTGAGGGGATTGCTCGTCAGCCAGAAGCACGCGGCGTTCTTCAAACAACAATGTTCATCGGTGTTGCATTGGTTGAGGCATTGCCAATCATCGCTACAGTTATCGCTTTCATCGTCATGAACAAGTAATTCAGTCAGAACCGAACCAGGTAGTTAATGAGTTGGATAGGGCCTGGGCTGCTTAGCGGTCTAGCCAGCCTGTATGACTCCCTCTGTTATCTAACCACTTTATAAGAACTTTAAACAATGGCGAAGAATGGAAAATGATCGATCCTTCGCCATTCGTTTATGTCAGCGTATATCGGGCATGTCATATGCTCGAGCCAATCATTCTAACCAAAACGTTTGTAGATCAGACGTAAGTTTTTGAAGGGAGTGAAACAATCGTGTTTTTGGATACCTTCGTCCTCTTGTCAGCAAACGCTGACTCGGGATTCTTAGCCAGCCTGAACCAAAGGCTGAACTTAGGTGATATCATTGCAACAGTGTTCTTCTTCACTCTTCTCATGCTTCTATTGAAGAAATTCGCATGGGGCCCGTTGATGGGGATCATGGATCAGCGTGCTGAAATGATTGCCAATGAAATCGAAGCGGCTGAACAAAGCCGTCTAGACTCACAGAAATTGTTGGAAGAGCAACGCGCTCTTTTAAAAGAAGCACATACAAATGCACAATCAATCGTTGAAAATGCAAAAAAGCAAGGCGAAGCTCAACGCGAAGAACTCATTCAAACGACACGCGCAGAAGTGGGCCGTATGAAAGAAAACGCAGCGCTTGAAATCGCAACAGAGAAAGAAAAAGCAATTGCGGCTGTCCGCGAAGAATTCGTATCTCTTTCAATCATGGCAGCGTCTAAAGTACTCGGTAAAGAAGTATCCGAGGAGGATAACCGCGCATTGATCGAAGAAACGATTGTGAAGGCAGGGGAAGGCCGATGAGCCGTTCTATCGTAGCGGAACGTTATGCAACTGGGTTGTTCAAAGCAGCTCAGGAGCAAGGCGTCTTGCTCGCAGTCCACACTGACGTTCGAGAGCTCCAAGCAGCACTCAGCGGAAACAAAGGCTTCGAGGAGCTTATGAGCTTACCACAACTGTCATTGACCAAAAAACGGGAATTGATCGCTAACATCCTGCCAGGTGCGCAAGAGTTACTGCTCAATGCACTGTACGTGATGCTCGATGCGGATCGTATGGATGAACTTAGTGACGTTCTTGAAGATTTCCATCAGTTAGCGAATGATGCTTCGGGTGTTGCGGAAGCGACAGTCTATGCAATCCGTCCTCTGACTGAACAGGAAGAAACAGCGATTTCCAGCGCGTTTGCTCGCAAAGTAGGCAAACAGTCGCTTCAAATTAAGACAATCATTGAACCGCAATTGATCGGAGGCATCCGCCTTCAGATCGGAAACCGAATCTTCGACAGCAGCATTAGCAGCAAGCTTTCTAAATTGCAGCGTACGTTGATCGGTTAAAATCTTGAAAGATGAGGGGTGACATACATGGGCATCAAAGCTGAAGAAATCAGCACACTGATTAAGCAGCAAATTGCTGGCTATCAGTCTGAGATGGAAGTTAGCGAAGTAGGTACTGTTCTCGCAGTAGGTGACGGTATCGCCCGTGCTCATGGTCTCGACAATGTCATGGCCGGAGAACTTCTTGAGTTCTCTACAGGTGTACTTGGTATGGCACAAAACTTGGAAGCGAACAACGTAGGTATCGTTATCCTTGGGCCATACAAAGACATTAAAGAAGGCGATGAAGTACGTCGTACAGGCCGTATCATGGAAGTTCCAGTTGGAGAAGAATTGATTGGACGTGTTGTCAATTCACTTGGGCAGCCAGTGGATGGACTAGGTCCGATTCATACTACAAAAACTCGTCCGATTGAAAGCCCAGCGCAAGGCGTTATGGCTCGTAAATCGGTTGATGAGCCGCTTCAGACAGGTATTAAGGCGATTGACGCACTTGTACCGATCGGTCGTGGACAACGTGAATTGATCATCGGTGACCGCCAGACAGGTAAAACTACTGTAGCGATCGATACAATTCTTAACCAAGCAGATCAGGATATGATTTGTATTTATGTAGCAATTGGTCAGAAAGAATCTACAGTTCGCGGTGTTGTTGAAACGCTTCGTGAAAACGGCGCACTAGACTACACAATCGTTGTAACTGCATCGGCTTCTCAACCATCGCCACTTCTTTACCTTGCTCCTTATGCAGGTATTACAATGGCTGAAGAGTTCATGTTCCAAGGCAAGCACGTTTTGATCGTTTATGATGATCTTTCAAAACAAGCTGCTGCGTATCGTGAGCTTTCCTTGTTGCTGCGCCGTCCTCCAGGTCGCGAAGCATATCCAGGAGATGTATTCTACTTACACTCTCGTTTACTCGAGCGTGCTGCAAAATTGAACGACTCCCTAGGTGGCGGTTCAATTACAGCATTGCCATTCGTTGAAACACAAGCAGGCGATATTTCTGCATACATTCCAACGAACGTAATCTCCATAACGGATGGTCAGATCTTCCTTCAATCGGATCTATTCTTCTCAGGCGTACGCCCAGCGATCAACGCTGGACTTTCCGTATCCCGTGTAGGTGGATCTGCACAGATCAAAGCAATGAAGAAGGTTGCAGGTACACTGCGTCTTGACCTTGCTGCGTTCCGTGAACTTGAAGCGTTCTCTGCGTTCGGATCAGACCTTGACCCGGCAACGAAGGCGAAACTTGACCGTGGACACCGTACTGTTGAAGTCTTGAAACAAGACTTGAACAAGCCGGTTAAGGTAGAACACCAAGTCGTAATCCTTTACGCACTTACTCGTGGATTCCTTGACGATATCCCAGTTAAAGATATTCTTCGCTTTGAAAGTGAAATCAATATTTGGCTTGAAAGCAACCACACAGACGTATTGGAAACGATCCGTACTACGAAAGGTCTTCCTGCAGATGATGTATTTGCAGCGGCTATCAACGAGTTCAAAAAGAACTTCGCGGTTTCAGGACAATAAGTTAAGTAACGGATTACGGGACTAAAACATAAAGGTGGTGAATAGCCAATGGCCTCATTACGCGAGGTGGAACAACGCATTAAATCGACGAAGAGTACACGTCAAATCACGAAAGCGATGCAAATGGTCTCTGCTTCAAAATTGAGCCGTGCGGAAGCAAACGCGAAGAAATTCGTACCGTATATGGACAAGATTGAAGAAGTGGTTGGATCCATCGCTTCTGTGACTCAAAACTCCGGACATCCGATGTTAGTCACTCGCCCAGTCAAAAAGACGGGATATATTATCGTCACATCTGACCGTGGACTTGTTGGAGGATACAACGCCAACATTCTGCGTAAAGCGAAACGTGCAATCGAAGCGCGCCATGCATCTAAAGATGAAATCGTGCTCTTCGTAATCGGAAGTAAAGGAACTGAGTTTTTTGAACGTCTCGGATTCAACGTACAAGAGAGCCTTGTCGGTGTGACCGATCACCCTTCGTTCGAAGAGATAAAAAACATCGCGAATAAAGCTGTTGGCATGTTCACGGAAGGCAATTACGATGAGTTGTACCTTTATTACAACCATTTCGTCTCCGCCATCTCCAACGAGCCGACGGAACGGAAATTGCTTCCGCTAACTGATCTTGAACCGTCTGGAGTGAGCTCGTCATATGAATTCGAACCTTCTGCTGAAGTGATTCTTGAATCCTTATTGCCGCAATATGCGGAGAGCCTCATTTTCGGAGCGGTCCTTGACGGGAAAGCAAGCGAACATGCTTCCAGTATGACTGCGATGAAGACTGCTACAGATAATGCTACTGATTTGATAGATGACTTGACGCTTGTATTCAACCGTGCCCGTCAAGCTGCGATTACCCAGGAAATCACTGAAATCGTTGCCGGCGTTGCAGCGCTCGAATAGGCGTAACGAAAACGAACGTACCAGTACGACAGGAGGGAAAAGCATGAGTAAAGGACAAATTCTTCAGGTAATGGGTCCAGTTGTTGACGTTCGCTTTGCGGATGGACAACTTCCAGAGATCTACAACTCCCTGAAAGTCCAAATCAATCGCCCGGGTGCTGAAGCGGAAACGCTCACACTTGAAGTGGCCTTGCACCTTGGAGACGATTCTGTACGTACGATTGCAATGTCCTCTACAGATGGTTTGAGACGCGGCGAAGAAGTAATAGATATGGGCGCGCCAATCTCAGTACCTGTTGGAGACGTTACTCTCGGACGAGTATTCAATGTTCTTGGTGAGGAAATCGACCTTGGAGCGCCGTTAGCGGCAGATGTCCAGCGTGATCCGATTCACCGTGAAGCACCATCATTTGAATTCCTTTCTACGAAAGTGGAAATTCTTGAAACGGGTATTAAAGTTGTTGACTTACTTGCTCCTTACATCAAGGGTGGTAAAATCGGTCTCTTCGGTGGTGCGGGTGTAGGTAAAACCGTTCTCATCCAGGAATTGATCAACAACATCGCACAAGAGCACGGCGGTATCTCGGTATTCGCTGGTGTTGGAGAGCGTACTCGTGAAGGAAACGACTTGTACTATGAAATGACGGACTCAGGCGTTATTAAGAAAACGGCGATGGTCTTCGGTCAGATGAACGAGCCACCGGGTGCGCGTATGCGTGTTGCCTTGACTGGTTTGACAATGGCGGAGCACTTCCGTGACGAACAGGGCGCTGACGTTCTGCTCTTCATCGATAACATCTACCGTTTCACACAAGCCGGTTCTGAAGTTTCTGCCTTGCTCGGCCGTATGCCATCTGCGGTTGGTTACCAGCCGACATTGGCGACTGAAATGGGTCAGCTGCAAGAGCGTATCACTTCAACTAACAAAGGTTCTGTTACATCGATCCAAGCGATCTATGTACCAGCCGATGACTATACAGATCCAGCTCCTGCTACGACGTTTGCTCACCTTGATGCAACGACGAACCTTGAGCGTAAACTATCTGAGATGGGTATTTACCCAGCAGTGGATCCACTTGCTTCAACTTCACGCGCTCTTAGTGCGGATGTTGTCGGTAAAGAGCACTATGATGTTGCGATGCAAGTACAACAAACATTGCAGCGTTACCGTGAACTTCAAGATATCATTGCAATCCTAGGTATGGATGAGTTGAGTGAAGATGACAAGCAGATCGTTGATCGTGCTCGTCGTGTTCAGTTCTTCCTGTCACAAAACTTCCACGTTGCCGAGCAATTCACGGGCCAAAAAGGTTCGTATGTGCCGGTTGCTGAAACTGTACAAGGCTTCAAGGCAATCCTTGAAGGCAAATACGACCACCTTCCTGAAGATGCATTCCGACTCGTTGGACGTATTGAAGAAGTTGTGGCTAAAGCGAAAGACATGGGCGTAGAAGTCTAATATAAGGGACCAGGAGGGGAAATTATGAAGATAAAAGTTAATATCGTCACTCCCGACGGCCCTGTCAGCGAAACTGAAGCGGATATGGTGATAGCTGTTACCGAAACCGGTGAGCTTGGTATTTTACCAGGACACATCGCGATGGTAGCGCCACTTGAAATCGGCGCACTTCGTCTGAAAAACGGCAATTCAACAGAACACGTGGCAGTAAACGGCGGCTTCTTGGAAGTCCGTCCGGATGTTGTCACAGTGCTTGCGCAAAGTGCGGAACTTGCTTCCGGCATTGACCTGGCACGTGCTGAACTTGCAAAACGTAAGGCAGAAGTTGAACTCCAGCAGACTTCGAACAAACTGGAGCGTCAAATGGCTGAACTTAATTTACGTAGGGCCATTAACCGTATTAATGTATCCGGTATGTAATGCGGATACGACCGAATCGGACAGAGGAGATTCTTCTGTCCGATTTTTTTAAAACGCTGACAAAAAACGTACTTCATCGGAAGAAGTACGCATCGGGAGTAGATGTCTATGGACGCACTAGGCGTGAATCCATTATTAGCACTCGGGTCACATATTTTTTTCATCGGTGTCTCATTTTTTGCATTGCAAGCGATAATGCCTCAAGCGATCATCCGTAAAAATCGCGTATTTCAAACACAATTACTATTTATTATGTTGAGTATTGCCATCGGATCTTTGGTATCAAATTTCTTTTTAGACATATCCTATTGGTCGGGAAGACTTCCTTTCATCTTTGGATGATCCGTCTTATCGCCGCGAAGACAATCGATGCCTCTGGGGCAATGAGACGAATCACTACATTATAATTTGATGAGAGAGGTTTACCCAAATCATCACAAGGGAACAAAATTGAATGTAACCTTTACGTAATACGGCAGTAATAAATAAATTGTAAAATACCCACACAGGACATCCCGCCTGTACATAATTTAGACTACAGCTATCTTTTGTCGGAAAGGGTCACAATGGCGCTTGTGAATTAATTCGTGCCGTTGTACAATGGACTGAGTTTGGATGATTTTTTACTAGTATAATTTATTGATTTTTGGATATGTAACTCTGTCACGTATGAGAACGAATTATAACTTTGAGTCGGAGGGGCTTGTTTTGGATAAAATTATTATTAATGGTGGACGACAGCTGCACGGTACAGTGCGGGTAGAAGGAGCTAAGAACGCAGTGCTGCCGATACTCGCGGCCGCGTTGCTTGCGTCTGAGGGCGTCAATGTCATCCGCGAAGTACCTAATCTATCGGATGTTCGCACAATTAATGAAGTACTTAAGAGCTTATATGCAAAAACTGAATATAAACCTGAAATTGGCGAGCTGATCATTGATTCCAGAGAGACACTTACAAGTGAAGCGCAATTCGAATACGTTCGCAAAATGCGTGCATCCATTCTAGTAATGGGACCACTTCTTGCGCGCAATGGCTTTGCACGCGTAGCAATGCCGGGAGGCTGTGCAATCGGATCACGTCCTATTGACCAGCACTTGAAAGGCTTCGAAGCAATGGGCGCGGATATTTCGTTTGGCCACGGTTTTGTTGAAGCACGCGTTAAAAATGGTCTTCAAGGTGCAAAAATCTATCTTGACTTCCCAAGTGTTGGTGCAACTGAAAACATCATGACTGCTGCTGCACTTGCAAACGGTACGACATTGATCGAAAATGCGGCTAAAGAGCCTGAAATTGTTGACCTTGCGAACTTCATCAACGAAATGGGCGGCAGAGTCATCGGTGCTGGAACAGATGTTATCCGTATCGAAGGCGTTGAAAAATTAGTAGGTGCTGTTCACAACATCATCCCGGACCGTATCGAAACGGGTACATTCATGGTGGCTGCAGCGATTACAGGCGGAGACGTGACGATTGAAAATGCATTACCTGAACACAATGCTGCATTGATCTCTAAGCTGCAAGAAATGGGCGTTGTCATTACTGAACTCGATGAAGGTCTTCGCATCACAGCGCAGCATCCATTAAAGTCGGTGGATCTGAAGACAATGCCACACCCTGGTTTCCCTACAGACATGCAGTCACAAATGATGGCACTCATGTTGAAATCAGAAGGTACGGGTGTGTTAACAGAAACAGTATTCGAAAACCGGTTCATGCACGTGGAAGAATTCCGTCGAATGAATGCGGATATCAAAATCGAAGGACGTTCTGTTATCATGAACGGACCTTCAAATCTTCAAGGAGCTGAAGTGGCAGCAACGGATCTTCGGGCTGCAGCTGCACTCATCCTTGCTGGTCTTGTTGCAGAAGGCGTTACGAGAGTCACCGAACTTATTCACTTGGATCGCGGCTACGTCAACTTCCATCAGAAACTGAAAGCACTTGGCGCAGATATCAGCCGTGTCTCTAGCGAATCTGAAACAGCAGATTCAGAAGCTGTGCATTCATAATACCGAGCAAAGCTGTCCCTTACACGAGGGGCAGCTTTTTTGCGTATAGATTCGAATATGAAAATCCGGGGTATTTGAAATATCCTGTCGATTCGTGTCATAAGAGATTAAGAATAGGAGGAAGTCAAAAACATTCTCATAATTGATTGAAAGAGAACATACCATACAACATGGACAAACGACTACTAGTAGTATTCATCATTTTCCTGTTTTTTATACCTGTACTTCTAAACTTGAAGTACAACAGACCACTAGACGCCAAGCCACCCGCGGAAATAGCTTGTGAGACCGAAATTACAGTAGAAGGAGAGGACAAGCCGCTGCCGCTCGAAGAGTATATCATCGGAGTTGTCGCGTCTGAAATGCCAGTCGCTTACTCATTGGAAGCTCTTAAAGCACAAGCGATTGCAGCACGCACATATGCACTCAAAGAGACGGCAGAAGGCACAAAACCGATCGGTCGGAGCGTGACAGCACAAGTCTATTCCAACGAAAAAGAACGTAAAGAACGCTGGGGGAAACAGTTCAAAGAAAACGAACTGAAGATACGAAAAGCAGTTGAAGAAACAGCGGGGTCCGTCATCGTACACGACCAAGAAATGATTACCGCCATGTTTTTCTCAACTTCAAATGGCCAGACGGAAACCGCTGAGAACTTCACAGGCAATCCAATCCCATACTTGCAAAGTGTGGATAGCCCGGACGAACAAACCGTTTCTGAAGAAGTCGAACGGACACTCAACATGCCTCTTGCCGAGTGGAATGAAAAACTGGGAACTGCTTGGAAAGAAGAGGACTTCCGTTCGCTCCAGCTCGTTCGGAATGAGACAGGACGTGTGCAGAGCGTCATCTCAGGGGAATTTGAAACAAGCGGCCGCGAAATGCGGGAAAAGCTGAAACTGCCTTCCACCGACTTCAATATTGGGTTCGATGTGACAAACAAAATCGTACACATCACGACGAAAGGTTACGGCCACGGTGTCGGCATGAGTCAAAATGGTGCAGAGGCTTATGCAAAGAAGGGATGGACTGCAGAACAGATTGTCAAACACTATTATACCGGCACGGAAATAAAATCTTTTGAAAAATCGAAAGAGGAATGTTTAAAAAATCCTTAACTTGCAGAGAATAGCGAGTGAGGTGATCATAAATGAGAGAAGAAAAAAAACCGAACGCCCCTTCTCAGAAAAACAAGAGCACGAAAAGCAACTGGTTCTGGCCATCAATCTATGCAAGTTTCGCCCTGCTGTTCGTTGGAATGGTATGGGGATATAATGCATTGACGAAACCAGACGCCGGTGAACAGGCCGCTGTAGACAAAGAAAAGCCACAGGACGAAGTCACGTTGGAAACAAATGCAGCAAACGAACAACTGAAGTATCCGTTTGATGAAGAACTTCTTGACCAAGTTGCGATTATCCAGGACTTCTATGACGCAAAAGCCGATGCAGCTAGTCGAGAAAACGCACTCCTCGTATTTAAACAGACATACGTTACAAACGAAGGTGTGTCCATCGCGGTGGACGGGAAACCGTTCGAAGTGGTCGCAGCGATGAGCGGGAAAGTGGAAAAAATCGTCTCCGATCCATTCAAAGGCAGTGAAATCATCATTTCCCACAAGGATGGATTGAAAACGATCTACCGTTCCGTCACTGGCATTCTCGTAAAAGAGGGTGACGAAATCCAGCAAGGTGAAGCTTTAGCAATGACAGCAGAAAACGAATGGAATCCACAAGCAGGCGTCCACTTGCACTTCGAAGTCCTAAAAGATGATGTCGCTGTGAATCCGCGTTCCTTCTTGGCCTTTTAAATAACTCTTTGAGCCAACCTGCCTCCCTCCCGGCAGGTTTTTTTGTGCGCGTAAGCCGGATGTGATTAGGAATCTTGTGAAAGTGATCTTAAAACCGGATGAGCGCTCATAAAGCATGGGAAGTGATCATAAAACCCGGAAAACGCTCATAAAGCATGGGAAGTGATCATAAAACCCGGAAAACGCTCATAAAGCATGGGAAGTGATCATAAAACTCAGAAATCGCTCATAAAGCATGTAAAGTGATCATAAAACCTGGGAAGCGCTCATAAAGCATGTAAAGTGATCATAAAACCTGGAAAGTGATCATAAAACTCGGAAATCGCTCATAAAGCATGTAAAGTGATCATAAAACTCAGCACGCGCTCATAAAGCATGGAAATCGCTCATAAATCCCGGAAATCGCTCATAAATCTCCACTGAAACAGCAATAAATTCCGCCTTACTCCAGATCAAAATGTGATACCCTTCCCAATAAGCGAAGCGCACCCGATTCATCCAATCCCATTCCTCAGGTGAATTGTGTCCTGTTATCGAGAAACTCCATAAAGTGCCGGAGAACCCTAAGAACTGATTGGTAAAGTGCACTTCAAGATCGAGAACACGCGCCACGTGTCCTACAAAATCCCATAACTGATCGATAACGTGCCCGCGCAGAAAGAACACCTCTACATTCAAAAGGAATAGCCTGCCGCCCCTTCGCATACAGTGAAAGAACAAATGGATTGACGGGAAAGGAAGAGGGTGTGCACGAACAAATTCGGAGACGCTGCGTACGTCTCGGCAACCTGCTCATCGAAACCGGTCTCACTGTGAGAGCGCTCGCAAAAGCGACGGGCTACTCAAAAAGTACAGTACACAAAGATCTGACAGAGCGCCTGCCTAATATTGATGCCCAATTGTCAGAGGAAGTTGCGAAAATTTTGGCCTATCACAAATCGATCCGTCATTTGCGAGGCGGCGAAGCGACACGTCAAAAATGGAAAATCGAACAGCGCAAATTGAATGAGACAGCAGCAACAGAGACGGACTAGCGACTCACGCAGTCCGTTTTTTCTATGGAGACAGTAAAAACCGGAGTTAGCTTCCTATAACCGTGGCAACGCACGAAAATAGCGATTTTTTATGTTCTTTTTCGGAACACTGTGATAAAATGTTAAGTTAGGAGAACGTGTAAACGTACGAGATAACGCCTGAACGAATGGAAGGGGCAGGGATGAGATGTTTGCGAAAGATATCGGCATTGACCTGGGAACAGCTAATGTTTTAATACATGTAAAAGGAAAAGGGATTCTGCTTAACGAGCCATCAGTTGTTGCAGTCGACACGAAAACACGTACATTAAAAGCGGTTGGAGAAGAAGCAAGGCTGATGATCGGACGGGCCCCTAGTAATATCCAGGTAATACGACCATTGAAACACGGTGTCATTGCTGACTTCGATAGTACAGAAGCGATGCTGAAAGGTTTCATTGATCGTCTGAATGTCAAAGGCTGGTTTTCTAAACCACGCATCTTGATCTGCTGTCCCACTGACGTCACTAGCGTTGAACAGAAAGCCATCAAAGAAGCCGTCCAGAAATCGGGCGGTCGGCAAGTTTTTCTTGAAGCCGAACCGAAAGTAGCTGCAATCGGAGCAGGAATGGACATTTATCAACCAAGTGGAAATATGGTGATTGATATCGGAGGCGGCACAACAGATGTCGCGGTTCTTTCCATGGGTGACATTGTCACATCCGAATCCATTAAGATCGCAGGCAATACGTTCGATCAAGACATCATGAATCACATAAAGAAACAACATAAGCTATTAATTGGCGAAAGGACTGCGGAAAACATCAAAATGACCGTCACTTCCGTATTCCCGGATAGCCATAATGACGAAATGGATATTCGAGGGCGTGATATGGTTTCAGGTCTTCCTAGAACGATCACAGTCCATTCAAAGGAAATCACGAAAGCGATGGAAGAGTCCATTGCGTGGATCCTTCATTCAGCCAAAAATGTTTTGGAGAAAACACCTCCTGAACTTTCTGCGGATATTATTGATAGGGGCATCATCTTAACTGGCGGCGGTGCACTTCTTCGAGGACTGGACCAACTGCTGGCAGAAGAGTTGAAAGTACCTATTTTCATAGCAGACGATCCACTTGGCTGCGTCGCTAAAGGGACAGGAATTATGCTGGATAGCTTAGACAAAAAACGGAATCGTTCTTAATCTGTTTGCCACTGGATCATTTGCAACATACCTAAAAAGGAGGCGGGGCACATGTTCCGTGGATTTTACACAGCAGGTTCAGGAATGATTGCGCAGCAGCGCAGAACAGAATTACTCTCTAACAATATGGCCAATGCCAACACTCCAGGCTTCAAGACAGATCAGTCATCGATCCGGTCTTTTCCTGAAATGTTCTTATCCAACTTGGAAGCAGCCAAAGTGCCCGTCCAAAATAGCTTTCAGATGAAAGGCTTGACCCCGATCGGCGCACTGTCCACGGGAACGTATATGCAAGAGACCATGCCGCTGTTTACACAAGGACAATTGCGAGAGACAGGACTCACGACAGATATTGCCCTTGTAGACGGAACCTTGCCAGTCAATCCGGAAACAGGCAACACGGGTGCTGTCTTCTATACGCTGGAAGGCTCCGATGGTGAACGCGCGTACACGAAGAACGGAAACTTCGCGCTGAATCCTGAAGGATATCTGACGACACCTGCCGGGAATTATGTCCTCGATGAAGACGGGCAGCGCATCCAGTTGCCGAACGATGATTTCCAAGTGACAGAAGAAGGCATCATCAAGTACGGTGAAACGGAAGCAGCCGCTCTTGGAATCAGTTACGCAGCGAATCCGGAGACGCTCGTAAAGCGTGATAACGGCCTGTTTTATGCTCAGCAAGACTTGCCGGACGCAAATGCCGCGCAGGGTGTCAGCTATTCATTCCAACAAGGGTTCGTCGAGCAATCCAACGTGGATACATCGCGAACGATGACGGACATGATGACTGCTTACCGAGCATTCGAAGCCAATCAGAAAGTGCTTCAAGCCTATGATCGCAGTATGGAAAAAGCGGTATCGGAAATCGGTCGTGTCAATGGATAATTGCAAGCTTCGCATAAGCGGAAGGAGTCAAACTAAATGATTCGTACGATGACGACAGCTGTCAATACGATGAACCAGCTGCAAAATAATCTGGATATCATCGGCAACAACTTGTCTAATATAGGAACACACGGTTACAAAGCCAATCAGGCAAGCTTTCAGGAAATGCTGTATCAGCAATTCAATAACGACAAAGCGGACACAGCGCCGCGTCAGTCCCCTGAAGGGATCCGTTACGGCGTTGGAGCGATGCTTGGTCAAACGCAGATGAACTGGAAAGTGGGTACACTGCAGCAGACTGGAAGAAACCTCGACTTTGCACTCACTGAACCGAAAAACTACTTCAATGTGATTGTACAAGGTCCAGACGGTCCGGAAACGGTGTATACACGTCAAGGGAACTTCTACCTTACGCCAGGTCAAGGAAACCAAGTAGCACTCGTTGACGGCGAAGGAAATGCAGTAGCAGACCGTGCAGGTAACGGTATCACCTTCAAAGGTCCTGTAGATTCGATTGAACTGAAGACGGATGGTACGTTGGTTGCCCGGTCTTCAAATGGAGCAGAGCAGACTGCTGAAATGGCAGTGACACTAATTGAACGGCCCAACCTTATGACACGACTAACCTCGACACATTTTACACTTCCGACTAACCTGGAAGAATTGAATGTAACGGAAGCCGATATTTTAACAGAAATTACGGGCCCGGAAGTCGGTATACAGCAAGGAGCTCTTGAAGGGTCCAATGTTGACTACCAAAAAGAAATGACAGACCTCATCAACGTGCAGCGAGCGTATCAATTCAACTCGCGTACGGTTTCGATCGCAGATCAGATGCTCGGTCTGGTCAATAATATCCGGTGAGCGAAGTGGGGAGTAATGATATGACAGTTGAAAAAGGAAATCCTGATATCCAGTCCCGCGCGTCTTCCGAGCCGCATGAACCCGCTGCAAAAAGTCGGACAGCCCAGGCAGCAACGGTTCAAGCCGCGTCGGACAATGAGCAAGTAACACGGAGTAAACGAAAAGCCCGAGCGGAATCTGGACAAACTGAAGATACTACACAATTAACCCGGACTAAGCGTAAAGAAACAAGCCAAACAGAAGAAACGACGGAGACAAAACCGGTCCGCTGGGTACAAGTGCGTATTCTTCCGATTTATGTACGCGTCATTCTGGTGATCTTATTGTTGGCAGTTGCTGCAGTAATCGGTGCTCTGATCGGTTATAGTGTACTCGGTGATGGAACTGCAAGCGGAATCTTCCAAAAAGATACGTGGATGCATATTTTTGATATCATGAATGGAAAAGAGAAGTGAATAATAGATTTCAGGGGAACCTAAAAGGAGAATCACTATGCTGACAGCTGAACAAATCCAAGCAATCATTCCGCATCGTTACCCATTCCTATTGGTCGATCGAATTCTCGAACTTGAAGAAGGCAAGCGTGCGGTGGGGATTAAAAACGTAAGCATTAACGAAAACTACTTCAACGGTCACTTTCCAGGATATCCGGTCATGCCGGGTGTGCTGATTGTAGAAGCTTTAGCTCAAGTAGGGGCTGTGGCGATTCTTCAAAAAGAAGAGAATAAGGGTCGCCTTGCATTTTTTGCAGGAATTGATAATTGCCGATTCAAACGACAAGTTGTTCCTGGAGACGTCATCCGTCTTGAAGTGGAAATCACACGCATGCGTGGTTCAATTGGTAAAGGTAAAGCAACCGCAACCGTTGAAGATGAAATTGCATGTGAAGCGGAAATCACATTTGCACTAGGCGCCAAAGAGTAATTGTCAGTTAAAAGTTGCGTCTGACAGAAAAATCCGCTAAAATTTTACATAGTGTGTTTACACACTTTGGCAAGTGCGGAATTGCACAACAAGCCAATCAAGCATGCAGTCGATATAGCATGTACATCGTGGGAGGTACTAAACGAGTATGTTCAAAAGTCTTTCACCCAATTTGAAGAGCAGCATCACGAGGTCTATTACACAGACCTTTGAACAATACATGACAGAAATCGAATGGGATCCGGATCGCTATGACATGGCAGATTTCATGAAGCGCTGGAGTGAGTATATTACAGAAAAAGCGCTCTGGTATGAAAAAATTCCGAATGATGTCAAACATGCCACTCAATTCCACGAGGAAATTGCAGGCCGTATCAATGAAGTCATTCAGAAAGTGCTAAGTGAGCCGCCGTCAGAAGAACAGATTGCTACCATTCAACAAATGCAGGAAAAGCACAATACGAAATACGTCTATGAGTGTAAGGCGGAAGCGGCATTCGTCGAAGCGGAACTCAAAAAACGTTATAACGCATAAAGAAAGAATGGATAGTTCCTTCTTTTCGAGCCAAGCTATGATGGATAGCTACTTGAAAGGAGGGAATTTTTCATGTTGAAAAAAGTATTGCCAGCAGCACTTGCTGCAGGATTCGTACTGGCTGGGTGTGGTAACAACAACAACGATATTCCAGACAAAAACGAGACACCCATGGAAGAATTGAACGACGGTATGGAAGAACGTGCACGTGACTGGACTCCAGATATGGAGGGCAATGCGCCTGATGGTACGACAGGTCCTAATCTCGACGGGGTAGAAGAAAATCGTAACGACGGGATGAACGACGGTGTCCTGAACCGTGACGGTGTCAATGATGATACATTGGAAGGCACTGGTAACGGAGAAGGCGGCACTATGGGCGAAAACAGCACAATCGATGGAGGGAATAGCGCTGGAACTGGTAACAATGGCGGTTCTCCAAAGAAAGATGACAAAGGGATGTCAAACGGAAAATAATGACGAAAAAACCACGGGTCGCATTTCCCGTGGTTTTTCTTGTTCAGTTCTTTTTGAGTCGGGGTCGTGAACGCATATCGCTTTCAAAACGTTCAAGCAGGGCCTGTCCCTCAAAGCCGCGGTCCAGCAGCTCACTTAGCAATTGCTCCGCATATTCGGAACGCTGACGTTTCAATCGGCCTTTCAATAAAACGGAGACGCGGTCCCCAATCTCTTGAATGGTATCTACTGCTAACACAAAGGCGGCTGGTTCGTTTTCAGGGTAAGAAATCACGACTTTCGCTTCCACGAGCTCGTCTTCCGCCTTCAGTTTTTCGAAACGTTCTTTATGTTCCACATCTAGAAACATCTCCAGTATCCACATGCGATGACTGTTCTCCTGGTTGATGATGATACCATCGTGCATAGGTAAATAATCCGCTTTGTCTCCGGAAAGCAACCCGAAAGAAATCATTTTAAACGTCTTCATCCCGTCCGAATCCCCCTTTTTCACCCAGTATACCATAGTCATTCAAAACTCTTTGTAATATGGGTAAAGCCGAATTATCGAAAATATGACACAATTCAAGAATACAGTCCCCCCAATGCTAAACACCTATTCAGCAAAAATATCATTCCTTCAAACTTCACGTTCAGCTATTCAATCCTCTCCAAATCCGGGAAATGCATGTTTGTCCATTCCGAGCCTTGTCCGTATGATGAAAGGAATCCAAAGAGAGGAGGGAACTAGGTGAATCATGTGGCACTTGTCGGAAGGATCACGAAAGATCCGGATGTCCGGATGATAGGGGAGGGAAGGATGCAAGCGAGTTTTACACTTGCTGTCAATCGCAGCTTTAAAAATCATCAAGGCGATATCGATGCGGATTTTATTTTCATTACCATTTGGGGACGGACCGCGGAGAATACCGTGAAACATTGCGGAAAAGGATCGTTAATCGGTGTAACTGGACGTATACAGACGCGTTCTTACGAGCGAGAAGACCGGACCCGCGCGTTTGTCACCCAAGTTGCAGGAGAGGATGTCCGTTTCCTAATCACGAAAAAGCCATCTTCCGCAGGGCATTCAACTGCCCGGACAGAAGAAGCTTCTTCTGCTGACGTACACAGTCATTCTGCGGCAGATCATTTTGAATTGCCTTCGCAAAATCACGAAAAAGAAACATTGCCGATTTTCTAATGGGGTCACCAGCTACATAGGACATTAGAAAAGGGACGCTTAAGGAGGTGGATATAAAAACCAGTAAACCAAAGTAGGCAGGATGTGCGTACTTGCCCATGGAAAGAGCAGTACGTGCAAGAATCGGGGGAAGAACAGGATCATGAGGAGTGGGGATTCCTTCTGGTCCTGAATGGGGAAGCAAGTTGACCAACCGCTGTTACAAGTGGTCAGGCACGGCTAACAGCGAAGCAGTTCCAAGAGGAGCGGTGGTTTTTTACCGCCAATTAACCGCTATTTTGCCGTCGGATCAGAAGAGACCGCTTTTTCTTGGTCCGGCAGCAAAATTGCCTAAAAGGAGAGAAGTACATGGAATCACACCATAAAATAATACTGCGTATGGAATTACAAATCGGTCAGCTGATCCGAATGGTTGCGAATTTGAACGAACGGATGGATCTCCTCGAGCAGAAAGAGAAAGATTTCGAGGTGCGGAAAGTGCTTCAAATCAACGCGTCAGGCGCATCTAACCGGCGATGTACATAAAAAGACCGCAAACCACGGATGTGATTTGCGGATTAAGCGGATGGATCAGCCGAATGACAGCAAGTCATCCAACTCCCGATCGGATAGTTCCGTCAGCCACTGACTGGACTGGATCAGATCAGCAGATAGCGCGGCCTTCTCTTCGAGCATCTTATCGATTTTTTCTTCAATCGTTCCAATCGTCACAAACTTATGGACATGAACGAACTTTTCTTGACCGATCCGGTATGCACGGTCAGTCGCCTGGTTTTCAACAGCAGGGTTCCACCAGCGATCGGCGTGTAATACATGGTTTGCAGCAGTTAAGTTTAAACCGGTGCCACCCGCTTTCAACGAAAGGATGAAAATCGGGAATTCACTTTTTTGGAACGCTTCAACCAGATGATCACGCTGACCTTTCGGCATACTTCCTGTGAGGAAAGGCACTTCAAATCCGTAAAGCTCTGAAAGACTTTGTCGAATGAGCTGACCCATTCCGATATATTGAGTGAAAATCAGGCATTGCTCACCATTGGCAGCGATTTCTGCAGCCAATTTCACAATTCGCTCCAGTTTGTCAGATCTTGATAGCATTTCGTCGGCTTGTGTAAACGGTTCTTTCAAGAACAGAGCAGGGTGATTACACAATTGCTTCAACCGGCTCAACATTTTCAAAATAAGTCCTTTCCGTTCAAAACCTGAAAGGGTCTGCAACTTGAATTTCGTTTCTTCGATAAAGCTTTCGTAAATGGCAGCTTGTTCACTCGTTAGCGGAACGTACTCATTTTGCTCGAGCTTCTTCGGAAGATTGAGCTGTAAATCCGGGTCACTTTTCGTTCTTCGTAACAAAAATGGGTGGATTTTGGAACGCAGGCGACTCTTCGTCCGCTCATCATCATCCCGTTCAATCGGAATAATGAAGTCATCCGTAAATCTACGGAAACTGCCGAAATATCCCCGGTGGATGAAGTCGAAAATCGCCCATAACTCCGCAAGACGGTTCTCGATCGGCGTACCGGTCAACGCGATATGATGACCACCCCGAAGCTGACGGATGGCTCTGGATTGCTTCGTTTGCATATTTTTTATATTTTGCGCCTCATCGAGTGTGATGCTCGCAAATGGAAACTCGATGAGAAATTCGCTATCTTGTGTAGCTGTTCCGTAAGTCGTCAGCACGACATCAGGATTATCCCGGGCTAGAAATTCGCTGAACTGCTCTTCTTTCAAGCGGCCAGGTCCGTAGTGAACTGCCGCTTTCAAAGAAGGGGCAAAACGTTCCAACTCTTTTTGCCAGTTCCCAAGCACACTGGTAGGGCAAATGATGAGTGATGGTGTTGCGTCAGGTTCAGCATGCACCTTCAGCAAATAACTAATCAGCTGCACAGTTTTCCCGAGACCCATATCATCCGCAAGACAAGCGCCGAAGTGCTGTTCACGCATGAACATGAGCCAGTTGAAGCCTTCTTGCTGATAGGGGCGCAAATCGGTTTGTAGCTGTTCAGGTACCTGGACATGAGGCAGCCCTTTTTTGTCCATTACTTGATCCACATAGTGTCTCAGTGACTGCTGCATCGTAAACGCAAGTAGCGGGTCTTCTTCCAGCTCTACGTCTTCGCTCGGTACAATCTCTTCAGGGAGTTCCTGGAACAGCAAATCTTTCACAGTCCACTCCCCATTATCCGCTTGCTCCATCAGTTCTTTGATGCGCTTTAACCAAGTCGGATCGATATGGAACCATTCATCTCCCGTGCGGATGAATTCACGATTTTCATCGACCATTTTTTGAAAGGTATCCCGGTCGATTTCATTACCGGCTAGTGAGAAACTCCAGTCAAATGATAGGACTTCATCAAGGCCGGCAGCTGATTTGTACGACTGAACGCCAGCATCTGTACGGACTTTCATCTTCGTCTCGGTTACGGTCTTCAGCCACGAAGGAAGAAGTACCGCGAGTCCGAACGACTGGAATAGTGGCAAATCATGCTGGATGAACATCCGGACTTCGGTGTCACTCATCGGCATATGAAGAAACGTGTCTTCTTTCTCCGGTTGAATGGACTGCAGGAACGATATCATTTCTGATTGCTGCTCCGTAATAGCAGCGGCAAAAGGTTTCATTTTAGCGGGTAATGCACTTTCGATGGAAGCGTTCCGTTTCGACTTGGCTGGCACCCATTGTGTTCCGCGTTCGTTCAAAATGACGGTTTCGAGTAACCAATCCTCGGTCCGTTCGGAGTCCGGCTCAGTTAAGCGGAATGCAGGCCGCACTGGAATATCCGATTTGGTTTCACCTGGCCATCCGTAGGTTTTTAGATGGGGCAATAAGGCAGTGACCATATCTGCACGAACACCAAGTGTTTGGAACTTGCTGGCGATTGCTTGTTTTGTAAGAAGTGCTGCCGCATCAGAGATGCCAGCTGCGTCCCCTGCGAAGTGGATGACTTGTTCAGCATCAGGCTCCGTATAGGTCCACAAGTCCTTGGATTGCCACAGTTTCGCCGCTTCTTTCGCCGCTTCCAATTGCTCCGCATCCCGGTCAGATGCTCCGGTATATTCGACGAAGGGGTGGCGATTGCCGCTTAACGCCTGGACCCATTCATGAGGATGCAAAAGGACGACGTTATCTTCCGTTGGCACTGTTAATCCGAATAAGGACGTATCGTCGGCAAAGAAGAAAAAGGAGACAAGTCGATCAGCAGGTATCGTTGTTCCATAGTCATCAGCCGCTGAAACCGCAAAGATGCCGCGATCTGTTGGCTGGATGGTCAGTTGTAACTCACGTGCGAGTCGATGTGCAGGTCTCATAATTCAAGACTCCCTCTCTCCATTTCTTCGATTAAAGCGCGCAGCCGGCGGTACTTATCCCGCACCGTTCGGATGTATCGATTCCAGAAATCCGTCTGACCGCTTTTTTTACAAGCTGTCCGCATGCGCTTGAACAGCTTCACTGCGCGACGATAGCTGAGTCGATTCCTTTCTGCGATGAATTGCTGGGCGTAATCATGCAACAAGGGAAGGGCAGCAGCAGGCTGCTCAGCCAGCACGATTTTCAAGTCTTCTTGTTCGATACTGTCATACGGTACGTTGAATCGATGAAGCAGCGCTGCCCATTCTTGATAGCGTTCCCGTTCTATTAAGAAATCCGAATAACGGGGTATCCCGATTTTCCCATACATTGCAAAAACGGTTTCCCGCTCTTCATCAGAAAAATCACCGTTCGCAAGTAGCATATCGATTTCATGCGCAGCTGCCAATTGTTCACTGCGGCTCTTCTTCTGGCTGAAGTAGCCTTCGATAGCCGGGTAAAGACCGCGCGCAATGGAAGCGGCAGTAGGGGCGAGCGCTTCAGTCAGCGCAAATCTTGCAAGCGTCATCCAACTCCCGAAATCGGGCTGCTGTTCTTCAGCAAGGGCACTTTCAAGAACATCCCCGCGTCCTTCGATAATGGCGAAATACATGGCAAACAGACGAGCATCAGTAGAAGCGTCCTGAGCAAGCAGCTGTTTCTCTGCGGCCCGTTCGTTACGGTCAATGAACAACTGTCCCCAAATGGCTTCATAGATGCGGAAACGATACGGGAACAGACCTGTCTGGTGAACACAAACGGAATGGACAAGCTCTTTCAAACGTTTCATGAATGGGTCCGTTTCAAACAACTTCGGTTTGTTGCTGAATGTACCTGCCAATTTTTCAATATCTGAAATTTGGTCGTTAAGCCATGTAGTGACTTGCCATGTCCCATAGGAATGCTGGGACTGGCTTGATGAAAGTATTGAAGAGGCATATTCAAAAGCTGAATCGACTAAGTGCAGGCGATAAAATAAGTCGAACAGAGGCTTCCACTCATATTCAAACGGCATGAGCGGCTTGACGCGGTTCTCGATTTCTGCGCATTCATATGTGAACACTGAAGAGTTGGTCGATAAGGTAAGTTTACGAAGAGGGGAGGTCACTCTCGATAAGACAGCTTCCCAGGCTTCAGGTGTACGCTCGGTCACTTTCAAAGCAAGCTGCTCTTTTTCAGACGTCCGCCATTCTTGAAACCACTCAGTTAACGAATGGAACTGTGAGTACAAGTCAAAGACGACTGTAAGCTGGTGGACACAGCGACCCTTACGACCGCACGTGCAACTTAGCGTTTGTTCATTAAACGAAAAACGGACAAACTCCGAAGCACGATCATTGAGTTGTGCGAGCACTTCACTGTCATCTTGAGAATATCGGTACGACGAAATAGCGCCTCTTCGAACTGCTGTAATGGCGTTACGGATTAGTTCCGACTGCTCCGGATGATCCGGGCGGAATGTATAGTGGATATCATTCATCATCTTTTCGATTTCTCGTTCATGCAAATACGAAATACGTTCTGCAGCGACGCGCAAAATAAAACCACTCCCTAGATAAAGCATTCTTTCTATTATACATCAGTTCATTGACCTTCGTAAATCATCACACGCAGGAAAAGAAAAAACCCTTCAACCTTCTTTTTCAGAAGGATGAAGGGAAGCCGCGTATTGCTCACTTTTTGCAACAAGACTTTTAAATACGGCAAGGTTGGATTTTATCGAATTGAAATAAATGCGACGCTGTTTTGCTGAGAGAGATGCCGCGATTGCAATGATTTCCCGTAATTCGTTGCTCTCCTCCAATAACTGGCGGTGGTGCTCGATGAATTGATCACGATAGTGTTCTCGTATCTCTCCGGTCTTTCCGGCTGATTTAGATGTACCTGACCTGACATCGCGTAAGGGCTCTCCCATCAGCATGGCGATGAAGTAGTCATCCGGAATGTCAAACGTCCGCTTCATTTCCGCGAGCATATCCGGTGTTAAATCACGGTCGGTCCTCTCATAGTTCGAAAGGGCGGAAGAGGAAATGGAAAGACGCTCAGCGGCTTCCAACTGTTTGATATCCAAATATTCTTCACGGTACTCTTTAAATTGCTTGCCGAAGTTTCGATCTTTGCGATCCATGACCATTCCCCCACTTTTTGTCTTACCGTAAAGGAGAATGATGATTTTTTTGGAAAATCCAACGAAACGTGAAGTTTTATTCAACAATTCGTTGGTTTAGCGGCTCGAGAAAACAGTATATGTAAAATGGTATGTAGTTTTACATAATTTCAAAATGATATTAAAGGTGCAGTGGTCATCTGATGAAAGGAGTGAAAAATTATATCCGATCAAATGGTAATCTATATTCCGGGCTTGAGAAAAATGGTTGCCGACCGGGCAAGTGCCCTCCAGACAAAGCTGCAACCTGCAAGCACAAAGGGGATCATTGACGTGAAAGAGCGTCAGACCATGTATATCATTTCCGCTACTTTGGGTGACTCCTATTTTGACTCGATCACAGTGGACTATGCAAAAAATATTATTAGATTCAATCAAGTCGACCGTTCGAAGGGGATCATTGCAGATGCTGTATTGAGAGCATTAAGAGAATTGGAGATTCAAGAATTCATACCACATAGCATGTCGTTCTACATGATCCCTCCAAGTCGGAATACGGAATGACGAATCACTGAAATAGCTTCTGTCCTGCTCACATATAGTTAATTACATCAGGCATTTATCATTCACAAATAGAGCTGGGATGTGATAAACTATAAATAATCGGAATATTCAAATACGGAGGGGATTCAGATGCTATCAGTGAAACGAATGACTCCATTTTATACGAGCAAAGAAGATTTCCGCCTGCGATTAGTATTTGCGTATCAATATTTTTCGATTCTGAAAGGTCAAGAGGTTTTTCAGTTTGTTCCTATTGAAGGAAAGGAAATCGTCATCAACATGAAAAGCTTGCAAGTGGAAAATTTAGGTGAAGTATTTGTCTTTCAGAGAGGCAGCCGGTTCATCCGATTACCGCTGTATCAATTGCTCCTGATTTCTGATTTACACCTTCATTTATCAGGCGTATTAGAGGGCATCTTCCATTTAGCGCCTGAGTTATCTGAGCCGCAAGCGCGTGAGATCGAACAGCTGATCGGGGAACTGGAAACGGAGAATCGATTACGTATGATTGACTTCGCCCTGGAAAACAACGATAAACAACTGTTCACGGAACTGACGGAAGGAATGCGCACACCGAATGTACAAACTGAATAGCTCCACGTAAAAAAACACCTATCAATCTTAGTTGAGATAGGTGTTTTTTAATGTGTATTGAATGATAGTACGTCTGAATTATTCACGTGAGAATTAATAATAGCATAACAAACAATGCGGATCCTAAAAGTCCGAATGCAACATCTTGCCAAGACATGTATGCCATTTTTTGAGTTTGAGTGTTATTTTCCATCGCACATCGCTCCTTTTGTCGATTTCCCGGGAAATAACGAGATATTTCCGAGAAACGGTATCCGTGATCTAATAAAGGATAGCCAACTTGTTGATTAGTTATTCAATACCACAATCAGGTTGCTTAGAAACACGTTTTCAAATAAAAGACTATTTCCTTATGTTTCTCGCATGTATTCTTTGCAAATTTTGTAGATTTTGCTAAAGTAGAGGATAGGAAGTTATTATCAAAATCCGTTTTCCATCTTTGACAAGAAAGGAATTATCCCATGTTTTTCAACTTTTCGTTCTGGCGCTATGTAACGAATCCTTCACAACTCGCGATGAATCATCAAAATTCGGCAATGCGCGGCTTCAACAGACGGATTGTCTTCCTTTTTCTTTCTGGAATCGTAATCTTTGCGTTACGTGACATATGGGGAATGACAACAGAATCACTTAGTCCGATGCTGGCACTTGCAACAGACGGCGACTATACGATTGCACGGTTTGTCTCCGTGATGGGTGCTATTTTATGGGCAGTTGTCTACATAGCTTTTCATCTGTTTTTTGTTTCCTACGTCCTTGGACTTCTTACTTCGATTCCAGTCCGCCGCGTAGTCCCTTTACAACTACTGGTGACTGGTGTTTTGCTCATTGAAAAAGTGCTTGTCTTCCTGGTTTTCCTTGTGAAAGGGGAAGCGACAAACGTGTCATTTTTATCTTTCGGTCCATTATCAGCAACATTTTCGGAGACATGGTTTTTAATCATGTTCCTCAATCAGTTAACGATCATCTCAGCACTCGTCGTTAGTATGCAGTTCAGTTTCATCCGTTCTTACACGAAGACGATGAATTGGAAGAGTTTACTCGCTGTGCTCATTGGCCTGCAAATTCTCTTCGCCCTGTTGACAGCGGCGATCGGATACATCCCATTTGAACGTCTCTTCGATTACGTCATGCAAGGAGGCGCTGCGTCATGAACAAAATTACCAATACAGCCATCGGAGTTGTCGTAAGCGTTTTTGTCGCACTCAATCTCTACTTGATGTATTCCGAGAAAAGCGTAATTCCGAAGTCAGTATATGTGAGCGAGTATGAACATATGTCGTTAAAAGAGTATAAAGAAGTACTGCCCAAAGAGGGATTGGTCGCTCCCGCAGAAATTTTCACGGTTTATACGAGTGACAGCAATGCAATCGACACGTGGCTCGTTCGTGAAGGGGACGCGGTGAAGACAGGGGATGAACTGGCTACGTTACAGACAGAACAAGCGGACGGTCAGCGGGCCGTTTGGGAATCCGAGAAAGAAGCATTGCTCACCCAACAAAGTACAATCCGTTCGACAATTTCCGACCTTGAATCAGGTGATAAAACGGATAGCTCCAACTCATCCAAGTCAGATCGTACTCAAAGTGACGACGATACAAAAGTGGAGCTGAATGTGGATGTGAAAGTCGATGTGAACCAAACCGGCTCATTTGCGCAAGCCATCGCAGAAGCAGAACGCGATTTGGCGGATACGGAACGACGCTTGAAAGTGGTTGAATCGCAATTGGAACAAAATTCATCAACTCCATCCCTAATTAGCCCGACAGACGGTGTCGTTGCACGGATAATCAGTGAAAGCGATCAGCCGAAAATCGTCGTGTATAGTAACGAGCAAGTGGTAGAAACATACGCAGAAGACGAAGAATGGAGCAAGCTTGCGAATGGAGATGCAGCTGTGCTCGATGCGAAAGGGACGGAAGGTCCGCTAAAAGGTTCAGTGGAGTCGATTGATCAAGTCCCAGCCACTCCGAACGAATTTTTAGAAGCTTATAAAACGCTCGCGGATAACAAGGTAACCAATCCATTGGCATATTATAGAGTCCGTCTGATTGCGGCGGATGGAGAAGTTCCAGCTCCATTCGGGACGCACGTGAAGACGGTTATTACAACAAATAGTGCACAAAATGCCGCAGCAGTTCGAACAAAGTGGCTGTCAGACGCTGGTCAGGATAAGGCTTCCGTATGGAAACTGGACGAAAAAGGCTATGCAGTTGCAGCTGAAGTACCAACACCTTTCGAGTATCTCAATCGCACGGTAGTCACGGAAGGTCTCGCTGAAGGAACTGTAGTCGTTTACGACAAATCCATCCGAAATCAGGAAAGTGCACCACGAGTATTCTTCCCTATGCCGCTCGATATGCCTGCAAAAGCGGAATGGAGAGCATTCGGCTGGAAAAATTATTTCAAAGTATTGTTATTGAAACAACCCTAAGCACTTAAAAAGGTTGTGCAAGTAAGACTGCCTGGCGAGTCAGTGCAAACTGATGAAGAGGGCAGTCTTTTTTTATCAGGGAAAGTGAGCGAAGAACGAGGGGAATAGCTTGCTTCTGATCGTGAGTCATGAAGAGATGAATTTCAAGTTTAACCGATCTCATCTATCGTAGTTCATTACAATTAGGTACTCTTACCGTTTCTGTTTAGTTTCTATAAAATACTCTTCGGTTCATAAATCATTCCAAAGACAGATGATTTATCGAATTTTTATATATATTTATAAAAAGCGATTTACAAGATATCTTGAATTCTTGATTAATAGTCTGGGATTCGGGAATAGACGGTTAAACAAATTAATTAGGGACGTGCCTCTTATGGAAAAACAACGGGAAAAAGTACATTCAATGCTGAACCAAGCACCCAAACAAAAGAATATCCGGGTAAGAAAGCAAACGCGAAACAGCAATTATATAACAACTGAAGATTGTCACAAGGATTATATTGTACTGGATTTTGAAACAACAGGTATGCGCGCGGGTGCCGATAAAATTATCAGTGTAGTCGCAATTCGTTATGAAAATCATCAAGAACAAGATCTTTTCGAATCAATTGTGAATCCCCAGCGTCACGTACCTCTTGAGGTGATTCAAAAAACAGGATTGACAGATGAAGAGATTAGCAATTCACCTATTATGGAAGAAATGATTCAACCATTGGTTTCTTATATGGGGGATTTACCGATTGTCATTCATGACAGTTCGTTTGAGATGGGTTTCTTAGAGTCATTTCATGATAGTTCGACATTTAAGTTGCCGAAGTATACTGTGGTCGATACGACCAAATTGGCGCGAAAAGTGGCGAGTCAGTTGAATGATGTCGAAAAGATGAAAAACCTGGCTTTCCTGTTAGGGACTAAGCAGGAATCTATGAGCGGCTTAACAGATTGCCGCACGACTGCTGACATCTATAAGTATTGCTGTGAGCTGAGCGATGAAATGAATAATTGTCAGTAAAGCAAGCACTCCGATAGATCGCGGAGTGCTTTTTGGGGAGATTTATTAATGACGGCCAAGGGGATCTTGATAGTGGAATGAACCGGACAGTCATCCGCTCGTTTCACCCCGCTGCACCCGCTCGTTCTGCCCAAGGACCCGCCCGTTTCTCGATTACACCCGCTCGTCACGCAGAGAAACCCGCCCGTTTCTCCATTGCACCCGCTCGTTCCGCCGAAGAACCCGCCCGTTTCTCGATTGCACCCGCTCGTTACGCCGAAGAACCCGCTCGTTTCTCGATTGCACCCGCTCGTTACGCCGAAGAACCCGCCCGTTTCTCCGCTGCACCCGCTTGCTCCCGGCAAACAACCCATTCATTCCACCGAATCTCCACACACAAAACACCTACGTCAAACGCCCTATATTCATCATCTCAGACATTTATCACGGAATCCGAAGTATCTTGCCCTTCCAACGGACTACTCCGCATGAACCAAATAGATGCCTATTGAACGATTTTTCTGAAAATAGTGTTAAAACATCAAATCCTTGTCTTTATGCCATTCTCATCTCTTCCAATCTATGATATTGTCATTCTGTCACTTAATTCAGTTAAGTTTGACAACAAACACTTTAAGGGGGAAGAGAATTGGCCAATAAGAAATTCACGAAATTTCTAAGTACCTTTCTAGCACTCGTCCTGGTTCTTTCGCTCGTACTGCCATTCGGGAGCAAGGCAAATGCATCTCAGCTGAAGCAGCCGTTTAAGCCGAATTTGCAAGACGAAAGTGTACTCCAGCAAAAAGCGGCAATCGCTCAGCAAACAGACATACTGGAAGGAGAAGCCAAACTCCATAAAGATTTACAAGGACTTTCAGGCAAGAAGGAAGTTGCTGTCATCATTCATTTATCCGAGAAAGCTGTTGGCCTTGAACAAGGGATTCAAAAGCTCAAAGGGAAAAAGATGACACAATCCGAAAAGACTGTGAAAAAAGATAAAATTAAAAAGCAACAAACTTCGGCGCTGAAAGAAATGAACGTCAAGAACGTTCACTTCGACCAAGATTACTCATATGACACAGTCCTCAATGGTCTCTCCGGGACCGTTCAAGCTCAAGACCTCAACAAACTTCTTACAATCGACGGTGTAAAATACGTCGAACCGGATACCACTCTATACGCATTGGAAGGACTGGAAAAAGTGGAACCATCTCTAGATGCAAAGATGGACACAAGTATTCCATTCCTAGGTATTAACAAACTATGGGAAGAGGGAATTGAAGGACAAGGCATCAAAGTCGCTGTCCTCGATACAGGAATCGATGCTTCCCATCCTGACCTGAAAGCCGTTTACAAAGGCGGTAAAAACTTCGTCCCTCACGTAAATGGGGATTACGCACGTCCACGCTCAGACGATGATGGATCTGAGACATCTCCGCTCGATCGTCCGGCAAACAAACCGGAAGTGAATGCGAATGGAAGCACGTTCTACACGACTCACGGAACGCACGTTGCAGGTACAATTGCAGCCCAAGGCAATAACGCGTTCGGTATCAAAGGAATCGCACCGAAAGTGGACCTTTACTCGTACCGCGTACTTGGCGCATACGGAAGTGGTGCGACTTCTGGCATCATTAAAGCGATCGACACAGCAGTCATCGAGAACATCGATGTCATCAACCTCTCTCTAGGTGGCGGTGCGAACTCTGAAGTTGACGGTGCTTCATTTGCCATCAATAACGCCATGCTTGCAGGAACAATTTCAGTTATCGCAACGGGCAACTCGGGCCCGAAACGCGGTACGATGGGGACTCCTTCAACGGCTCGACTAGGAATCGCGGTCGCAAACACCACAAACCCTGAAATTCATAACAAAGCAAACGTCAACGTTACTGCAGGTGACTTCACGTACAACAAAGTGAATGATCTGATGGCAACAACTTTTGGTAAAGATGTCCAAACACAATTGACGGGTAACTATGACCTCGTTGCAGTTCCAGGCGTGGGGAATCTACAAAACTACGCAGGACTGGATGTCAAAGGTAAAATCGCACTCGTAGCACGTGGCGAAATTGCATTTGTCGACAAAGTGGCAGCAGCTAAAGAACAAGGCGCGGCTGGAATCATCGTCCACAACTCTGCATCTGGTTCGGGGGCACCTGGCAAATCGAATGTATTCCTCGGAGATGCATTTGAATTCATCCCGACGTTTGATATGTCATCTACAGATGGTGAAGCATTACGCACAGCACTTGCAGCAGCACCAGGAACTATTTTCTTCGATCAATTCTCAAGTACCAAAACAACGGGAGACGATGTCAACGACTCAAGTTCACGTGGTCCATCCACACCGAACTTCGACATCAAACCGGACGTTTCAGCACCAGGAACAAACATCATGTCAACAATTCCCATGTACGGAAACGACTACCCGGACGCGGATTACAGCGAAGCGTATTCTCGCAAAACAGGTACTTCCATGGCCACACCGCACGTGGCAGCAATCGCAGCACTCGTAAAACAAAATAATCCATCATGGAATGCATTTGACGTGAAAGTAGCGCTCTCCAACACAGCTACACTGCTCGACACAACAAAGTATGACGTCTTTTCTCAAGGCGCAGGTCGAGTGGAAGCGTACAAAGCAGCGCATGCAGATGTCCTTGCTTATGCAATCGACACAGCAAATAATGATGGAACAGTAGTGGAAAACTTAAAAGGTACCGTTACATTCGGGCCTCAAAAGTTGGACAAGAACATCACGGTCACTAAACAGATCCGAGTAAAAGATCTGAAAGCAGCGGGCGGCAATTATACCGTTTCCGTTGATGTAACAAAAGGATTCGGTGATGCGAAAGTGACTGTCGACCAAACCGAGTTCAAATTGAACGGCGAGCAGATGCTGAATGTTACATTGACAGCGTCGAAAGCCGCAGTGAAAGTGGGGGATGAAATCCTTGGCTACATTCACATCACTGGAAACGGCAAAGATCTTTCATTGCCATTCGCAGCAGACTTCGGCGGTGCTGAAGCCGTCGTATTAAAAAACATGAGCATTTCAAAGACGGATCTATCATTTGATGGAGACGGATACAATGATGAATCGCTTCTGTCCTTTACGATTACAGGGGACGTCGGAGCGAACTATGTTGAATTATTCGATATTATGAATCCAGAGGGGCACGTGTATGGAGACGGATATATCGGGTATCTGCACGCAGGTGATGAACTGAAAGCAGGTTCGTATACATTGCCGATCAAAGGTAATTACACGCCTTGGGACAACTCTGGAACGACTCGGATTCCTGAAGGACTGTACACAGTCGACTTCTCAGCGAAACCGAAATCCGGCAACCCTGCAACTATTGGCGGCTATGTAGGTCCAGTGGTCGTAAAATCGACATCAGGGACAATCGAAGGAATGGTTGCAGAGAGTAAAGTAACAGGTAAAATCATCGACAAATACGTCGATTACCAAAAAGAGCTGGTGAAATACGGATTGGGCTACGACATCAACACAAAACTATCAGCAACATACGAAGTGACAGCAAATGATGCAGTCGTGGATTCAGGAGCAGTGAAATTGGCACAGGATGGCACATTCGCATTCGATCTTCCTAAGTTTGATAAAGCCAAAAACAATGTCACTGTGAAGTACGTAGACGCTGCAGGCAACAAAGCAGAAAAAGTGATCTACACAGCAGTAGAAGAACCAGTTGATACAGTTTCTGTCTCAGTCCATCAAACGAAAATCGACTTGAAAACAGGCGACACAGCTCAACTGCACGTCACGGAAACAACAACGAAGCCGGACGGCACATCGACGGACCGCGATGTAACTGCAGAAGCAGCATACCAGTCCAATAATGAAGGCGTGGCGAAAGTAACCCAAGGCAAGATCACAGCAATCGCAGCAGGCGACGCAGAAATCAGCGTTACATTTGGTGAGTTCAAAACGACAGTGAAAGTCCATGTAGAAGACGCTGCACCTAAAGCGATCACAGTTACAGATGAGATGATCAATGTGTTCATCGCGGATAAAAAAGCGAAACAAATCATTATCGAAGTACCAGCAGCTGTAGGTCCAATGGACGTGGAATTCTCAAAAGCGATTTTAAAGAAAATCGAGAAGTCTGAGAAAGATCTCGTACTTAAAGCAGGGAACGCAGTCTACACACTCGAAGACGATGCTGTGGAAGAACTGATGAACCGCTCTGGCGGAGACGCAGTCATCACACTCGGCACATCTTCATCAGCTGCCGTGAAGAATGCGGTCACAGATGTCCACACCATCGAGCTTTCAAGTGGCACAGCCGCTAACAAGTCCGCTCTGAAACAATTCAAAGAAGAGATCGCGGTTGCAATTGGTTTGGATGAAGCCACAGCGAAAAAGTTGAAGAAAGCGGAAGCTCTCAACTTGGACACAAACAAATCAACAAAAGTCAAAGTGAAAAAGAACGAAGCGCAATTTGAAATCGAAACTGCAGGAAGCTACGTAATTGTACAAAAGTAATACCGAAAAGGCTGCCTGCGGGCAGCCTTTTTCATGCGTTTTTAGCGAAGCACTCGCTCCCGCCAACTAACCGGGCCATTCCCGCGGCAAGCCATCTTCTTCAATAAGTAGCCAAGCTCGCGACCAATCCATCTTTCACCGATTTTAAACCAAGACTAATTGGTGTGCTCGCTCCGCTTCGCATTGAATAATGGGGGGAGGGGGGACCCGGATAACTCGCTCATTCCGCCCTGGAACCCGCTCGTTTCCGCGCTCCAGACGCTCGTTTCGCCCTAGAACCCGCCCGTTTCCCCGCGCGCCCCGCTCGTTCCGCCCGGGAACCCGCCCGTTTCCCCGCGCGCCCCGCTCGTTTCGTCCTAGCACCCGCCCGTTTCCCCGCGCGCCCCGCTCGTTTCGTCCTAGTACCCGCCCGTTTCCCCGCGCGCCCCGCTCATTCCGCCCTAGAACCCGCCCGTTTCCCCGCGCGACCCGCTCATTTCGCCCTAGAACCCGCCCGTTTCGCGGCGCGACCCGCCCATTCCGCCCTAGAACCCGCCCGTTCCCCCGCGCGACCCGCTCATTCCCGCTACATCTCACACCCAAAAATCACCCTCCAGTTGACCTCCATACCAAAATGTAACCCACAAGTTGATTGAATCACCCGCTGATTAACATATACTGAAGATAGAACTCCAAAGGGGGAGAGGAACATGCTTCAAATCGGAGCCATCATCCTGCGCGAACGGCAGAGACTGAACATCACGCAAAATACGCTTGCCAGACACTGCCAAGTCTCGAAAGCTTCCGTCTCGAAGTGGGAAAAAGGGCAAAGTTATCCCGACATCACACTGCTTCCGAAACTCGCAGCCTACTTTGATATCACGGTGGATGAACTGCTCAGCTACGAGCATCAGCTTTCCAAGCAAATGATCCAGGATCTATATAACAACTTCTCGCAAATGTTCGGAAAATCACCTTTTCCACTAGTATTCAAAGAAGTGGAAAACCAAGTGAAAACCTACTACCGTGATCCATCACTGCTTCTGCAAATGAGTATTCTTATGCTCAATCATTACCAACTTGCTGAAGACAGCGGGAGCATTTTGAACAAAATTACGCAGTGGCTTGAGCGGATCCGCCAGGTCAGTGATGACGTTTGGGTGCTGAGACAAGTGAACTCCTTGCAAGCTAGCGTTGCGCTCATGCAAGAAAATCCGGAAAAGACGCTCGAACTCCTCGATGGCGTCATCCAGCCAAGCATCGGAGACGAAGTGCTGCTCGCCACTGCCTATGAACAAGTAGGGGACACCGAGGAAGCGAAGCGCGCCATTCAAGTGATGATGTACCAAAGCATCCTTCAACTCGTCGGGAGCAGTCCGATATATTTAAGACTCACCGCGTCCCATCCAGCTGCATTCAATGAAACCATCCGTCGCATCGACGCGTTGATCGACCTATACGAACTCAAAAAACTTCATCCCAATGTATGTCTGCAATTTTATGTAAGCGTCGCACAAGCTGCTTCTACTGAACAAAATCGCGAGTTGCTCTATCACTACCTTACCAAGTACGTCGACGTGTGCGTACACCACTTATGGCCAATCGCACTCCGCGGGGACGCCTATTTCGATCTGTTGGAAGAATGGCTGGAGCAACTGGACTTGGGGAAAAGTGCGCTTCGCAACGATGACCTTATTAAACAGTCTGTCATCGATATTATGAACGCACCCTTTTTCGAACCGTACCAAGAAGATGAGGAAATGAAATCATTGAAAGAGAAATTACGCTGGGGATTGGAGGATAAATGATGAACACAGATTTAGACCTGCTTCTAGAATACTTGCCATTCATCATCCCGCTCGTCATATTGCAATTCGGACTCGCCATTTTTTCTGCGATCCATGTCATTCGCCACCCGCATTACCGCTTCGGCAACCAAGTGATGTGGCTGCTGATCGTACTCTTCATTCAATTCATTGGACCGCTTATTTACTTCATCGCAGGAAGGGGGGACGAAGATGGTCGTGTCCATTAAAGGTGTCACCAAACGATTTGGCGCAAAAGAAGTCCTGAAAAACGTCAACCTGACTATTCCGGAGCACTCCGTTTTCGGGTTCGTCGGTGCTAACGGTGCCGGTAAAACGACACTCATGAAATGCATGTTAGGGCTGCTCCCGGTCACATCAGGCACGATTACAATCGCCGGTCATCCTGTTGCATTCGGTCAAACGAAATCGAATGCCCTAATCGGCTACTTGCCGGACGTCCCGGAATTTTATCCGTATTACAACGCCCGCGAATACTTGCAGCTATGTGCCGTCATCACAACTATGCGGAAATCGGAACGCGCATCGCGCATTGAAGAACTGCTCGAACTCGTCGGGTTATCCCAAACCGAATCACCTATTCGTACCTACTCGAGAGGCATGAAACAACGGCTCGGTATTGCGCAAGCACTCCTGAACCGTCCGAAACTGCTGATTTGCGATGAACCCACATCAGCACTCGACCCAGTCGGACGCGCACAGATTTTATCCATTCTACAGGCAGCTAAATCAGAAACGACTGTCTTCTTTTCAACACACATCCTGTCAGACGCCGAGCAAATCTGTGATCGCGTCGCCATGCTGCACGAAGGAAAAATCATTTTTGAGGATGAACTCGCAGCACTCCAACAGCAAGTGAACCATCAATTCGTATTCACGTTCACCACACCTGCGGAACACGTGCTATCTCAGCTGAACGACCTGGAACACCTTATCTATATAGAAGAAAATGCACTCATCGTACAGTTATCCAGCGAGAGGGAACGTCTGCAATTCATACGCCAGCTCACAGATCGCAATCTTGTCATCCAGTCGATGCATGCCCACAAAAAACCGCTCGAACAAGTGGTACTGGAGGTGCTGAAATGAGTCCCTGGCTCGGTTTTCTCAAGAAAGAATGGACCGAAAGTTTGAAGTCCTATAAGTTGCTGCTGACTCTGCTGATTTTCTCTGTACTCGGCATCATGAATCCATTCACCGCAAAAATCACACCCATGCTCATGAAGAACTTCATGCCTGAAGGCGCGGTCCTGAATCTGCCTGACCCAACCGCACTTGACTCGTGGCTGCAATTCTACAAAAACTTCCCGCAAATGGGGCTGTTCATCTTCATTCTTTTGTTCAGTACGATGATGTCGAAAGAGCTTGAAAAAGGCACGCTCGTCATCCTCCTCACGAAAGGATTGCGCCGCAGTACCGTGATTACAACGAAATTCGTCATGGGAATCCTCTATTGGACTCTCGCATTCTTACTGACTTTCATCATCACTTACAGCTACACCGCATTTTATTGGGATCAAAGCATCCTGCAACATTTATTTCTGGCAGCGGGCTGTGTCTACGTATTCGGAATCCTGCTGTTCACCATCACATTATGGGGTAACACGTATTTCGCCTCTTCATATGGCGGTCTATTAGTGACAGTGATGACGGTCATCGCATTATTCGTCATCGCAATTTTCCCGGATTCCGCCACATGGAATCCGCTTCAGTTGCTGTCAGCTCCACCGGAAATGATCATTGGCGAGATGGCGCCGAGAGAAATGCTGACACCCTTCCTGGTTACAACGGGCATTATCATCTTCTTCTTGATAGGAACCATTCTTCATTTCAATAAAAAACGGCTGTAGCGTTCACCGCGGGCGGATAGTAAAAGACGTGGAGTCTGTTTTGTGCGAGTGTTCCAGGGTATACTAACCATAATAGGTTCGTAGAAGGAGTGCTGCTCAATGGATATCCACGAAAAAGCGATCCGGCTGTTGCAGGAAAAGGCCGAGCAACCAAACCGTTCACGCAAAACAACTTCTCAAAAATATAAAAAAAGCACGAAACCCGTAACCGATTACGTCGTGCTCGACTTCGAGACAACAGGGTTACGGGCCGGTGCCGATCAAATCATTCAGATCGGGGCAATCCGCTACTTCGATCATTGGAAAGATGAGCAGATGGATGTCCTCATCAATCCAAGACGCTATATTTCACCGACCATCAGCCGTCTGACAGGCATCACCAACGAAATGGTGGAAGACGCGCCGACAATCGATGAAAAAATAGGTGAACTGGTGGAATTCATCGGGGAGCTTCCGATTATTGCACACAACGCCTCATTCGACATGGGCTTCCTGTACGCGCTCGAAGGTCTAAATGGCATCACCCTCCCGGAATACACCGTCATCGATACCGTCAAAATCGCACGCCAGAAAATCAAAGACACACCCAACCACAAACTCACGACACTCACACAATACCTGCAACTCGAACACGACGCCCACAACGCAATCGGCGACTGCCTCGCAACCGCCGCCATCTACCAATACTGCACCAAGTAAAAACCCTGCCGAAGCAGGGTTTTTGTATGCAGACAAATCGTTACGCGCTCCATTCATCCTCCTATCCGCTCCATTCATCCCTCTAAGCGCTCGATTCCAAAGCCAAACCGCTCGATTAGCCTATGTAACCGCTCGGTTTATCTATTTAAGCGCTCCATTCCCCTGACGAAACGCTCCATTTCAACCGATCCCGCGGAAACAATCCATCCGCTCACAGAATTTAAGCTCGCGATCAACCCATCCCTACTACGATCAAAACCAATACTAATTGGTGCGCTCCACTCAGCATTTTAAGACTATCACCTGAATCATGGAATTGAATTGTGTCAAAAAGCCAATAATTCGGCTTTGCGACATGCTATATCTTTTCCTTCAAAGACGAGCTACACTAGTGAAAAACTTGAGGTGAGGTCTTTGTTGCACAAACATCGAACTGTTCCTAAATTGTTAAGCGGACTGTTTGCACTAGAAAGGCGGCTACCGCGTCATCATGAGAAATATAAATTCATCACGGAGGAATTATACAACACGCGAGCTGGATACAGTGGAGAATTAGAATACGATCGCTATATGAAAGAAGTACAAACCGATTTTCCTCATGCTGTTCTCCATGATCTATCCTTGCATCATGAAGGTGTTTACTTTCAAATTGATTCGCTTTTCATCACCCCGGACTCCATTTTCATCTCAGAAATCAAAAACAGAGCAGATAGAATCATTGTTACAGCCAATCCCACTCAGTTCTTACAAGTTAACAACAAAGGGGAATCCCAACTTTTTCGCAGTCCAATTGCCGAAGTCGAGCGCAAAGTTCAGTTTCTCCGGAAATGGTTAGGGAGGAGAAACGTCAATATTCCAGTCAAAGGTATCATTGTGTTTGCTTACAACAATCAGATGCAAATTGAAGGGGAGCCTAGGCTGCCTATTTACACTTCTTATGAAGCACCTACTTTTTTCAGGTCACTTAAACCTGAAAAAAAGATTATAGAAAAACGAGATATTTCAAGGATCGCAATAGAGTTAGCTAGATCGCACAGGGAATACAATCCATATCCGCTTGTTACGCATTATAAAATCCAACCTCACACCCTCAAAAAAGGTGTGTTTTGTTCGACTTGTACCGTTCCCTCTATAATGATTTGGACAGCACGTCGGTGGGAATGCCGTTTATGCGGAAAACGGGAGAGCGATAGCCACATGGCGGGAATTGAAGAGTGGTTCATGTTGATGCCTCACAAATTAACGAATCAAGCTTTCTGCGAGTTTACCGGGATCAAAGATCGTCATACGGCGAAACGATTGCTTGCGCGCTCTAAGTTAAAACAACAAGGCATTGGAAGGGGAAGTTACTATGAGCTAATCCCTTAGGTCCTGCTGGGTGGACATCCTAGATTAATTTGTGGTACTTCGCTTTGCGGAGTGTTTTTTCTGAACAAGTAGGTAGACAGAGAGTGTACTATAGTCTAAATACGAAAAGGTTCTCAAGAGAACTTGTAAACTCCCGCGGAGACTGTCCATAATTCAATACTTTTCAAAGCTCGTGAGCAATCGGAATCTTCTTGGTTCAAAAATCAGACTAATCCGTGTGCTTCGATACGCTACGCATTTTTGGGAGATTTGTGTTTATGAAGGTTATTTCGGGGAACTATGGATTTCCAAACTAAGCGCTCGATTCCCGTGCTGAAGCGCTCCATACTGCCGTCGAAGCGCTCAATTCCGGTTCCGAAGCGCTCCATACTGCCGTCGAAGCGCTCAATTCCGGTTCCGAAGCGCTCCATCCCGCCGTCGAAGCGCTCAATTCCGGTCCCGAAGCGCTCCATACTGCCGTCGAAGCGCTCAATTCCGATTCCAAAGCGCTCCATCCCGCTGTCGAAGCGCTCGATTCCCGTTCCGAGTCACCCATCCCTCGGCATCCACCCCAAAATCCCCCTACCCCCAACCCACAAAATAGGATATACTCAACAAAAACCCATCGCCCACTAAAAGGAGGCACCGCCATGCGACCAGACACCCCAAAAATACCCAACTCACCACAGCCCAATCAGCCCAAGCAAGACCCGCGCTTCAAAACAGCGCACAAAGAGGCATGGATCGGTGTGGCACTCGCCATTTTCAACTTCATCTGGTGGTTCGGCTTCGCGTATGGACTCGGTGGCCGTCCCGTCGAAGAATACACTTACATACTCGGACTGCCCGACTGGTTCTTCTGGAGCTGCGTCGTCGGCTTCATTCTCATGTCCATCATCACCGTCGTCCTCGCGAAATTCGTCCTCACCGACATGCCGCTTGACGACGACCCAGCGTACCATCCAGACCCACCAGACACTCGTACCCGGAAAGGACCGAACTCATGAACATCGGCGTACTCATTCCGCTCATCATATTTTTAATTGCAATATTCGCCATCGGGTTCATCGCCTCCAAACAAATGGGCAGTGGCGGCAGCTTCCTGCAAGAATACTTCCTAGGCGGCCGGGAACTCGGAGGTTTCGTTCTCGCCATGACGATGGTCGCGACATACGGCAGTGCATCCAGCTTCCTAGGCGGCCCCGGCACTGCATACACCGTTGGCTTCGGCTGGGCGCTTCTCGCGATGACCCAGGTCGTCACGGGTTATTTCGTCCTGCTCGTGCTCGGTAAGAAATTTGCTATCCTGAGTCGCCGCTACGATGCCGTCACGATGATCGACTTCCTGAAAGCCCGTTATAACAGCCCGGCGGTCGCGATCCTCTCCGCCATCGCCATCATCGTCTTCCTGTTTTCCGCGATGACAGCACAATGGGTAGGGGGCGGCCGTCTCATCGAATCGCTCACGGGACTCAACTACACGACCGCGCTCTTCATCTTTGCGGTCAGCGTTCTCGTCTACGTCACCATCGGTGGATTCCGCGCCGTCGCGCTTACGGACGCTGTCCAAGGGGGCATCATGGTTGTCGGAACACTCATCCTGCTCATCGGCGTCATCATTGCAGGGGGCGGAATTCCAGCCATCATGCAAGATTTGTTAAATGAAAACCCGCGCCTCGTCACGCCATTCGGAGCAGACGGCAGCCTGACTGCAGCCTACGTCTCCAGTTTCTGGATCCTAGTTGGTGTCGGTGTCGTGGGACTGCCGCAAATGGTCGTGAGGACAATGAGTTACAAAAACTCCCGCGCCATGCACCGCGCGCTCGCGATCGGAACCATCGTCACGGGTTTCATCATGCTCAACATGCACTTGATCGGAATTTTCGCACGGCCCGTCATGCCCGGAATCGAAGTGGGGGATAAAGTCATCCCGCTCATCGCGCTCGAAGTCTTGCCGCCTTGGCTCGCGGGCATCGTCCTCGCGGCACCGATGGCCGCGATCATGTCGACCGTCGATTCGCTGCTGATCCTCGTCAGCTCTGCCATCGTCAAAGACGTCTATCTGAATTTCATCCAGCCGGACGCTCCTGAAAAAAAGGTCAAACTGCTCAGTTTCGGCATCACCGGCGTACTCGGAACCGTCGTATTCCTGCTCGCCCTGCAGCCGCCTGACTTGCTGATCTTCCTGAACCTGTTCGCATTCGGAGGGTTGGAGGCCGCCTTCATCTGGCCGATCGTTCTAGGACTCTATTGGAAGTACGGCAACAAATACGGCGCCCTCGCCTCCATGTTCATGGGGATCGCGAGCTATATCGCCATCCATTTCTACAACCAGGAATACGGCAATCTGCTTGGCGTCCACACCGTCACGATCCCGGTGGTCCTCTCCTTATTCGCATATTTAATAGGAAGCCTTGCGGTGAAACGCGAACCCTTCCAATTCTAAAACCAAAACCGCTCCAGGCCAGCAATAGCCTGAGCGGTTTTTCCTTACCTTTTTTGCCCTCAAATAATCCGAACAATGCCCGTCGAACCGAGACATCTGCCAGCAATCCCCATATTCAAATAAATCCAAATACAACTAGTCGTAACACTCTGAAACTGATATGATAGACATGCATGTCCAAACTACTATTCTAGGGGGCAATTTCGAATGACGAAGAAGACTAGATTCATGGCAACGACCATCACAGCGGCGGCTGTCGCAACTGCACTGGCGGTACCAAGCGCATCAGCCGATTCCTCGAAATTCACTGACGTATCGGATCGTTATGCAGACGCTGTCAACTTCCTATGGGCAAATAACGTAACATCCGGTGTAAGCGAAACGAAATTCGATACCACTTCATCTATTAAACGCGCAGATGCCGCGATCTTCATCGCGAAAGTCATGGGCCTGGAGCCAGGTGGTATTTACCAAGAATCGTCTTTCACAGACGTCCCGAAAAATGCCAAATGGGCAGTGAATGCACTCGCTGAAAAAGGAATCATCAGCGGAAAAAGCACAACGAAATTCGGAGCTTCCGAACACCTCACACGCGGTGAAGCAGCCGCAATGATCGTCAAAGCTGCAAAAATCGAAGCGGACAACAACCTGACGAAAACAAAATTCTCAGACGTCAACAAACGCTTCGCACCATACATTCAAGCCCTCGTTGATGAAAAAATCGCGAGCGGGAAAGACGACAAGACTTTCGGTACATCCATGCCCGTCACACGTGGCGAACTCGCTCTATTCCTCAACCGGGGCAATGCGAAATTCGGCTACTTCGACCTCATGGTCATGCACATGAACGACCATCACGCATACCTCGACAACTTCCCGTATATCTCGACGGTTGTCAACGAATTGCGTGCGAACAATGAAAATAACATCCTAGTCCACGGCGGAGATGTCTTCTCAGGCGACCTCTATTGGAATAAGTACAAAGGTCAAGCTGACACTGTGATGATGAACTATCTTGGATTCGATGCTGTCACTTTCGGAAACCACGAATTTGATGAAGGCGGATCGCATGATGCAATGAAAAATTACGTGATGGCCGCTAATTTCCCTGTTCTCGGTGCAAACGTTGATACATCCGCAGAACCTGCTTTTAAAGATCTGCAAAAGAGAGGCGTCTATGAAGAGGCGCAAGGCGGAAGCATTTACGACGGAACCATCAAAACGATAAATGGCGAAAAAGTCGGTATCTTCGGATTAACAACAGAAGAGACCTCGACCATCTCTTCTCCTAACAAGGTGAAGCTTGAAGATTATGTTGAAAAAGCAAAAGCTACAGTTGCCGCGTTTGAAACCAAAGGTGTCAACAAAATCATTGCACTTACTCATCTGGGTATTCATGAATCAGCTGAGTATGGCAATGACCAGGCACTTGCGAAAGCAGTTCCTGGAATCGACGTGATTGTGGGAGGCCATAGTCATACTGAGTTGAAAGAGCCGATTGCTATTTCCCATGAATCAGGTAGCCAAACACTAATTGTGCAAGCTGGCGAATACGCAAATAACCTTGGGACGCTGGACGTCAAGTTCAATCCAAAGGGAGAAGTGTATTGGGAACATGGCGAACTTATCAAAATCGATACGAAAACAATGAAAGTCGATCAAAAAGCTGCAGGAGTTCTTGCGCCGTTCAAACAAGGGAAAGAACAATTGAAAAAAGAGTCAATTGGTGTGGAATCTGAAGTATTGCTGGACGCAAAACGGGATTCCAGCAACGTGGGAGAATCCAGCATCCGTCATAATGAGACAAACCTAGGAAATATTATTGCAGACGCGATGCTATGGAAAGCAAAGTCAATGCCGAATCTTCAAGGTGAAACGATAGTCTCCATGCAAAATGGTGGCGGGATTCGCACAAGTATCGAAGCTGGAACGATTTCAGTCGGCAGCATTGTTCAAGTGCTTCCATTCGGCAATCCGCTTGCGATAGTAAAATCGAATGGTGCGGAAATCAAGCAAGCGCTAGAACGCAGCGTCTTCGCAGACACAATTGAAGGTGGCAAAGGATTGAAGGAGTCCGGCGGCTTCCTGCATGTAGGCGGTATGAAATTCACGTTCGATAGTACGAAGAAAACGGGAGAGCGTGTTCTTGATGTGCTAGTACTAGAAGGCGATAAGTACGTTCCAATTGAAGCGGAAAAAACCTACTACATCGCAACAAATGATTTCACTGCCCGTGGCGGTGACGGGTATGATGTATTCAAAAAAGCAGCTGCTGAAGGCCGCGTCTCGACTCCTGGCTTCTCAGATACACAAAACGCAATTGAATACCTCCAGTCACTAGGCGACAAAATCAGCCCTAAGGTCGAAGGGCGCATCATTGACATATCGCTGGAAACGCAACAAAATGGATATAAAGTTCCAGTTGCAGAGACGAAAAAGTAAATAAAAAATTAAAATAATGCTGGATCATCCCCTAAAAGATGATCCAGTTTTTCTATAATCCGCGTACCTAAGGGGTTTACAGCAAGCGAGCAAAAGAAGCAAGGACTGATTGGCTAGACTCACAGATTGGTAACCTATTAACTTACCCCAATTTAGGTCGATAGAAACATAGAGAAATACAAAGAATTGTTGTATCATTTATGGTAACGACAAATATTTGGAGGATTGTAATTTTGAAGAAACTCGCATTAAGTCTTACATTATCTCTTGCAGCGCTTGTCCCATTCGGGCAAGATTCCAAGGCCGCAGCCAACTTCACGGATGTCGGAACGACGCACCGTGCGCAGGCTGAAATCTATTATCTTGTCGAAGGCGGTATCACAAGCGGAGTCTCTGAAACTCGTTTCGTCCCGGAACAGCAAGTGACGCGCGACCAAGCGGCAGCTATGCTTGGACGTACACTGAACTTGAATGGGGAACAACGTGCGACAAACTTTAAGGACGTTGGTAAAAACAACTTCAGTTCCGGCTACATACAGCAGCTAGTCGACAAAAAAATCATTTCGGGATATCCGGATGGCACCTTCAAACCGAAAAACACGCTGAGCCGCGGTGAAATGGCGATGTTAATCGGACGTGCATTTGATTACAAAGCCAGCTCAGTAAGCGTTGCCGCAAGCTCGCTGATCAACAAAGGGATTGCATCTGGAATCGCGGATGGGTCATTCGGTGAAAGCCAAACGATCAAACGCGGAGACTTTGCAGTATTCCTGGCTCGCAGCATCAACGCAGACTTCCGAACAGCGGATACTGAGAAATTCAACCTCAATGTCTATGTAAACACAAAAGACGGGTCGAAGTTGAACCTCCGTAAGGGTCCGAACACATCGTATTCTTCGATCGGTTCCATCCCGACAGGCAAAATCGTCTCAGTCGCATATTCTGTCGGAGATTGGGCATACATCACGTCTGATAACGTCAAAGGTTTCGTACACTCGGCTTATTTACAGTCGGACAAGCCTTCCGATAAACCAGTCGTGACACCGCCCCCAGTGAAACCTGATCCAACACCACCACCAGTCGTGACACCCCCAGGCAAAAAGCCATTGAGTGATATCACTGTAGTCATTGATGCAGGGCACGGCGGATCGGATCCAGGTAGCTCGGGCAATGGATTTATCGAGAAGAATATTACTTTGAACGTAGCGAAAAAGATGGAAAAGTACTACGCGAAAGTGCCAATGAAAGCTATAATGACTCGCACAGATGACACGTATATTTCGCCGTCCGCGCGTGGTGCTTATCCAAAAAAAGTAAAAGGTGACATTTTTGTTTCCATCCATACGAATTCCCATACGGGAGGGTCTGCTAATGGAACCGAAACTTTCTATTACACACGTTCAGCAGCAGTAAACCCAAACGTATCTCAGTCAAAAGCCCTTGCGCAGTATGTCCAAAACCGTCAACTTGAAGCATGGGGTCTAACAGACCGCGGCGTAAAGGTTATGAACCTAGCTGTACTTCGGGAAAACACAGTGCCGGCTGTACTTGCTGAACTAGGATTCATTACCAACAAAAAAGACATTGGCATTATGGGTACTGAAGCAGGTCGTGAAAAGATGGCGAAAGGATTATTCCTTGCCACACTCGACTATTACTATTATTATGAAAATAGAACCGACGTTTTGCCTTTGTATAGCACGGTAAATGCTACACCGAGTGGCAAACTTCACTAAACAAATCCAATCCACTCGTTCATGAGATCGAGTGGATTTTTATTTGTGGAGACGTGCTCAAAAAGGACTGATTGCGGGTATAGGAATCATATCGTACATAAAGGAGTGATCATGTGAAAAGAATAGTAGTTTCAGTGTCCTTAGCGCTCGGTTTGCTACTTCCTGCGCAAGCACACGCTGAAGAACGGACAGACTGGTTGCTCCATGGCTCGGATACAGACTTGCAGGCAATTAGCCAAAAAGTGAGTCCGTTCACGAAAGAGTTCCAACATGCACCAATTGGAGAAGTTCAGCTTACCCAAAAAGAAGTAGAAGAAATTCGCACTCATTATCCAAACGTCAACATCTATCCGAACAGGGAATATGGAATTGCCGAAACCCCTGTTGCACCAGCACCATCTACCCAGATCACCTACCCAAAACGTTTCGCTCTCATCAATACCGCACCTGAAACAATCGCTCCTTATACAGGAAAAGGCGTCCGTGTCGCGATTTTAGATAGCGGGATCGATGTCACACACAGCAAATTGTCCGTCAAAGGCGGTTTTTGTGCGTTGCCGAAGGACCAATGTGCTGCAGGAACTGTGCCCTACAACGATGATCTTGGTCATGGAACGCACGTGGCAGGAATCCTCTCAGCAGCAAAAGCGAGCAACGGGACGATGGGTGTCGCACCCGGCGTGGAATTATACGCTATCAAATCCATTAATTCTTACGATTCAGGCCGCACGATCGACATCATTAACGGCGTCGAATGGGCCATTAACAACAAAATCGATATTTTGAATATGAGTATCACCACAAATCGAAATGACCCCGCCTTGAAACTGATGTTGGATAAAGCCTATGCAGCAGGCATGATCATCGTTGCTGCAGCGGGGAACGAAGAAACGGGAGATATGATCGACTCGGTCCAGTACCCAGCGAAGTATCCAACTGTTATCGCAACAACAGCCATTAATTATAACAAGGAACGATTTTTAGAAGCTTCCATCGGACCCGAAGTTGAACTTGCCGCACCTGGCGTCGACATTTTAAGCACGTATCCTCGTGCATTCGACGATGACGGGAAAAAAGATGGCTACTACGAGTTGTCAGGGACCTCCATGGCAGCGCCACACGTTTCAGGAATCGCGGCACTCCTTAAAGAGCGATTCCCTGAATTGACCAACGTGCGCTTGCGCTCAATTCTGGCAAACTCTGCAGAAGACCTAGGCGCAAAAGGACGCGACCGGCAGTTCGGATACGGACTTGTCCGTTATCCCGCAAAAGTCGATGAGATTCCGATGATGACACAATATACACAAAACGGCCGTGTCGTGTTTGAACTATCGAATGCAAACAAAACGACAGCACGTCAATTGAAAATCGAGGACCGTACGATTGCCGAGCAATCTCCAGGGAAGTGGGAGACATACTTACTACCAGGGACTTACAAAGGCAAGTATGCCATCATGACAAATACCGGCAAACAAATCCAAGAGGATATCGTGGTGAAGATCGAAGGCACCAGTTATAAAGATGTGTCAGGCGCGAAGTGGTATTCACCGCAAATCGCTTATTTGATGGATAAAAAACTGATCTACGGGTTCGAAGGCAACCTTTTCAAACCTGACCAAAAAATCACACGGGCAGAAGCGGTGGCCATCATGGGTCGCGCCTCAGGATTGAACGGGGAACACCGCAAAACCCAATTCAAAGACGTCAACCCGAACAGCTTTGCATCCGGTTACATTCAATCAGCACGTGAAAAAGGGCTGCTCGGCGGATTCCCGGACGGTACTTTCCGTCCTAACCAACCCGTCACACGAGGCGAAATGGCATTACTGCTTCAAAAAGCATTCAGCCTCCAATACGATGCGAAACAGAAATCACCATTCAAAGACATGACACCAAACGTAACCAGTTACGCTGCCGCGCTCGCATTGACGCAATCAGGTGTCACCAAAGGATTCCCGGACGGCACATTCAAGCCGCAAGAAACCATGACGCGTGCCACATACAGCGTCTTCCTAGCAGGAGCTGAAAACCCAAGTTTGTTCAAATAAAACCCGAACCGCGCAAAAGCCCCCGGCCCGCGCGGTTTTTTCACGCCTTCACCAAGCTAACCTTCAACCGCCCGATTACACTCGATTCAAGCATCCCGAAATGTGATCAAGGCCTAGGGTAATGCGCTCATGCATCCCGTCCCCCTAAAGCTCCACCCCCTCCATAACCCGCAATTAATCAAAACTACCCATTATATCCCCAACTCTATTAAAATAAACTAAACTACTATACTTGTAACACAAATGTAATATTCCTTATCAGTCTTTTCTGATACGATATAGTCATAGCAAGATTACTAGGTAAATAGACGTTGGAAGCAGTCAATCATCCTAAATCGAGGTGGGAAATGAGAAAGCAACTGGTAGTCTTTTTGGCCTTTATATTAATTTTTGCAAGTATGTTCACGGCAGCTCCCCAAAAGAGCCAAGCTGCTGCGTCAGGGGACAGCATCGTCGCCTACGCCAAAAAATTCGAAGGAACTCCGTATCTCTTCGGTGGCTCCACACCTGATGCATTCGATTGCTCAGGCTATATCTTGTACGTCTTCAAGTTTTTCGGCATCACGTTGCCTCGCACGTCAGAAACTCAATTCAATGTTGGAACGTCCGTTGCACGCGCTGACTTGCAAGCTGGAGATCTCGTGTTCTTTGCAAATACATACAAGCCCGGTATTTCCCATACAGGCATTTACATCGGAAACGGAAACTTCATTTCTGCAGAATCCAGCGGCGTCAAAATATCGAATCTGGACACGAACCCTTACTGGGGACCGAAGTACGCTGGAGCAAAACGTGTCTCAGGAATTACTGCAACACCGCCTGTTAAGCCATCAGTACCGACACCACCAACGCCAGTACCGACACCGTCTACATCCTTCAGTGACGTAGCGGCCAAGCACCCGGCATATCAAGCAATCGAAACACTTAGCGAGAAGAAAATCATCAGCGGATTCCCGGATGGCTCATTCCAGCCTGAAACACAAGTTACGCGCGGACAAGCTGCCACGATGATTAACCGCGTACTGAAATTGCGCCCGCGATTCCCACTTAGTTACAGCGATGTCCCAGCAACACACGCATTTGCAAAAGATATCTCTGCAATGAGTGATGCAGGAATTCTAAGTGGCTTTGAAGACGGCTCCTTCGGCATGTACGATCCATTGACAAAAGCGCAGCTTGCCATCATCTTGGATCGCGCATTCAGCATGACGTCAACAGCTTCATCCTTGACTAAGCCGCCGTACCTCGACGTACCAGTCACGTATCGCGCAGCAAATGCAATTGGGGCTTTGAAGAAAATGGACAAGACAACCATCTTCCAAACACCTAATTTCTCAATTGGCGCAAATGCAACACGTGCCCAATTTTCAGCCGCACTTTACAGCGTCTCTGAACTCCGTTAACAAAACAAAATGCCGCCCTCAAGCTCTCGCGAAGGGCGGCATTTCTTGTTCCAATCACAAAAATGAACTCAACTAGAAGGGGGTACCATCCGCATGAAATCACATCAGTCCATGACAAAACTTACGGCAGTCCTTTCCGCTTTACTCTTACTCATCACCCTCGCCCTCCCGGCGTCACCAGCCCAAGCCGACGAACTGACAGGTCGAACACTGGAAAAAGAACTTCGTGAAATGATCGACAAAAAGATACTTTCAGGCTACGACGACGGCACGTACCGTCCTACAGAAAACGTCTCCCGCGGACAATTCGCTGCTTTCATTGCACGCGCGCTGAAACTCCCGGAAGCAGCCGGGAACTTCAACGACGTACCTCAATCCAGCAAACTTGCAAAAGACATTTACAGAGTTCAAAAAGCGGGACTCATGAATGGGTACAGCGGGGGAGTGTTCAAACCCGATGCGCCAATCACCCGTGAGCAAGTCTCCATCACGATGACTAACGTCTTGAACTACAGCCAAATGGTCTTGCAAGAAACACGCATCAACTTCACGGACCTCAACGAATTCCAATCATCCGGAAGTGTGCGCTCAGCCTACTACAACATCCGCTACGGCATCATCAGCGGAATTCCGAACAAAGACGGATCGATTCGTTTCGAGCCAAAATCGAACACAACACGCGAGCAGGCAGCGGCATTCATCTCCCGCTATTTGAAAGCGGTGATTGCATATGAGCCGCCTGATTTACCTGAAATCCCGGAGACACCCGAACAGCCGACACCCCCTGAAGACCCGGTGAAACCGGAACCGCCAACGCCACAGCCGCCAGCTGACAATAAAACCTACTACATGGCAACGATTGAAAACGGCAAGCTGAAAAAGCAGTCACAGGGCTACGCAGACTACTTGAAAGCGGCAGAAAAATTCAATGGCTCGACGGAATTCACGGCTATGTACAAAGGGGAAGAACTCATTCGTGTACGCCGCGGAATGGCCTTCGGGGACAAAAAGTCTCCAGCTGGAGCAAAAGAAAACACAATCATCTACTTCGATCCAGAGTTCAAAAAACAAGCGACATACGTGGAGCAGGGAAGAGAGCTTAAATATCTCGGATCCAATGACCAGTATGTGAAAGTGCAGGTCGGCGCAACAGAAGGGTATGCGAAGCATTCTGAAGTTGACCTGATCCCGATTGAACTCGTTACAGATCGTAATCGTGATTATTACACAGTCAGCCAGTGGGGAACACTTACACACTTCACTTATAACTATATGACCAAGAAGTCCGCATCGTATTACGTACAGCTCGCACCGGATTTCCTGAAAAATAATGGGACTTACCACAGTCCGGACGGCGTCCACTTCTATGAAACGAACGGAAAATTCGTCGGAACGTTCCTGCCGTACTTCCAGTTCCTGTCCGCCCGTTCCAAAACGAGCTACACAGGTGCAGAGCTGGATAACCTGATCGTGAACGTATTGAAGGAGCGCGAACAGAATTATGGAGGACGCTACACAGATGCATTGAAGAAGTCGAAACTGATCGGTCTTGGCTCAAGCTTTAAAAAGCTGGAGAACGACTACAACGTCAATGCACTCCTGATCCTCTCGCTCGCTGTACATGAAGGTGACTACGGCATGAGTGAAACCGCTCTGACATGCAACAACTTGTTCGGCTTATACAAATATGACTCACTGACGAAACTATGCCCGGACAAAGGGACATTCAAGAATCCAGGAGACAGTGCAATCGCTCTCGTCAAAGACTTCCTGAACCCGAACTATATGGATCCGACAAACGCATTGGGCCGGGCTCAAGGTGCAGCATTTGGCAACAAAACAACAGGCTTCAATGTCAACTACGCATCCGACCCGACATGGGGAGCTAAAGCAGGTGCCCATATGTATAATCTGGATAAGGCAGCAGGCGGCAAAGACTACGGCCTCTACAAGCAATTCGCACTGACGAAGCTTGAAATTGCAACTAACGTCCGCACAGCACCAAGCACAACGGCACCGATTCTTTACACTTACAAAGCCCGCTATAACGGTGTGTACAAAGACACAAGCGATGGTTTAGCTCTCGGCTATCCGCTTACCGTCATCCGCTCCGTAAAAGGCAGTGACGGCAAAACCTGGTACGAAGTCTTCAGCGACAAAGCAAGCGCCCAAACAGGCTACGTCAGCGAAGATGTCGTAACGATCATCAACAACCAATAAACTTAACCCCTCACGCCCGTGCGTGAGGGGTTTCCTATTATACAAGGGGAAAGTCGCTCAACCGCTCACTCCAACCGCCTAAGCGCTCCATTCCGCCATCTAACCGCTCGATCCAACCGGCTAAGCGCTCCATTTCGCCATCTAACCGCTCGATCCAACCGGCTAGGCGCTCCATTCCGCCATCTAACCGCTCGATCCAACCGGCTAAGCGCTCCATTCGCCCGTCCAACCGCTCGATTCAACCGGCTAAGCGCTCCATTCGCCCGTCCAACCGATCGATCCAACCGGCTAAGCGCTCCATTCGCCCGTCCAACCGCTCGATCCAACCGGCTAAGCGCTCCATTCGCCCGTCCAACCGCTCGATCCCACCGCCTAAGCGCCCCATACCACCGTCTAACCGCTCTTAACCGCCCCATTCCCGCGGACAGAGCCCACTACCACCCATATCCAAACTCGCGACCAATCCATCTTTCCCAAATTCAAAACCAAGACTAATTGGTGTGCTACGCTCCGCTTCGCATTCAGTACCGGTACATCTCCATAAAAAGTTAATATCGCTCAAGCACCCCCAAAAGTGATCAAGCCTCCAGCAAATCCGCTCAAGCGCTGCGAAAAGTGATCAAGCCCCCAGCAAATCCGCTCAAGCCGCCCAAACAAAAAAACAGGGGCGCCATCACCCCTGTTTCAAATGCTTCGTCACCTTATCGATCAATTCTTCACCCTGATCTTCCAAATATCCAATCTTCGAGTCAATCAACTCATCAAAGTACGCATTCCGCTCCATGTCCATCTCTTCCAACAGACTCTGCGTCTCCACCAGATCCACCAACGTCAACTGTGGATAGTCATCACCTGAAAACGTCCCGTCCGGGCGCGCCTGATACCACAAATCGCCATTCTCACGGATCCAGCCCCCTTGATCGGCTCCGAAGCTTTCGATGCCTTTCATCACACTCTTCGCAGCATCCAAATACTTCGCTTCCTCCGTCTCGCGATATGCGGTCAGCAAAATCTTCAATCCACCCAGCTCGTGGTTCAGTGACGCATGGGGGATATCCGTCTCAGGGTCCTCATCGAAGTAATCGACGATCATGAACCCATCTCCAGCTTCAATCGTTTCACCTTTTTCAATCCGTGACAGCAAGTAATCCGCGTACACCGGCACATACAACTTCGAATCATCGACCTCATCATCGAGCTTCTTCTCTGTATCGTCCAGGAAAAACGCCACGTACTCGTTATACCGCGTATCGACGTAAGGTGCTTTGATGCCGTACGCATTGTTCAGCCACGCACTCGTATACTCCGTCGGCCAGCGGGTCCCGCCGAACTCCTCGATGTAATTCAACAAGTTCACCCGGGAATTCAGCACCAGCGTCTCAAAAAACAACGACTCCGACTTTCCATACCACTCAAGCGCCACATCATCTTCCATCCGTCCGATCACACGGCCATAGCCCATCTTCGTCCCGGGATCGATCGAAAACGGCAGCTTCGTATACGGGCCATCCATCGTCATCCAATTCAATTGAGAAAACTGATTCTCCAAAGCAAAGTCAACATAGTCATTCTCTTCATCCTGCGATTTAAACAGCGGATCAGCCGCTAGCAACACCCAAGATTCCGCAATCTGATGACCACCCGCTTTAGCCCCACGAGTGAACCCATCATCAGTCACCGTCACATCCTGCACTTCCTTGTCGAGTTCTCGGATCCGACTTTCTCCGACATCATACTTCTTCACAAGTTCTTTCGATGTGAATGAATACCCGACAATCGCCTCAGAGACCAAATCATTTCCCTCAACCGTCAACTTCCCGAACGGATTCACAGTCGGATCCGACCCGAACGTATCATGGTGAGGATGATCCACCTTGCGAGGGTTCCAAGACGTTTCCTTCACACGGGCAGAATCCCCGAAGTGATACACCGACTCAATCGAAACCCCAAGCCGCGCGTCATTCGTCAATCGCTCAAAAAGAAACTTCGAACCATTACCCAACGTCCGCTCCGTCAGCTCATACGACCCGATCCTCTTACCAAGCCGCTTCACCGAATATGTATGGATGACATCTTTCGTATTCTCCACACTGCGTTCCGTATCTTTCTCATAGGCAAGTTCAAAGAAGCGGGAAACCTGTACATCCACCTGCACATCCTTACTGGAATACACCCGCTCCGTCGTCGTTCCCTTCAAAAAGATCCCAGCAATCCCCACAAGCACAAGAATCCCCAGTAACACCCCGACAATCCACTTTTTCATGGACCCCACTCCTTTCGATAAAACCTATTGTGATAAAAGCATGGAGGAATGTATATTTTTCGCTCCATTGTTTACCGGCTGCCTCATTCAAAGGTCGGCAGGCTGCGCCACAATTTTCGAAGAGCCGCAAATTGAGGTACAGTCATCCGCCCGCCTTAGTTCTGTTACGCATAGTTCAATGTATCCCCAATCACTTGTAGGTGTAGACAACAGCAAAAGTGATCAAGCAAAGGGGAATTCCGCTCATGCATAGCAAAAAGAGATCAAGCAAAGGTCTAATCCGCTCAAGCACAAACATCCCTTACCATTTACCCCCGTCTCAACATCCCAACAAACCGTTTGAACCCTGCACGATAAAACACGAACAGCATCCCTGCATACACGACAACGCCAATCGGTGCCAGCGTCGCAAGCTGCAGAACTGGACTAAGCGATCCCAATCCGACCACCACTTTCGCAGCCCAAACCACGAGTCCCATAATCACCGTCGGAATGAGCACTTGCGGAACCATCCGTCCGAAGCGTGCCAACTCCACCTTGCCAAGATCCTTATACACGACAACCATCGACACCGCGAAGAAGTACACACTCACAATGGACGTTGCAATCGCAAGTGCCGGATAGCCGAAGCGATCGACCAAAAGCCAGTTACTTAAGAAGTTGATCAAAATCGTCGTTACACTGATCCGGAACACAACAGCTGTCTTGCCGCGTGCATACATCGACTTCGACAGCATGAGCTGCATTCCTTGAAATACAATGACAGGCAGGTATAACATGAGCGCAATGTGTGTTTTATGCGTGTCAGTGGGTGTGAATTTCCCGTGTTCGTAAATGAAGGCAATAACAGAATCCCCGATGACGAATAACCCTGCCGCAATCGGCAGCAGCGTCACAAGCGAAATCTCCATCCCGCGGAAAAACGTCTCTTTGAATTTCATGCGATCTTCCGTCTGTTCACTCATCAGCGTAAAGATGATCGCAGCCAGCGTCGTTGCATAGATCGCATTCGGAATGCTGATGATTAGCGATGCATTGTTCAGGTACGTCACAGCGCCGTCAATTCCCGACGCAAACGCCTTGTTTACGAAAAAGTTCACCTGACCGACGACCGAGTTCAGCAGCGACGGCACAATCAGCAGCAAAAACGCGTTCCGGAACTTGATGTCCATCCGGAATTCCAAGCGATACTTGTAATCAGACCGGAACAAATAATACAGCTGCACGATAACACCAAGGATCGTCCCGAAGATGAATCCATATGCCAAGGAAAAGATGCCCCACTGCTCATTGAACAGCACTGCGAAGATCACCGAAAACAGTGTAGCGAGCAGCTTCGACATCTGCGACGGCACGAAGATCCGCCTCGACTGCAAATAGGAATCTAAAAGTCCACTCAACGCGATCACCGTCATGAACGCGAAGAACACCTGCGTCATCGGAATCGCGATTGTCGCGATCTCGTCCGACATGTTGCCGTACATGATAGGCAGGAAATACGGGGCACCGAACCAGCCGACGAAACTGATGCCGACGAACAGCACCATCGTCCAGTTCAGCAACGCGTTCGCATTATGGTCGCCCGCTTCGCCTGATTTTCGGTTCTTGATATACATTGGTAAAAAGACGTTATTGAAGCCTGTCGAGATCATCGCAACGACGAGGGTGATGAACGGGAACGCGAGGAAGTACGCATCCGTCTCGGACGATACCCCGAATTTCGTGCTGACGATCGATTCCCGCAGCAGCCCCGACAGCTTCAGCACGAGCGCGAGCACTGCCGTCCACAGTGCCGCCTGTTTTAACTTGCCCATAGTAATCCTCCCAAATCACGCCGGCCAATCGGACCGAGCGTGCCGTCTAAACTGCGAAAAGCTCCCTGATTCGCACCAGGGAGCTTCGCAATCAGTGTTTCAATGCTTTCAAGTAAATCGCTTCGTATTTCTCTGCAGCAGCAAAATGTGAGTATTCCGCAATGATCTTCGCACGACCCGCTTTTGCAAGCTGTTCGCCGTAGGCAGGATCTTCCAGCAACCGGATCATTGCATCGCTCAATTGTTCCGGATTTTGCTCTTCAACAAGCAAGCCGTCTTTTCCGCTATCGACAATCTCTTTCAGTCCGCCAACCGCACAGGCGATCAACGGAACACCAGAACCCATCGCTTCCAAAGCGGAAATCGACGTTGCTTCTTCAACACCTGCTGAATAGATCGACGGCACGAGAGCCACGTTCGCAAGTGCGTAATACTGCATCATCACCGAGTGATCGACAGCACCGAGCATCGTAATGTGATCCGATACGCCAAGTTCCGCAGCTTTCTGCTTCATCGGCTCCATCATTTCGCCAGTTCCCGCAAATACGACACGCGCATTCGGGAACTTCTCAACAACAGCAGGGAGCGACAGAATCGGATACATGACGCCATTTTTCTTCGTCAGACGACGCGGCACGAAGAAGATCAGCTCGTCTTGTGAAAATCCATAAGTATCCCGGAACTCCTTACGACGTTCGATCTCGGGCTTGAACGATTCGACATCGATGAAGTTCTTGATCATATGACCCGTCACGCCGGTTTCCTTCAAAATGTACTCCTTGATCCGTGTGTCGACTGTAATCACTTCGCGAGTGGACTTATAGCCTCTGCGCTCAGCCTCTTGGAGTTCAGCCGCTTCCGGAGACCCTTCAATCACAGTTCCTTTAGAAATGCCTTCAAACGTCAAATAGCCATGAACCGTACTTACAACCGGGACATTCGTTTCAAGTGCCGCAAATGTCGTGAACACGTCTTGTGCGTTGATGATGTCGTATTCTTTCTTCGACACCGCTTCTTTGATAAGGCTCGCAAGCTCATCCTGACGGCGTTTCAGCGTCCAGACATAGCCTTTACCTTGTTTCATTTTATTCAATAGGAACGCAGGGCCGCGGACGATTCCGTCACGCTTCCATTTCGGGACGTCCGTGAACGATACGACATCGACTTCATGCCCTCGTGATTCCAGTCCTGCCTTCAATGTTGTCAAGTGGACGGACAGTCCGCCTAAGTGAGGATAATCATATACAGTAGCCAGTAAAATTTTCACCGTTTAACGGCCTCCATTCAAAAACTGTTCCCGCAATAGATCGACATTGCGGATTGCTTCGCTTCGTAATACCTGGACGTTCGGTTCCATCATTTGTTTCAACGCATCGCTGTTATCCAGCGCATAAAGGGATTGTTCCAACAACCCTTCTTTTGTGAATGAACCCAGTTCGAATGAATGCTCCCACATCCCGGAACGCTTCAAGAAGCTCTCGACTTTTCGGTCATAGCTCAATCCGACGTGAGGGACGTTCGACAATGCAGCGAAAATCAGCGCATGCAAGCGGAGTGCAATCGTCAAATCCGTCTGTTCAATGAAGTTATAGAACTGGTTCGGAGTGAAGTGTTCGCCGAGAATCTTCGTCTGATTCGCGTGTTTCATCAGGGCTTGTACTTTTTTCGAGACATTCGTGTCATATGGCGGTTCCATCGGCACAAACACCGGCGTCACATTCCGTTGTTCGATCAATTCATCCAACGTCCACGCCATCTTTTCGATATATGCATCTTCATGCTCGAACCAAGGACGCGGGGCAACGGCAACTAACCGTTCTTCGCCCGTAAGATCTAGTGAATCATAAGCGGAAGTATCCGGATCGGACTTGAAAGCGAACACGATATCCGCTGTGACCACCGTCTCTGGCTTCGTCACACCCAAGTTCTCCAAGTACGTCTTCGAATACTCGTCCCGAACCGTGACGAAGTCCGCTTTGTTCGCAAGTCCTTTCATTAAGGTCTTGCCCCAGTTACTCGTAACAGGACCAATCCCTTGAGAGAAGAACATCACCTTCGTTCCGCAAAGTTTGGCTAAGAGGACGATGAGCAAGTAGTAGGGAAGGGGACCGAAGAGGAATTTCGTCGGGTACGTATCCTGCAGCAACCCGCCGCCTCCGGAAATGAGCAAGTCCGCTTTCCGAAGTGCTTTGACCTTCTCCTTGTTGCCATGACGCCATCCGCGATACACAGCAGAGACGCTGTGATCGGATGCTGTCTTCTCCGGAGAAAGTGAGAACACCGTAATCTCCGGATTATCCAACTCCGCACGCAAGTTATCGATGATGGCCTTCAAAATCGCCTCATCCCCAGTATTTCCTAATCCGTAAAACCCGGACAGTACAATTTTCAAATTAATGATCCTCCTTAGATGTATATGTACATTGTAGATGAATGAACGACGGTGTTTCTCTGCGCTGCAGGTGGACGCTTTCCGTGGGGCTTGGTGGGGAGCCTCCTCGTGCGCTGCGCTTCTGCGGGGTCTCCCCACCAAGCTGATCCCACAGGAGTCGCCACCTTCCGCTCCGTTCAACGGCTATTGCTATATATAACGTCCCTCATTGAAGAAGGATGCTTATTACGACACTTAGGTTTTCGGAGGCGTCCGCTCGACTCCTGGGGAATCAGCGAAAGCCGTGACGTAGGACGGCTTTTGCGAGTAAAAGCGAAGCGTTAGGAGCAAGAACGGGCTGCCTTAATTTCTACAAAAACTTAGAAATACGGCAAATCGAACTCTTCGTTGTTCGATTGGCTGAGATCGAGCCCCTAGGAAAGCGAGCGGTAAGCAGCCGAAAACCGTGGCAGAGGAATCTCTATATAGTAATAAATAATCAACCCAAGTCAGCACACTATCGGGCTAATTTTAGCACTATCTGAACAGGCTGTGCAACCTGTTGAGGTTTCTGCTATACTAAGACAATTGAAAGTAGCAACTGAGTGGGGGCACCCGAAGATGAAAGAGAGTTATTTAGGCGTGGACGTATCGCCTTTGACATACGAAGGAATCATTGAAGAAATCCGTCAGCGGATGGCGCAGAACGAACAATCGACAATCATCGCAGTCAACCCGGAAAAGGTCATGACTGCGCAGAAAGACCAACAAGTGCGCGAACTCATTAACGGCGCGACGTTCCAGATCGCGGACGGCGTCGGGATTTTGCTTGCGTCCAAATTGAAAAAAGGCACGATTACTTCCCGCGTAACGGGGGTAGATATGATGGCGCGCTTGTTGAAATTCGCACAAGACGACCAGCAGCCCATTTATCTTTACGGCGCTAAAAAAGAAGTGGTCGAAAAAGCGGCCGCATCGATCGCCAATGACTATCCTGGCATTCCCATTGCGGGGATGACCGATGGCTATGAAAAAGACGAAGAAGCGCTCGTGCAGCGCATCCAAGAAAGCGGTGCGCGGATCCTATTCGTCGCCCTCGGTAGTCCGAAGCAGGAATTATGGATTCGCCGCAACATGGACAGACTCCAAAACGTCCTAGTTTTTCAAGGAGTCGGTGGCAGTTTTGATGTGTTCTCAGGGACCGTTAAACGGGCACCGTCCTTTTTTCGGAAGACAGGTACGGAATGGTTCTACCGTCTGTGCAGTGATCCGAAACGCATCAAAAGGCAGCTCAACTTGCCGCGCTTTCTCGTGCGTGTATTGACAGACAAATCACAGTAAGCTCCAAAAGTAAGCAAGTAAACAATATATAATGAAGGAAAGAGGCAAATACCAATGAAAAAAAGCATTTGTATCGTAGGTCTTGGCTATATTGGACTTCCAACTGCCGTCATGTTTGCCAACCACGGCCATAAAGTTCATGGAATGGACGTCAACGAACCTGTCGTCAAGAAAATCAGCAACAAAGAGTTACATATAGAAGAGAATGGACTGCAGGAGTATTTGAACGAAGCGATTGACAGTGGCATGCTGACCGTATCGACAACACCGCAAAAAGCGGACGTCTTCATCCTGGCAGTTCCGTCACCGATCAAACCTGACAAAACAGCGAATCTTGAATACATCCGTTCAGCGGCGAAATCCATTGCACCGTTTGTCGAAAAAGGGAACCTGGTCATATTGGAATCTACAGTCCCACCAAAGACTGTCCAAGATATCGTCATTCCTGAACTCGTTCCAACCGGACTTGAAATCGGAACAGACCTTCTCGTGTCGCATTCCCCTGAACGCGTCATCCCGGGCAGAGTGTTCGAAGAGCTGGTCACGAACGACCGGATCATCGGGGGAGTCAACGAAGAATCAGCACGTGCCACATCGGAGCTGTACCGTTCATTCGTCAAAGGCCAGCTACACGAAACGGACGATACAACAGCTGAACTCGTGAAAGTTATGGAAAACACATACCGGGACGTCAACATTGCGTTTGCCAATGAACTTGCGAAACTGGCAGAAACGATCGATGTCGACATTTGGGAAGCGATTCGCCTTGCGAACTTCCACCCAAGAGTCAACATCCACCAGCCAGGCCCAGGAGTAGGCGGACACTGTATCGCAGTGGACCCATGGTTCCTAGTTGAATTGAATCCCGACCTAGCAAAACTGATCCATCTTTCACGTACAACAAACGATGGCATGCCGGAATATACGGCGCAGCTCACTGTGGATCTATTATCTGCATTGAACGCCGAGAATCCGAAAGTGGCGGTACTAGGGCTGGCGTTCAAAGGCAACATCGACGACATGCGCGAAAGCCCATCACTCGACGTCATTGAAGAGATGAAAGCAAAAGGTCTTGCAGTCTCAGCATACGATCCACACATTAAGACCAACAACATCGACGCACAGACTCAAGAACTGGAAGAGGCCTTAGAAGGCGCATCAGCAGTCGTCATCCTGACAAGCCACGACAGCTTCAAGCTGCTCGATCCAGAAAAAGCAGGCGAACTCATGAAGGACAAGCTCCTCATCGACGCCAAAAACTGCATCGACCGCACCAAGTGGGAACAAGCCGGCTTCCGCACACACGTACTAGGAAACTCGAAGAACTAATAGTAGTAAGATTTACCTCTATAGTAGCTATTCAATGAACGTTTCTATGTAATACACAACCCGTTGATTGAAGCGCAGGGCGGCGACTCCGGAGGGACCAGCGAAGGCTGAAGACCCCGCAGAAGCGAAGCGCCGAGGAGGCTGAAGTCGAGCCCCTCGGAAAGCGTCCGCCCGAAGCGCAAATCAACACAGTCTATACACTACCACTCACGAACTCATAATTAACCTAAACCATATACGAAAGAGGAACCTGTCCCAATGGAACTTAACCGACACAACATCATGCTCGCGCTCGTCGCTTTCGTCATGATCCAGCCGATCATCGACGTACTCACGACAGCGTCGCTCTTGTTCATCGACCTTCCGTTGACACTAGGCGTCATCATCCGACTCGCCTACCTAGGCATCATGGCCATCTGGATCGTCAACGAATCACGGAAAAGCAAACGCGCGCGGATGTATCTGCTGTACTTAGCAGGTCTCGCCGTATTCGTCATCATCAACTTCATCGTCGGATACACCGTCAAAGAACCGTTCTATATAATGCAAGAGCTGACGTACTACACGAAAGTCGTCTACTTCCATGTATTGCTCTTCGGTTTCATATTATTACTCGAATCGATGAAAAAAGAAGATGGCTCCGACAATGCACGGCAGCTCGTCAACTATTTCCTCATCGCATCCCTTACCATCAGTGTCGTCTTCATTATCGCGCACCTGACGGGTACAAGCATGGCAAACTATGCGCGTTCAAAAGAAGGATGGACGGGCTGGTTCTATGCCGGGAACGAAATCGGTGCATCGATGTCGATGCTCTTGCCGATCACAGCGCTTTTTGCAGTCTATAAAACAACGACGACTAGAAAGCTGTTGCACTGGCTGCCGTTCGTCCTGTTGTCAGTAGCCATGCTCGGACTTGGAACGAAAGTCGGCTATGGCGGAATCTTGATCGTCTTACTGAGTATCTTCTTCGGAAGTCTGCTATTACTCCTTACGACAAAAGAATATCCGGCTCGACAACGCGTGAAGGCGAATTCATTCGTCTCGTTGATTCTACTCATCATGCTGATTGTGGCAACGCCATTTACGCCAGTATTCGGCAATATGTATGCCCACCTCGACATTCTCGGGATTTCCCTTGAAAAACCGCCTGTTGAATTGGACTCAGAAGGTAACGAAATTCCTCCAGTAGAAGGAGAAGAGGAAGAACCGCTAATCTCAGGCGAACAATTTGAGAATCTAGTATTCAGCAGCAGGGAAACGTATAAAGCGAACTATGTCGAACAGTTCAAAGACGCGCCGATCAGTCAGAAACTTTTCGGAATGGGCTTCGCAGGAAACTACGATGCGCCACAACCGCATAAGCCGTTGAAAATGATCGAAATGGACTTCCATGACTGGTTCTTCTCATTCGGAATTCTCGGCTTCATTTATATGGTAGCGCCGATCGTGTGGTTTGCAGGAAAGTTCATCGTGAAACTGGTGATGAACCTTAAACAAAACTTCAATTACTTTAGTATTCTTACGGGAATCTCTTTCCTAGTCGGAATCGGTATCAGTTATACAGCCGGTCACGTCCTGACAGCGCCTTCTGTGTCGATCTGGTTGGCATTCTTGCTGGCAGTTGTCACAGTAGTATCGCGTGACGGAGATATACGACCTGAATTGTAAAACGAATTAAAAACAGCCCCTAATCGATTTTTCGATTAGGGGCTGTTTTTTCATGACAAAAAGTGAAGTGATTTGAAGCAAAAAAGGAAAGGATTTCTAGAGTTGAATAAGAGTTACTATTACAATCCTATCAAGCTTTTGCATTGTAATAGAAATATATAAAGGAATTTGTAACAGAATAGAAATGTTTAAACCCTCTTAAACTATTTGCAATCATTTTTAGGTTATGTATAATAGAATTAGAGTTAAATTATGACTATTTGTCTGTAATTCTTGAAATCTTTTTGAAGATTTGTAGATTTATAAGACAACTAATGTTATAGTTAAACTGTGCTTCACCGTCAATGGCGACATTGATGAAATTGGATTACCTAAAACAGGGAGGAATACCACACAATGGCTCAACAATCTTACAAAAAGTTCGTAGCATCAGCTGCGACAGCAACTTTAGTTGCATCTGCACTTATTCCAGTAGCATCGGCAAACGTAACGACTTCTGCATTCACGGACGTACCTGCTTCTTACAAAGATGCTGTAGATTTCGTAGTATCAAAGAACATCGCTTCAGGTAAAACTGAAACACAATTTGGCATCAGCCAGCAAATCACACGCGGTGACGCGGCAATCATGATCGCTGCAGCAGCAGGATTGAATGACAAAGACGCACCATCTGCAGGATTCTCTGACGTACCAACACGTGGTGCATTGGCAGTGAACTCTTTGAAAGCAGCTGGAGTGATTAACGGTAAAACAGCTACGAAATTCGGTTTCACTGACAACATCACTCGTGGAGAAGCAGCAATCATGCTTCAAAAAGCTTTTAAACTTGAAGGTGGCGACACTAAAAACTCATTCACTGACGTTAAAGACAGCTACGACGCTGCAGTTGACGCACTAGTTGCTAACAAAGTAACTAATGGTATCAACAAAACTCAGTTCGGTACTGGAAACCCTATCAAGCGCGGCGACTTCGCTAAGTTTGTATATGCGTTGAAAGACCAAATCAACATCTACTCATTGGATGTTAAAGAATTGAAAGCAAACAGCACAACTGAGTTTGAAGTGAAACTAGCAGAAGCACTTCCAGCTGACGAAGACGTTGCTAAATTGCTTAAAGTTAAAGTTGTTCTTAAAGATGGAAAAGTAGTTATGCCAGAAGCAACTAAAGTAACGCTTTCAACTGATCGCAAGACAGTTACTGTTGAACACAAAAATAACGACCTTGCTGGATTAGCTGGTACTTTGACAGTTAATGGTAAGAACCTTGACTTTGATTACGCTTCAACTGTAGGAGTTGAATCAGTAAAGGCGACTAACGCTAAAACTCTTACAGTAACATTTAATAAAGGGCTTTCTGTTGATGAGCAAAAAGCAGTAGCACTCACTGCAAAAAGAGACGGGTCTTCTGTTCTGGTTAAGTTCGACAAGTTCGATGGTAAAACAGCTACTATTGTAAGAACAAATGGTGCTGATTTCGCTAAAGGAACTTACGTTCTAGATGTAACAGGTCTTGGCGAAGCTATGACTGCAACTGTAGTTGTTGACGAAAAAGCAGTTACTAAAGTTGAAATTACAAACGAAAACTTGCTTGACGGGACATCAAAAGCTAAACTAGGCTTCGGTCTGAAAGATCAGTATGGCGAAGATGTTAAGTTCAGCACTAGCGATGTTACTTATACTGGTTATAATAAAACTAAATCTAGTAATGTAGCAATCCAGTATAACTCAACTGATGGTTACTACGTCGATACAGCTAGTAATGAAAAAGCATTTGAAGAAGGCGACATTGTAACTGTATCTCTTGTTCACGACAAAACTGGTAAATCTGTTGCTAAAGATTTGAAAGTTGTTGCTGGAGCACAATTGAACTCAGTAACTCTTGGAGCAATCAAACTTCCAGATAATAAAACTCTTCTTACGGAAGATTTGAAAGATGTAATGGTTCCTTATACTGCTTACAATCAATATGGAACTGAAATGAAGCTAGTAAATGACGGAAATATTAAGGTTATTGTTACTGACGAAACAGTACTTGACCCTGCTAGCGTTAAATTTAAAACAGATGCTGATGGTAAAAATTACATCAATATTGATGCATTCAAAAAAGCTGGAATGACTAATGTTATACTTCTTAACAAAGTTACAGGCGAAACAACTACTCTAGCACTAGAAGTTAATGAAAAAGCAGGCGTTGCTTATAACGTGCAATTAGCTGAAGGATCTGTTGACGCACCTGCTGGTGGAGTTAAATATGTAGATCTAGTCGTTACTGACAAATACGGTAATAAAGTTGAACCTAAAGATTACGCTGTAGCTAACAAATTTACAGTAGCTACATCAAATGAAACAGTTGCAACTGCTGCAATTGTAACAACTCCATCTGATGACAATTATGGTAAACTAAAAATCACAACTGTCGGTGCGGAAAAGAATCGTACTGCTAAAATCACTGTAACATTAAATGCAACTGGTAAATCATCTGTTGTTGATGTGAACGTTGCGGAAGCAGCTACACCATTCGATTTGACAATTTCTAAAGACAGTAAACACGCTAAGTCAATTGTTGAAACTGGAACTACAACAGTTAAGTTCGATGTATTTGACCAGTACAACAACAAATATGGAGCTACTCAAGCAGGATACACAGTTTCATATAAACTAGCAGATGCTAAGCAAAATGAATTTGTGCAACTAACAGATGCTGAAGGCTCTGTTGAAAAGGCTAAAGTTTCAGTAAAAGGTTTGAAAGCTGGATCTGCAACTGTTGTAGCTGAATTGAAAAATTCAACTAATGAAGTTGTTGATACTGTAGAAGTACCATTTACAGTAGTAGCTAACTCTTCAACTAAGTTCACTTATGCTGTTAAAGACATCCCAACTCTTTATAAAACGGGTGCAGGTGCTGATAACGTATTACAAGCAGCAGAAGTTGCTGGGAACGATTACTCAGAAGAAATTAAAGTGGATGCAGTTGCAGCTGACGGTTCACTAGTATCACTTCCATCTACAGCAATTCTTAACGTGGCAAGTGCATCAAGTGATGCAAGCGTTATAAAGAAAGATGGAAAATGGTATGTTACAGGTTCGAATTCAGCTCTTACTGAAGATAAAACAGTTGCTCTAACACTTAATGTGAAAACAGACGAAGGTGTTAAAACAATCACTAAAAATGTAGTAGTATCTGGACAAAAAGCTATGGTAAAAGAATTATCATTGATGGATAAGCCTGCTGCTTCTGGATATGATACTGCTAAAGAAGTTGAATCAATCACTACATCAACTTATGAAGGTGCTATCACTTTCACAGGTACGCAGAGTATATGGTCTGTTGACCAATTTGGTGTAGCAACTGATTACGTTGTTGCAAACGGTACTACAACTGCTAGTGCATCTGCATTCAACGGATTGAAGATGACATCTGATGACACGTTCACTACTGGAGCGAATACTGTAACAGTTACTGATGTTAATGGTGACACTGTTGCACCGGCTGGTTCAACGTACAAACTTTCAATTATTGACACAGCGACAGGCGCATTACTTGAAGTTCCTGTAAAAGTTACTAATGAAAAAATGCAATCAGATGCTTTTGCTTCAAAAGCTGATCTTGCAGCAGCTACAATTGATCCTATTACTGTAGCTTGGAATACAAACGACAGCACAACTAAAACTGATGTACTTACAGCAGTTGAAGCTGCAGTTAATGCTAAATTGCCGAAAGGTAGTGTGGTAGCTTCTTTCGCTGACGCACCTACATTTACATCAGCAGGAAAAGAAGCAACTAATTATGTGTTTAGCTTAGCGATTACTGGTACAGATTCGTCAACATCAACTGGAACTAAAACAGTTACAGTTACAGTTACTCCTTAATAAAACTAAACGAAATGTTACTATACAAGCTAGTATACTAGTGAAGTTAGTGTAACTATAACCCCATAAAAGATGACTTAGTAAGTCATCTTTTATGGGGCTTAGTTATAACTGTTACGGTCTAATTATTCGGTGTAATTCCGAATCTTGCTAAACAGTCTTAATGCAAGTGCCTAATCCTCCTGGGTCCAGTGATGCGCTGAGGAACTACGCAAAAGGGATTAAGTCAGGTAAAGTCGTACTCGGTAGTGCCGAGGCGGGGCTCCTTAAAAGACAACTATGGTCAGGAAAACGAATCCATGTAGGCAGGGTGAGGTAGTGGGTGTCGCGAAATTAAGCTAGGGGTTCGGCACTCATCCTTCCATATGAAATAATGGGATGGAGATTAGTGAAATTGACTGTTAAACTATTCTTTCTCTCTCCTGAATAGTGGAGATCTAAGGTTGTCAAAACAAGGGATGGACGTAACGGAACGTTTGAAGTCTTAGTAGGCTAGGTGATTCAGCACCCGTAATCCTATTAAGATGGCAGCAGGTTCGTAGTAGTGTGGATTGTTGGCCGTTTGTACTTGTAGGGTAACCTATGAGGAGGATAAAACCAGCAGGAGCGAAGGAACCTAGTCAGTGGTACGTATTCGAAAAGCTTATTTCCCTAAAAATAGCTTTCTAATAGAATAGTAGGGCCAATCACTTATATGTGATTGGTCCATCTATTTACCATTTACATAGGTATATTTTAATGGATTCAAAAGAATCATTAAAATCCAAGGGAATTGGCAGGAAATGAATACGACTGTTGATGGCACGCCGTATGCGATGAAAGTCGCTTGTCCGGTGTAGGCCCTAATCGAAAGCTACAGATGTGTAGTATAAGAAGGGAATAGCTTAAATGCAAATGCACTAAATACAGCTGGCACATATTCAGGTAACTATGAAGTAAAAACTTTGGGAACATATGGCCCAGGAACATCTACCACATTAAATGGCAACCTTTATGTTAATTCCAATGCTACTTTACAGAACCTAACAGTAAATGGAACTGTTTATGTAAATCCAGGTGACGATGGTACGGTTACGTTAAATAATGTGACTGCAACTAATATTGTAGTTTTATCTGGCGCCACTAACAGTATTCATCTAAATAACGTTACTGCAGATAGCCTAACTGTGAAAAATGATGATAGTGTTCGTATCGAATCAAATCCTGGCACAGCAATTACAAGCACAATCGTTCAATCAGGTGCAACTTTAGATGCTAAGGGTGGTTCATTCGGTACGATTGAATTGGTTCCAGCTACATCAGCTGCAATTGAGCTAAGAGGAGATTTTTCTGGAAGTTCAATTACTGTACCATCGAATGCAACAGTTGGTCAATTAGTAGTTGCATCAGATGCGAATGCTGTAACAGTAAATAACCAAGGTGCTATTTCAGAAGTTAAAGCAGATGCAGCTGTTAATATAACTGGTAATGCTCCTGCTAATAAGGATGAGTTTGATGCAGAACAAGGATTGATTACATTTTTAAACACTGCAAAAGGTTATAATTATACTGTTGACACTCCAGCAAAAGGTAACTACAAAGCAATTGCTGATTTAGAGGTTGCTGGAAATACAGTAACTATGAATATTAATGCATCAACTGATGTGGCTGCTATTGAAGCTATTGGAGCAAAGTCAGGTATGCAAGCTAAAGCAGATGCTGCGGGGAAAAAATTAGACGCTTATGCTACAGATTTATACGCTATGAATACACTTGCTAGATACCTTGGATCATTATATCGATTAGATACAGGTGTAACGATTGAAACAATCATTTATAACGATAAAGAATATACTTGGAATACAAGTGGTACTAACATAGCTAGTAACTGGGAAAATAACGGGAAAACTTTAGTATCTGAAGTTGTTGATAATAGTGTTAATCGTTCAGTTAGAAACGTTGATTTCAAAATTGTAAATGCTGATGACATACAGGTGCCTGTTAGTTACAAAACTGTATTACAGTGATACTTTCTGTTGAAAAATACTAGGGAACACTAAAATTATAAGCTAATCAGGTATTTCTATAAGTAAATGTTAGAAATAGTCCTCTAATCGTGCAATCGGTTAGAGGGCTTTGTGTGCTTGTCAGCTCTTATTTCTAATAAATAAAAGTCCCTCGTATACATGTAATGATTAGAAATGCTTAACTGACTGATACTGCTGGTGCCGTGAATTTCGTGTGGAAGGGTTAGAAGGGGAGAATCCTAATAGATGTCACATTCTCTGTGTTGATAGTATTTAGGGCTAACTTTATTGGAAAATGAAATTGACCTGTTGATGCAAATCCCATTTTATATACTGGTGGCGGTAACAACTTGTATCACGAAAGAAGGATAAGCAATGGGAAGCTGCAATATATTTAACTTACCGGATAGATTTATGAGAAACATATAAAATTATGCATGCACCTTGAGTCTTTAATAAAAAGGAGAATTTAAATGGCCATTGAATTAACAATACATTTATCAATGCAGGGCAGAAGGAAACCAGTTAAGATGAAACAAGATTATCATGGTAATCTGGACGAGTTGTTAGTAGGTAGTAAAATAATAGTGAATGCAATTACATGGAATAAATTTGATGAAGAAGTAGCAGTGAAACTGTCTTGTGATATTACAAAAGTTGAAGACGATAATATTTATGTACAAGTAGATGAAAATGGAGAAAAAGACTATAAGGATGCGAGAGAATCTGGACAAGAAGTCGAAATAATAGATTTTGAGGAGTATAGAAAAAATAAGTGTAGATGAAACTAATAGATATTTTGTCGGAATGTGAATCTGGTAGTTCATAAGCTGAGCCAGGAGTTTAAATAAATATGGAAATCTGATGGGCCATCTACATTATCAAGATGATTGAGCGAATCAAGATCTAAATGTTCTATGAAAGACAGAGATAAGATAGTATGTTATACTGGAACCATACCTAGTGCCATTGTGTCTTAGGTAAACTGGTGGCTGTATAGCATCCGTTTCAAATGCGATTCGCACAATAGGTAAAAATAAACCAACCTTATGCTTGCAGGCTCAGAGGCGGTTTATTTTTTTTGCCGGAAAACAGACACAATCTATGTATTGGTATGTATGTTGCTGTTGGCTTGCAAACATCAGGATCCCTGTAGTTTGCCTCTATTTCGATACGTCTCGTTCTACATACAAAACCAGATAACCTATGAGCCCTTTAACCAATTAATTGGTTGAAGGGCTTTTTGCTGTTCTTGCTTCATTGTAAAGTGCAATCCGCTCGTCGTTAGAAAAATAGAATATCATACCAGTTTATTCAGCGAAATGAAAAAGCTAGTGGTTCTTGCCTGACAACTGTTGCACAAGAAAAGCCTCTCTTGTAAAGAGCTTCTTATAACACTCTTAAAACCACAATAAAAGGAATTATCCACTGTAAAGAGCATGTCTTATCTATAAATCTTTTAATAAATCTCACGTTAGTATAAATACCGCAATCATGGGTCATATTGATAGTAACGAAGATGGCGTGATGAAAAGAGGGGAATCAAACTGAGTGAAACGAACACCTATTGGGAAAGTACCGCTGGTCATTTACTAGCAGAAACACGACAAGCATTAAATGAGTATTTACTAAGCCTGAAGTTAGCTGATAAGGCGGAAGCAACCATCGAGAAGTATCGCAGGATTATCGAAGCTTTTTTCAGGGAGTGCACCCTTCCGCTAGAAGAGATTACGAGTGACGATGTGTTAATGTGGTTAACCACTTTTTCGGAAGGGAAGAAACCACGCACGGTTGATTTGTATCTATCCGCGGTCTCTTCATTTTTCAGCTTTTGTTTAGAAGAAGAGTATATGGAAATCACCGTCGTAAAAAAACGGTGGCGACCTAAGATTCCTCACTCGTTGCCGAAGTACTTGGACGAATTTGAATATGCTCGTGTGAAAGTGAGTGCTGAACAGCTATCGATTCGAAATCGTGCCCTGTTGCTATTCCTTTTTTCTACGGGATGTCGTGTCTCAGAAGTCGCTAGTTTACAGGTTCAGGATATTGATTTTAACAAACGAAAAGTGGATGTTACGGGGAAAGGACGAAAAATAAGACAGATTTATTTTTCTGAGGAATGTGGACTTGTCCTGCAAGACTATTTGGAAAAGCGTTCAGCTGAACCATCCGATCCGTTATTCATGAATAAATTTGGTAAGGGTCTTCAAGTACAGGGGATTCGAAAAGTGTTGAAAAAGGTGGGTGGTGAAGCTGGACTCGTTCAATCCTTTCATCCCCATATGTGTCGCCATACATTTGCGACCAATATGCTCGCAAGAGGAGCCGATTTACAGTTCATCGCAGACGTATTAGGGCATGCCGACCTCAACACCACACGAATTTATGCACAAATCCCAACGGAAGAGATGCTGTTAACCTATCAAAATATTATGGGGTGAAAATGTGAATCAAGAAGTCATTAAACAATTCTTTCTAGATAACCACAATCAATTCAGTCCAGAGACCGTACGTGCGTACAACTTAGCGCTCTCTCAATTCTTTACCGTGTGTGATAAGGGCGTGGAAGATGTGAAAGCGAGAGACATCCGGAACTGGTTAGAAGTCATGACGAATGATGGGCTTCAGTCGCGTAGTATCCAACTTAAGCTCGTCGCGCTAAAATCTTTCTACCGTTATTGTATGGAAGAAAACAAAATTAATAAGAATCCGACTTTAAAAGTCGTTACACCGAAAAAGGTTGATTCTCTTCCTTACTACCTATCAAAGCGACAACTGGCCATGCTGCAGGAGCACACAAAGGACAATATAAGAGAGCGGGCAATTATTGAAACATTGTATGCCACGGGGGTACGAGTAACTGAATTACTGAATATTAAACTCGAAGATATCAAATGGGAAACCAGACAGATCACGATACGAAAAGGAAAAGGAAACAAAGGTCGAATTGTCCTCTTTAGTCATGCCTGTGCAGAGCGATTGGAACGATATCTTGAAATTAGGAAGTATGATGGTGACTACCTATTTTCGAATAAAAGAGGACAACCCATTAGTCGTGACTTAGTTCAAACGAAGTTTCGCGAGTACTCAGAAGCACTCGGTTTCAAAGTGAGCCCGCACACATTAAGGCATACATTTGCAGCAAACTTAGCGGAAAAGGGAATGGATTTTACGTATATTCAAGAATTACTAGGGCATTCCAATATTAATAGTACTAGAATCTATACGCGTTTGATGAATCCTGAACGGAAGAAAAAGTATGATCAATATCAACAGTAAGAAAAGGGGATGTAGAGATGGCAGAGCATTGGGAGGTGAATTGTAAAGGGCTGTTGGAAGAAAACCACACGATACTCAATTTATTTTTACGTAGTCTAAAAGAGAAGAATAAAAGCCAAGAAATTTTGAAACGCTATCGGGCTGCTTTACAATACTTTTTCTTAGCACATCTAGTTTCGTATAAGGTGGTTACTGGAGATATGCTTGAGGTCTGGCTTACCAAACAGAGAGCACAAAAAAAAGATCGCACCGTGAACGAATATCTAAAAGCACTACGTGCCTTCTATAATTTTTGTGTACAGGAACAGCATCTTGATACTTTTCCGCTCGATGCGAGTCTGCAGGTCATATCTAGTAAAGAACGGTACTGGGAATTGAAAAGCACGCTTCCGAATCCAGACAATCAACTAATCGTGAATCAGTTCTTGCTTCATATGAAATCGCTAGGAAGAACAGAGCATACGATTGTGTCGATGCGAATTTATTTACAACGGATCTTCAAGGAGATCGATCAATCACTTCGTCAGCTAACACGGGAAGAAATTGAACAACGTGTGGTAGATACGCATCAACAACGTAGCGAATCGGCGAGGAATGGGATGTGGAGTACATTGCGGTCCCTCTATGAGTATTGTTGGGAGAATGAAATTCTGGATGATACACCGCTACGTAATAAAAGGAAGTTTGCCGAAGCCACCGATCTCTACTGGGAACTTAAAGGACGATTCACCGTGGAAGAGAACAAGGATGTGGTCAATGCGTTCTTATTATATTTGAAGAATAAGAGACGAACAAAAAAAACGATTGTTGAATATGGAATCTTCCTGCAACGTTTTTTTGGTACGAATCCTGTCAACTTTAGACAAGTGAATCGGAAGCAGATTAAGGAGTGGTTTTCCCTGCAAGACCCAGACTGGAGCATGCGAACCATCAACAACTACAAGCAGGTGCTGCGTTCATTTTATTTCTTCTGTGTCCGTAAGGAGTATATGGAGAAATCGCCCATCCACTACTTCTGGGTGGAGAAAAATGCGTCCAAAAAGTACTGGGTGACAGATAAGACTTTTAGTAGCCCAACCAACAAGGAAGTCGTGAATGAGTACTTGCAGTCTATGAAAATTTCGAATATGAGTGAACAGACAATTATTCTTTACAAGCGCACGTTAGAAGTCTACTTTGTACAGAAAGAGGAAGAATTTTCAACGATATCTTTTGATGAAGTCTTGCAATGGGTTATTCAGCAACAAAAGGTTGTCCAAGCGACCACGGTTAACGGACGGTTATCGGTGCTTGCTGCTTTTTTCACGTTTTGTGTGGAGGAGGGCTATATGGAGTGCGTTCCCATTAAGACGAGGTGGTATATGCGAGAACCGAGGCCGATACCGAGGTATCTTGAAAAAGGAGAGCTGGCAAAAGTACGCCAACAAGCGGAAAAGGAACTCCTTCGCAATCGAATTATTATAGAATTCCTACTATCTTCAGGGTGTCGCATACGCGAACTCCATCTACTGGATAAAAAAGATGTGGACGTAGATACCCGAACCGCCTGCGTGTTGGGCAAAGGCGGAAAAATTCGTGAGGTGCATTTTTCCGTAACATGTGCGCTCTTATTGGAACGATATTGGGAGATGGAAGAGGTAAAGGAAGAAGAACATCCTGCCTTATTAGTGTCAAGAATAGGAACGAGGCTCGGCATGTCCCGTATGCGGAAAATCATCAATCAACTTGGGGAAGGTTCAGGAATCAAGGGTTCCTTATACCCGCATCGCTTCCGCCATACATTTGCGACTGAGTTATTGACTAAGGGTGCTGAACTTGATTTTATTGCGGATGAACTTGGTCATGCGAACTTAGAAACGACGAAAATTTATGCACGGATTCCGAAGTGGAAATTAATTCGTTTATACAGAAGATATGTGGGATAAGAAAGAGGAGAGAATAATGACGAATGATACTATTGAGCAGTTTAAAAACGATTATCAGCTTCGATTGGCATCCACCACGATTCAAAATTACCAATTTGACATCTACCAACTATTCGAACAGACGGGGAAGCCGTTTCAAGAGATAACCCGAAAAGATATTCGAAACTGGTTGATGTGGTTAGAGGAAAAAGGCTACAAACCGACTACTATAAATGGTAAGTTAATCGGGGTCAAAACCTTTTTTAAGTATTGTTTGGAAGAAGGATGGATTGCCACGAATCCCGTCCAGTCGATCCCGTACCCAAAGATTCCTGACAAAGTACCGATCTATTTATCGAAATCTGAACTTGTGCAACTCCGTGCCTGTGTCCAACATAGTTTGTTGGAACGGGCCATCGTCGAAATGTTTGTCTCAACAGGGATTCGAATGAGTGAGCTGGTCGCAATGAAAAAAGAAGACATCAATGAAACGGATCGAAGTATTCACATTCCGGATGGCAAAGGAAATCAAGGGAGAATCGTCTTGATCAGCCTGGAGAGCCTTCAGTATGTTCAGGCATACTTAGCAAGTCGGACCGATGAATTGCCGTATGTGTTTATTAATCATGACGCAACTAATCGAATACGTCGACAAAAAATTAATGCGAACTTCCAGGTATATTCCGAACGGTTGGGGTTTCATGTACATCCACATATGCTACGGCATACGTTCGCTGCACACCTTGCTCAAAAAGGGATGCCCGGCGAAGCCATTCAACAGCTGCTTGGACACCAGAGGCCAGCGACCACTCAACTGTACGCTCGATTGTTTAACCACGCCCGAAAAGAAATGTATGACAAATGGATGTAAGTTGAAGACACATGCAGGGGACAGCCATGCAGGTTTCTACATTGTCATTCTTCAACCGCATCATTCGGTTGAGGTGGACGGTACAGGTTTTGCAAAACTATAATATTGTTATAAATGCGCGTGCGCTGCACAATTCAAACACTAATTAGTTATTTTAATATGTGAATGAAAGCGAAGGACCTCTAATCGAGAAATCGGTCGGAGGGCCTTTCTATTTAACTTTCAACTCTACATTCACTTATTATAGAACTATTCTTTTGCCTTCACATGCGAATCAACCAGCATTTCAAGCAGATATTAAAATCAAGAATACAAGTAACGTCATCATCCATTCAACCGGGTGAGGACGATATCTAATTTAGGAGGTTTTGTAGACAAGCAAGAACTAAATAGAATCCACTTAGATTGTTATGCGAGTCTAAGTTATGATTTATTTAAATTTCTTTGACACGTGGCAATCATCTGGCCAAACTATCTGACCCAGGAAGTAATGAATTCAACGCCTATGGATCTGTAAAACCCATCGGGGAAGTTGTATCAGGTAGTTCTGTAGGTTCAACTGATTCTCATTGGCAGTTTCAAAAATGCTGTAAGTTTTCAGGAACAATATGATATCAGAGGTAGACGGGTGAGAACTGGGGATATTTGGCGATTAAGTCATTGACAATCTATTTTAATATATTGGGAGTATAGGGGGGAAAGGATACATTTGATATGAAGATTCTTTTAATATTTATAAATGGACAATTCTGATATAATACTAATAAAAGAGATTAATCATAGTATTCAACAATTGGGCCGTGTATTTATGGAACAATTTTTATATAGCGTAGAAAACTAAATACTGAACAATATTTATTTTGAAATTAACATTTCTTTAATTTGATTCTCGGTTTGTATTTCTTATAGTAACCAAATAGGAGTGGGAAAATGGCTAAAACGTACGACTTAACAAAAGTTGATCAAACTGTAATTGCTATTGATGAAGAAACTTTTATAGGAGATGTAGATGTCCGATATTCTTTAACAATTCCATTTCTTAACCGAAGAGAGGGTTTGTCAGTAGGTATTGTATTAATGAACCCATCAGAAGCCAACGCGAATACATCAGATAGTACCGTTAATAAACTAATAGATTTTTTTTATGACTATCAGGTACATAAACAACCAATTAAAAATATTACCATTTGTAATGTTTTACCCGTTTATGCCAGTAATACAAAATCGACTAAAACAAAAATTAGGGATTTACACGTAGCAAATGTTCTAGATAGAGTTCAAAAACTAAATGAAGCCAAGCTGAAAGTGGAAATGGAGAATAAGAGCCTAATTGTATTAGCTTGGGGGAAACCAGAAGTTAAAACTATTCCTAATTTGTTTTATTACAAAGAAGTTCTGCGCATTGTTGATTTACTTTCTACATTACATGAAGACAATCTATATGTTTTAGACATTAAGAATGCTATTAGCACTTTTACTGAGCATGGGGATCCGCGGCACGCTGGACGTTCTGTTACTTTAAAAGACTTAAAAAAGATAAAAATCTCAGATTTATTTGGTCTATAAAAGTTGTTGTAACAATTTTAAAGACAAATTGACTGACTTGTTATGTAATAGGGAGCGATAATGGGTGCGAAATGCTCCTAACTCAAATGAAAAGTGGCCACACAATTTCGGTAAAGATTTGTCAGTTTTAGGTTTCCTAAAAACGGAAGGGGTATATCGAGAAGTCGAATGAGGAGGTAACGCTCTGAAAGGCTTCCTCTGCGTCGAGACAGGCCAGTTAAATAAGAACATTCTAGGTAATCAGGAAGGGGCAAGAGCAATGGATAGATTTGTATTGCCTCACATGTATTTATTTTTTGGAATCATAGTATTTATTTTGGCAGAGTTCACGGTTCAAGCAGGAGGCTTTTATTGGCTTATACTTTACATTTCAATATCATGCATTGTTATTGGATTGATATGGAATGTCATATTATTGTTTTTTAAAAAGAGAAGTTAATCGTTTAGCATAACTTATACCAATGAATTCTACTATCGGGGGGAACTGCAAAAGGTTATTGCTCGAAAGCTTCCCATGCTAATTTAATTTGCGATTTTATAAAACCAAGTGGCTTTTTTACCGATTCTTCTACATTCACATATCTGATGATCATGGCTAATTCAGATTCAGCCTGATCTTAAACAATAAGTACTTAAAACAACAACAAACAAAAGCAGTTGGTGGTGTTGGTTAAAAATCAGGAATATTCATTTCCCTTTTTCTATCAGAAATCAAAGCTAATATTTTCAAAAAGAGAGTTACTAGAAAAAAGCATGTCCAACTCTTAAAGTTTACTAGATATAGCTGTGAAAACTCACAGTAAGCTCATAGAGAACCTTTGAAATAAAATACGAGTGTTTATATCATTTTAAGTTGCAATAGGGTTATAAGGGACTTGAGAGGTGTTTTAAAAGCTGCAAAGAAAACAATGAAATACTGACCGCTTACTTGAGTTAATTTATTGATTCACAAACTATGATTTGATGTTTTCCAACAAATTTTGTTACAATTAAACTATATTCATAGTATAAACAAAAAAACCTTACTAATTTAGTAAGGTTTTTTTGTTTATACTACCATGAAAATCCAATATACTAATGTTTTAGCGTCACTCTTAGGGACTCCAGCTTTAATTAATTGTTTTTCTATATATGCTTTACTACCGTTTTCCGGTTTTGCCAATACGTTTGATATCTGTCTGCTGTATCTTTTTACCAAAACACTGTATTTTTTGCTAAATGGTTTTAATAACCAAGAAAGAGCAGTACCTCCATGTTTAACTGTTACGCCTAAAGCTTTTAAAGCTTTAAGAGGAGCAGTAACAACGCCTCTTGCTTGAACTTCATCTTTGTATGTTAGTCCAATGCTTGAGTAGTATAAGCCTTTTGCTTTTTCTAGATCAGCAAGAAAGTTCGGGTTGTCCTCTAAACTTTCTTGTAAAAGGTTTAAATCAGTGACTAGCGCTTCATTACCTGTCGACTCTATTGAACTAGCACTTGCTTTGGTTGCAAAACCAGGTAAAATAACGCTTAGAGTTAACATGGCAATAAGACTGAAAATAATAGATGTAAAAGCTGTCTTGTTTTTAAGTAACGTATTCAAATCAAAATTCTCCTTTTTATAAATATTTTTTTGGAAATAACTACAAAATAACCGTAACTTTGGAGGGATAATTTGTCAACTACTAAAAGTAATAAAAGGGATATCGCGTCTATTCTAGCAATTATTACCGTATCATTAATTGTTATAATTGTTACTATGGCGTTTTTAATACTTCCCTTTTTCGGGATGTATGGCTTATATGAAATGTTTAACAAAGCTAATTTGATTGAGATTACATTTTCAGATAGTTTTATGAAAAATGTAATGTATTTTGGTTTTATATTGCTTGTGATATATCTCATTACACTTATTTTAGATATACTGTCTAAAATTATAATTTTTATTAAGAAGAAAAAAATAGCTGTATCAAAGGGAACTATGATTTTTAATTACTGCATACAAGCGATATTAAGCACTTATATATTTAAATTGCTGGTAGATAACTATTTTTCAAAGATTGATATTTCTTTACTAGGATCGTTCTTATCCTTTGTAGTCGTGTATTTGATTTATTATGCGATAATTGATGATTATGAAATTGAACAACAGAAGTAGAGTCAAACTTAATCAAGAGGATTTAATTAAAGAGTTCTTATTCATTATGCATTCAAAAAGACAATCGGTCATTAATCCGGTTGTCTTTTTTGAATGTAACTAAGCTCATTCGGCATTCTAAAAGGTTTTGTAAAAGTCTTATAGAATTGAATTGCGAGGTGAAATAAACCTATGGAAAATGAATTTGGGTACTTCTCAAAAGATGTTGCCATTGAATTGGAAATCACGACATCGACGCTTAGAAGGTGGTCCATCGAATTGGAGAAACAAGGGTACTCATTTCAACGCAATGAAAAAGAGCAGCGTATCTACTACGAACGCGATTTTAAAGCGTTCAGAGAACCGAAGAAACTTCTCGTCAATTCAGTCCCATTCAAAGACTCCATAAATGCAGTAGCAACAAGAGATTTTGAGAATGAAAACGCCCAAAAGATGCCTAGCGTTTATTCTGAAACCATGCGTTTATCAAAGCGTGAAGTAGAGGATATTGTAAAAAAGGCAATTGAAGACGAGAGGGAAATCCTTCTGGATGCATTGGAAAAAAGAATGAGCGACACGATTGAAATGCGTGATCGATTATTAACGCAACAATTGCGTTCAGCGATAGATGAAAGCCAAAAACAACTTGCTGCTGCTTCAGACACACCAGAAAAAAAGTCATGGTGGCAACGATTGTTCAAAAAAAAAAAGTAGATTTGCAAATAACTTTCTAAAACTGTCTGGCCAATATCAAATGCACACACATCAAAAGCCCTCAGGAGCTCTTAAAAGCTCCTGAGGGCTTTTGAAATACTTTCCCCTTACCTCTGGAATCTCCTGTCTCTGATCTCCGTATCTAAAAACGCTTGTAAGGGGGAGCGTCAGAAAAATGCTGATTTACAACGATAAGCATTTATGGGGCATTGAAAGATGATACAATTCAACAAACGGGCCAGTTTATTGAGAGACGTATTGTCTCGTTCTTTATGTAAATAAGCTGACAGAAAATGTGTTTGGGAAATTGGAGTGGGGAATTTGAAAAGAAGAATAGCAATCCTCATATCTTTGTTATTTGCAAGTCTTGGCTTTGGTGTAATTACCAAGTACTTAGATTCCGTGCCTTACTTTAGTGATGTATTCACCAGATTGGGCATTTGGGTATTTATCGGGACATTAATAGCGGCATATAGTAAAACTCCAATTCGAGCGGGCATCCATACAATGATTTTCTTTCTAGGAATGCTTAGTGGTTATTACGTATACTCTGCGATGTTGTTTGGTGTTTTTTCGACAAGTTATATTTTATACTGGGGCGTTATAGCCTTAGCTTCCCCTTTTTTAGCGGCTATTGTATGGTTCGCTAAAAATAACAGTCGCTCAGCTTTTATTTTACCTGCATTTCCCATGGGATTAATGTTAAGTCTTTCAGTGGGAGTGGGTATATTCTATGTGTATCTGAATTATATTACAGAACTAATTATGTATTGCGTTTTATGTATAATTTTTTATAAAGAGCCGAAGCAGATGATGTTGATAATACTTTTTTCTGTTTTACTAACTTTTATTATTAAACAGTCACCATTGTCATGGTACACCGCATTTTAACAGTTATTGATGAATTAGGGTATCACTTCAAACGATCCAAATTATTCAAGATGGGAAGCATCTTAAAATAAATAAGGGGGAAGTCATGAAATATGCCGTTCAATACTTAATAGCCTCAATGCTATTAGCTTTTTCAACGTTTATAGCATGGTATGAAGGGAGCGCAATTAAGGACGTCCCGTGGGAGTGGAAGCACACTGCATTATTTTCAACAGTATTTAATGGACAGATTACAAATAACTCCGATATATCACAATTAGACTATTTTATCTATGCAGCAAAATTTCATCCTGTGTATCCTATATTAATTCTATTTAGCTTATCTTATATCGCAACTTTAAGCGGTTACTTACTACTTAAAAATAACATCAAAAGATTAACAGTCTTTCTTTCTGCAATTAGCATAATCCACGTTTTATTAGGTTTAACAATATATAGTTCACCAACAGTAGGAGGGAAATATTTCACCTTTGCTTTTCTTTTTAATGGGTTAATCAATCTATCTCTTGCTATTTTGTTCTTTTTGAGGATGCGAAAAGGTACTAAGAAGAAAGGGGATTTTATATTTTTTACTTAACAAGGCTTAATCGCATAACTTTGGCCAGTTGTGGAAGATTGTATTTTAATTTGAAACTTCCACCAATAAATATCGTCAAATTTATGAATGGAAAATTGTTGTGGAATTCGTAACTTTTGAAAGGGTGGGACTAGAAATGATTGAAAAAGCTATAATTTCAGGAGTATTGTTCAGTTCAATTTTTTTAGTTGGGTGTAATGGAGAGAAAGAAGAAGCATCAGAATTAGTATTGACCGATAACGAGCAGGAAGTAGTAGTTGATGATCAGGGGGATGCTGAATTATTAACAGAATTACAAAATGAAATAATAGCAGCTATTACAGAAAAAACAGAGATTGATAGTGAGTCAATAGCAATAACGTTAGGTGGTAATGTTAAAGAAATTTCTGTATCAGTAGGTTTCCCAAAGGATGTAAAAGTTGATGATACGATGATCCAACAAATAGTTGAGGATTCTATAAAGAAAGTTTCTGAAGCAGAAAACGTAACAATTAGCGAAGAAAATATAACAATAAAAATCGAGAAATACTAATGGGGAACTTAAGCAAACGGGCGCGATTGCGGAATAAGTCTAATTAAAAAAAGATTTCCTATCGTTTGTGAGGAAATCTTTTTTTGCTGTAAGCTACTTAACATTGTGAATCCGCATTTCCCTGACTGTACCCCTGTAAGGCTTTCTAGTAAACAACCTATGCCGAAAGACAAAATCACGAAGTTAAAACTGAGTGCCCATATATACGCAGTGATTTTTTCTAGGAAAATCACTGCGTATATTGGGTTTCCTGCAGGGGTTAAAAAATAGAAATCCAAAAGAATATCAAAGATGAAAAACAGACCTTGCCCCTTCGAGACAAACAAATACGTTCTTCCATTCCATGTGGTCTTGACACGCAAGAACCTTTTCCGTGAGTTTCGCGAGCCAGAGCCACCTTATAAAAAATGAAGGCGGCTCGCTAGTAGAAAGTTTATCACGGAAAATTGCATGTCAAGGCAGACCTGCAAGCAGGCACATTCCATGGATCATTCCGTTTGTTATGTTCTTCAAACGGTCCATTCCTTTTCACATCGTTTTAAAGCCCTTTTAAAGCCCCTTGATTGCGCTTTAGCCTTTTCCTTATCTTATAAATACCTTTAAAATATTTAAAAGCCCTTAAAAGACCTGTAAAAGTCCTTTAAAAGCTTTTAATTTTAATTCTCATATTCATTTTGCTTCAAAGACCAAATAAAACGTTGTCTGCTGCGTCTCCAATCTGGTGACTTAATCCAGGGATGTTTTCCTTCGTACGTTTCAATATCACTTTCCAAATACAAAGCAGTTCGTCCATTTCCAACAAACTGAATCGGCTCCGGAAAATCATTACCGTCCTTTTTCTCATGGCTACTTTGTCTTGGCATTTCCCATCGAGTAGACAAATCAGCAATTGTTAAAACCTTTGGAAACTGCATAACTCAAATCTCCTTTCTGTTAACTAGGATCACTCTGAAAAGGGCGAGTGCCCATCTATACACTGACACTTGTCAGGTGCTCCGAAGGGCGTCCTCCGGCTGTAAATAATGCTCCGCATTTTACCCGCAGAGGCTGAGAAAAAGAGAAACTAATACCGCTCGTTAATAATCAGATACCCGATAAATTTCGATAGCTTTCGGAACACATTTCAAATCAAATTTTCCATGAATTGTTCTTATCAATTCCTTAATTTTCTCTTCTGTCGCTGTAAATCATCCGGAAACTGCTTTTGTAGTTTCTGGGCACATAGGTGATAAAAATTATCCAGCAACTTTGTTCAAATAATTTAGGAATAAGCTACATTTACCACGTTTATTTTCTTCTCAGATCTTCCAATTTCTTTAGCAAACCTTGTCGCTTGTTCTCCACTTCAGCATCAGATTCTTTTTCATTTGACTCGATGCCATCATCTTTTTCTTTAAACCAATCAGGGATAATTTCTTGTCGGCCAGTCACTAAAATAACGCTTTACTGCTTAACTTTTTTATCATTTTGTTTAATAGTAATAGGATTCATATTACTAGCCATATTTTTCCCTATACAAGATATAGATCTTGTAAGTAGTTAAGAGCTGTTGGAGCTTCAAAAAGAATATGCGATAAACTATCCCATCGGAACAGGGTTATTCTACTTAGGTCTGTTTCTAATAATTGTAGTAATTATTCTAGTCATTACTAAGTTAATAAGATCAAAAAAAGTAATAAGTATTCCTTAATCGGGCCAGCTTAAGAAGCTATTAAAATCTAGATTCTTTGAAACTGTCGATTGAAAATGTGAATAAAGGGAAAATATTATCTGAGTAGTTTATTCAGAGGAGGGAGAAAATGAAAGGTATATATAAATATCGGTGTATATATGCCGTAATTGGTGTTGTATTTGCTTTTATCATTACTCAATCCAGTCTTGATGATCGAACACAACGCTGGGTATTGGTAACTTATATTGTATTGGGAATTATAGTTGCGGAATATATTGGGAGAAAAATTTTGAAGAAAAAAGTAAATGCAAAAACTGATCACAAGTGAATTGAAAACCCTTATTTGTCTTAAATTAACGGGCGCGATTCTTGAAGAAGGATTTGTCCTCTTTCAACAAACGGGCCAGATTGTGGGAGAAGAGTTATCATTGGTGCATTTGACGAACAGTTCAGAGGTCATGTGATTGACCATAAATCGTTGTATTTAGTGATGATTAGACCGATACATGTATTGCATATTCTATCAAGTGCAATTACAAACAGCAAATTCAATAAAACGGACATAGTTTTCAGTAGTTTCAGTGCTGATTATATGAATAAAGGGTTTCCAAATGGAGACCTTTTTTATTTATTTACAAATCGCCAAACTTTTTGCAGACTAATTACGAATATACTTAAGAGACAATGATATGTGGAAAGCATGTGGTGAATCATGGACAAAGAAAAACGATTGATTAAACAAATACAGACGAATGTGAGTGAATCAGCAGCAAATGAACTCGTTTCCAAGTATTACAAAGAAATCTATTCATTTAGCTATAAACAAACATTGGATCATGAACTCTCACTGGATTTGACACAGGAAATATTCATCAGTGCATTGCAATCCATTCATACATATGACCGGAAAAAAGCTTCGTTTCGGACATGGCTTTACAGGTTGGCGTCGAATAAAATCGTGGATTACTATCGGTCTAAATCTTATCGATACACGCAAATGGCTAGACAAATTGATGACTACAAGATTATGGACGAAGTAGATATGGTAATTTCACTTGAATACAAAGAAGATGTTGAAAAAGTGACTGCAATCGTAAACGAGTTAGAATCTAGCGCACAACAGATTATCCGACTTAAACTGTTCGGAGAGTACACTCTGAAAGAAATCGCTACAATGGAATCCATTCCTTTGTCGACAGTGAAAACAAGATACTATGCATCCTTAAAAAGGATACGTACAGAAATGGAGGAGAGGAACGGTGAATAAGGAAAGATTTAACGTCCCTGAATTGGATGATCAAACTGTTCGGATTCAGATTGAGAAGATTGTATCTGTAGGCGTGAAACCTAAACAAAATTTCCATTCGTATTTGAAGTCAATGATGCAGCAAGTCGGCTTACGGCATATATTCTCTGATCGTTTGGAAATCACATTCATTACATTACTAGTTACAATGATGATCGGATTGATTGTCTTTCTTCCATACTATAGTGAAATTCATGAAATGTATGGCTACATCTTTTTACTATCACCAATTCTGTTTCTGGTCTTATCAATCTTCACGTATATACGGAAAACGCAGAATCATACGTATGACGTGGAAATGTCTTGTAAATATAACGTCTATCAAATTATCGCATTTAGGATGCTCGTTTTCAGTGTGTTTTCCATTGTGCTAAATACGATTGCCGTAGCAATTCTAGCTATACAATATGAAGAAATTCAATTCATGCGGGCGTTTCTACTTTCGATTACTGCTTTATTTTTGTTTTCCATTCTTTTACTATTTGCGTTGATGAAGCGAAGAACGACAGTAATTGTTGTCGGCACAATTATAGGATGGACAATCGGAAATCTCGTTTTACAGTCGATAAATGTCAACTTATATAATGATTTGCTTATGAAAACACCGATTGTTGTCAATGCAGTAGTTTTACTCGTAATTGTATTTATGTATGTACGGTATTTGAAAAAATTAATACAGTTCAAGCAGACGGAAGGGGTATTCGAATGATTGTTGTAAAAGATGTAAGCAAGCAATATGGGGACTTTACTACATTACAAAATGTGAATCTCGAGTTCGGGAATGGTCTTTATGGTTTACTAGCACCGAATGGAGCTGGAAAGACAACGTTAATAAAAATGTTGGCGACATTGATATCCCCGACCAAAGGGGAAATTTTTTATAACGGAAAGAATATTAACGAAATGGATGACCGATATCGGGAATGTCTCGGCTATTTACCGCAGCAATTCGGCTACTACAAAAACTATTCACCTAAGCAATACTTGCTCTACTTGGCGGCGCTAAAAGGAATTGGGAAAAAAGAAGCCCTCAGTAAGATTGACGAATTATTAGAAAAAGTGGCGTTAAGTGAAGTGATGAATAAAAAGATGAAGAAGTTTTCTGGTGGGATGATTCAACGTGTCGGCATTGCGCAAGCGTTACTGAATGATCCTGAAATTCTTATTTTGGACGAGCCGACAGCGGGACTGGATCCGAAAGAACGTGCACGTTTCAGGCATTTGCTAACGGATCTTGCTCGTGATCGTCTTGTCATCATATCAACGCATATCGTATCGGATATTGAATCGATTGCAAATGAAATAATTATGATTAGAAATAAACAGTTGCTCTATAAAGATTCGGTTGCAGACATATGTGCGACGTTAAATGGGAGTGTTTTTGAAACAACCATCGACTTTGACCAGTTGGAATACTTTCGACAAAAATACATCTTACTTTCCGAAAAGCAGGAATACGGAAAAATGACCGTTCGTTTTATTCATAAAGGAAATTCTGAAGATGATTGGACATCTGTTCCTCCGCAACTGGAGGATGTATTCTTATACGAATACCGTGATGAGTTAGAAGGGGAAAACTAATGCGCATTTTCCTTCATGAATGTAAAAAGGCACTGACATCGCCTATTTTAATTGCATTACTTATCGTCTTCTCTGCTTTTAATATCTTCATCATCGTCAGTTCATCCGACCATAAAAAAGAATTGAAAATGGTGAATGAAATTATTGATCGATATGGCAGAGAAATAACAGAGGAATCGCTGAAGCAGTTTGAAATAGACATTCAAAGTGACCTCTCAGGGTTAACGGAAATTACCGGTAAGCAATTTGAGAGTATCTATGATTTTTTGGATGGTTTAAGTTATGAAGAGCAAGAGCTTTACAGTGATAAAGAATGGGATTTCTTCAATAGCTTGCAGTTGAAGGAAATGTACTTTAGCATGGCAAATTCCATTGACGATAGTTATGCGGAAATTGATGTGCAAGATGGGGCACGTGGTGATCTAAAAGGTTATGGGATAAGCGGAAAAGCCGCTGAAACTTATTTGCGAGAAAATGAAGAGTTTGCGAAACGTTTTAAGGAAATGATCAAAAACGAAGAGCATAAAGAGTGGTTTTTTGCAGGTAAGCCGTATTTCATGCATAGTTTTCTCTTCAAGACGATATTCATGCACATCATAATTGAGTCACTGCTGTTGATAGTCTTGATGACCGCGCTAATTACGACGTATGAGTTTGAGAACAGGACACAGCTGCTTACATACTCGACACGCCGCGGCAGAAGATTAATGAAGGACAAGTTGGCTGCTTCATTGGCAGTTTCTACAGTTATTTCGCTATTTTTATTCACAATTACGCTCGGAACATATTTCTTCCTATTCGATTACTCACATGTTTGGAAAACGTCGATTAGCAGTGCGTTCAATTGGGAAAATCCTTTTCCTTATGTCTCCTGGTGGGATCTATCCGTAGGTGAGTTTTTAGTGGGAGTACTTATACTTGTTTTTATCATCCAGTTACTATTTTCAGGTTTGACCTTTTCCTTAGCTGTCATAGTGAAAAACAGTTACATTACATTTTTTCTCGTTGCAACTTTATTTATCCTAGCATGGCTTTTACCAACCTTCATGCCGAAGTCCTCCAACCTGTTTTTCGTATCATCATATACATTATCAACACTAACGATGGCAATATCGCAATCGTTCATGGGAAGCAGCGGATTGATTCTGTTCAAAAACTTTGAATGGATGACAATTAGCTACTGGACGATTATTACGATTATTTTTTGTACCATAACGTATAAACGCTTTAGAAAAATGGACATTCAGTAAGGGGGTAGTGACAATGCGTGTATTATGGAATGAATTGAAGAAGATATTGACGTGGAAGATGCTTATATTGCTTATTTTTATTAACAGTGTGCTCTATTTTCTACTCATTGAGTTCGATATTGAATACTTCCCAAATGGCAGTGACAGTTATTATTATAATTTGGGGATTGAAATGGTTGAAAAATATGGTGCGACCATGGATGAAGATGAGTTTATCGACTTTAAAAAGACATATGCTGAGGAAGTTAAGAAGGCAGACGACTATTTGCAGTCCAGAGAAGAATACGTTAAAGAGGGACTGGAAACGTATGGAAAACTTCGAGATTATGACTGGGTGAATCTTTCGGGAAAAGCAAGTGAGCTTCGTGATGATTTGTTTTTCAATCAATCGACCGATTTGTTTTGGGAATTACAGGCGAGAGAGCATGTGCTTGATTTCTTTGAGTATAAAGAAACCATTACAGAAGAATTTAATAAGCGACAGAAAAAGCGTTTCGAAGAATTGATTGCACAAGAAAAATTTGGTGTATATACGAGTAGTGCAATAGAAAATTTTCAAAGTTTTATTGCAAATGTTGGTATCGCGATACTATTCAGCGTCGTACTAGTCATCTCTCCAACTATCTTGAAAGATCGTTCGAGACAACTTGTGCCACTACAATATACAACAAAAAAAGGACGAAATCTTTTTAAAACAAAAATCTTTGCAGGAGTCATTGCGACATTCATTGTAATTACAGCCCTGCTCACCGTGTATTTTAGCTTATATTCTTTGAATAACACATCCATGTTTTTTGACGTTCGAGTTAATACCTTTATTGGAAATGTCTCTTGGTTCGACCCGACATTCTTCCAATTCATATTGCTGTGCATTGCAGGAATCTATATTATCGGGCTAGTCTTTGCATTACTTTCCATGGCATTTTCAAGCTTAGTTCCGAATATGGTTTCATTGATAGGCATCCAAATTCCTTTTGTAGTCGGATTTCTAATCATTGGATTGTATCCTTTGCTACCGAAAATGATTTCCATATGGAATCCGAAGTGGCTGTCACTTATTTCTTATTGTGCGATGATTATCATAGTGATTATATTTACCGCGATTTTATGGAAACGAGAAAAGAAATTAGATATTTTATAATGAATGAACGAGATCCCACGAAAGTTTATGTTTTTTTGTTTTGATAAATAATAATTTTTTAATCAATTCGATTAATTCATGTAAGAGTTTGATACAATTAACATGAAATGATAGTTTATTTAGTACAGCAATCGGGCGCGATTGCTTAATAAGTGATCGCTCTATATCTCAATCAGACCAAGTTGTTGAGTATTTTAGATATACAAATTTTGATATAGCTACTCGCCCAATGTTGCTGAATGTACTTTATACTTATTTGTCATATTTTTAATAAAAGGTAATCAAAAAGTCGCAGAGTAGATGCGCTGCTAATAAAAAAGGAGGTAAATACTTTATGAGTATGTCTGCCAAAATGTTTGGAGAAGTTTTAGGCAAGACAGCAAGAGAGGTGAATTTACTTTTGAAAGAAAGGGGTTTACTCGATGGTAAACCAGGAAATTGGAATTTAACAGAACTAGGTAAGCAATTTTGTGAAGTTAGGAAAAAGTACAATGGTTATGGAGGATATGCTGCACGTAAATGGGATTTTCCTATGTGGGAGGAAAAAATAGTCGATAAGTTACAAAATAAATAATCCTTAAACGAATAATTCGGCTATTCGAAGGGATGGAAAGTGAATGTGTGATGTTTGTAATATAAAGGGATCTGTAACTGTTGGAACAGTAGTAAGAATAGTTAGAATATGTAAAATGCGGATTGAAAAGGATAAGGGGAGGCATTTGGCGGAAAAGCAATCCCTTGTTTACGTGACAGATATTGCTAGTAAAGGAGAGGGCTTTTACGGACATGTCATAAATCTTAATAAAAATAAACTTCAAAAGACCAATGCTCATTTTAGGGATTGCGAATTTAAATCGACAAACTATAAATGGAATAATGACAATACATTAACATCTTCAAGTCACTCATCATAAAAAGGTATTGTGCCAGAAGTAGGGACAATTCATGAAGAAGAATTGAGTCATAGTTAGTAGTGGAATCTGAAGAGTTACGTAAAGCAAGGGGATGGCTATGAATAATTTTCAACGAGTAAATTCTATCAGTAATGCACACGTTGGAAGGGATTTTGAAGAAGTAGCGCGACTATACTTTCAAAAACAAGGGATTATGCTCAGTAAATGCTTTGGTTTACCTGTTGGTGTTAATGATTTCAAAATAACCATGCATTTGATTTAGGGAATGCATCAAATGAATTTGAAAAAGTTATTGTAGAATGTAAATCGCATAGATGGACTTCGGGCGATAAAGTACCAAGTGCCAAGTTGACTGTCTGGAATGAAGCAATGTACTATTTTTTACTAGCGCCAGCAGAATACCGTAAAGTATTTTTTATTTTAAGAGATTACAGTGTAAAGCGCCAAGAAACACTGGGTGAATATTATTTGAGGACATATAAGCATTTGATTCCAGATGATGTGGAAATTTTAGAGTATGACGAAATACAGATATCCGTTCACATAATCAAAGGCTCTAATGATTGATAAAAGAGAGTTGCTCAAGAGATCATTTTTATTTAAATAATTGTTAGGCTTCTTCTCTAACTATTGGGTGCTGCGGGGCTCACAGTATCTTTCTAATAAATTTGAACGTGAATATACCCCATAGTATCGTCTTCTAATCCAGACAATGCTATGGGGTATAGTTTTGTTTATTATGGATACTATAAATGGATAGCTTCTAGAAGGGGATTGGAGTAGATCTCTGATTCGCAGTAAGGATTTCTAATCATTCTATCGCTCCTGTCAGGCTAAGAATGATTCTCGCCCGCAATTGTTTTTCATTTTCATTTGAAATCTCTTCTGTCAACTTGCAAGCACGAACGGATGAAAATTCACGAATGATACTGTCATCTTCCACAACTACTTCTGTAGGAGCACTGGTATCAATATTCAATGCATGTCTTAATTCCTGAAAAATATTACTTCATCTTAATTCATTGTCGTTACGAGGCATTCCCAGAATTTTCAAATCCCATTCCATTTTTCTAACTCACCTATTCACTTTTAGTTCTCTCTGCGGGTTGTTTATCCATTTTCTTTAACACCTCTCGTTGTTCATCCTGCGAAAGGTTGGTGTAGAGCACTGTAGTTTCTATCGTACTATGCCCCAGTTGATCACGAAGAGCGACGTTAACGTGATTTTTGAAAAAACATCAAAAGCTCCAATCCTTTGTGCCACAAGGGATTGGAGCTTTTTTGTAGTTAGCGGAACGAGCGGAAAAGGCGATTAACACTAAAACACTAAAAGTTGACTTCAATAAAGCAATTGACACTTCAGCAGCTAAATTTGAAGTTAAACGTGGATCCATTGTTATTCCTGTTACAGCGAAATTCAGCGATGACAAAAAATCTGTGGAATTAACTTCTTCTGTTGTACTTCCAGCTGGTGATTATACTGTTGCTGTTAGCGGTGTTGAACTTGCAGAAGGTAAAGACAAAGGTTCTGTAACTGTAGCACCTGAACGAATTGAAGAAGTTAAACTTGCAGTAAATGGATATAGAGATGCATCTGCCCCAACTACTGTTAAGTTAGCATATACTGCATATAACCAATATGGTGAAGACATTACTACTAACTTCACTAAAGAAAAGTTTGCAGTTACTTCAAACAGAGGAATTATTACTGCTAATGAACCATCTGATAAAGGTGTAATTACCGTAACAGGCGTATCTAATGATGTTACAACTTTATCTTTAACACTTGTTGACAAAACTTATGGAAAAACTACAACACAAACTGTCAATGTTCGTGATTCAAAAGCTCTTGGTTCTATTGAATTAAGTCAACCAGTTTTGAAAGCTAACAAAACTTCATTAGAACAAGTTGACACAAATGTCGTTATTCCGCATACTGCTAAAAATCAATTTGGTGAAGGTGAAAAGTTGGTAGTCGGGACTGCTGCGGCTAATGGTTTCACTATCATTTCTTCTGACAACACTGTAGTTGATCCTTCAGATGTAAAAGTTGACACAGTCGATGGTAAAGCTCAATTAGTTATTGCTAAATTCGGTTCATTCAGTGGATCTAAATCAGTAACATTGACTGCTATAGCTAATGCTACTGGTACATCTTCAAAAATTACTTTCTCAGTAAATGGTGCATCTGTTGCTGACGCACCAGTACTTGTTGCTCCAACAAGCAATCCTGGTAAGGGTGAAAACCCAGTGTATGTAGAATTGAAACTTACTGATAACTATGGTAAAGAAATGAAAGCAAGCGATATCGTTGCTGCAGCTTCTGGTTTAACTGTAGTTTCGGGTAACACAAGTAAAGTATCTGTTAATTCACAAAAAATTGTTGAAATCGACGGTAAAGCTTATATCTCACTTAAAGCTGAAGACAATGGTACTGCTAATGTAACAGTTACAGTTAACGCAACTGGTAAATCTGCTACTCTTCCTATTACTGTTGTAGATGCTAAAGTTCCAGCTGGTGTTACAGTTTCAACTGATGCAAATTACGCTGAAGTTGGTGGTGTAGTTAATCTAAAATTCGCATTTAAGGATCAATATGGCAATGCTATCGATACTTCTACTAACAAGGTTACTTTCACTGTAGAAGGAACAGCATTCACTGGTCTTACATCAGGTGATAAAACAGTATCTGAATTGAAAGATGGACTTGCATTAAAAGCTACTGCTAATGATAAGACTTTCAAAATTAAAGCGGAGTTGAAAGATGCTGCGGGTGCCGTAGTTTCTACTCAAAACATTACTTTACAAACAATCAAATCCGATGATGTTTTAACTTACTCAATTGAACAAGTTCCTACATTATATGGTGTTTCCACTAATGATAAAGATTCTGACCATGCAGTAGATTTGAAATTAGTAGGATTACTATCTGGAAACAAAGTTGCTCTTCCAAAGGGGTATGCAACATTTACTTCTACAAACTCAGCAATCAAAGCTGATACAACAGATATGAAGGTTTGGGCTGTATTCCCTCAAGGAACTCCAGCAAATGTTACTGAAACTGGAACAATTGCTCTATGGCAAGGCGCTACTAAATTAGCTGAAACTACTGTTACTGCTAAATCCGAAACTCCTGTTATTACAACAGCTACAGCTGAGAAAGCTAAAATTACAGTTGATGGCTTAACAAAAGAGCAAGCACTTGAAGCAATTAAAGCTAATGTTGAAATTAAAGATCAATACGGAGTATTAGTAACTCCAAAAGCTGGAATTAATGGTTCTTGGACATCCACAAAAACTACATTAACATTTACTGGGGATGCAATTCAAACATACTCAGCAGGTACATCTACAGTAGGATTTGTAACTTCTAACGGAAAAGTTGTAACTTTTGAAGTTTCTGTTCTTAACCCAGCTTCATAAGATGCTAAATTGACATAATTTAAAACCCTCTAAGTTACGATTTAGAGGGTTTTATCTTTTTAGGAGAATAGATTGTTATGCTTTCAACTATTAACATAAATCCTCAATTAACTAGTCTTGAAATAACAGAATACTTTAAAAGGTACGATGACCCTTTTTATTTCTCCTTTTCTATAAATGAATATAGAAAAAATTTAGATTTTGGCAATATCCAATATTCAGTAGCATTAAATCCCATCAAAAATATAGATTTGAAACAATTCAATCACTCTGTTGAAGAGGGTCAATCAGAAATACACTTAGAGATAGAGAGTATTAATGGGAAATACATCTTAGTTGCTTTAACCTTAATTAATAATACGCAAGCGCCAATACAACTATCAAATATTGCGTATAAAATAGTTGATAAATATGATAATCTAGTTTTTAATTCCTTATTGAAAAGTGATATTTATGAAGCTAAGGAAAAAACATACAGTAAATATCGTATACAAATACTAAATATAACTTCTTTAAAACCTTTTGAAAAATATAACATTTTTATTGGTGGATAATATTCTTTCTTAAGATTGGAAAATCCCTGCTTAAAATATTATGCCTATGCACTGTAGAATTAATACACTAACTGCATAACTTGTTATGTGAATGAATTGGGAATTCTTTTTACTGAACTGCCCGGTAAATGTTAGACACCAACTAACATTTACGGGGTGTTTTTTTAGGTTTCCAGATCATCTACTTAGTCCTTAATCTTCCTCTTCACTTGAAAACCTTTAGGTGCCAGGTATTCGGACTGCGCACAATTAAAATGCTAATCAGACAATTTGAGATATGAATGAATAGAAGAGTCCTCTATCGAGCAATGAATCGAGCCCCAAATGAAAGTCACTTAAAAAAAGTGACCCCATTTGGAATTCGGTTCAGAGACTGGTAGAAGGCTCTTCTTTTTGAATAAGGAAAAATGGTGCATCAACAAATCTTTACATAGTGACTTGTCAGCTCTTCTAGTATTGACTCATCCACATCAATTCCAAGCCCAGGCGTTTCTTTAAGATGGACAAATGGAACTTGAATGTCTAATGTGGCCACATCTTTACTGAACATGAGGGGTCCGACGAGCTCGTTACTTTTGATGCGTTTTTTTGCTATTGAAATATGCAAACCTGCGGCTGACGCTATGGCGGACTCTACCATCGAACCGATCTGGCATGTATAACCGGCCAGTTCGGCTTGGTGAACGAGTTGAGTTGCTGGATAGAGGCCGCCACATTTCATCAATTTAATGTTGATCATATCTACTGCGCGTTTCACGGTAATTTCATTCATTTCTTGTTTGCCATGTAGTCCTTCGTCTATCATGACGGGTACTGTTGCTTTTTGTTTGATCTCTTTTAAGCCATCTATATCTGAAGCAAGTACTGGTTGTTCAATCCAATCAATCTCGCACGCTTTGATCCGGTCAAGGACGTACATGGAATCCGCGCTTGTTTCCCATCCTTGGTTGGCGTCTACTTTAATAGATATGTCGAATCCTACTGCTTGACGTACAGATTGGATGCGCTCAATATCAAGTTTCTTATCGATTCCGACCTTTAATTTTAGGATTCTGTATCCTTCTTCAACAGCCAGCTTCGCTTCTTTGGCCATTTCTTGTATTTGGCAAGTAGAAAAT
>NZ_JBCMNO010000022.1:0-134713 GCF_050459885.1 Sporosarcina gallistercoris | reverse complement strand
AATCCCGTCTTCCGCTCCACTGTAATTTACTTAGCATACCTTGTACAAATTATATATGCGCCCGTAGCTCAATTGGATAGAGCGTCTGACTACGGATCAGAAGGTTGTGGATTCGACTTCTGCCGGGCGCGCCAATTTTTATTTTTTTTGGAACGGGAAGTAGCTCAGCTTGGTAGAGCACTTGGTTTGGGACCAAGGGGTCGCAGGTTCGAATCCTGTCTTCCCGACCATTTTCAATTTTAATACGGGGCCTTAGCTCAGCTGGGAGAGCGCCTGCCTTGCACGCAGGAGGTCAGCGGTTCGATCCCGCTAGGCTCCACCAATTTCATTAATCCATTTTATGGCGGCGTAGCTCAGCTGGCTAGAGCGTACGGTTCATACCCGTGAGGTCGGGGGTTCGATCCCCTCTGCCGCCATCCAAAGGACCTTTAGCTCAGTTGGTTAGAGCAGACGGCTCATAACCGTCCGGTCGCAGGTTCGAGTCCTGCAAGGTCCACCAGTATTGCTTACTATCGTACGGAGGTATACCCAAGTTCGGCTGAAGGGATCGGTCTTGAAAACCGACAGGGGTGTCAAAACCCGCGGGGGTTCGAATCCCTCTACCTCCTCCATTTTTTCAAGAAATTCGTAACTTTGCATAAGACAGAAACGTAAGCGTGCTTAGGTTGAGTCTTTCAATTAACATTATCGCGGGGTGGAGCAGTGGTAGCTCGTCGGGCTCATAACCCGAAGGTCACAGGTTCAAATCCTGTCCCCGCAACCAAATGGTCCCGTGGTGTAGCGGTTAACATGCCTGCCTGTCACGCAGGAGATCGCCGGTTCGATCCCGGTCGGGACCGCCATTTCTTTTCATACATAGTCTATTGACACTATGTGGCTCAGTAGCTCAGTCGGTAGAGCAAAGGACTGAAAATCCTTGTGTCGGCGGTTCGATTCCGTCCTGAGCCACCATTCATGCGGGTGTAGTTTAGTGGTAAAACCTCAGCCTTCCAAGCTGATGATGAGGGTTCGATTCCCTTCACCCGCTCCATATTGGGCCTATAGCTCAGCTGGTTAGAGCGCACGCCTGATAAGCGTGAGGTCGGTGGTTCGAGTCCACTTAGGCCCATCATTATTCCGCAGTAGCTCAGTGGTAGAGCAATCGGCTGTTAACCGATCGGTCGTAGGTTCGAGTCCTACCTGCGGAGCCATATTACGGGGAAGTACTCAAGTGGCTCAAGAGGCGCCCCTGCTAAGGGTGTAGGTCGCGAAAGCGGCGCGAGGGTTCGAATCCCTCCTTCTCCGCCATATTTGTTTGGCCCCTTGGTCAAGCGGTTAAGACACCGCCCTTTCACGGCGGTAACACGGGTTCGAATCCCGTAGGGGTCATACTTAAAAGTTCCTGGATGCGAAATCGCTTCCAGGAACTTTTTTTGTGGTTATTATTTGTCGGTGTAACTGTCTTTACGGCGATAGGGGATGTCGCCTAATTCCGACTCCAGTCCTTCCTCATCCAGTTCTTCTTCATAAGCCAATGTTGTGGCTCCCCGAATGATCCCTGAAGGCTCTCCCTCTAAATTACTTGTCGCAATCACATCAATATCTTCAGTACTTTCGTCTTCAATCGAAGTGTCGTATAACGTTTCATAGTCACCATGGTCACCTGTGAAGTCCGATGGAGTCTCAGAAGTACCTGACTTTGCGATTTCTTCAAAACTGTCTATGGGATCTTTAAATGCACCTTCCCTTCGTTCGGCAAATGTGTTTGGATTGGCCATCTTCAGCAGATCATCCTCTACGGGGCGATCATCGGGAATTTCTTGTACGGCGTCATCCACACAAAGCGTAGTATAGGGAATTGCTTCCAACCGTTCGAAAGGGATTTCTTTGCCGCATTCTTCGCATACTCCATATGAGCCATCTTGTATCTTCTCTAATGCTTTCCGGACCTTCTCCAGCTCTTCACTTGCGTGTACATTCAGTGCTCTGTCTTTCTCTCGGTCATATAACTCCGTCCCCATATCTGCCGGGTGGTTGTCGTAGGAGGATAGCTCTCCGATTTCTTCTTGTGGACTATCCTCTACATCAGTCCTCTCTTGGGTCAGAGCGAGTTCATCCTGGAGACGAAGCAGTTCTTTTTTTAAAGTTGTCATTTGATCTTTTGTTAACATTCCGTTCACGTCCTTTATGGATTTACGTTCTAGTATGATTCAGAACAGCAAAATTACTAGTACTTCAGCTGTTAATCCAATGAATTCCTTTTTCGCAGAGTTATTAAACCTTTTGTTTTTCAATTGTGACCTCTACCATTTAAGCCAAACTAAAAAGGCTGATACAGCAATCAGTTTTTACTGACTCCGTACAGCCTTTTTAAGATGTCATTAGGTAGTTGTAAGATGTCCAATAAGCAATCCGATCGCAAGTAACAGACAAAAGAATGTGTTCGTTTGAGCTGTGTATTTCATTGCAGGCATTACTTGCAAAGGAAGTTCAAAGTTCTTAAAGATTTTAATGGCGCTGATCGGTTTCTTAACACATAGGATTACAAGGAGGCTCCATGGCGTTAACCCGCCAAAAAGGACTAACGCAATAATCCAAGCGAAGGCGAGGACGAAAAATCCAGTTTGAATGCGGATCGCATTGACTCGTCCTAACAAAATGGCTAACGTTTTTCTTCCACCTAGCTTATCGCCTTCCAAATCGCGGATATTGTTTGCCATCATGATTGCAGCAACGAGCAATACGCTAGGAATCGACAGCAACACAGAGCGTTCTGTAACCGTACCTGTCTGGATGTAGAATGCAATCAGCACTAATAGCATCCCCATAACCACTCCTGAGAAGAGTTCACCGAGTGGAGTGTAGGCAATAGGATAAGGCCCTCCTGTATAGAAGTAGCCGATTGCCATTGAGATCAGACCGACAACTGCCAGCCACCAGGAAGTCTGCAAGCAGATGTAGATACCCAGTAGAACCGATACACCATATAGGAGAAGCGCCAGATTTAGAATCGTCTTCGGATTGACTTTATTCCGTACGATTGTGCCGCCAATGCCGACTGAATCTTCCGTATCGAGCCCGCGCTTAAAATCGTAATACTCGTTAAACATATTTGTCGCCATTTGGATGAAGACACTTGCGAGTAACATCGCGGCAAATAATAAGAAGTCCAGTTTCCCAAACGGCAATGCGAGCATCGTGCCAAGGAATACAGGAGCAAATGCTGCAGTTAACGTATGAGGACGTGTAAGCTGCCACCACATTCTCCAACCTGTTTCAATTTTAATTGTATCTTGCATTTCGTTCTCTCCTTCTTTTAAACATGCAAGTCTTATTGTACTCTATTCGGCACAATTACGGAATCCTTCAGGTTCTTAAAAATGCGCCGTTACCCGATTTCCGCTATAATGGAAGTAGAATTGGCACTAAGAGTTTGCCACATGAGGAGAGAATACTATGAATCGGAAGCTTACGGACTTGCCTAGCCGGGAAAAAACGGCAGCTATGCCGCATGTCCGCTTCTTTACTGAGACTATTGAGGCGGGCGGAATATCACCGCTGTCTTTTTTTGAGGCAGGGGCGCTCATCAATGATTCCCATCGTTTTTATTGGGAAAATGCTTCTAAAACAATGACACTTGTCGGAATTGGCCATGCACTAACGTTAACTGATGAAGATGGAGCCGATCGTTTTGATACGATTGAATCCAAATGGAAAGACTATTGTAAAGCACTTATTAAAGAAGAAAAAGACATGGATCCTGTGTTATTCGGTGGATTTTCGTTTGATGAAAACCGCTCATCTACTCCTTCAGAGTGGGGAGATTTTCCGAATGCACTTTTTGCTGTCCCTACCTTCCAGTTGAAAATAGAAAATGGAAAAACCCTAGTTGCTATCAATTTCATCTCAGAAGAATCTGAAACGGTCCTTCAATTTGAAGCGCTTCGTAAGCAACGGGACCAACTTATTCATATGGCACAAGTACAAGAATCCGTGTCCATAGAAAAGCCGGCCCTAGTATCGATGAAAGAGCTTTGTAAAGACCATTATCTGAAGGCAGTTAAAAAAATTACAGAGAAAATCCAAAAGGGCGAAGCTGAAAAGGTAGTCATTGCCCGGAAATTAGCTCTGAAATTTGAGCATCCGATCCGTCCGGTAGCTGCACTGCAATCCGTTTCGAACGAGCAGCGGGATAGTTATAATTTCGGGCTTGAGAATGGCGGTCAGTTCTTTTTCGGTGCAACTCCTGAACGATTGATTGAAATAAAGGACGGACAAGCGTTTTCCGCCTGCGTTGCAGGTTCTATCAAGCGGGGAAGTAGTGCCGACGAGGACCAGCAGTTTGGCAGTGAATTACTCGGGGATAAAAAGAACCAAGAAGAGCACCAATATGTAGTGGATATGATTACCGGTGTATTCGAATCACTTTGTGCCTCCTATACAGCCGCAACACGGCCTAAGCTGATGAAAGTACGGGATATCCAACATTTGCACACACCTGTTCAAGGCAGATTAGGTGCTGAAAGTGGTATTTTCCAATTTGTGAAAGCCCTTCATCCGACACCTGCCCTAGGTGGTGTTCCTACACCCGTCGCAATGGAACTGATCCGTCAGGAAGAAGATCGCGATCGTGGGTATTACGCTGCGCCGATCGGATGGACAGATGCATCGGGTAACGGTGAATTTGCAGTTGCAATCCGTTCAGCATTATTAGAAGAGGAACATGCGATGCTCTATGCAGGTGGTGGAATTGTTGCAGACTCAGAACCTACACAGGAATACGAAGAGACTTGGGTGAAATTCAGACCGATGTTACGCGCACTTGGAGGTTCGTTAAATGGATAACCGCAGAACACTGACAAATCATGTGAGAAGAATGGCAGAGAGCCTCGTCAGAATGGGGGTCATTCATGCAGTCATCAGTCCAGGATCGCGTTCAACTCCACTTGCTTATGCCCTTGCTTCCACGGAACAGATAGAGACCCATTTACATGTAGATGAGCGGTCTGCAGGCTTTTTCGCACTTGGGTTGGCGAAGGCTGCGCAAGTACCTGTCGTTCTGTTATGTACATCGGGCACAGCTGCTTCTAATTATCATCCAGCGGTGACTGAAGCGTTTTATGCGCGCGTTCCGCTGATTGTGATCACAGCAGATCGACCGCACGAATTACGCGACGTAGGTGCGCCCCAAGCAATTCGACAAATGGGGTTGTTTGGTCCGCACATCAAATATGATGTGGACTTGCCGATCCCCGAAGATTCTGCTGCAGTCGATGACTATCTAGAACGGCAAATTGCTCGTTCTATAGGCATGGCGGTCACTGAACCTAAGGGACCGGTCCATCTCAATGCGCCATTCCGGGAACCATTGTTAATCGATTTCGAACAAGAACTCCCTTCAGTTACGTTTTCTGAACGGATTGGCGGGCAGGCCTCTCTGTCCACTGAGCAAAAGGAACAGGTAGGCGAATTGATGTGCTCTGCAACACGCGGATTATTAGTGATGGGGGAGTGTAATCCCGGATTCGATAAAACGAAGCTTTGGGCATTTGCGGAAAGAATGAATTGGCCGGTGGTTTGCGATCCATTATCCAATTTGCGATCGGAAGTACCAGAAAGCAGCCGTCATTTATGCATCGACTCCTATGACGCATTTCTGAAAAACGAATCCTTTGCAGCTCAGGCAGGTCCTGACACGGTCATACGCATGGGTCCTCAGCCGGTTTCTAAACCGCTCACATTGTTTTTGAAAAAGTTTCGGCCACAAACAGTTATCGTTGTGGATGAATCCCCGATTTTCCGGGATCCTCTCGGTATTGCTACGCATCATCTACAAGCGAGCGTGATGGACGTTTTGTCTATAGAAACGAGTACTCTTCAAGAGACAGCTTATACAGATCTTTGGAGTAAGGCGAATGGGATTGCTGCAATGATGACAGAAAGTTATCGGAGTGGCGAAGTCCATGAAGGAGATTATGTACGGACGTTACTGGCTTCGTTACCAAGTGGAAGTGATTTAATAAGCGGCAGCAGTATGCCGATCCGTGATTTGGACACGTACTTCCGTAAAACAGATCGGGACATTGCGATTTTCTCCAATCGCGGAGCTAACGGGATTGACGGGGTAGTGTCTACTGCTCTCGGCATTCAAACTGCACGTAAGCGTCCTTCTTGGCTTCTGATTGGAGACTTGTCGTTCATGCACGACGTGAACGGGTTACTGATTTCCCGTATGCAGACAATGGATTTAACCATTATAGTGAGTAATAATGATGGAGGCGGCATTTTCTCTTACTTGCCTCAAGCATCGATTCCGAATCATTTTGAACAGTTATTTGGTACGCCAACCGGTTTATCATTTGCTCCTCTTGCGGAGATGTACGGCATTCAATACGATTCGGTTTCATCAATAGAACAGCTTGAAGCTCGATTGGCAGAAGAGAAAACCGCTCCACTGAGGATCATTGAGATGATCTCAGTTCGCGATCGGAATGTCCTGGCTCATCGTGAATTGTGGAGTGCAATCGGAGAGGAGCTCGACCGGAATGGGTTCTGAATGGTTTTTTGTCAATGGCCACTCAATGCATGTGCAGCGTTCCGGTGATGCATCTCTTCCAGTTGTGGTCTTCCTTCATGGGTTCACAGGAAGCACAGCTACGTGGCAGACAATCATTTCCCTTCTTGAAGGGAAAGTCCATGCTGTCGCAATCGATCTGTGGGGACATGGGCAATCGGACATTCCTGAGAACAGTTCCGATTATTCAATGGAAAGACAGACTGAAGATCTCGAGCAACTGTTCAGCCAATTAGAGCTAAGAAAGTTCACATTGGTCGGCTATTCCATGGGAGGTCGTACTGCGTTAGGGTACGCGGCCTCTTATCCTGAGCGGATACAGCAACTAGTCCTTGAAAGTGCGTCGCCAGGGTTGAAAACAGCATCTGAGCGTTCAGATCGTAAGGAACGAGATGCCAAATTAGCGGAACGCCTCCTATCCGAACCGTTGCATGATTTCATGGATTTTTGGGGGAGCCTGGCCTTATTCGACTCGCAGAAGTCCCTGTCAGAGCGACAACAAGAAGCAATACGGAAAGAGCGGTTAAGCCAAGATGCACAAGGCCTTGCTAATAGCTTGATCGGTATTGGGACGGGAAGTCAGCCGTCATACTGGGAACTGCTTTCTGAGCAGATGTATCCCGTAATTCTAGTTACAGGATCCCTCGATAAAAAGTTTGAAACGATTGCGTTGGAGATGAAAAACTTACTGCCAGCAGTCCGACATTTCTCTGTGAAAAATGCCGGTCATGCAATCCACGTGGAAAAACCTGAAGAGTTTGCTACAATAATAGATGAGTTGGTTAAACAAAAATGATTTCTAGGAGGAAAACCATGACACGACAATGGGAAACACTTCATACATACGAAGATATCAAGTATGAAAAGTACAATGGCATCGCAAAAGTGACGATCAACCGTCCTGAAGTTCGCAATGCATTCCGTCCAAAAACGGTAATGGAAATGATTGATGCTTTTTCTCGTGCACGGGACGATGAAAGTATCGGAGTCATCGTTTTAACAGGAGAAGGCGAAAAAGCATTCTGTTCTGGCGGAGACCAGAAAGTACGCGGTCATGGGGGCTATGTTGGTGAAGACGAGATTCCGCGTTTGAACGTACTCGATCTACAGCGTCTGATCCGTGTGATTCCGAAACCTGTTGTTGCAATGGTTGCGGGCTACGCAATTGGCGGTGGCCATGTCCTTCATGTCGTATGTGACTTAACAATTGCAGCAGACAATGCGATCTTTGGTCAAACGGGACCTAAAGTGGGATCTTTTGATGCTGGATACGGTTCAGGTTACCTCGCACGTATTATCGGACATAAGAAAGCACGTGAAATTTGGTACTTGTGCCGCCAGTACAATGCTCAAGATGCGTTGGATATGGGGCTAGTTAACACAGTTGTCCCTTATGAGCAGCTTGAAGACGAAACCGTCCAATGGTGTGAAGAGATGCTATCCATGAGCCCTACCGCCCTGCGTTTCTTGAAAGCAGCGATGAATGCGGATACAGATGGTCTAGCAGGTCTTCAACAATTGGCTGGTGACGCTACATTGCTGTATTACACATCTGACGAAGCAAAAGAAGGCCGCGATGCTTTCAAGGAAAAGCGCAAGCCGGACTTTGGGCAATTCCCACGATTCCCTTAATGTTTACGAAACGAAAAAACTGCCTATTAGGCAGTTTTTTCTTTACGGAAAGAAGGTACAAAAATGATACCCAATTGGTTATTAAAACGCGCAGCATTGACGCCTCATGCCCCTGCATTGAGCTTTCAAGATCGTACATGGAGCTACCTGGAGTTGAAAGAAGAAGCATTGGATAGAGCCGGGAAGCTCCGTTCACTTGGAATTGGACGTGGAAGCCGTATTGCATTACTCGGAGGGACTTCCGGTGAGATGGCTCTGTTAATCCATGGTTGTCTTCTTGCGGGGATAGAAATGGTCATGTTGAACTCAAGGTTGACGGCGGAAGAAATCGAGTATCAGTTAAAAGATTCGCAATCGGAATGGCTCGTGTGTGAAGATGCTGTTCGGAGAAAGACTTTGCAGCATGTATGCCGGAGTATTGTCTATGATGAATTAGTTCAACTGAATCGGGAACCCTTGCAACTGGAGCAAATGTGGGAAGAGGATCGCACGCTAACGATCATGTATACCTCGGGAACGACAGGATTTCCAAAAGGTGTCCGTCAAACTGCAGAAAACCATACATCGAGTGCTCTTTCAGCTGTCTTGAACAGCGGTTTACATGATGGAGATGCTTGGCTTCACATGATGCCTCTCTTTCATATTAGCGGTTTCTCCATTTTAGCGAGAGCCGTTCTTTATGGCTCCGAAGTGAGGCTATTTGAAAAGTTTGATGCCGCGATAGCGGCTGAAGAAATTACTACTGGACGCGTATCGGGAATGTCTGTTGTGGCAGTGACACTCGAACGGCTGCTGACAGTCATTGAAAACGGCAAGCTATCCGTTCACCCTAAGTTCCGCACAATGCTTGCTGGTGGAGGTCCCGTACCCGTGAGCTATTTAAAGAGAGCTGAACAATGCGGTCTACCCGTGTTACAAACGTATGGTATGACGGAAACAAGTTCACAGACTGCCACTTTATCGGCTGTAGACGCATTACGGAAACCAGGATCGGCAGGGAAACCCCTTTTCTTCACAGATATCCGAATTGACGGGCAGACCGAACCGTTTGTAAAGGGAGAAATCCTTATCAAGGGGCCTCATGTGACAACGGGATATATAGGAAAGCACACAAGTACCCAAGTGTTGCGAAATGGCTGGCTCCATTCAGGGGACATCGGATACTTTGATGATGAAGGCTTTTTGTTTGTTTCAGATCGCCGATCCGACTTGATCATTTCAGGCGGGGAGAATATTTATCCTGCCGAGATAGAAGCGGTGCTTGCGGAGCATCCGCAAATAGTGGAGGCAGGCGTCTGTGCCATGCAAAGCGACACATGGGGAGCTGTTCCCGCGGCTTTTGTCGTTGCGCGGTCTGCTATTGAAGAGGAAAGCCTAAGGAAGTTTTGTCAAACTCGGCTAGCGGCGTATAAGGTACCAAAAGCTTTTCACTTTGTGGATGAATTACCACGCAATGCATCGAACAAATTGTTGCGCAAGGACCTTCGTGAGAGTCTCACTTCAAGGAAATGAACCTAAAAAAGGCTGGGGGAGTAAGGGGAAAGTATCCCATTACACCTCCAGCAGTTTAATTTAGCGCTTCAGACAAAACGTGTATATTGCGTTTCATCAATGAAAAATAATCTTCCTTGTTTGCAACATCCTCTTTTGTCAGAACAGATAAATTATGAAGTATGGCAGAATCTGCCCCAATCTCATTTTGGACGACTTTGGTCAATTTCGAGCTCACGTTTTGTTCAAAAAGAATCGTCTTCACATTCTTTTCTTTCGCTTCTTCCACGATATGCGCAAGTTCTTTTTGAGATGGCTCATTTTGTGTATTGAGTCCCGCAATGGAGACTTGTTCTAACCCATATCGATCAGCCAGATAACCGAAAGCTGCATGAGAAACAAAAAATGACTTTGAAGAAGCTTGATCAGCCATCGTAGAAAATTCTGCATCCAGCCCTTCCAAATCACTTTTCAGCTCTTCATAGTTCTTCTCATACAATTGCTTGTTCTCAGGAGCCTTCTTGATAAGTCCATCTCGGACGGCCGCAGCTAGGTCGATACTGAGAACAGGGGAAATCCATACATGGGGATCCACGTTACCGTTATCATGATTTTCACTCTCATGCTCATGCCCAGTTTCGTCAGAAGCATGGTGATGCCCTTCCATAAGCTTTGAAGAATCGATGTGATCACCAGTTGGTAGCAGCATAACGTGCTGGTTTTTCAATGTTTTTTCTGCATTTTCGACGAACCCTTCAAGCCCTAATCCTATATAAAAAAACAAATCAGCTTCTGCCAGTTTCATCATTTCTTTTTGGGTAGGATCGAAGCTGTGCTCATCCGTTCCGGCAGGATAGATGGATTTTACAGAAACTGTGTTCCCGCCAATCCGTTCCGTAAAATATTGCAAGGGATAAACAGTAGTATATACGTCAAGCTTTCCATCATCCGTTTCACTTTCTTCAGTCGCTTCTTTTTTCCCGCAAGCCCCGAGAAGAAGCGTTAGTAGAAGGAGTCCTATAAGTATTCGTGTTCTTGTCATCTTCCTAAATCCTCCAATGCGTAATCATTACGATTTAAAAAAGTACTTCCCCATCATACTAGAAGGAGAAGTACTTGACAACTGAAAGAGTTATTAGACTTTTTCTTTCTTTGCTGGAACAGGATCAAATCCACCTTCATGAAAAGGATGGCATTTTGAAATACGGACAATCGTCAGCCATAACCCTTTAAAGACACCATGCGTTTCCACTGCTTCTACGCCATAATGTGAACAAGTAGGGTAGAATCTGCAAGAAGGGGGAGTCAGTGGTGAAATCATTTTTTGATAAAAGCGAATGGGCAATAGAACAATCTTTTTCAAGTAAACCCGCTCCTCACGTATTGTACGTTTAGTTTAAACCGTTACGTGGTAAAATAACAGAGAGACGTATTAGACAAAATTGATGGAAAAGAGGTTTTTTTATTATGTCAGCAGAACTAATCAAAGAATTGAACACACAAGTATCTACTTGGTCAGTCATGTATACAAAGTTACACAACTACCACTGGTACGTAAAAGGGAAACAGTTCTTCACCTTACACGCTAAATTTGAAGAATTATATGATGAAGCTACGCAACATATGGATGACATCGCAGAACGGATTCTGACTCTTGGTGGACAACCGACTGCTACACTAACAGAGCACCTTAACCTATCTGTAGTAAAAGAAGCAAACGGCAATGAAAAAGCGGAACAAATGGTCGCAGCAATCGTTGAAGATTTTGATGCAATCATGAAATCACTGAAGACGGGTATGAAATTGGCTGGCGATGCGGGTGACTTCATGACTGAAGATCTTTTGAATGCGATTTATCAAGGAATTGAAAAGCATCAGTGGATGCTCAATGCATTTCTTGGCGAGGACAACAATTAATAATTGATCCTTCATGACCTCCTCTGCGTGCCGATAAATAAGAGGAGAGGAGCTGATTGTTTTGGACATGTCATCGATCATGGCTAGTCAACTGAGGAGTCTCCAATCGACTGTACAAATGACGATTTTGGACAAGGCTATGACTGCAAATGCATCTGCAGCGACTGAAATGTTGCAATCTCTGCCTGAAGCCGCTCATCCTTTTAAAGGTTCGGCAGTGGATATCAAAGCGTAACCGGCAATGCATCCTTCAAAATAGGAGGGTGCATTGTTTTTTCGATTTCGTTGAACAACCGAAAGCTGATGTGTAAAATAGATCTGTCACAGAATTGTGAATATCCGATACATAAAAGGGGAAATTAGAATGGCAAGTACACCTTATTTACGGAATTTGATTATTGAAACTCCTTCAAAACCTGGGAATTTTGCTAAAGTCGCATATGCGATTGGTCAGTTGGAAGGTGATATAGGCGATATCCAGACTATTAAAGTCGGCACACTGTCTACAATCCGTGACGTTTCTGTCCAATGTAACGATGTCGAACAACTGGATAAGATTGTTGAGGCCATAAATGCGATTGGTGATGGGATACAAGTACAGGCAATCTCCGATGATGTATTGCGTGCGCATGAAGGCGGAAAGATACATATGAAAGGCAAGGTTGAAATCCGATCTCTTGGCGATCTGCGTCGCGTCTATACGCCTGGCGTTGCGAATGTGTGCAAAGTGATTGAAAAGGACCCACAGCAAGCACAGTTTTTCACAGGGATATCTAATACGGTTGCAATCGTAACTGATGGTACAGCCATTTTAGGATTGGGTAATATCGGACCTGTTGCCGGGATGCCGGTGATGGAAGGGAAAGCGGTATTGTTCGATCAATTTGCAGGTATCAGCGGCATTCCGATTCTACTTGATACAAGTGACCCGGATCAGGTTGTAGAAACCGTAAAACATATCCATCAAGGATTTGGCGGGATTCTTTTAGAGGACATCGGCTCACCTCATTGTTTTGAAATTGAAGATCGATTGAAAGCTGAGCTCGAAATTCCGGTCATGCACGACGATCAGCATGGTACTGCAGTCGTTGCACTTGCTTCAACTCTTTCTGCATGCCGTCAAGCTGGTGTGAAGCTGGAAGACTCAGTCGTCGGCCAAATCGGATTGGGAGCTGCGGGTCTTGCTATCAGCCGAATGATGATGGCGTATGGGGTCAAAAAGATGCAAGGCATCGATATGAATGACAAAGCAGTTGAGCGGCTAGTTCAATACGGAGGCGAGACTGCCGAGTCATTGGAAGAAATCATGGCCACCAGTGATATCGTTATCGCAACTACAGGAGTACAAGGATTGATCAAACCGGAAATGGTTCGTCCCGGGCAGATTATTTTGGCACTTTCGAATCCACATGCGGAAATTCAACCTGAAGTGGCACTTAAAGCAGGTGCAGCATTTGCGGCGGATGGACGTCTTGTGAATAACGTACTCGGTTTCCCTGGCATTTTCCGCGGTGCATTGAATGCGAAAGCGACGAAGATTACGTATGATATGCTCATTGCAGCTGCGCTTGCCATATTGGATTCGACTAAACACGGCGATCTTGTGCCGCACCCATTGGATCCGAATGTCCATCAAAACGTTGCGGATGCTGTTGAAAAAGTCGCAAATTCAAGCTTACTGTAAGTACGGCACATACTCCTGTTCGAGTGGCTCATACTACTTGAAAAAGGATGCGATTACGATGGCAGACGGAAAACATACGATGTATGTGTCAGTTGCACACCAGCAAATCAATATCAACAAGTACGATTCCCCATATGAATACGAAGTGAATATCCCAAAGGAATATATTGAGATTTTTCATCACTTGTTTGATCAGACTAACGAATTGGAATTTTTTAATTTTCTGAGAGCCCATTTGCCGTATGTCCCTTATCATTATGATCGGAATAATCACAATGTTGATCTTCGTTTATACAAAATGTATGCACTCATCCATGAATTCACAGATGATGAATCCAAGGCAGTCATTGAACGGATGCCATTTTTCCGGCAGCCAGTGGTGACACATAAAGGTGCAGGAAATATGTAAGTGGGTGGATCAGCTGATAGGGTGTGGAAGGAATGTTAACATTTGAAGACCTGAAAGGAAGCCGGGTGGAGCTCGTTTTTGGTGAACAGGAGTTGGAAGCCCGTCACGTCCTTGTTGTGCTCAAATACGAAGGAAAGTGGTTGTTGACTCCTCACAAAATTCGAGGTGTGGAATTTCCAGGGGGGAAGGCGGAACCTGGAGAAACAATCGAACAGGCAGCTATCCGGGAAGTGATGGAGGAAACAGGGGTGACGGTTTCGAACTTAGTGAAGTTTGCCGAGTACGTCGTGTACACGGAACCTCCATTTTGCAAAGCAGTATTTACCGCAGATGTTGTCGGAATCGATGAAGAAGCAGAACGTTTTGAAACGGACGGTGCACTCTGGTTTACGGATGAACAATTAGATCACTGTCAGTCACTCAGTTTCCATATGAAAGATAAAGGCATGAAGGAATTGAGAAGTTGGGTGGATCAGCATGCTCACTGATGCCAAAATTGTCTCAAGAAGATCCTATCCGTCACCGAATCCTTTAATAGAGCTCACTGAAATCACGTATTTCAGTGGCGGATTAAAAGTGAAAGGGTTGCTCGCTGAACCGAAAGAAGCCGGGAGTTATGAAGGTTTGGTCTATATGAGAGGCGGCATCCAACACATCGGAATGGCGCGTCCTGCGCGAATTGCACAATTTGCGTGTCAGGGGTTCGTCGTATTTGCTCCTTATTATCGTGGGAACCGCGGGGGAGAAGGGCGCGATGAGTTTGCAGGTGCCGATCTTCAAGACGCAGTGAATGCGGTTGACGTGTTAAAACAAAGCTCCAAGTGGAAAGAAGGACGTGTTCACCTATTTTCGTTCTCAAGAGGCGGCATCATGGCGCTTTGGACGGCGATTTTACGCGATGACATTACCTCGTCCGTCCACTGGGCAGGTGTTTCGGACGTTGTCTTCACGTATAAGGAGCGTGAAGATATGAGACGCATGATGAAGCGGGTCATTGGAGGTTCTCCGAATAATGCACCTGATGCTTATCGGGAAAGAACGGCGCTGTTCCGAGTGGAGGATATCGATGCACCGGTACTCATCATTCATGGAATGAAAGATGAAAACGTGTCATTTGAACAAGCCATTCTCCTGGAGGACGCGCTCCGCGAACATCAGAAAACATATGAAACGTGGTATTTCCAAGATTACACTCATCACTTTCCATCTTGGCACAATGCACAAATTGTCAGAGACCTAACAAAGTGGATGATAGCACAACCGTAAAAAAAGAACCTTCCGATTTGGAAGGTTCTTTCTTATCGCAATTAAATGATCGGGCCGCCTTTTTGAAGGATTTCTTCAGAAACATGACCGAACTTTTTGAAGTTGTCTTTGAATAGTTGAGAAAGTTCTTTCGCCTTTGTATCATACTCGGATGCATCGCTCCAAGCGTTACGAGGATTCAATACTTCACTTGGCACGCCTTCGATGTGTTTCGGAATCTGGAGTCCGAATGTCGCTGACGTTTCAGTCTCTACGTTATCCAATTCACCGGACAGCGCCGCGCGGACCATCGTACGAGTGTGTTTCAAATCCATACGCTTACCAACGCCATAAACGCCGCCAGTCCAGCCAGTGTTCACGAGGAATACACGGGATCCGTGCTCGTCGATCTTCTTACCGAGCATATCAGCGTAGACCGTCGCAGGCAAAGGCAGGAATGGAGATCCGAAGCATGTAGAGAATGTTGCTTCAGGTGATGTGATTCCACGCTCTGTACCCGCAAGTTTCGATGTGAATCCGCTAAGGAAGTGATACATTGCTTGCTCTTTCGTCAATTTCGAGATTGGAGGAAGCACACCGAATGCATCAGCAGTCAAGAAGATGATTGTTTCCGGGTGTCCAGCAACTGAAGGGAGAACGATGTTGTCGATGTTCTCGATCGGATACGCTGCACGGGTATTTTCTGTTAAGGTTGTATCATCATAATCCGGTATGCGTGACTCAGTATCGAGTACCACGTTTTCTAGCACAGTCCCGAATTGGATGGCACCGAAGATTTCAGGTTCTTTTTCCGGTGATAAGTTGACGCATTTCGCGTAACAGCCACCTTCGATGTTAAAGATTCCGTGATCTGACCAGCCATGCTCATCGTCACCGATCAATTTACGGTTTGCATCAGCGGATAGTGTTGTTTTACCTGTTCCTGACAAACCGAAGAATAGGGCAGCGTCGCCTTTTTCGCCGACGTTCGCTGAGCAGTGCATAGATAGGATTCCGTTTTCAGGAAGCAAGTAGTTCATCACAGAGAAAATCGATTTTTTCATTTCTCCCGCATATTCAGTACCTCCAATTAGGACGATACGTTTTTCAAGGGAAATGATAACGAATGTTTCTGTATCTGTTCCGTCAACAGCAGGGTCTGCTTTGAATGATGGCGCAGCAAGGATCGTGAACTGTGCTTCGTGCATCTTCAACTCTTCTTCAGTAGGGCGGATGAAGAGCTGATGAACGAATAGGTTTTGCCAAGCGAACTCGTTAATGACTTGGATGGATAGTTGTGAAGCTTTGTCAGCTCCGGCAAACCCTTTGAATACGAATAGTTCCTCTTTTGCTTGAAGGTGGTTTAAGACCTTCTTATATAGATTGTCGAAGTGATCTTCTGAAATCGGACGATTAACAGAACCCCAATCAATCTTATCTTTTGTAGTAGCTTCTTCAGTTATGTAACGGTCTTTAGGTGAACGGCCGGTATACTTCCCGGTTTGTGCGGTAACGGCTCCATCTGCTGAAAGCTTCGCCTCGCCACGGGAAACTGCTTTTTCGACTAATACAGGTACAGATGGCTGCAATGTAATATTAGTTCCAGAAAGAAGTTCTTTGAGTCCATTATCTATTTTCGCTGAAATCATATGTAGATACCGTCCTTTTCATGATTGCCCTTGTTGGGGCTGTCTTATTTTGAATTAGTATAACACATTAAGAATAATAAACTATACTAATTCAAAACTCAAGTGAGAACAACAAAAATAATTGACAAGAACTCTACTTTCTCGTAGCATAGATAGATGAACGGATACTCTTATCCCGAGTCGGCGGAGGGACAGGCCCTATGATGCCCGGCAACCTGCATGGACGTCCTTGTCTATGAAAAGGTGCCAAACCTGAAGCAGGGGGAAACCCTGGACGATAAGAGTGAAAGGTGCCTATGAACTCATGCCTTTCCTCATGTATGCAATACGTGAGTGGAGGGCTTTTTCTATTGTTTGCCTTTATCCTTGTGAACGTTGAACGTCGCTTCTCTTCAGGCGCGGGACGAAAACTGGGACAACGAGAGTACCGTATCACGAGTTCGCTGTAAGGAAACTTGCGGCTGAAGGAGGAAATCATATGACAAATCGAAGACTGTTCACATCTGAGTCGGTAACAGAAGGCCATCCTGATAAGATGTGCGACCAAATTTCAGATGCGATTCTGGATGCGATTATCGAGGAAGACCCGAACGCGCGTGTCGCGTGTGAAACGACAATTACAACAGGATTAGTTCTCGTGATTGGAGAAATTACGACGACTACGTATGTCGATATTCCGAAAGTGGTTCGAGAAACCGTAAAGGAAATTGGCTATACACGAGCGAAATACGGATTCGATTACGAAACGTCTTCCGTACTGACCTCTATTGATGAACAATCACCTGACATTGCAGCCAGTGTCGATCGTGCACTTGAAGCACGCGAAGGCTTGATGGATGATGAAGAACTAGAAGCAATTGGTGCTGGGGACCAGGGACTCATGTTCGGTTATGCTTGTAACGAAACAGAGGAATTGATGCCTCTGCCAATCAGTCTGGCACACAAACTTTCACGTCAACTAACGAAAGTACGGAAAGAAGAAACATTGGATTACCTACGCCCGGACGGAAAGACTCAAGTAACAATAGAATATAATGAACAAAACGAACCGATCCGTGTAGATACGATTGTTATTTCTACGCAACATCATCCGGAAGTGACACTGGAGCAATTACAGCGCGAAGTGAAACAATACGTGATCGACGCCGTTGTACCAAAGAACTTGCTGGATGATGAAACGAAGTATTTCATTAACCCATCAGGACGCTTTGTCATCGGTGGTCCTCAAGGGGATGCGGGTCTTACAGGACGTAAAATCATTGTCGATACGTATGGCGGTTACGCACGTCATGGCGGCGGTGCGTTCTCTGGTAAAGACGCGACGAAAGTCGACCGTTCAGCATCATACGCAGCACGTTATGTAGCCAAAAACCTTGTCGCGGCAGGATTAGCGGATCGTTGTGAAGTACAGCTCGCATACGCAATCGGTGTAGCTAAGCCTGTTTCGATTTCAGTGGATACTTTCGGGACAAGTGATATACCGGAAAGTCGTCTTGTAGAGCTGGTCAGAAACCATTTCGATCTCCGTCCAGCAGGAATTATCAAGATGCTCGACCTTCGTCGTCCGATCTATAAGCAGACAGCAGCTTATGGTCATTTCGGGAGAACGGATGTCGACCTGCCTTGGGAACGTACAGACAAGGCTTCAGTTTTGAAAGAAGAAGTGTCTCAAATTAAAGGGTAAGCAAAAAAGCAAGGGAGCCGATTTTCAGCACCCTTGCTTTTCTTATTTGCAGATTAGTGTTGCTGTTGTTTGTAATGTTTCCCTTTTTCTACATAGCTTTCGACGATTCTTTCCATATCTGCACGGTCTTCATCAGTCACTGCCCGAACAACTTTTGCAGGGGAACCGAGTGCTAACATACCTGGTGGAATCACTTTACCGGGAGGAACTAAACTGCCTGCCCCGACAAATGCACCTTCACCTACTACTGCGCCATCCAGAATGATTGAACCCATCCCGACTAGCGCCCCTTTTTTTATTGTACAGCTATGTAACGTAACCTTATGCCCAATCGTGACGTCATCTTCTATAACTAACGGGTTGTTAGGACTTTGATGCAGGCAAGATAAGTCTTGGATGCTGACCCGTTTACCGATCCGGGTGGGCGCAACGTCTCCACGGATTACGGTACTGTACCAAATAGATGAATCAGAGCCAATGGTGACATCACCGCTGATAACAGCAAAATCGGCTACAAAAACGGATTCATCGATGTCTGGCCAAATATCCTTATATGGAACAATCATGAAATGCCCTCCTTGTTGTACATTGATGTATAATAATCCTAACAAAGTTTTAGGACATGTACAAAAAGGAGTCTCAAGCATTGTAGTAAATGGAGGGAAGCGCTATGTGGAAATGGGAAGCAGACGGACAAGCAAAAGCAGTCATTGTCATTGTACATAACGCGTACGAAGACCATCAGCGATATGCATGGCTGATCCAAAGGTTAAGAATTTCAGGATTTGACGTGATTACCGGTGACCTGCCTGGCCATGGCACGGATGAAAAAGGAAAACCTCATGATGAACCGTTCGAATCCTATCTGGAGTTTGCAAAAAAAATGATTGATGCGGGATTGAAAGAAAGTGTTCCTGTTATCGTCTTAGCACATGGATTAGGCGCTACAGTCATGATTCATTTGCTGCAAAGACAACGAATCGAATGTGCAGGACTTATCATCAGCTCCCCTTGGCTTTCTCTGATTCACCATCCGCCCAAGTTTTCATCGATGCTGACACGTGTAGCATCTTCTATGAAGTTAGATCATGGAGTGACGTTTGACATGCTTACAAAAAACCCGGAAGAACGTCCGAAAACACGTATCTCATCCGATGTAAAATCGATTGTAACAGGCGGTTGGTATAAAGAGCTCACTTCGTTCATGAAAGGAACTCTCCAGTCAGAGAAATCGATACAAGATGTACCGTTGCTTGTTCAGAACGGCGGAGAGGATCGGATGACAGATATCGCTGAAACAAAGAAGTGGATGAAACGTCAAAATTTAAGTGAATTCCAATATAAAGAGTGGCGGTATTTATATCATGACGTCTATCTCGAGCCAGAAAAGGAAGAGGTCTTTTTATATACAAAATCATTCATTGATAATGTGTTACGTTCACTTGGATATGTGATAGAAAATTGATAGACGGAGGGGCAACTATGGAAGCAGAGGCAAAGAAAGAGTTTTGGTCATGGGGGAAGTCCCTGATTGTCGCAGTACTCATCGCATTTATCGTTAGGCAGTTCTTGTTCACACCTGTCATTGTGTCGGGAGAGTCAATGGAACCGACATACCATGACAATAATCGGGTCGTCATTTCGAAAATTTCATCACTTGAACACTTCGACAAAATCGTATTTCATGCACCAAACGCAGATGAGGACTTCATTAAGCGGGTAATCGGGCTGCCGGGAGACACGGTGATAATGGAAAATGATGTGCTTACCATTAATGGGAAAGAGTATCCAGAACCCTATTTGGACTTGAACAAAGATGCACTTCCGGAAGGTCAGAAGTTGACACAGGACTTCGAAGTGATTGTTCCGGAAGGTCAATTATTCGTGATGGGAGATAACCGCTCCAACAGTATGGACAGCAGAATCTTTGGAAGTATTGAAGAAGACTCTGTCGTTGGTAAAGTGAAATTTCGTTTTTATCCATTCAATGAAATCGGAAATCCAAAGTGATTGGTTGTTCTCGACAGGTAAATTTCACCTGATTAAGTCTGATGGTTTTGAGACATGCTACTGATAGACGGCTTTGAAAAGGAGTGGCGTAAATGTCAAAAAGGCAATCAGGCAAAGAACCGCGATCAAATGGACAAACACGAAGCATGGCTGGTACGGAGTATACCGACGGCCAGCGGCGAACCGATGAAGTCGCGTCAACTGCTTATACGGGCAGTGCTAAAAAGAAAGTCGATCTGCAAAATGATCGACTTGAAACAGGCGGCTTTTAGCTAGCCGCAAATTCGTATCCTAACCTCTGCAGAAAGTGTGCAGAGGTTTTTTACATCTTTTTAGGTAAGTTGAATTGTATGGATACCTCCGGACTGTTGCCTACTGAGCCGTACAACTAACTTGAGGAGGTACAGAAATAAGTCAGTCCACCTTATATAGTCTTCAAGTCACTCATTTTGTGATAAATTTAAAGGAACGTATTCTTAAGGGAGATTTGATGTGGATGGAAGATTTTTTTGAACGTAAAAAAAGACAACTGAATATCCAGTTGAACGACGTGCAGAAACAGGCCGTCCAAACTACGGAAGGTCCATTGCTTCTTCTCGCATGTCCAGGGTCTGGAAAGACGACCACCATAATTATGAGAATCGGATATCTGATAGAAGTATACGGTGTTAAACCAAGGCGTATTAAAGCGATTACGTTCAGTAAAGCATCTGCGAGGGACATGCAGAAACGATTCGCTGCGTTGTTTCCTGACCTGCCGACAGCGGATTTTTCGACGATTCACAGCTTAGCCTTCACGATTTCTAAGAAGTGGCTCGCGAAGCAAGGCCGCCAATTTACGCTGTTGGAAGGATATCCGAAGCAGAACGCTTTGAAATCAGCATGCCGTCATGTGCTGAAAGAGAATGCGACGGACGATCAGCTGAACACGCTCTCCACCTATATAAGCCTTATGAAAAACCAAATGATTCCTGCAGAGAAATGGACCGAAAAGGATGAGCCCTTCCAGCAGGCAGCAAAAATTGCACGTCATTATGAATCAGTGAAGACTGCATCTTCAGATAGCGTACTGCTCGACTTCGATGATCTTTTGCTAGCAGCTGAACAAGCGATGCGAACCGATGAAGAGCTTGGAGCGGAATTCCAATCTAAATATGACTATATCCTGACGGATGAGAGCCAGGATACGTCGCTCGTCCAGCACAAAATCGTAGAACACCTGACTGCGATGCATGGAAATCTCTGTGTTGTTGCAGATGACGATCAATCCATCTATGCATGGAGAGGGGCGGATCCAGATTATTTAATGGACTTCAAGCTCGTATATCCGGAAGCTAAGCTACTGTATATGGAACAGAACTATCGATCCTCTTCTGAAATCGTCACAACTTCCGCAGCATTCATAAAACGGAATACAAAACGTTGGGAAAAGAAAATGTTCACGGAAAACGGTGCTAAAGGAGCGATTCAGTTACGGCGTCTCCATAATCCAAAGCAGCAGCTGGAATATGTGACGTATGAACTTCTTGCTGAAGATGATCTAAGTGAGGTGGCGATCCTTTTCCGGAATAACGCCTCCTCTACACCTTTTGTGAACGAACTGCATCGAAGAGGCATTCCGTTTTACATGAAAGATGCAGATGATAAATTTTTCTCCCACTGGGTCGTACAAGATATTCTCAACTTCATGAGACTTAGTTTCAACCTGGAACGCAAAGATATTTTCGCGAAGATTGCGGGGAAAATGCAGTTGTTTGTTTCAAAGTCGACATTGCAGCAGTTTGAACGGAGCACGGTAGAGGGGAATGTTTTTGAAGCTTTCCAAAAGATGGCGGTGTTAAAAGACAGCCAGGTGAGAAAGCTCGAATCGTATTTGAATGTGTATAAGAAAATCCCTGATATGAGACCGGCTCAAATTATCCGCATGATTCGCTACGAACTCGGCTTTGAAGAAAGCCTTTTGAGCATGTCGACGAAGTTCGGCTACCGGGCAGACAGTTTAACAGGTATTCTGGATACATTAGAAGGGATAGCTGAACAGACGCGGACGATGATTGAGTTTGCAGAACAGCTGAAAACCCTTGAAGACGCCGTACAGGAAGCTAAACAGGAGCCTGTGGGACAAGCGGTGACGCTATCGACTTTCCATAGTGCGAAAGGATTGGAGTTTAAACGGGTATTCATGATTGACCTTGTCAAAGGCACCATACCTTCGGAAGAAGACTTGATGGACCCATCCTTGTTAGAAGAAGCACGGCGTTTATTTTATGTTGGTATGACTCGAGCAAAAGAACGCCTCGAATTGTTGTCGTACTCCTCTGAAGACGGGAAGTCGAAGGAAGATTCCAAGTTTGTGAATGAGGTGAGAGGGATTTTGCTGCCGAAGCGGACGGATTCCTTGAAACAAACGAGCGGCTTGGCGAAAACCGCACCACAATCGGTTACAGTCAATCCAAATGGGATTGGTGATCTCAAGCTGTTGACAAGGGGGGCACTTGTCAAACATCGAGTTTTCGGTAAAGGGGAAATCATCGAAGTGAGCGCGGAGTCCATCGAAATCAGGTTCGCTGCAGCAACGAAGCGTTTAGCATTACAACCCGTTCTGGAAAAGCGGATGTTGGAGACGGCTGAGTTATGAAAACGATACTAGCGATTGGTGGAGCGGGGGCACTAGGGGCGGTAGCGCGGGCTTGTGTCGGCATGCTTGTTCCGGCAGTAAATGGTTTCCCTATAGGGACATTTATTATCAACATTGCAGGGACTTTCATTCTATGTTTTCTAGTTGAAAGGACCCTTCACTGGACGCTTGTGAACAAAACGGTGCATGAAGCAATCACGGTCGGTTTTCTTGGTTCGTTTACAACATTCTCAGCGTTTAGTTATGAAACGATGATATTGTTACAAACGAATGTTGGAATGGCGATGCTTTACGTGGGAGTCAGTCTGGTTGTCGGCTTATTCGCGGGTGCCCTTGGAATTCAACTTGGCGGAAGGAGGCAGGCAAAATGACGTGGGTAGATCTAGCTGCTACTCTAGCTGGCGGCTTCATAGGCGCGATCATCCGCTATCTCTTATCTGGAAAACTGAATGCCCATGCACGTATTCCTTATGGAACGCTTCTAGTCAATTTGTTAGGCTGCCTTCTCATCGGTCTGGTGGTAGGGTTGAAACTTTCTCCGTCGCTGACCTTTTTACTAGGCTCGGGCGTGGCCGGGGCGTTGACGACGTATTCCACTTGGCTGAAAGAAATCGTAGGTCTGGCACGTTTACAAGAGGTAGGGAAGTCGAGTTATTATTTGCTTGGAACTATCGTCTTGGGAATTGCATGTGTCTATGCGGGTTATCATAGTGCTGCTTTTTTTCGGGAGTAACGGTTTAGTAAGCTATTGTTCGGGAATAGACTGGTGACTGATATTCTTGAATGGAGGCGGACAAGCTTGCAAAACGAAAATGAAGATCAGAACAAAAAACACCGTCAACTTGAAACGTTTCGGACAGTAGACAAAAACAAATCGCTTACAACAAACCAAGGCTTGAAAGTATCAGAAGACGAACACTCGCTGAAAGCGGGTCAACGCGGACCGACACTTATGGAGGACTTTCATTTCCGTGAAAAGATGACGCATTTCGATCATGAACGGATTCCAGAACGAGTTGTACATGCTAGAGGATATGCGGCCCATGGTGAGTTTGAATTGTATGAATCGATGAGTGACTACACAAAAGCGGACTTCTTACAGACCCCAGGTAAAAAAACACCTGTGTTTACACGTTTTTCAACAGTGGCTGGCAGTAAAGGTTCTGCTGAAACGGTACGGGATGTCCGTGGGTTTGCTGTGAAGTTCTACACGGATGAAGGGAACTATGACCTTGTTGGGAACAACATACCGGTTTTCTTCATTCAGGATGCTATCAAATTCCCGGACCTGGTACATGCTGTAAAGCCGGAACCGCATAATGAGATGCCTCAAGCGGCTTCCGCCCATGATACATTTTGGGATTTTGTTGCAAATAACCAGGAGTCCGCCCATATGGTGATGTGGCATATGTCGGATCGGGCAATACCGAGAAGCTTCCGTATGATGGAAGGATTTGGGGTACATACATTCCGCTTCGTGAATGCCGAAGGGAAGTCCCACTTCGTCAAATTCCACTGGAAACCGAAACTGGGAGTGAATTCCCTAGTATGGGATGAAGCCCAAAAAATCAGTGGGAAAGACCCGGATTTCCATCGTAAGGATCTGTGGGAATCCATAGAGAATGGTGACTATCCGGAATGGGAACTCGGCGTACAACTCGTAGAAGAGTCCCAGGAATTCGACTTTGACTTTGATATATTGGATCCGACCAAACTTTGGCCAGAGGAAGACATCCCAGTCAAAATCATCGGGAAGATGACTTTGAATCGGAATGTCGACAATGTATTTGCAGAAACTGAACAGGTCGCTTTCCATCCAGGACACGTCGTACCAGGAATCGACTTCTCGAATGACCCGCTATTGCAAGGTCGTTTGTTTTCCTACACCGATACGCAGTTGATTCGTCTAGGCGGACCGAATTTCCACGAGCTGCCAATCAATCGTCCGGTTTGTCCATTCCATAATAATCAGCGGGATGGCTACGGCCGTCAGACAATCAATACAGGACAGGTATCCTACCATAAGAATTCGTTAGCAAATAACACACCATCGACTTCCACGGAAGAAGAGGGAGGATACGTCCACTATCAAGAGAAAGTGGACGGGCGCAAAATCGCTGCTCGCAGTGACTCATTCAAAGACCATTTCTCCCAAGCTAAATTATTCTGGAACAGTATGTCGGTTGTGGAGAAAAAACATATTGTGGATGCGTTCAGCTTTGAAGTGGGGAAAGTGAAAAACAAAGACATTCGTCAACAAGTCGTTGACATGTTTGGTCATGTGGATAACGGGTTAGCCTCTGCACTTGCTCATGCAGTAGGTGTACATGCACCGAATGCGAGTGAAGAAAGCACAGTGACCAAAAGTTCCCCAGCATTGAGCCAAGAGAACAAGGTGAAATTGCCTGATACACGAAAAGTCGGTATCCTCATCGGAAATCAGTTCGATGACTCCGAAGTGGAATCGATTGTAGAAGCTTGTTTAGGGGCTGGTGTGGACGTAGATTTGGTAAGTGAGAAGTATGGCAAGCTGACAGGAAAGAATGGATTGGAAGCTGAAGTAGACGAAACGTTCTTGACGATGCATTCCGTGCTGTATGACGCGATTGTTGTCGCAGGTGGGGATGCTGATAATCCACAGAAATTCAAAATGGATACGATAGACTTCATGAACGAAGCTTATAAGCACTTCAAGCCAATTGCAATACTCACAAAAGGTCAGGCATTTACAGAGAAATCGATTGTAGAAATGACTGCAGGTGTAATTACGTGTGAACAAAAAGATTTTGCTGCTCAATTTGTCAACGCCGTAGCTGAACACCGTCATTGGGATCGATAAAATTAGAAGCGGCAGCTGTCCAACTGGGCAGCTGCCGCTTTTTTTGCTCCATTGCTCACACGTTTAACCAGAGCGCAGCAGATGGAGTGTACTGATAAGGGAAAATTATTTGTCGAATAGGATTATTGGTTCGAGGGTACTTTTTTATGAAATGTCATGGGCTGAAGGGAAAGAGTTATATATAGGGTATGCAAAGGAGCACGAGTTCCTGAATTAAAAGCTTTGAAAGAAAAGGGCTGTCCATTGACAGCCCTTTTCGCTATCATACACAAATATGTACTTGTTTATATAAGTATATGATTATATACTGTTGGAAGTTATGGAGGGATGATAGGTGAACGAAACAGAGGGAGTAGAACTGCAGAAAGCAACGCAAATTTTAAAGTTGCTTGGAGACAAAACTCGTTTAACAATGATGAAGTTACTTCAAACGCACGATTGCTGCGTTTGTGAATTTGTTGAAATCTTTAAGATGAGTCAACCTGCTATCAGCCAGCACTTAAGGAAGCTGCGAGACGTTGGATTGGTGAAAGAAGAACGAAGAGGACAATGGATCTTTTACTCCATTAATAACGAACACGATGATTATTTTTTCGTTGAAAGTATCTTGAATCACCTGCCTGAACAAGATGGTCTGGTTATGGAGTTGGAAATGCAAGGGTTACGTATTTCTTGTATTGAAGGAGGAAAGTAAGTTGGTTTCAGTTTTTGTCGCATCTTTGATATTTGTTGTAACACTAATATTTGTCATTTGGCAGCCGAAAAACTTGTCGATTGGCTGGTCTGCCTGTATCGGTGCCCTGGTCGCTTTACTTTTCGGTGTAGTGGACTTCGGAGATGTTGCCGATGTAACAGGCATTGTATGGAATGCCACACTTGCTTTCATTGCAATTATCATCATCTCTTTAATATTGGATGAAATCGGATTCTTTGAGTGGTCTGCTCTTCACATGGCGCGATTCGCTAAAGGAAGCGGCGTCCGTATGTTTGTTTACGTTAGTATTCTTGGTGCAATCGTTGCTGCATTATTTGCAAATGATGGCGCCGCATTGATTTTGACACCCATTGTTCTGGCGATGGTGCGGAACTTGAATTTCAGTGAGAAAATGATTTTCCCCTTTATAATCGCTAGTGGATTCATAGCAGATACGACATCTCTGCCGTTTGTTGTGAGTAACTTGGTCAACATCGTTTCCGCGGACTTTTTTGATATCGGTTTCGTTGAGTATGCTTCCAGGATGATCGTTCCGAATCTGTTTGCTTTAGTGGCAAGTATTGTGGTGTTGTATCTATTTTTCCGTAAAAGTATTCCTGGCAACTATGATGTTGCGGCATTAAAAAAACCGAGTGAAGCGATAAAAGATCATAAGATGTTTCGATTATCTTGGATTGTTATCAGCATTTTACTGGTTGGTTACTTCACAAGTGGATTTATCGGGGTGCCGGTGTCATTTGTTGCAGGAATCGTCGCCTTATTCTTCTTGTACATGGCAAAAAGAAGCGCTGCTGTTCAAACGAAACAAGTGCTGAAAGGTGCACCGTGGGCGATCGTCTTTTTCTCCATTGGCATGTATGTTGTCGTATACGGATTGAAAAATGCGGGTCTGACGAGTGTATTGGCGGATGTGATTCAACTGGCTGCCGACAAGGGATTATTCACCGCTACGATGGCCATGGGCTTCATAGCCGCATTCCTTTCATCAATTATGAATAATATGCCTACTGTGATGATTGATGCGCTGGCGATTGCAGAGACAACGACTTCCGGACCGATACGGGAGGCGTTGATTTACGCGAACGTAATCGGGTCTGATCTGGGTCCGAAAATCACACCGATCGGATCCCTTGCGACTCTTTTATGGCTGCATGTCCTGTCTCAAAAAGGGGTGAAAATCAGTTGGGGAACTTATTTCAAAATCGGGATCGTCCTGACAATTCCTACTTTGTTTGTTACGTTGATGGGCCTCTATTTGTGGTTAATGGTAGTCTAATATAAAAAAAGGGAATGATAGTAATGTCAAAAAAAACAATCTATTTCTTGTGCACAGGTAACTCATGCCGCAGCCAAATGGCTGAAGGATGGGGCAAAAAGTTTCTTGGTGAAGATTGGGAAGTATTAAGTGCAGGTATTGAAGCGCACGGAGTCAATCCGAATGCGGTGAAAGCGATGAAGGAAATTGGCGTTGACATTTCAAGCCAAACGTCGAATATTATTGATCCGCAACTTTTAAATCATGTAGATTTCATCGTTACTCTTTGTGGGGATGCAGCTGACAAATGCCCTGTGACACCGTCTCATATAAAACGTGAACATTGGGGATTTGATGATCCTGCGAAAGCAGAAGGAACAGACGAGGAGAAATGGGCATTTTTTCAGCGGGTACGTGACGAAATAGGTGCAAGGATTGAACTCTTCGCTAAAACACGTAACTAAGGTCCAAAACTGGAAAGCTGTTCTCTCATTTCTTCATATTCTCGGTGAGGCGTCTGCTTTTCATTCGCCACACAACCTGCTAAACTTGTAAGAATGACGAATTGAGTGGGGAATGAACGAAATGGCACAAAAATCAAGAAAAACGAGTAAAGCGAAGGGAAGTCTATCTGCGCTTGTGATTGCGGTTATTCTCGCGGGAGTGTACTACATTTTCTCTCCGGAAGCGGATACGTCACCCTCTAGAGAAGGGCTGGAACCCGTTGAGTTAGTCAAAACGATTGACGGGGATACGATTAAAATTATGTATGAGGGAAAAGAAACGAACGTCCGCTATTTACTCATAGATACTCCTGAGACGAACCATCCAAGATTGGGAAAGCAGCCTTTTGGTGAAGAAGCGAAGCGACGGAACCAGGAATTGATGAATAGCGGGAAGCTGGAAATTGAATTTGACATCGGACAGAAGTACGATAAATATGGCCGATTGCTTGCCTATATTTACATAGATGGGGAAAGCGTTCAGGAGAAATTGCTCGCAGAGGGGCTTGCCAGAGTAGCGTATGTATATCCTCCGAACACCCGGCATTTGGATGACTATGAAAAAGTCCAGAACGAAGCGAAGAAAAAAGGGATTGGAATTTGGACGTTAGAAGATTATGCAACCGATCGTGGATTCGACAGTGACTCTTATCCTGTAAAAGGAGATACTTCGCCAAAACCAAAATCTGAAAAGTCATCCACACCGTCCGCTGAACAGTATGCGAATTGTACAGAACTTCGCAAAGTGTACCCTGAGGGTGTAAAACAAGGCTATCCTGCTTACACCGAACGGATGGACGGAGACAAAGACGGCGTCGCTTGTGAACCAAGATAAATAAAGTAGATGCTTGACAAACTATAAAGTCATGGTAAGATTTCAATAATCATTCAAACCGAAACGTGAATATTTATTCAAAGTGATGATGCAGTAGTGAACGAAGATCGCAGCAACTAGAGACTGGATAGGTGGTGCAAATCCAGGCGCTTCGTTCATGAATTACGTCAACAAGCAATCTTTGAATCCAATGAAGTGGATAAGCGATGTCAGCTTGTCAACATGGGTGGTACCGCGGAGAACTCCTTCGTCCCTGTCTTAGGGAACGAATGGAGTTTTTTTGTATGCAAAAGCCGAGGGGGACACAGACATGTTTCATATTCAGTCACGTATTAAGCCAACCGTAATAGAAGCCGCTCTTCTTATTTTCATTATCGTCACGATGATCAGTGTGAGCATCATATTTTTTGGAGCTGTTCCACACTTACCGATTTTAGGCAGTATCTTACTGCTTATCGGCTATGGATTCTTAAAGAAAGTCTCATACAGGGAATTGCAAGACGGAATGACAGAAGGTTCCGGAGCCGGGATGGCTGCCGTGTTTTTGTTCTTCTTCATCGGTATGCTCATCAGCAGCTGGATGATGAGCGGTACGATTCCAAGCTTGATCAATGCAGGCTTCCAACTCATCACACCATCCTACTTTTACGCGATTGCCTTTACGGTGACGGCAATTATCGGGATCTCCGTCGGGAGTTCCTTGACTACTGTTGCGACAGTTGGGGTAGCATTGCTTAGTATGTCAGGAGTCCTTGGTCTATCTCCAGCTATTGCTGCTGGAGCAATAGTTTCAGGTGCATTCTTTGGGGATAAAATGTCTCCTTTGTCCGATACGACGAATTTAGCTTCGTCGATCGTCGGCGTCGATCTGTTCGCCCATATCCGCAATATGATGTGGACGACCGTTCCAGCATTTGTCTTGTCGTTTGGAATCTTTGCGATTCTTTCCCCTGCAGCAGGGGATGCCAAATTAGACACGATTCAGTCGTTCCGTGAAGCACTTGCTGAAACCGGTCTGGTGAACTGGGTTTCGTTCTTGCCGTTAGTCATACTTATTGTCCTGACGCTAATCAAGGTTCCTGCACTGTTGACGCTGGCGGCAAGTACAGCATCAGCAGTTGCAATCGGGTGTGCATTACATGCTTATAGTGTTTCACAAGTATTTGCAATTCTCTTTGACGGTTTTAAGTCAGAGACGGGTGTTGAAGCGGTAGACAGTTTACTGAGTCGCGGAGGCATAAGCAGCATGTTCTTCACGATTACACTGGTCATCTTAGCACTGACGATGGGCGGGTTGTTGTTCAAGCTAGGCATCGTGCAGACGTTACTTGAAAAGGTGGAACAATCGCTGCGTTCTGCAAGATCAGTAATTGGAGCATCTGCATTAACTGCGATCAGTATAAATGTACTGATCGGGGAACAATATCTATCGATCTTACTAACCGGTCAAGCATTCCAAGGCCAATTTAAAAAGTTAGGTCTTGCGAGCAAGAACTTGAGCCGTGTTATGGAAGATGCAGGGACGGTCGTTAATCCGCTCGTTCCATGGAGTGTGTGCGGGATATTCATTGCGGATGTGTTAGGGGTACCTGTAGTAGACTACTTCGGATTTGCGTTTTTCTGTCTATTCTCACCCATCTTGACAGTCTTGTTCAGCCTGTTCGGCAAAACGTTGACATACGATGACTCTATAAAAGAATCCCATTCATAACATGCAAAAAGCAGTGGCCTCCGAACATGGCCACTGCTTTTACTTATTCCAATGAAAATTTTTCTTTATAATTGGTTGCTTCTTTCAACGCTTGTTCTTCCTGAGGTATCCGAACGGACATCATCCAGGCATTCAATAAAGTGAAGATAATAGCGGTGATATAGGCTCCGAATATCATGGGCAATACAAGGATTTCTGTTGCAACGATAAGATAGTTAGGATGCCGGATGAATTTATAGGGTCCTTTCATGACGACATCGGCACCTGGAAGGATAATGATTTTTGTGTTCCAATACCTCCCGAGAGAAGCGAGGCACCAAACCCGTAATACTTGTGTCAACAAGAAAATCGTCAATAACACGATCCATATTGGCGACAAAGCTGGTTGACGAATGGCTACTTCCAGTAGGAAGGAAACAAAAAATGCAGTATGAAGTAGGACAATTGCAGGGTAGTGACGCCCGCCTACTTCGTATGCTCCTTGTGCTTTCATCCGTTTCTCATTGTTTTTCGCTATGACTAATTCCGTAAGCCTTTGAAGGATGACAAGTGAAATTACAATCCAGAAAAACAAGTTGTCCACCTCATTCCCATTTCAACAATTGAAGTTCTCCACAAAACCCAGGTCCAAGTGCAGCGAGCACACCATATTCCCCTTTTGCAGGCGTCGATTCCATGAATTCCTTCAATACGTAAAGAACCGTGGGTGATGACATGTTTCCATTCATCCGCAAGACATCCCTGGATATCTCAGTCATAGAGTTGTCAAAGTGAAGTGCTTTTTCATAAGCTTCCAACACTTTTTTTCCGCCTGGATGTGCAACGAAATGGGAGATGTCTTTGTCTGTGAGATTGTATTTCTCTAAGAAGTGATGGACGAAAGGTCCAAGCCAGTCACTAATTATGGTCGGTATGCTTTTTGAAAAGACGACGTACAGTCCGCTGTTTTTAACATCCCATCCCATGACGTCTTCGGAATCAGGCATTAGCTTGGATGTTGTCGCAATAATAGAAGGACGGGCTTGTTTTGAACGGATTTTGGACTGATCTCCAGCAACTAATGCACAAGCGACTCCATCTGAAAATAATGAGACTCCGACGAGGTTACTCTTTGAATAATCGTCTTTCTGGAACGTCAGACTGCACAACTCAATCGCCAGAACGAGGACGTTTGCTTCTGGATATGCCAAACAGAATTCGTTGGCACGGCTTAGCCCTGAAGCGCCGCCCGCACACCCGAGTCCCCAAAGAGGGATACGTTTTACATCGTCACGAAAGGGTAACTTATTCATAATACGGGCATCGATACTAGGGGTGGCAATTCCGGTACTGGATACAAAAATAATGGCATCGATATCTTTGTAGTCCACTTTTTGATCGAGCATGTCAGATTCGAGACACGCAGTGACCGCAGCTGTTCCGTATTCAATCGCATGAGATATGTACAAGTCGTTACGTTCTTCAAAATCATGGGCTTGCCCATACCATTCGAGCGGCATGCACACATTTCGCTGTTCGATATCCCCATTTTGAAACACAGTCAATAGCCGTTCGATGTCTTTGAAACGTCCACTGAAAACGGAACGTGATAATTCAACGGCTTCTTCCTGTTTTATAAGATTAGGTGGTAAATGAGTGCTTACGGATAAAATCTGGGGCATATTTGAACCTCCTAGTTGTCTTTACTTATATAATTTCCTAAATCCGGATAATTCAAACCGTATGAAACGCTAAATCAGTAAAACACCCTGAAGTCTTATACACTGGGAAGCAGTAAGGTATTGAAAACGAGTCAGATAGAATCGGGCAGGAACAGTTCTCATAAACCATTTTGAAGGGGAGATCATCATGAATCTTATTGAAACACGTAGTCAATTATCCAGTAAGGCGAAGTCGATTGAACAAGTATGTGCCATTCCAAATGCCACTGTGCTGAATATTCAGCTTCGCGCAGGAGAAGAAGTGGCTGAGCATGATTCGGATAGAGAAGTGCTGATCATTGTCAGAAAAGGAAAAGTCCGGTTTACAGTCGAAGGGATCCCTGCTACAGTTTCAGAAGAAAATATCCTTCACATGGCCCCTTACGAAAAGCATAGCTTGTTCGCAGAGACCGATGCGGATATCTGTGTCTTTCAAATCACACCATAACGCAATCATGGTATGACTGTAATTCATGAATTATGCTGAATAGCATGAACGTGATACTCAGTGCTGATGTGCGATCAGTTGTGTTAAACTGCTTTGAAACGCTTCGTTTTGTTCAACGGAGCGTTTTTTTGGTCCTTTTAAACGACCTCCCGCTTGGCGAACTTTTTGGGCAAAGTGCCGGGAGTATAACAGCTGATCGATATTTGCATCTGTATACCATCTTCCGTTTTGGTCAATTGGACGTCCGCCTTTAGCGAGCGCCATGGCAGCAAGACCATAATCTTGGGTAACTACTATATCGCCCTTTTCAATGCGGTTCACTAGGACAAAGTCAACTGCATCCGCTCCTTTGGAAACAACAAGTGTTTCAGCACCTTCACGGATCATCTCATGAGCGGTATCGCAAATGAGCAAACAATGGATTCGATGTGCCTTTGCAGTGCTGATCGTCATGTCCACTACAGGGCATCCATCTGCATCGACTAATATTTTCATCTTTCTTTCACCCCACTTAGTTAGAGCGTATCACAGCATAGGATATAAAATCATTTTTCCCCACTTTTCGATGTTTTTAACGGAACCTCCGCGGGAAAACAAAAAATAAGTGATCTACTAAATGGGAAGGAATAGGATGAAGTCGTCTGAGAATAGTCGGATGATTGTGGAATAATCGAAAAGAGTATGGGCGTCGGATGGATGCTGAAAACCGCACATTGGAGAAGACACATAAGCTGAAGGAAACCGCTGCTAAAGAGGGTGAAAGTTACCCCCTCAGCTTTCATTAGAAGAAATAAAAAAAGGTCAGGTGATTGGAATTATGACCATGTCCAGGTTTCAGGAGCGATGAACTCCATCAATAGCTAAACCATTCCTTCTCTTGGGATGGTTTTTTGTATGCTATCAATTATTAGAATCCTCTGTTTTCACGTGGTACACTGTGGAGGAATCATTTGTTATATAACGATGCTATAAGAGAATGGGGAGAACCATGATGACTGAAGTGAAGCTGCTCTTTTCAACGGACCAAGCAATTCAACACAATGAAGATTTGAAAACGTATGCACAACAAGTACAACCTGGAGCTGGGAGTACTGTTTTTTTCGAGGGGAAACAATGGTATGTGATGTCGGTGAAAGATGGCAAAACAGGCTGTCTGGAAACCGTACGGTCGATGGCAGGAATGGCAGCACGTGCATTGAGCCGTGCCAAGGTTTCATCAGCAGCATTAAAGGTGAATGCGCTAAGTGATCAATTTTCAGGTTTGGATTCTGAAGAAGCGGTCACTGCCTTTGTGGAAGGCTGGCATTTAGGAGCTTATCAGTTCCTCACATACAAATCCGACGTGGAACCGTTCAGCACTAAATTGACGATTGAAGACGCACCCGAGAAAGCCATTCAAACAGGGGAACACCGTGCAGAAGCGGTCTCCTATTCGAGGGATCTGATGAATGAACTATCGGATGTCCTGAATCCGGAATCCTATCCAGAGCGCTTGAAAGAGACATTCCAGAACACAGATGCAAACGTCATCGTTCATGACAAAACAAAGCTGGAAGAGATGAAGATGAATGGAGTTCTCACTGTTGGCAGAGGAAGCCGATATGCTCCTTCATTTGTAGAGGTTTCTTATTGCCATAACCCCTCGAAACCATTGGTTGCACTTGTGGGAAAAGGCGTCACATTCGATACAGGCGGCATCAGTTTGAAGAGTGGGAAAGACTTAAGTGATATGCGTATGGATATGGGTGGCTCTGCTGCGGTCGCTGGAGCTATGAAGCTGCTAGTTGAAAGTGAAGCGGATGTCAATGTTGTGGCATTGATACCAATCGTGGAGAATTCTCCAGACAACTTATCTGTTCTGCCAGGGGAAGTCATTCAGTATAAGAATGGACACACAGTCCAAGTCGGCAATACTGATGCAGAAGGCCGACTGATTTTGGCGGACGCACTGTTACGTGCGGCTGAGCTGAATGCTGCCTATGTTGTGGATATTGCCACATTAACCGGTTCAATCGAAAATGCACTAGGCTCTGAGATTGCAGGTGTCTTCGGGGATGAAGAACTTGCAAGTAAAATGAAAGAAATCGGGGCGAAAAACGGGGATGCAGTATGGCCGATGCCACTGATCGATGCGTATGATGAAACTTTGCAAAGTGATTATGCAGACTTCAATAACATCAGCTCACTCAGTTTCGCAGGATCCATTACTGCAGCACTCTTCTTACGCCGTTTCGTATCTCAAGACACACGCTGGCTCCACGTGGACATGGCAGGGATGATGCAAAAGACATCAAACTCCGGCTATTATCCGAAGACAGCAACAGGCTACGGAGCACGATTGCTGGCGGATTATGTTGCTGAAATTTCGAAGTGAATAGAACGAAACGGGTGACCAAAGCACATTGTGAAACAACAATGCGCTTTTTTATTATTGGGAATTTTATCTAACTAATGGATCGTGAAGTGGTATAATAATTCTGTCACCTAGGGGCTGATGCATCTAATTAATGACAGCATTCTATTGTTTGACGAAGTTTTATGAAACATACAGGAACCATCTTAATGACGATAATTACAAATCACAGTAAATGTGAGGGGATTAGGGGGAAATCAGATTGGAAAAACACGGGTTGTATTTAATTGAGAAAAAAGAAGGATTGGATTTGGAATTTGGCAAGTTACTTTCCATGATGGAATATACTCGAGTGACGACATTGGCCGAAGTGAAAGACTTAACGATTGAAGAATTGGATTTTCTAATTCACGATGAAGCGAACTCAATCGGTATGCTGCTTGCCCATTCGATCTCTGTTGAAAAAGCCTATCAAATCGATACATTTGAAAAACGTGAATACACGGAAGAGGATATCCGACTGCTCAATCCAGGATTGGATTTAGGGAAAGAAGCTAGGGAACAAATTAAAGGGAATCCGGTTGAATTCTATATGGAAAATATGAAGTTAACACGAGAAAAGACAATCGAAACTTTCCGCACTTTACCCGATTCATGGTTATTCGAACAAACTCCATTTTGGGACGGTGAACTCACTAACAACTACTTCAAATGGTTCCATGTCATGGAGGATGAGTTGAATCATCGGGGACAGATAAGGATGATTAAGAAGATAATGCGTAAGACGTCTAAGTAAGTTGATTCCTTCTATAAAGTTGAAATGCATGTTTAATCAGCGTGCCAATTGCAAGGTGCTAACCCCTACGTTGAATGTTCTGTTTCGAGGACACTGAACATTGGAAACTGCAGGATTCACTACCCTTCAACTTGCAGATAGGGAATGAAGAGGTTTTCATACAATGATAATAGCAGTCTTAATGATTGGAACAACCGGATATAAAATCCTCCTACGGCGTTTAAGCGGAACCTATGCTTGAAATACTTGTGAGGATTTTTTTCTGTTATGTACTCTAACTTTATTTTAAGGTATATCGCAAAGAATGCGTATTTAAGTTAGAAAGATCATCCCGTTATTTTTTATTGTCGTAACGTGGATTGTAATTATTACTTTGCTTCTACAGTTATTTCGAATAGAATAAGTAGGATGTTTATTTTCGTTTAAGATTGTAGAATTGCATATCGAGTTGGTAATTTGCTGATGTTACTATATTAAGGAGAGTGTAATAGTCGCTCAGCTTACTCGCAGAAAGATACATAAGCGAAAGTTGGAAAAGGATTTATAATTTTTTAGTAATCAGGAAATGATAGTGAAAATACGTGAATGGTATAAGGGGAAAACGAATCTATGGCTTATATTTTATTAATTGTAGGATTTGCATTGTTGATAAAAGGGGCAGGCTTTTTTGTAGACGGGTCTTCCAATATCGCAAGATTGCTTCAAATCCCGCCTATTTTAATCGGTTTAACAATTGTAGCTTTTGGGACGAGTTCTCCCGAAGCGACTGTCAGTATCATTGCAGCACTGGAAGGAAATGCTGACGTCGCAGTGGGAAATGTAGTTGGCAGTAATATTTTTAACATTACGCTAGTTATTGGGTTGACTGCTTTTCTTTATCCTTTGAAAGTTGAAAGTGAGACAATTAGAAAAGAGATTCCATTTACCTTGCTCGCAAGTGTGGCATTGCTTATTCTAATGAGCGACATGGCCTTGCAAGGTTTCAGCAGCAACATGATTACACGCAGTGATGGGTTCATCTTCTTGTTGTTCCTATCCATTTTTATGTATTATGTTATAGAGATCGGCTTGAAAAGCCGGAAAAACGCAACAGACGATCCTGTATCTGAGAACATCAGCTGGGGGAAAAATATAGGTGTTACCATCATAGGGCTGGCGGCAATTATTTTCGGAGGAGATTTGGTAGTCAAGAATGGGACAGAAATAGCCTACTCTCTAGGAATGAGTGAAACTTTAGTGGGGCTCACAATCATTGCAATAGGGACATCTCTCCCCGAACTTGTCACATCTATTACAGCGGCATTGAAAAAAGAAAGTGAAATTGCGCTAGGGAATATTGTAGGAAGCAATATTTTCAACATTCTATTTGTACTTGGTGCCTCGGCTACCATCTCTCCATTAGCGGTGAACGAAAAAGTATTTATGGATGTCGTGTTTATGATTGCACTGACAGTTGTATTATTGATTTTCTCCAGGACCGGTTTCAAAATTGGAAAGCGGGAAGGAATGGTTCTTACTTCAGCTTACATTATTTACCTGATATATATCGTATTACGGAATTGAAGGATTCAGTCAAGATGTGGCAAGATATTTAATAGAATGAACACAATCGTTATATATTCTAAATAAGTATCACTCTTAATTTTAAGTACAGCCTATCCACTGATAATTGACACGAAAGCAATTTAAAATTATAGTGAATCTATATAATAATATATTCAACTTCCACTAAGGGGAGTAGCTGATACAGTAAAAGCCGTCAATACGGGATGTGAATCCTCGGCTTTATTGGCAACAGACGTTGTTTGCGAGACCTTACCAATTATTTGGTGAGGTCTTTTGTTTTATTTGAGACCTTATGACCGAAACTGGTTATAGCGTCTCTTTTTTATTTTTAGAAAGTTATAGGAGGTTTTCTTTTGAGCCATTATCTAGAACTTATAAATACCGTAATCATTAATAAGAAGAATCGTCTTATTAGCTATGACGATTCTTTAAAACTTGTCGGCACAGGGAGGAGTGCATTTGTTTTTAGGATGGCTTCATCAGAAAAGGCAATTAAAGTATTCTTTCCTGAATTTACGGATATTGCTCAAGAAGAAGCTGAAATCTATAAATCACTAGTGGGTATTGATTATTTTCCAACTATCCATGAAACAGGACTGAACTACATTGTGATGGATTACATCGAGGGATACACGTTCTTTGAGTGTATGACTCGTGGAAAAATCATTACCTCGGATCATATTAAAGAAGTGGATCGCGCCCTTGCACTGGCTTCAACCCAGGGATTAAATCCGTCCGACATTCACTTGCGTAATCTTATCATCACTTCTAACAATGAAATACAACTTATTGATGTTGCGCGCTACAGGCAAAGGAAGGTCTGTAACCAATGGAGTCATCTTAAAAGGGCCCATCAGCGTTTTTACAGCAACCCTTTCTTTTTGAAGAAGGTTCCTGCCCCTTTCCTGAATACTGTGGCTTATCTTTATAAAAAAGGGTTGATACCTTTCTTTAGATTGTAAAGGTCAAATCCGTGCACTCAATGATCCATATATGTAATCAGCTCTGCAGTAATTTTGCTAGTGCCTTCAAAACGGGTACTAATCTTACTGAAAAGGATATAGTGTAAGTTTGAGTGAAACAGGGAAACCCGTTGCTATAGGGAATTATTATGTATTTTGTATGAACGAATTCACCCGGAAGCCGTGAAAAGTTGAAAAGCAAGGGAGGAAGATAAGGTGTCTGAAGCAAGAGATGAAATCATTTTAAGAGGACTGCAAGAAAATAATTTAAAAAATGTGGATTTAAACATACCTAAAGAGAAAATAAATGTATTTACCGGCCTATCAGGTTCAGGAAAAAGCTCGGTTGTTTTTGACACATTAGCTACGGAGAGCAGAAGACAGATGACGATGAACTATCCCCTCTATGTCAGAAATCAGATGCCTAGATATGAAAGACCCCATGCGGATCTTATGCAGCATCTGAGTCCCGTTGTCGTAGTTGAACAGAAACCTGTAGGAGGCAATTCCCGCTCAACTGTAGGCACCTATATGGATATTCATCCATTGATCAGACTGCTGTTCTCACGTATTGGCAGTCCGCCGATAGGCTCCGCTACGGATTTTTCCAGCCAAAGTTCTTTCGGCAAATGTCCGGAATGTAATGGGTATGGTGAGGTCATCGCACCAGATGTGGATAAACTCATTGACGCCAATAAGTCCCTTCGTGAATATGCTGTGCAATTCAAGCCGTTGTCCCCTTCAGGATGGCAAGGGAACTGGATGATGACGGGTGGATTGTTTGACCCGGACAAACCTATTAAAGACTATGCCAAAGGTGAGTATGACCTTCTTGTATACGGCCCACCGGAAGGCGAACGGGTTTTTGCACCATTTCATACGAAAGACGGCCCTCATGATCATGAGTGGGATGGATTATTGCCAAGGTTCACTCGCCTCTACATAAACAGAGATGTCACCAAGCTAAAACAAATCTCTCAGGAGGATGTCTTAGCCGTCTCTACGCATACATTATGTCCGACCTGTGAAGGATCAGGCCTCAATCCAAAAGTTCTGGAATGTAAAATAAATGGATACAATATCGCGGAATATGACCAATTGGAACTGACTGAACTACTCAGTGAACTATCGAAAATAAAAGATCCAGTTGGAAAATCGATTGCTCAGCAGGCAGTCCCCAACGTAGAACAACTCGTTGCCTTAGGATTGGGCTATCTGAGTCTTTCGAGGAAAACGGGCTCACTTTCAGGTGGAGAAGCCCAACGGGTAAAGATTGCTCGGCATTTAGGCAGCAGTCTGAATAACATCACTTACATTTTTGACGAACCTAGTGCAGGACTCCACCCGGAAGAAATCAATATGTTAATCCACATGCTGGAAAGTCTGAGAGATCATCATAATACCGTGGTCGTCATCGAACACAATCTCTCCGTAATAAAAATCGCGGATGAAATCATAGAGATGGGCCCAGGAGCGGGCGTACATGGAGGACAAGTTGTTTACCAAGGGAAACTGGAAGGACTGAAAAACTCTTCAAGCATCACTTCCTTAGACCATAAGTTCACTGTCAACCGAAATCCAAGAATGCCTGAAAGCTATTATACAATTGAAAATGCGAGTAATAATAACCTTAAAGATGTGAGTGTGGAGATTCCGGAAAACGTTTTGGTCTCGATATGCGGAGTGTCGGGGTCAGGTAAAAGTTCTTTGATGTTTGAAGCGTTTTTAGAACAGTATCCTGAGACGATAGCGGTTGGACAGGGAAGTATTGGGACCTCGAGCCGTTCAACACTTGCTACTTATATGGGAATCATGGATGACATTCGTAAAATTTTCTCAAAAGTGACAGGGCAGCCGGCAGGGCTATTCAGTTTCAACTCGCTAGGAGCGTGCCCTGTCTGCGATGGCAAAGGAGTCACTACACCTGACGTGGCCTTTGCAGATCCAGTGACGGTTACCTGTGAATCGTGCGGAGGTACGAGATATTCAGAAGAAGCATTGTCTTATTGCTATGAAGGTAAAAATATCATTGAGATTTTAGAACTCACAATTGATGAAGCAAATCACTATTTTGAAATGCCAAAGATCAGGAAAAAGGTGGATACGTTGAAAGATGTGGGATTAGAGTATCTGACTTTAGGCCAGACAACAAGTTCTCTAAGCGGAGGAGAAGTACAGCGTCTGAAATTGGCAAGTCACTTGAAAAATGAAGGACAAATCTATTTGTTGGACGAACCTTCTTTGGGGCTGCATACAAAAGATAATGACAAATTATTAAACGTCTTTCAAAACCTTGTAGACAAAGGGAATTCCGTTATCATTATTGAACATAATCTGGACTTTGTTGCGGCGAGCGACTGGATTATCGAGATGGGGCCTGAAGGCGGTAAAAAGGGTGGGCATGTACTATTTGAAGGAACTCCGGAAGATATGATGAGGGCAGATACGTTAACGGCAAAATGGATGAAAAACGCATATTCTGAATAATTCTTAATACATGTCCCATTTTACGAAAAAACGAGCTGGCCTAGGAAAATAGGTCAGCTCGTTTTGTTAATAGTTCTTATTTAACAACCCGCAATAATTTCCCGTCAAAAAGGAGTACTCTTATGCTTGCACAAATACGATACTGTCCTATAATCAGGCACTGAAAACTAACAAGTTCAGATAGTTAAAGTGACCATCAAATTGATGGTTTTTAATTTGTGTAAGTGGAGGGGAATTAGATAAATGGCTCCTTACGTTCTTCGGAGAATACGTAATAAAGAAACGAAATATTGTGATAAACTGAAGGAGGAGGTGCACAAATGAGTGATTACGATAGTAAGAACTGGGGACGGCTGATTAAATTCCATCGTCAGCAACAAGGATTGAAGCAAGATGATGTCTCAATGGGGGTTTGTACGCCTTCTTATTTGAGTAGGATTGAAAATGGTGTGGTCATTGCTGAACAAACTGTCTACGAAATGCTATTAGCCCGCTTAGGGATTGACCTAGCCCAAGAAAAAGATAATTTGGAGATGAAGCGCTCATTCTTTGAAACGATATATGCAAAGCTATTATCGAATGAAAGCCTTATGGAAAACGAAATAAGTCAATTAAAATCTTTTCAGAAAGAGATTTTTCAACAAGAAATCGATTTGCTGGCTGGATTAGTTTACAGCCGTTATTTATTTTCTATCGATTGCTTGAATGAATCTCGGAAACTGCTTTTAAAAATCGAGCCGTTTGTCACATGGCATCAGGACAGAATCACTCAACTATATATTGCTACTTCGACAAATCTTCATTTATCCTTCTTGGAGTTTCAGCAGATTATCTTAAGAGAGAAAGACCAACACGTTAGTAATTATATGAATACTGCTAATCGTTTTGAACAAGCGAATTATTATTACCACTTAGCCTTTGCACACCACCGCAATTATTCATTCCAACAAGCGCTGGATTATATGAATAGTGCGTCCCTAGCATTTTCCCACCAATACAAGCCTCTCTTTCAACTAAAGTTATATTCGATGAAAGGAGTTATTTTGAATGATCTCCACCGATTCCAAGAGGCACTAGTGGAGTTTGAGGCAGGGCAGGACTTGTTAAGAAATGTTGAGTCAATCCAAACACCGAGGCAATGGAGTTCTCTTTATAACAACATCGCTTATTGCTACGAGTGCCAAGGCTCATTTAGAAAAGCTATGTCTTATTATGAGCAAGCAAATCGTTTTGAAGAAGATTTACATACAGTGATTAATTGGATGCGGGCAAGCTATCAAGAACGGGATGAAGAGATGTTAAAGATGTTATTGAGGGCATACCCAAAAGATCGGTTCAACGTCACACATCATCACTATCAGCTGCTCTTGTTGAAATGTGCAAGCGAGGGAGACTTCGAGCTTACTAAGTTGAAGGATATTGAAGAACTCGTTTTCCCTTATTTCCAGCAGCAAGAGTATTATTCATTAACCTTGTACTACGCTCCATTATGGGCGTCATTTTATGAAAAACTCCATGCTTATAAGCAAGCAACTACCTGTTTCAAATATGCACTGAATGCAAGTGAAAAAGTGCGACAGCGTATGAGCAGCTAGGTGTAGGTTTTGGTCTAAGAATAGGAAACTAGACTTCACTATTTGTATAGGTTGGCATCCCAACCAAGTGATAGAAATCATTGCTGGTCAGATGGAGGGAGCGAGGAATTATGAAAGAAAGCGATTTTCAAGAACCTTATAATGACTTGATGGGTGACATCATTAAGAAACATGCAGAAGAAGGTGGGATGGACAATTTACCTGGTAAAGGGAAACCACTGAGTCAAGACTACTTTTCAGGAGATACGCTGCAACATTTTCAACGGATTGCTAAGGACGCTGGATATAAGCCGCATTGGCTGAATTTGCAACAAGAAATTCGAGAGGACGTTCTATTTCTAGCTGATTGTTATGAGGCGGATATCACCTTGTACCTAGAAGAACGGCTAGAGGAAATAAATAAAAAGGTTTCTAAATATAATCGATCATGTCCTCGTCCTATGCAGAAGGGGCCCGTTTCTTTGGAGACTATAAAAAATGTGTTAGCAAAACGAGGGGAATCCTTGTAGGGAGGAGATTTCTGCAAGAAGGGGTCGTTTTACATTGGGTACATTAAAGGGATGGAAAGAACCAGGCATATTACTGTCGTCCATCGCAATTTCCAATATGGGTAACTTTATTTATCTGATCGCCATTAATATTATTGTCTATCATCTCACAGGTTCTGCGGCAGCAGTTGCAGGACTCTGGATGATTAGTCCACTTACGAACATCGCTACTAAATTTTGGACAGGAAGCTATATAGATTATAGAAGTAAGAGAAAAATAATGATGACCACATATATAGTTCGGGCTGTGTTCATAAGTCTCATTCCGTTAGCTCACAATATGGTCGTTATTTATGGAATTTTGGTGGTGCTCAGTATAGCGAACTCTTTCTACCATCCAGCATCTACGACCTATTTAACCATAGTTGTGCCGATTGAGAAAAGGAAGCGGTTCAATTCATTTCGTTCTTTTGCAAGTTCCGGCGCTTTCATTATTGGACCAGCGATAGCAGGTGCAATGCTCTTTTCATTATCTTATGAACTTACTTTATGGATCAATGCGGTGTTATTTGTGGTAGCTGCACTGGTGCTCCTATTGCTGCCGGAAAAAGAAGTGATTGATAAAAGTCGGATTCCTGTGTTGACGATTCCGCAAGTAGTGAGTGATTTCACGGTCGTGAAGGATTTTGTTATAGCGAATCGGTATGTAGCTTCTGTTTATCTAGGGTTCACTATGGTTATGCTCTTTTCTTTTGCAATGGATACTCAAGAAGTCGTCTTCACTCAACGAGTAATCGGTCTTTCTGAAATCGACTATAGCTTGCTAGTCAGTATTACGGGTATAGGATCCGTGTGTAGCGCTATTTTGATTGCAATTTTTTCAACTAAAATTTCTCTGAGAACTATGATTTCCATGGGGTTGATAATGATGACGATAGGCTATTTGATTTACGCCTTTTCCTGGTCGTTTTTATCAATCATGATCGGTTTCTTGATTTTAGGATTCTTTAATGTGTTTCTAAATGCAGGGATTATGACGTTTTATCAAAACAATGTACCGGTTTCCATAATGGGAAGAGTAACTAGTATCTATCAGCTCATTCAAAGCATTATGCAAGTTATATTCATCATTGGCGTAGGTGTTCTAGGAGATGTTTTGTCTTTACGAGTTGTCATTGCATCATTAGCGATTGTAATGCTTGTAACTTCTGTTATATATGCAGGATTAGTACTTAGATCGGATAAAAAGCGGTTTTATCTAGAGGATAATAACTAGCCAGGTTATTCAAAATGGAGTGCATATCGTGCTCAATGATTCATTAGCAATTTACCAGTCATAGTTTTGGATTCAATGACCAGCATCTTCAAGTGACGTTCCATGTTATAAGGAAAAGCAAAACGAGCTGACCTGAGAAACTAGGTCAGCTCGTTTTCCTGTTGGTTCTCATCTAATTTTACAGACACACGACAATTTCCCGTTCAAAGTGCGCTTTCTTTGCAATGCAGCGATCCTGGATTTCAAAACCTGCATCGATCAGTAAATCATCCATCGATTCGATTGTAACGATAACGAGTTTGTCGGTCAGCGTGCGGGCCGCTTTTAATATCGAGGCTTGCTGCTCACGAGTAACGTGTGTGTACAAGTTATATGGCATGTCGATGATCGCCGCGTCATAATGGCCTGGGGCTTCTTCGATAGGACCGGGTGTTACATTGCCCGTGTAACCGAAGTGTTCAATATTCTTTCGTGAACCGAGAACTGCGAGAGGGTTAATATCGCGTCCATCCATGTCGATTCCCATCGATAACGCTTCAACTAGCACGTTACCGATACCGCAACATGGGTCAATCGCTTTTACGCCTTCAGTATGAGGTACGGCGATATTCGAAACCGCGCGTGCAACACGTGTGCTTAATGCGGTTGAATACATTTCAGGCTTTTTAATGTGCTGTCTCCATACTGATATACTCTCAGTCAAATAGCCAAAAAGATATTGATGGCCAATCTGAACAACACCGTACATAATATCGGGTTGAAACAGGTCGGCTTCTCCTTGCATTGCCAGTCCAATTGAACGTTCCACTTTTCGCCGATCCGGATGAGCAATCTTAGCAGTTTCACCAAGTGTCATTGTATTGAGGCAACGAATTTGAAAACGTTGTCCGTTATCTGTAAGTGTAGAAACATATTCTGTAATTTCCTGAATGGAATTGCACGTAACTAGTACATCTAGCCGCTCTTTCATGAAAGGGCTTCGGCTTGGATCGATGCAGGTTTCGCTGAAGATGAAATTCTCGTGCGTATCTTTATTGAAAAATGCGCGCATTTCAAGCCGGCACAACTCTATTTCATCGGTGTGTCGACTATACGTGTATAGGTGATTGACTGCTGTCTTGTTCACGCTTCTTCCTCTAATGCAACGAGCATGTTAAATACAAATTCATATACAAGTTCCAGTGTTTCGTTGAAAGTATGTGTTTCGCTAAAGCCATCTACATAGTCAAGCGCGATATTTACATCCCACAATCCATCATCAGCAGAAAACATCAAACTGCGTGTACCAGGTGCGGTTCCGAGTTTCGTATCGATATACTTCTTCATCCATTCCCCATGCTTTTTCTGGACCTGAAGTCCAAACAATGCAGTGATGGTGCCGAATACATCATCCATCTCCAGGACGACGCCATCGATTCCAATCGTCGTAAATGACGTATCTTCTGCGAACATGTAATCATTCGGTTGTGTCTTCACATAAGAGACAGCTAGTTCTCCAGCATTCACAGGTGTTTCCAGCGGCTCATCAGTTTCTTTGTTTGAAAGGCTATAAGACGGGGAAAAAGCAGGTGCTTCAAGTACTTTCACTTCTGGTGAAAGCAACCCCTTGTTCACTAGAAACTCCTTCTGTAACGTGTTCAGCGCAATTCCTTCTTGCGCATTGTGTCCTGCCATATAATTCGTCATCCATTTTGTTATCATTCAACACAACTCCTTCAATACTATCAGTATACCTTAATTGGCACGCGACAGTCACTCGATCTCTGGGTACCATGGATTCACGTGGATCAGGACTTCACCGACATCCGGATTCGCATCTTTGATGGCATTTCTAAGAGTGCTCGTAATGTCATGGCCTTGCTGGATGGTGAGCTCCGCAGGAATACTGATTCGGATATCCACGAGTACATAATGACCATGCTCCCGCGCTCGAAGACGGTCAATTCGTTTCACTTCAGGTAATGCTTCTATGACCTGTTTGAAAGTTAACAGCCGTGCATCACTCACTGTCTTTTCCATAAGGATATCGAGCGCTTCTTTTCCGATGTGAATTGCGAGTCGTAAGACAAGAATAGCAACAATCAGACCAGCGAGCGGATCTCCGTAGGAAAGGATAGGGATATCATAATGATAGCCAATTAAGCCGAGACCGATTCCTATGACAGCTGCCAGTGAGGCATACACATCAGCAAGATGGTCATACGCAGTGGCAATCAGCCCTTTACTGTTTTCTTGCTTGCCGATTTTCATGGTGTAGAAGTAGAGCGCTTGTTTCCAAAGCATCGAAACGATGGCCGTTATCAATGCAAGGACACTTGCTCTAGCAGGCACTTCGAAAAATGCGATAATGGCTTCAATCGCAATGTAAATGGCTGCTGCCCCTAAAATCAAGCCGACGATAGCGGAGCTGATGACTTCTGCTTTTCCGTGACCATATGGATGATCTTCATCTGGCGGTCGTTTAGAAAAGCGCATCGAGGTTAAGGCTGCGGCAGAAGCGACCACGTCTCCTGCGTTATGGAATCCGTCCGCTAACAAAACAGGACTGTGGAATAGATAGCCAACAACGATTTTCAGGATGGTGAGAAAGATGTTACTGACAAGACTGACCCAAATTGCAATGAGGGAGGATAGTGAATGTGTCGTGTTTGTCATGAACTGAGGACCTCCAAGTGATAAAGTTGTAGAGAGGAAACAAAAACCCCTGACGCAGTTACATCAGGGGGTGGGGTCGGGAATTTATAGGATTGGTCATTAATAAGCATCGTATACATGGGAATCACTCACTTCTTGTGAATTGCGTACCAATAAGTATACCTTTTTGACAAACACAATACAAGTGGAGAAGCTGGAAGGAGAACGTTGCAAAAAGTTTTATTATGAATTATAATTCATGTATTATAATAATTATACATATCGATGGAGGATGAGCTGCATGAAACTTTGGGGTGGAAGATTTTCTTCTAAAGAACACGAGCGCATGGAACAATTCAACACGTCATTACCTGTAGACAACCGGTTGATTGAACAGGATATTGCTGGGAGTCTTGCTCACGTAACCATGTTAGTGCATTGTGACTTACTGACACCTGAAGAGGGTGAACTGCTCATCAAGGGGTTGGAAGAGATTCAACAGGATATTACGTCCGGTAAGCTATTGGTAGAAGGGGATTACGAAGATGTCCATTCGTTTGTCGAAGTACAACTGACGGAGCGAATCGGAGAAACAGGGAAGAAACTCCATACTGCACGAAGCCGGAACGACCAAGTTGCCGTGGATATGAGGTTGTACGCTAAAGCTAAAGCGAAAGAAGTAGCAGATTTGCTTCAAAGCTTGATGGATTCTTTGGCTGCGAAAGGACAAGCGAATGATGTCATTATGCCCGGGTATACACATCTGCAACGAGCGCAAGTGATTACATTCAGTCATCATTTAGGTGCCTATGTCCAAATGTTTTCACGAGACAAGAAACGAATTGAAAATGCTGCGGAACTCATGGATGAAAACCCATTAGGTTGCGGTGCGTTAGCAGGAACGACTCATGAAATCGATCGTGACGTGACTACAGCCCTCCTACATTTCGCAAAGCCGGTTGACAATTATATTGACGGCGTCAGCGATAGAGACTACCTATTGGAACTGATGTCCGATTTCTCCATCATTATGATGCACTTAAGCCGCTTAAGTGAAGAGCTTATTCTATGGAGCAGTCAAGAATTCAAATTCGTCACGATGTCCGATGCATTCTCCACAGGCAGTAGCATCATGCCGCAGAAGAAGAATCCGGACGCTGCCGAACTGATCCGTGGAAAAACGGGACGCGTCTATGGTTCGCTCTTCGCATTGTTGACTACACTGAAAGGGTTGCCGCTTGCGTACAACAAAGACATGCAAGAAGACAAAGAACAATTTTTCGACGCAGTTGACACCGTCATCGATTGTATAGACATCATGTCCAGCATGATCGATACCATGCAAGTCAATGCCGACCAAATGCGTAATGCCGTCAAAGCCGGTTTCCTGAACGCAACAGAAGTCGCGGACTACCTGGTCAGTAAAGGGACTCCATTCCGGGACGCCCACAGCATCGTCGGCCGCCTGATTATCTATTGCGAACAACAGCAAAAGGGCATCGAAGAACTCACCATCGCTGAACTCAAAAACTTCAGCGATTCTATAGACGAAGACGTCTTCGCCTATATCGACTATGACGAAATCCTGAACAAAGGCACAAAGAAGTTCATGCAAGTAGGCCAGTGATCTTCTACCTGTAACTTTTCAAATGGCAGTTATAGAAGAAAGCTTCATCAGTTTACGTTGAATGAAAGGGAGGACGGCGACTCTTGAGGGATGATATGGAAACAACCTAAGTTAGCGGCGTCGGGCGGCAACGGGTGCATGACCTACATCCTGTACGCCCGCGTCTATCTGTAAAGTAAATCAATACCGTGTACTTAAGATTTCATCACACAAAAAGGGCTGTCCGGAAATCAGTGAATACTGACCTCTGAACAGCCTTTTTAAATCAACAAAGTAACCAATTACCCCATAATGTTATAACCAGCATCTACATAAACCACTTCGCCAGTCACGCCACTCGACAAGTCACTTAGCATGACCATGCTCATCTTCGCCACTTCTTCCAACGTAATGTTTCTGCGCAGCGGTGCCTTCTCTTCAATCTCATGGAGAATCGTATTGAACGAAGGTACACCTTTGGCGGACAGCGTACGAACCGCTCCAGCCGACACTGCATTCACACGGATATTCTCTTTCCCGAGATCATAAGCCAAGTAACGCATGGATGATTCAAGCGCGGCCTTTGCCACACCCATTACGTTATAGCCATCCAACACACGCTCAGCACCCAAATAACTCATCGTAATGATCGATCCGCCTTCAGTCATATAGCGGCGCGCTTCACGAGCAGTTGCAACTAGGGAATATGCACTTGTATCTTGCGCAAACGCATATCCATCACGTGATGTTTCTACAAAGTCATTGTGCAGATCTTCCGCATGAGCAAAGGCTACGGAATGGACGATGCCATGAATGACGCCTACTTCGGAACCGATCTTTTCAAATGCAGATCGCATGCTTTCATCCTCATTCACATCACATTCAACAACTAAACGAGCTGTCAATTCATTCTTTTCAAGTGCCTTTTCAAGTTTTGCTAGAGACCGCTCTTTCCGGTAAGTGAAAATAACGTTTGCACCTACAGCGAAAAGTGTTTTCGCGATCCCCCAAGCAAGGCTCCGCTCGTTCGCGACTCCCATGACAACAATATTTTTCCCCTTAAGTTTCAGTAAATCTTCCATGATTCAGTGGCCCCCTTGAAATCGGTCTATAACAATTATTTTAGTTAGCAGTCAGTATCAATACCTGGTCACAAAATGATTATAGCACAGATTCTTTTTACAGTTCCATCGTGAGTATGAAAAGAAGCTAAGAGGTGACACTAAGCGGAACTTGAGGAAAAGGGAGTGCTTCTTATGATTCAATTAAAGACAGGGCTAGAAGGTAGAAAAACACAATTTGGTATCATTCAAAATCGACTTGAAGAATGCGGCTATCATCTCGGAGGGAACTGGGACTACCATACCGGTTTTTTCGATAGGGTTTTGAATCGGGAAGAGGGAGAGACCATTTACATCCGTGCACCATTTGACGTGATTGCCGGTATGCTGGATCAAGATAACGCATCCATTCAATTTAAAGTTCCCTTTATAATCAAACATGTCGTCAACATCGGGTTCGAGTCGGAAGAAAATTCACTATTGACGTCAACGTTCAACCAATTCCAAGAGCCGCTTGATAAGGATGGAAGAATACCCGACAAATCCAAGTGGCAGGAAATCGGAGTGAGGGAAGTGAACCGTCTGCTTGCAATTTTAGAATGACAAAGGAAAGGATAGTATTCTGAAAAAAATCTATACAGAAGCCTCTGGTTCATGTACGGTATAGGTACAAAATCTATCAGGAGGCTTCTAATGATTAAGAAAATCATTTTCCCATTTCTTATCGTCGCACTTATATTTTCAGTGACCAGTCCCGCATCAGCAGGAAAAGTATTCAGTGATGTCGGTGACCAATACGCAGCGAAAGCTGAACTTGAATTTCTCGCTGAACAAGGCATTGTCACATCAGGTCCATCCGTTGCTTATGGAGTCAACCATTCCATTACACGATTAGACGCATCTGAAATGCTCGTTCGTGCACTGAAACTGGACACCACAAATCGTCCTGATCCATCTGTAGTTGACGTGAAGAAAGGATTCCCTGGCTACGACATCATTGCAACAGTAATCGATGAAAAAATTATGGTCGGGAATCTGAAACGGGAATTTAATCCTAAGTCGCTTTTAACGCGTGCCGAAATGGCGGCGATTCTAGTACGGGCATTCGAGTTGCAGTCTCCGAGCGGCGCTAAGAAATTCCAATTTGTAGATGTGAATACTAAAAGTTTTGCAGCGCCATCGATTGGTATTCTATTCGCAAACAACATCACTTTCGGCTATCCAGATCATACGTTCAAACCTGAGATGACGTTAACTCGTGCTCATTTCGGCATTTTCATCGCACGGATTCTGAAGCCGGAGTTTAGAGAAGCGTTAACGTGTTTCGAACCTGCTGCGAAGAAGACTTATCATGTGAATGTTGCGGTTACTACACTATGGACAGCGCCTAATGCTGCCAGGGTCATTGACAGACCAGCTGTTTCGACCCCATCTGATATTCGTCAATGGACGAAGTCGATGACCATACCCCAGAAACAATGGCTAGTCGGTAAAACAGAAACACAAGCGCTCTATGGGCAAGAAGTAGTTGTGCTGAAGACATCGGGAAGTTGGATACAAATAGCTGTCAAAGACCAGTACTCACCTAAAAACAAATCAGGCTATCCAGGTTGGGTTCCTGCGTCCCACATTAAAGAGTCTTATGCGGATTATGGGAAGTGTGCAACTGCTATGGTGAAAGCCCCCATCACAAACTTGTATCACGGTGAGACAACAGCTCGGCCGTTCATGGAAATCAGTTTCAACACGATTTTACCGGTACTGGACGTCCAAGGGGATTGGGTAAAAGTCCAGACAGCAACAGATGGAGTGAAATATGTAAAGAAACAAGATGTCAACGTGCTTGAACAAGGAAATAAAGTTAAGACGCCGACATCACAGGATATATTAGCTACAGCTAAAAAATTCAATGGGTTGGCATATCTATGGGCCGGTACCTCTGGATTCGGTTTGGATTGCTCCGGGTTCACGTACTCCGTATATAGACAGCATGGAATCGATATTCCTCGGGATGCGAGTGTCCAGGCTACGCATGGCACAGCTGTGAAAAAGAGTGAACTTCAACCAGGTGACTTACTATTCTTTGCTTATAACAAAGGAAAAGGATCTGTACATCATGTTGGCATGTATATCGGAAATGGAAAAATGATTCATTCACCAAATCCTAAGAAAACAGTTGAAATCCTTTCAATGGATGCGGAGCCATATCACACCGAATTCTCAGGAGCCCGCCGTTATTTGAAATAAGATATGAAAAGCCCATTCGCAATGGTGCGAATGGGCTTTTCGATGTGTTATTTCAGGATGTCGTTATATAGTAAATCATTTTCATCTGAAGAGATTACTTTTAAACGATTTTCTTTTTTCACATAAATGCTTTTTATTGTTTTTTGACCGCTTTCATCTTCAAAGAGGAGGACCCTTGTTCCTGAGTTATCCGTCTCTACGATTCCTTTGAGGCCTTCGATAGGTGCCACTTCTGCCACCTTACTGTACTCCTCGAATGTCGAAAGTCCGCTATTGTCAGCTCCGTTTTCAGAAGCTTGTTTTTCCGCTTCAATGTGGTCGTCAGGCGGAATATTGATTGAGTTTTCTTCCAAGGAAGACATGCTCTGGTCTTGGGTATCCGACTTTTGTGCAGGATCATTACTCGTACACCCCGCTAGCAAGCAAGTCAACGCACTTACGAGTAGTATTTTTTTCATTTTAAATGACCTCCGTAATTGTTTTACCAATAAAGCATTTTAACGAGCCGAGTTCTAGATGGCAACTAAATTGGATCCATATTAACTCTACCCAAAACGATTTCGACAAAATCCTTTATAATTCGATGAATGTTTGTTACGCTCTAAAGTGAGAAAAGATTGTCTAATCCATTTATTTATAGTTTGTTGAGGAGTTGTGACAGTATTGACGTTTAAAAAGAATTTCATTATCGGTCTCATGCTATTTGCGTTGTTCTTAGGCGCTGGAAATATTATCTTTCCGCCAAAACTAGGTCAATTAGCAGGAAGCGACCTGGCCATCGCCATGTTCGGTTTCCTGATTACGGGGGTTGGCTTACCGCTTTTAGCAGTTTTGGCAATCGCGCATGCTGGAGGCGATTTACGCTCTATCGCAGATCGTGTTCATCCAGTTTTCGGATTGATTTTCACTATGATTGTATATTTAGCAATTGGTCCGTTTTTTGGAATACCTCGGACAGCCACAGTTTCGTACGAAATCGGAATCTTACCATTTTTGTCTGATGGAGCAGCTACTGCGCAATGGCCACTAATTGTATTCAGTATTCTGTTTTTTGCGATTACTATTGGGCTGGCACTCAATCCAGCAAAACTTGTTGACCGGATTGGGAAGTTTTTAACACCCATTCTCTTCTTAGTGATTGCACTTCTAGCCATCAAGAGCTTTGTTGATCCGATTGGTACGATTAACAAACCCGATGAAGCGTTTGGTGCCCATCCTTTCTTTAAAAGTTTTGTCGAAGGATACTTGACGATGGACGTCATCGCAGCACTTATTTTCGGTAGCGTCATTACGACTGCGATTCATGCAGAGGGCGTAAAAACCTCGAAAGGCCTAATGAAATCGATGATTATTGCTGGCAGTGTCGCGGCTATCGGTTTAAGCTTCGTTTACATATCGTTAGGTTTCATAGGTGCAACGAGTCTTGAGCCGATAGGGCTTCAAGAAAATGGCGGCATTGTTTTATCACTTGCTTCTGAACTGTTGTATGGCTCATTTGGTCCGATTATTTTAGCGGTCACCATCCTTTTTGCTTGTTTGACTACTTCAGTCGGTCTCGTTTCTGCTTGTGCTCAATTTTTTTCTCGAGTGGTACCTGCCCTTTCATACAAGAAATTTGTTATGGTTTTTGCAATATTCAGCACTGTAGTAGCAAATGTGGGGCTTACTCAGCTGATTTCACTTTCCATTCCGGTGCTTTTGATGATCTATCCTCTTGCTATTGTTCTCATGCTATTGTCCTTCGTAGATAACGCATTTGGCAGACGACCGGTTGTCTATGTTCTTGCGTTACTCGGAACAGCACTAGTAAGTATTTTTGATGGTCTTGCCGGTGGAGGAATCACAGTCGAACCAGTCGCCGATATTCTTCAGCATTTGCCGCTGTACGAGCAGCAGATCGGCTGGCTTTTACCCGCAATTATTGGTGCTGGGATCGGGTATGTCATTACACTTGTGTCACCTGCAACCACCTCTAAACGATAACAACTGCTCCCGCTTCATGTTTAATTTTGGTCGATTGAAGGAAGACTAACGTTAACTGGACAAAAAGGAGAGGGTATTATGAATGCAAAAGAAACTGCACAACATATTTTGAATACGAGTCATATCGGAACGATGTCAACTGTAGAGGCGAACAAACCTTTCAGCAGATATATGACGTTTTATCACGAAAACTTTACTTTATACACAGCCACATCTAAAAAAACAGAAAAAGTTGACGAACTTGAGAAAAATCCCAATACACATATTCTGCTTGGATACAATGACGAAGGATATGGGGATGCTTTCTTGGAAATAGCAGGGACGGTCACGATTTCAGATGAAAAGCGACTCAAGGAAAAGGTCTGGAATGATCATATGAAACCTTGGTTCGACGGTCCGGAAGATCCCGATTTAGTCATTTTAAAAGTGGTACCGGATTCCATGCGTGTGATGAACAAAAAAGGTGAAGAGCCACAAACCATAACGTTTTAATATAAAAAGGATGAGCACTCTGCTCATCCTTTTTTACATGTCTTTTTCGTATTCCTGACGTGCATCTTTCACTATGGCCTTTAACTCTTTTTCATCAGCTCCACGCAAAAAGTAGGCAACTGCAGCTTTTCCGATTGCATATGTTCCGCCACTAGCAATACTTGCGCTAATAGCAGAACCAGCTCCTGGAACGACGAGATTCGCAAATTTGCTCCCTTGTTGGGCAATCATGCGCAGCGTAAAACCGGTTGCGCCGATTCCGCCTAGCGACACCAATACTTCACGCGCGGTTTTAAAATCAAGTTCACGGCCAGAGAGATAGGCGATAATCATAAGCAAAATCGATTGCAGTGCAAGCAGAACCGCGATGTCCGTCGCGATTAACGGACTCAGTGCGACTGTTCCAGCCAACGCCGCAAAGACTTTGATGAAACGCGAAGCAATCCGTTCAGAAATAGTGTTCAGTCGAATCGATAACCCGAGATGGATCGCTGCCCGGATGTCCAGGCTGTCTTCTAAAAAATCGATCAGTTCCTCGATCCCGTAACGTCCATCAAATTCAATGGAGCGGTTAGCGTCCTCTTCATCTGACCATTCGATGTAAGATGATACTGGCAGAAAAGCCGAAACTTCCAGATCATTCTGTTCGAAAATCCTTTTCAGCTGTTCCGTTTTCTCTGTTATCAGTTGCACTTTTGAAGCAGGATAGTTGTCCGTCTCTTTTATACGAGAAGGGTTCAAATCATCCACTTGTGTTATCACAGCAATCAGCGGAAGTCCTTCAGCAGCTTTTTTCATAATCTTTTTGGTAATGGCAAGATCTTTATCGATATGAGCACGTTCCGTGGCTTTTTGTAAAAATAGAACAGCATCCGGCTGGAACGACTGAATCACATCTTTTAAAGTATCCTCCGCTTTTGAGTCGAACGTTTCCGATTCGCCTATACCCCGAGTGTCAATCACCTCGAAGTAAATATGCCCATCCGCCTCGTATGCATAGCATTTTGCTTCCTTCGTGCCAATCTCCACTTCACTCACTTCAGCTAGATAGCGACCGCTCAGTGCGTTAATAAGACTGCTTTTACCGACGCCTGTCCTGCCGACCAATACAAATCGCGGTGGACGTGGGTTTTTCAAGCCTTCCAATAAGTTTTGTAACTCATCATCATCCATCATGATCTCCATCATTTTCTTTCGCTGTTTCTCAGAAATTAAATTACCGGGTAGTTTTGTAAATAGCTCTTCTACGTAATTGGATAAATTTCCAATATGCTGTAGTCGCTGACGCATTTCGTCAAATTGGGAACTCATGAGTGACCATCCTCTCTCGATCGTTCTATATCTATCTTGTACCCACAACCGTTCCAAATCAAGCGGTAACATCCTTTTAAAATCGACAGTGTTCCTCAACTAATGGTAAATTGCATGGTATACTGAGAAACAAAAAATCGAGCGGATCCAATGGAGGGATTGCACATGAAACAACTTGTGGGAGGCATTCAATGGGCAGTGTTCTTAATGGCTTCTTCCATCGCTGCACCGATTGCAATCGCCCACGTATTCGGAATGGATTCAGTGGATACGGCCTTGTTTTTACAACGGACCATGTTCGTTTTAGGAGTTGCCTGCCTATTACAAGCATTTCTAGGACACAAGATGCCGATCAATGAGGGACCAGCCGGTTTGTGGTGGGGGATCTTCGTCGTATACGCAGGGATGGTGGGTGTGTTTTACAGCGCTCCCGGAGAAGCCTTACAGGCACTCCAAAGCGGCATGCTGTACAGTGGCGTGTTGTTCATCATCCTTTCGGCAGCAGGCGTCATCACAAAAATGAAAAAACTATTTACACCCGCTATCACGTTCACTTATTTAATGTTGCTGATTTTACAGCTGAGCGGAACCTTTGTAAAAGGAATGGCAGGCGTGGAAACTGGTGAAGATGTGATCGATCTTCGCATTGTAACGGGCAGCTTACTCGTTCTGCTTATTACATTTGTTGCAATGGCCAACAAGCGGGAATGGGTATCCAAATATGCAGTGTTGTTCTCCATAGTGATCGGATGGGCGATTTTTGCGGTTATTGGACGTGCGCCAAGTGTCGCAATCGTCTCCGCCCAGATTATTGAACTGCCGAAAATTTTTGTCTATGGGCCGCCTGTTTGGGATAGCGGTGTTGCAATGACAACAGTTTTTATCACCTTGCTGTTAATCGCCAATATGTTAGCTTCCATGCGTGTTATGGAGAATTTGCTCAAACAGAAGTTTTCGTTGCAAGTTGAAGACCGCGTCCGTCAAGGATCATTTGTTTCGGGCATCAACCACCTTTTGGCTGGTGTGTTTTCTGCAATAGGTCCAGTACCGATTTCCGGGGCTGCGGGATTTGTTGGGACAACTGGAATGGCATCTATCGTTCCATTCATCGTGGGCAGTGCATTCATAGTTGTGGTGACGTTTTTCCCTGCTATCATGGCAATATTTTCTGCGTTGCCAGCACCAGTTGCCTATGCTGTGACGTTTGTCATTTTCACGAAGATGGTGTCCATGGCATTTGCAGAACTGGATGAGGATCTTGAAAAAGAGCGTGCGAGGAAAGCGGTCGCGATTGGTCTGATGACTGGAGTAGGAATCATGTTTGTCCCTTCAGTAAGCTTTGCCCAATTGCCAGCTGTTCTTGCTTCGGTATTATCCAATGGATTAATTACAGGTACGATTGTAGCGATTGTCGTGGAGCAATTATCTTTGCGACGTAGCAAATACCGGTAATAATTTTCACTTTCCAGGTTTGTGTTCACTCCATTAGCGGGAATAGCCGTTAGAGTTGAACGTAAACGAGAGGAAGATACTTATGAAGCTGACGACAGGACAAACATATTGGGATAAAACAGCAAAACCAACATCAAGTTTTCCATCACTTGAAGAGGATATCCATACAGACATCTTAATTGTAGGAGGTGGAATGTCAGGGACATTAGCTGCTTTCAAATTGGCATCTGCAGGGAAGAACGTCACAGTCATCGACCGTGCTGAAGTCGGAAAAGGGAGTAGTTCTGCCAATACTGGACTGCTTCAGTATGCGAGCGACACGATGCTCTCTGAATTTGTTGACAAAATCGGAGAAGACGACGCTGTCCTATTCTACAGAATGTGTCTGGAATCCATGGATGAGTTAACTAAGATCGCTTCAACATTACCTGAAACCACAGGATATCGTTTGCGCGACAGTATCTACTATGCTTCCACGCCAAATGATGTAGATAAATTGAAAAGGGAGTACAGCTACTTAAAAAAATACGATTTCCCAGCAGAGTTTTTAGCTCACCAGAAGTTGGTTGAGGAATATGGAATCGATAAACCTGGAGCATTGCGTACATGGCATGATGCTGAAGTGAACCCTTACCAATTCATACAGGCGTTGACTGCTGAAAATATAAAAATGGGCGTTACCTATTTTGAACATACAGCAGTTGACATGGACTCCCTGACTGAAAATGCCATCAAGAGTGAATCCGGGGCTCATATTTCATTCGACTCGATCATTATCGCAACCGGCTACAGCAAGCTTTATAGCGAGCTGAATGGGAAAGCGCAAATGAATCAGACATTTGCAATTGCGACAACACCGATAGAGGGGGAGCTTTGGAAAGATCAGGTCATGGTTTGGGAGACGAAAAAGCCGTACCTCTATTTCCGGACGGCACCTGGCGGCAGAATGATTGCTGGGGGATTGGACGAAGAATCGAGTGACCTGTATGATGATCCGGCATTCATCCAACGAAAAGGTCAGGAAATCTTAGATGAAATTAAAGAAATGTTTCCACACATCGACGTTGAGATTGAAGATGCTTGGAATTCGTTATTTGGTATCTCCAAAGATGGGTTGCCATTCATGGGGAGGGCGCCTCATCAAGACAATGTCTACTACTTGCTTGGGTTTGAAGGCAATGGGACATGTTATTCGATGGCAGGGGCTGCAATCATTCAGGATTTGCTCGAGGGAACGCCTAATCCATACGCACATATAGTGCGACCAAGTAGATAAAAAAACGTTCGAATTTGTCAATGTAAGGACAAGTTCGAACGTTTTTTAGTTCCGAAATTAGAAATTCATTCCTACAAATGTATTCCCGCCTTCAATTGTTCCAGTTTCAAACCCTTTGTAGAACCAATCTTGTCGCTGTTTCGATGTTCCGTGTGTAAAGCTTTCAGGGACAACATATCCTTGGGAACGTTTTTGGATCGTATCGTCACCGACGGCACTTGCTGCATTCAAGGCTTCTTGCAAATCACCTTTTTCGAGCAGATCCTTTTGTTTTGCGCGTCCTGCCCACACACCGGCATAATAATCGGCTTGCAGTTCGAGTCTCACCGAATACTTGTTGTATTCCTCTTTGCTTAAACGGTTTCGAAGTGTATTCATTTTGTCGCTTGTTCCGAGCAGTTTTTGCACGTGGTGTCCGACTTCATGGGCAATGACGTACGCCATCGCAAAATCGCCAGGAGCTTGGAAATTCGTTTTGAGTTCATCGTAGAAACTTAAATCGATGTAAAGCTTCTCATCACCTGGGCAATAGAATGGCCCGACAGCTGAACTTGCTGTTCCGCATGCGGACTGAACACTGCCTGTATACATGACGAGTGTCGGATCTTCGTATGCCTTTCCGACCTCAGCAAATACGTCAGCCCATACATCCTCCGTATCGGCTAGAACAACCGAGACAAAGTCTGATAGCTCCCGTTCTTCTGCGGTTTCTTCATAAGGTTGGTTCTGAGTAGTGTCCTCACCAGATATTGAACCGAGTAATTCTGAGGGATCGCCGCCTAGAAATAGCACAACGAGTGCCAGGACGACGGTCCCGATTCCACCTCCGACAATTACAGTTCCACCTCTGCCTCGCCGATCTTCTACATTTGAACTTTCCCTTCGTCCTCGCCATTTCATGTGCATAACCCCTTGTATTCAATAATGAGTGCAGTAGTTCTTAAGCGTTCTATACCCATAATTGAAGGGAACGTATCCTGATGTGAAAAAAACCTTTTGGATCAGTTTCTGTTCAGTTTCCAAATGGAGTAATTCAACATCCATGCAAACGAAACCCAGCCTAAGTAAGGAACGAGTAATTTTCCAGCCAATTTGTCGACTTTGTTGAACTCATAGGCGGTTAACGAAATCATCGCAAACAAAATAGTCATTTCGATAAGTGCTGTCCCACGTAAATTCCATTTGAAAAAGAGAAAGGACCAGATGTAATTCAGTCCTAATTGCAGTTCATAGGGGGTCAGTACTTTTCGTGCTACGCTCGGCTTGGAATGTTGTTCTGCCCGGTATTTCGCATAACCCATCAATCCATATAAAGCCGTCCAAGCGATTGGAAATACAGAAGGAGGCGGGCTGAACGAAGGTTTTTCCAGGTTGGCATATTGCTTTTGGGTATTTCGATTCGCTAGCCAACCGGTGAGTGAACCACCAATTATAGGTACTAAAATATTCCGAGTTAATTTACCTCGATTAGTGGGTGCAGCTATTTCAGTGTTTTTCAATTTTATCGACTCCTTTCAATTGTTTTTCTTATTCCCTCTATCGATCCAGCAAAACGGATTTGACCCCAGTTGAATAGTATAGGAAAGTAAAGGGAAAGGTCTTCGAAACCACGGAAAGGGTGATAAGCAAATGAGTGTACAACGAAGTCAGACGCTGGTTGTCACAGGAACTGGAAGCGTCACGGGAAAACCTGATCTGGTCACCATTCAGCTTGGAATCATAACTCATGCTGAACAATTAGCAGATGCCCAAGCTGAAAATACGACACGCTCCCAGTCTGTAATTTCTCGACTGGCCATGTTAGATGTACAGGAAAACGACATCCAGACTTCATCGTATACAGTTTCTCCACAATATGATTACATCGATGGACAGCAGCGTTTTCGAGATTACGAAGTACATCATCAGCTTCGTGTGACTTCGAGGGCCGTGTCGAGTATAGGGTCGATCATTGACGCTGCTGTACAGTCAGGTGCAACAGAGGTGTTTTCCCTACAGTTCGGAATCGAACAGATAACAGATCTTTATGAGCAGGCGTTAAGTAAAGCAGTTGAAAATGCGAAAGCTCATGCACAAGCGCTTGCGACAGCGGCTGAAGTTGTTTTGAATCATGTTCCTGTTACTATTCAAGAAGTTTTACAAAGTGAAGCTGTCCCATTCGCTGTTCAAATGGGGAAAATGGCCGCTGCTCCGCGAATTGAGCCGGGTACATTAGAAATACGCGCAACTGTTACTGTAATGTATAGTTATCGTTAACCAAACAATTGTGGAATATGAGTCCGTCCCTTTTAAAAATATGGAATTCCAGAGAAATGTCACATTTTCTTCATTTCATGTCTTTCTGTTTCTGTCCGAATGATGATATAGTAGTATGAAGGAAACACGTCTACTACCTTTTATCATTCTTCAAAGGATGCGAACTTATGCAAAAAACTATGGAGCGAACTCTTGAAAACGAACAGCATGCGTCAACGCTTGCTAATGATCTGAAATATTTATTTAAAGGTCCTGTGCTAATTGCAAATATCCTTCCTGTTTTCGCAGGATTCTGGCTTGCTATCTATTTCTATGGAGGCACATTTTCGGAATATATTACTCTTTTTTTCTTAACGATGGCGGGCAGTACGATGCTTATGGCTGGGGCTCTTACGTTAAATAACTGGTATGAGGTGGACTTGGACCGAGTGATGGCACGAACTCAGAAAAGACCTACTGTAACCGGTAATATTTCTATGGAAACAATCCTTAAAATTGGGATCGGGTTATCCGTATTAGGGGTCATCCTGCTATACGCGGCTTCCCCAAGTGCAGCAATTTACGGATTTGTAGGGTGGTTTACGTACGTCGTCCTGTATACGATGTGGTCAAAGCGGAAGTACACACTCAATACGGTTATCGGCAGTGTGTCAGGCGCTGTAACCCCACTAATTGGGTGGGCAGCAGTAGGACCCTCTTATCATATGGTTCCGATTGTATTGGCCTTGGTATTGTTCATCTGGCAGATGCCTCACACTTTTGCAATTGCCATTAAAAAAGTGGATGAATACCGTGCAGCAGGCGTTGCGATGCTTCCGGTTGTCAAGGGAATACCTATGACTAAGCGCCAGTCGATCGTCTATAGCGCATGTCTTTTGCCACTGCCATTTTTCCTGGCAGCATTCGGTACAGGTTTCATCGTACTGACAACAATCATGAACATCGGTTTCTTCATCCTTGCGTTAGCGGGATTATTCATGAAAGATGATTACAAATGGGCCCAATGGATGTTCTTATACTCCGTCAATTACATGACCATTTTCTTCATGTCCATGATCCTCATGACTACTTCAATTCTTTAATACAAAAAAGACAGAGTGCACGTGGGGGCCACTGAAAAAGTCCATTCATAGTTGGTTACGCGTGGGAGACTGTTGATTTGCGCTCCAGGCGGACGCTTTCCGAGAGGCTCGATTTCAGCCAATCGAACGACGAAGAGTTCGATTTGCCGTATTTTAGCGAACTTTGCTGAAATTAAGGCAGCACTCATCACCCTCGTGTTGCTCAGTTCAGGGTCTTCGAAAACACGTGCTCCTAACGCTTCGCTTTTACTCGCAAAAGCCGTTCCTCGTTACGGCTTTCGCTAATCCCTCCGGAGTCGCCGCCTTCTGCTCCAATCATAGGGGGTTCGTCATTCATCTTTAGACAGTCAAAACCTTCTAATTGAAAAATAAAGAGCTCATCATCCGTGAAACAGGTGATGAGCTCTTTACGTTTGTTATATCATAAATGCATTACAGTCAGGTGGTGTCCCAATGATTTCTAACCAAGAAACCTTACAACTCAGTCCTTATATGCCTATCTACGATCTTGTTGTCCCCGCGGACAATATACTTCGTCAAATCAGAAATCCATGAAAGTTTCTTGCTCCGCACGCTGGATATCTTCTGCAATAAGCTGCAGATCATCAGCAGAAATGGTTAAGATTTCATACGGTTGCTTCTCCGCAAACTTTTCTGCCATCCGCTTCATGAACTTCGGTGATCCATCGTTCTCTTCATCGTAAACGACAAGCAATCCGTCCGAATTCCTCAACAAGAACTTATCCCGCTCGATGAATTGCCAGGGTGCTTCGTACGGGCGTTTCGTTAAACTCACTTGGTAATCCGCCATAAGCTGAAGTTCTTCATAATCTTGCTTTTTCGTATCGTTCCAATTTTTATCCTGCTCTAAAAATGGGGTGATGAGTGCCAGCTGAAGACTCGGATATATATTTCTCAACTCATCCACGACTTGTCCCGCCCACGTTTCACACCCAGGCTGACCGCTAATAATAGCCCATTCCAATCCGTTCTCAACGAGTCCTTGAAGCCTGTCTGATAAGGCTTTCTTTATAATGTTAATGCCAGGATGATTTGCATCGAAAATACCGAGCTCGTGGGGTTTATATCCAGTGATAATGACTCGTTTCAAGAAATCACTTCCTTTCTACTCAACCTCACAATGCATGGCCTCTTTCGCTTCTTGCCAAGGAACCGCATACCCTTTGCCTTTTGCACAAAATACCGATGAAGACGAGTATTCAGGATCAGCTGATTTGTCGTACCCGATGCGCTTTGTGACTTCTTCGGGATTGTGACAAGCATCATATCCGTCCAGAGTCAAAACAAGAACACCTTTACCGCCTGTGTAGGAAGCGAATTCTGTACTGTAGTTCATGAATGTTGCAACAGGAACACGTCCAGTGACAATCGTTTGACTCCCGACAGTTTCTGGGGCAACAAAATTTCCATAGGCCGTTTGGATGTCTGTCAATGCACGTCCTATGAGATCACTGTCGATTTTCATTTTAAATTTATAGTACGGTTCAAGAAGCAGATTCTCAGCTTGTTCCAATCCTTGCCGAAGCGCTCGGAATAGGGCTTCTCTGAAATCGCCGCCAGAGGTATGCTCATTATGGGAACGGCCCGTCAATAATGTCACTGAAATATCAGTGAGTGGCGAACCCGTCAAGATTCCATGATGATCGCGCTCAAACAAATGCTTTTCAATAACGCGCTGGTGACCGGGGGAGAGGGCGTCCGTATGGCAACGGGATGTAAATTGAATGCCTGAGCCGCGCTCAGCTGGTTCCATTTCAACGTGCACTTCCGCATAATGTTTCAGTGGTTCAAAATGTCCGTATCCTGTTACTGTCGAAGTGATGGTTTCTTTATAAAGAATAGTAGGTGTTCCGAATGTAACATTTATATCGAACCGCTCTTGTAAAATCTGTTGAAGGACTTCAAGCTGGATCACACCCATCACACGGATTTCGATTTCCTGGCTATGTTCGTTCCAAACCGCATGTAAAGTCGGATCTTCTGCGTCGAGCATGCTGAATACGTTCCAGACGTCTTTACTGGAATAGGAAGCATCATACTGGACAGCTGCCTTAAGAGCAGGTATCGAACTGAATGGTTGTGTTTTTTCTGCAAGACCGAACACGTCACTAGCCGAAGCAATTGTCAGGCCCGTCACAGCGACTAAGTCTCCTGCTGTCGCTTCAGCGATTGCAGTGAATTTGGTGCCAGTATAGACCCTGATTTGTGTGACTTTTTCAGAAAGTCCTTTAACGGTTAACTCATCGCGCACATGCAGAGTCCCATTTAGAACTTTCAAGTACGTAATGCGCTGCCGATTTTCATCGTGACGAATCTTATAGACGGATGCTGCAAATGGCTTACGGAACTCATCCGTTTTTGGACGATTGAGAAGATGGACGAATGAAGAAAAGAAAGACTCGACACCCATATCCTTCAGTGCAGATCCTTTTCCACAAGGGAAGACTTTCCCTTCCTGCACAAGCAGTTTTAACATCTGCATCCAGTAATCCGCATCATACCCACTGTTCAAATAGTGATCGAGTAAAGAGTCATCACGCTCCGCAAGCCACTCCACTAACTCCTCAGACATCGATCCGTCATTACCGATTTGTTCCAGGTCGAAACAATCCACCGACAACGACTCTTGAATTTCTCTCATAATGGCAGCTGCATCAGCTGTTTCCCGGTCAATCTTATTCAGGAATAAAAATGTGGGAACCTTCGCCTCTTTCAACAATTGCCAGACGCGCTCCGTATGGCTTTGAACACCGTCAACAGCGCTAACTAATACAATTGCTGCGTCCATGACTTGAACCGCACGTTCCATCTCCGGGGAGAAATCGGCATGACCTGGGGTATCGATCAGAGTGAATGCACAGCCTTCATATTCAATTTCCGCCTGTTCCGCAAACACAGTGATTCCTCGGGCACGTTCAATTGAATGATTATCCAAAAAAGCATCTTGATGATCCACCCGGCCGCGCTCCCGGATCTGTTTCGTCAAGAAAAGAAGTTGTTCTGAAAAAGTTGTTTTCCCAGCATCCACATGCGCGAGAATTCCGATTGTCTGTTTCATCTATGTACCCGCCATTTCACAAAATCGTTTTACTGACAGTATAGCACCAACACGATTTCAGATGAAATGCAAGGTGTTCAATTATTGTAAGTATAGCAGTATCCAGAAAACATGAATCCCGGAAATGATTCCATAAAGACCGACAGTAAATTGAAGAAGTGTTTTCACTAAATTGGAATGGGCAAGAACCGATTGAAGAGTAAACAGGCTAAAAGGGAATCCAAGCTTCAAAAAATAGAATCCGTAAACAGTCTGTTCATATACTGTAGCGATTATTGGATTCGCTTCCTCAATGAACCCGGAACGTAATCCGAAATCTGTAGCCAGCGCATCGAAAATGGACATTCCTAGAAGCATCCAAAGTAATCGATTCATACCAACTGAAAACGGATTCTCAATTCTTTTTATTTCCTGCATAGTAATTCTCCATTCTGATTGCTATTTGGTATCAGCATGCATAATGGAAAGGCTGTCTATACTAGGAGTAGAAATTCTATCCAGATAAAAAGGGAAGATGCCAAAGTTAAAACAGATAAGACTTCCACTACTGGCACTCCTATAAATTTAATCCTTCAATAACAATCGCGGCACTTGTTATAGGAGCCTGGTACTTAAAACGGATTATTTAGTTCAATTTGCAAAGAATGAGTTATCTATGGAAAGGAATAGGAACAAAATTAAAAGGGCTGTCACAAGAGTCATTCGAATGACTTCTTGCGGCAGCCCTTTCTTCCATCAATGAATTGCAGACTTGAACCGGGAACCGTGCGTCTCTTGCGTATCCATAATAGTTGTAAATGCAGACGGATCGATATCGTGAACAATTTCTTTTAACTTGGTCAACTCAAGACGTGTCACCACAACATAGATGACATCCTTTTCATTGTCACTAAATCCGCCTTTACCATGCAACTTCGTTACGGAACGACCTAGACGCTTGCCAATCGCTGCTGCCATTTCTTCGTATTCATCCGAAACGATGATTGCTGCTTTCGTCTCATCGAACCCTTGAATCACTGCGTCGATCGCTTTCGCCGCTATGTAATAGGTCAAAATCGAATACATCGCTTTTTCAGGACCGAGCACAAATCCTGCCCAACCAAAGATGAAGATATTAAGAAACATTACAAATTCCCCTACGGAATAGGGCACTTTTTTAGTCAGCAATATCCCTAGTATCTCCGTTCCATCCAAAGCGCCTCCGTTACGAATGACGATACCTACACCCGCACCAAGAAGTATTCCTCCAAAAGCTGTCGCAAGAAGCGGATCTGTCACAAAGGGACCGACTGCTTTCAGGGGAAATTCAATGACCGCCAAAAATACGATGGCGAAAGTGGAAGAGAGGAAGAAGTTCTTGCCGATATGCTTGTATCCGAAAAATACAAAAGGGATGTTGAAAAGCAGAATGAGAATACCGAAGGGGATGTCGCTTAAATAATTGACGATCAGCGAAATCCCGATAATCCCACCGTCGATGACAGAGTTAGGTATTAAAAATAATTCCAGTGCAACTGCTGCTAGGCCAGCACCAAACGCGATAAATAAATAACGCAGGACAAAGTGCCAGAATGTTTCCTTTTTATGCTCCTTTTTCATAGGAAGTAACCACCTTTGTTCTATAGAGTTGTACCCAGACTTTTATCAATATCTGGGAAGGGGTGAGCAGAATAAGTGCAGACTTATTCTGATTTTACAAGTATACCATTGTAACCGTTTACAGAAAAACTATTGACAATGCAGAAATGCGCGTTTATTATTCGATTAACGACTATTAAGCGACAGTTAGTGCTAGTCTGACATTTCACTGGGGGTGGTTCCAAATGGAACAGAGAAAAACTAGAGAGAAACGGGAGATTAATTTTTGGATGGCAATCTTACCGTTGGTCATTATGATAGGTGTCATGCTTGTTACGGTGGTATGGCTCGAACAAGGCCCTCACATGCCGCTAATCGTAGGGACATCGATTGCATCACTTGTCGCTTGGAAATATGGATTCAATTGGAAAGAAATAGAGGAAATGATGTATAAGGGAATCCGACTTGCCCTCCCTGCAGTTGTCATCATCATGCTTGTCGGACTCACAATCGGTGCTTGGATGGGTGGAGGAATTGTCGCGACGATGATTTTTTACGGACTGAAGTTAATAACACCTGCTTGGTTTTTAGTCGCAATCATGATTATATGTTCAATCGTATCCCTTGCAATCGGAAGTTCGTGGTCAACGATGGCAACAATCGGTGTTGCGGGTATGGGAATCGGACTGAGTATGGGAATTCCAGCGGGGATGGTTGCTGGTGCTGTCATTTCAGGTGCTTATTTCGGGGATAAAATGTCACCGCTTTCAGACACGACGAACTTAGCTTCCGGCCTGACAGGAACAGACCTTTTCGATCATATCAAACACATGCTTTATACAACTATTCCTGCACTTGTCATTGCATTTGGTGTATTTACTGTACTCGGCAGACGTTTTGCAGATGGTAATCTCGATATGGAGAAAATCGCTCAAACTTCAAGAGTAATGAAAGAGAGCTTTTTAATTTCTCCGTGGCTATTACTCGTGCCGCTGGCAGTAATTGTGATGGTGGCGCTAAAAGTTCCTGCTGTTCCAGCATTAATTGTCGGAATTGTCATGGGATTCTTAAGCCAAATCTTCATTCAAGGTGGATCAGTTACAGAAGCGTTAGTTGCACTACAAGAGGGGTTTTCTATTCAAACAGGAAACGAACTCGTCGACAAATTGTTTGACGGCGGTGGTTTGGACTCGATGATGTACACCGTGTCGATGACAATTGTTGCGATGACGTTTGGCGGGATCTTAGAGTATTCCGGTATGTTGAAATCGATAATGGATCAGCTTATGAAAGTTGTGAAGTCAACATCCTCACTCATCATTTCAACGATTGGTGCTTGTTTCATGACGAATGCAACTTGCTCAGAACAATATATTTCGATTGTTGTCCCTTCACGTATGTTCAGCCAAGCCTATAAAGATAAGGGACTCAGTTCAAAAAACTTGTCTCGCGCCCTGGAAGATGGAGGGACACTTACGTCAGTATTCATCCCATGGAATACGTGTGGAGTCTTCATACTCGGTACATTAGGTGTTGGAGTGACAGAATATGGCCCTTATGCAATCATCAACTTTGTAGTGCCGATCCTTTCGATTCTCTATGCGATGACTGGATTCTCAATTGTCAAGATGACTGCAGAGGAAAAACAGCGTGTGGATGAAGAAGATAAGAAATTGCTTGAGAATGATTTAGTAGAAAAACAACAAGTACCAGTCCATTCTTAAAAAGGAAGGCTGTCCAGGAAATCAGCGAATAACTGATCTACTGGACAGCCTTTTCGTCAATATATCGGGAAATTGAGCTCATAAACAGAACGGGGTCTTCCTTGGCGATACGTCATCTCTTCACCTACTGTATTTGCATAATCGCTCGAAAGTAATTTTTTTATCGTTCTTTCTGCAGTTCTCCGGGAAACACCCAGATGATTGGCTAAATCGTTTGCAGTGAATGATGTGGACTGCTGGCTTTGTCCGAATGTAGCAAGCTTCGATAGGACCGCGGGACTTAGAGCAGTCTTATCAGCGATTTGGGTGAGGGCAGGTTCAATCACTCTCAATTCAATTGTATTGTTTGAAGAACGGAGAAGACTATGAAGTTCTTTTTTTTCATCCAATAAGTAGGGACCTGAGTTCGGCTCGGTTTGCATATATCGCAGAGCACTCACAGCGTTTTCCTTCGCAGCAGTAAGCGTGCGGCCGCTGCCGAAAGCCAATTGTCCACTCACTTGTGCGGCGAGCTGTTGAAATTCAGGAGTGTGTAGAGCAGCCTGGATTGCTCCTTGGGTTGTGTAAAACAAGATGCCTTCTTCTGCAAGGATATAATGGGCGTGCAATAACGCCGCAACCTTTTCAGCCTGATCTTTCAATTCAGTGGTGAGAGTGGATTTGTTTAAAATACCGGCAGCGATTTTTGACGTCTCGCTCTTTTGTAATAGAGCTTCTTGGCACACACGGTCGATTGTTTTCAAAAAAGAACTTTTAACACTAATCATCTTGAAAACGGGGATCCCTTGTTCTGCTAAAAGATCATAAACTGCGTGTACACTCGTAACAGCGACATTTGTAATATTTTTTTCATAGGCCGATGCGTGGAACTGAACAAGTGAATCCAACACATAATCTTCTTCCAACTGGTAAACGAGAGGACATAGTCCATCTGCATTGATATCGGATAACACGTTGTTCAAAACGCCACGATCACGTATATCTATCGACATTTTTCCAATATCTAACGACTGTTGCAATGAAATTGCAAGCAGGGTAGTGGTAATCTCAGATTCATCTTGTTTTAGGTAACTGGCTGGTACGGGAATCGATGCCAGTAGGTCCTTGGAAGCGATGTAAGGAAGCGAACCTGAAAAAAGGATAGCATCACAAGGAAGTAACTTTTTCAAGAGATCCGGTGATTCACTAGGCACGGTATATGGATACAAGTCTAAAATGAGTTCACTGCGTTGCTCAGTAAACTGTACAGCACGTTGGCAGAATTCCTCGGAACCGAATATAGCGACTTTTGTTCTCATCTTCAACCACCTTTTTAATTAGCGACTATTTAACGACAATGATACAATGAAAACAAGCACTTGCCAAGCAGGAAGGGGATAATTATATGAAAATTAAAGAAATTGAGATTTTTGCTATTAGACTACCACTCCATGAGCCATTCGTCATTAGTTATGCAACATATGATGACATGCCCTCTATTATCGTAAAACTCACGACGGATACAGGAGTCGTGGGGTATGGGGAAGCGGTTGCAGATGATCATGTTACAGGTGAAAGCTGGGAAGGCACGTTTGCCGTTTTGCGTCATACGCTTGCACCGGCTGTATTAGGTCTCAATCCAAGTGAATTCGAGCGTCTGCATGAAACGATGGACAAAGAGATTTACGGGGTTCCAACTGCGAAAGCGGCCATTGACATCGCATGTTTCGATGCCGTTGGTAAAAGTCTCGGACTACCAGCCTATCAATTACTCGGCGGACGTTACCATAGTGAGTTCCCGATAACACACGTCTTAAGTATCGGAGAGCCTGAAGCGATGGCGGAAGAGGCGGCTCAACGCATGAAAGCCGGGTATACCTCATTTAAAATGAAAGTAGGAACAAATGCATCCGAAGACGTGAAACGCATTCAAGCAGTACGGGAGCGTGTTGGAGAGGAAGTTGCAATCCGCGTGGACGTCAACCAAGGTTGGGTCAACAGTTCAACGACACTTCAGGCAATGAAGAAACTGGAGACGTGCCATCTTGACTGGTTGGAACAGCCTGTAAAAGCAGATGATATCGATGGTTTGGTTGAAGTGAAATCGAAGAGTGCAACTCCATTGATGGCAGATGAGGGACTACGCGGAGTCCGTGAAATGAGAGAAATCATCGCAAAGCGTGCTGCAGACAAAGTGAATATCAAATTAATGAAATGCGGTGGGATGTATCCCGCCATGAAACTCGCACACATGGCAGAAATGGCAGGTATCGATTGCCAAGTTGGCTCAATGGTCGAGTCATCGATCGGCTCAGCAGCAGGTTTCCATGTGGCGTTTTCTCAAAAAGCGATTACGAGTGTTGAATTGACTGGTCCATTGAAGTTCAGCCAAGATGTGGGGAACTTACACTACGATGTCCCATATATCCGTTTGAACGAGAAGCCTGGACTTGGTATTGACATCGACGAATCAGTTCTAGCTGAAATTACCGTGTTCAGTGAAAAGTGGTGTCTCTATGAACATAGTAACGCTAAAAGACGGAACTACATTGCCTGTCGTTAAGTTAACAACGTCCGACTTGCCTGAAATTATGAGATTGCAGGCAAAAGTCATCGAGCATTTGTCCGACAAGAACTTTTTGCAGCCGTTAACAGACGAAGAATTTGAATATATTTTAGAGGGAAACGGAGTAGTTGTCGGAGTGCGTGCTGAGGACAATCTGATTGCTTTTCGTGCATTGCTCGATCCTGGAGAAGATGATGAACACTTGGGGAAAGATGCCGGCATTCCTCAAAAACAGTGGAGTTCTGTCCTGTATTCAGAAATCACAAATGTCGATCCGGCATTTCAAGGAAATGGGTTACAGCGCCAACTCGGAAAGATCGTAATGGAAGAAGTCGATACGGAACAGTATACCTATGTTTGCTCCACAGTCGCTCCGTTCAATATAGCGAGCATTAAAGACAAACTTGAACTAGGGATGCATATCGCCGCTCTCAGTGTGAAATATGAAACACTCACACGTTATATTATGATGAAAAATCTGTTGACGGAAGTGACCGTTACAAATGACGATCCTATCGAAGTAGGAATGGGAGAGACAATAGAACAACAGAAACTTCTACAAGCTGGTTGGATCGGAACTTCCATAAAAGTAAGTGATGGAGGCTATACTGTCTTGTACAGGAAACAAAAAATATAGCACCTGTGTGAAACATTAATTTTCTGTTTCTAGACCTATACGCCTATCTATAAGTACGATATACTCAATCTATCAGACTATAGGTGGGTGGGTACATATTGTGAGAATGACTGTTGGAAAGAGACTGTGGTTTGGTTTTCTAGCTGTATTGATCATTATGGTAGTGATGGGAACAGCCAGCTTTTGGGCACTGACTAAATTAGATCGCGAGTACAAAGTACTTATCAATGATCGTATTCAGAAAGTGATGCTTTTGGAGCAGTTGAATGCGATACAAAGTCAAAAGTCCAATGAAATCCGAGGATACATGATTTTTGATCAGATCTCTTATTTGGAAAGTCGGGAAACCCTCATTAAAGAGTTCAAAGAGAAGTCCGAAACATTAGAAAAGATGTTGCATACAAAGAAAAACAAAGAACTGCTTGCGGATATCATTAGCTCTTCCATAAGTTATGATGAGTTGACGGACAAAGCCATAAAAGGCTATCAAGTCGAGTCAAAAGAGCGGGGAATCGAAGTTTCTTCACAAGCCTCCCTTTATCAAGATGTGATGGCTGGCCAGATTTCCGAACTGATTACTGCACAAGAAAAAGCACGTGGTAATGCGGAGAAAGACTTAGAGAAATCCATTTTGACAGTAAAGTTAATAATTATTGCTATGGCAGGCCTAGCAGTGGTGGCTGGAATCGTTATTGCGCGGCTGATCAGCAGGATGATTGCCCGTCCAGTCGGGAAAATGACAGAAGCATTTCAGCAAATCGCATCTGGAGACTTATCGGCTGAACCGGTAATAGTTAAAAACAAAGACGAAATTGGCGATATGGCGACTGCATTTAACGGCATGTCGAGCAATCTAAGAGCCGTCATGACACATGTACGAGATTCTGCACATCAGCTTGCCGCTCAAGCTGAACAACTTTCTGCCGGAGCAGAAGAAAGCTTAGCTGCCTCGGAAACGGTTGCCAGTATTGCTAAGCAAAGTTTACAAGCGAGTACAGACCAACAATCCCTCGTTTTCGAATCGAATGCTGCAATCGGTAAAGTTCTCCATACCGTAGATACGATTTCTACAGATAATGATGAAATGCTCAATTCTTCGGAAAAAGTAACGAAATTAGTACAAGAAGGTTCAGGTTCATTGGCAACATTTTCTGCTAAAATGTCAGCAATCAGTTCAATAATGAAGGACTCATCGCGCTCAATAACTGAAATGGCGGATCACTCGGAAAATATCCGTGGTGTAACCTCGATGATTACAGGTTTGGCGGATCAAACCAATTTACTGGCGCTGAATGCGGCTATTGAAGCAGCACGTGCTGGCGAACATGGCAAAGGGTTCGCGGTTGTAGCTGAAGAAGTTCGGAATTTAGCAGAGCAATCGAAACGTTCCTCCGCTGAGATCGATCAGCTCATTGCTATTATGATTGAAAATGTGAAGAAAGCGGTTGAACAAACAGAAGTGAGTGCAAGTCAGATGCAAGAGGGGCTTGAAGTAACGAGCCGAACGAGTGAAGTGTTCGAAGAAATCGAACGAGCTGCATCAGATGTAGATGAGCGGGTAAGTATGGTCGCGAATTCCATTAATACGATGAAGACCATGATCCAGCATGTCGTGGATCATGCGAATTCCATTGAATCGTTAGCTCAGCAAGCAGCGGATGAAGCGGAATCGGCACGCGTGTCATCGGAGGAACAACTGGCTGTCAATGAAGAAATCTCCACGAGCGCCCAACTTCTTGCAGAACTTGCGGAGAAATTACAACAAAATATGAACCAATTTACGGTATGAATAAACCGGCCTCCATAGATAACAGGAGGCCGGTTTTTTACTTGCGTTTCTCGTTTTGCTTGCGCCGTTTCACTAATGTCTCAATATTATCCAGTTCGCGGGACATTTCTGCCCTCATTTCAGTAGCGGAGAGCTTCTGGTTTTTCGGTGTTTGAGGAAGTGAAGCTGCATTCTTTCCACCCTTTGCATGTTCATCGCGTCCCATAATCATGCTCCTTTCTTAAGGTTTCGTCCTGAAGAGTATGTGCAAAATTTAGTCATCGATACGAGAAGAATCCTCAAATGAAAATGAGCTTACAGGGGAATACTTAGGGGAGCTGGATGGATCAATCGAATAGAGCACCATCTCAGATACGTTCATAGCTAATGGCTCAAAATGTTCCTGTTGTATTGGAACCGGAACAGTATCTTTTCTCTTTTTGGCAAGGGTGATATGAGGCGTATAAGCTATTGTAGCAGGTTTCTGTAATATGGATTCCAGTCGTTCTCCAAGCAAATGGTAAAGTTCAGTCAACTGTGGGTTTTCTTGAACACTCATATATACGACACGAGGTCCTGAAGGATTTCCGAAAAAGGATACACCGTTTATGGAGAGGGTGAATTCATCCGTTTTAGTTGCAGCTTCTCCCATCTCTCGTTGTACAAGTTCAAGTTGAGAAGGGGTGAGTGCACCGAAAAAGAGCAACGTAATATGCAAGTCATCAGGGTGTGGGATTACCTTATAGTGAAAAGCAAGTTCATATTGATGGCTGCTCTCCGTGATTTTTTCTTTGACCAGTTCATATGGAATCGGTATGGCTGCAAAATAATGGTTCATGCGGAACCTCTCCTTTATGAGTTTCAGTATAACAAGAAATGAGTCCCCTTATATAGTAGGTAACCCGCCTGCATGGAGTTGCATATACTATCAGGGAGCGAGAGATGAAGGAATGAAAGGGGATTGCGTGAAAAATTCAAATGGTGAACAACCTGGTATGCAGAACCAAAATGCTAAACAGCGCCAATTAGAGGGGTACCGTGTCAATAATTTTGGAAAACCATTGACTACAAATCAGAGCCTTAAAGTTTCTGGAGACGAACAGTCCTTAAAGGCTGGAGTTCGTGGACCTACTTTATTGGAAGATTTTCATCTGAGAGAAAAGATTACGCATTTTGATCATGAGCGGATTCCAGAGCGGGTTGTTCATGCTCGTGGTTTTGCTGCTCATGGTGAATTTACTTTGCACAAATGTATGAAAGAATATACAACGGCGAAATTTCTTCAAGGAGCTGGAAAAGTCACTCCTTTATTTACCCGGTTTTCAACTGTGGTAGGAAGCAAGGGTTCTATGGAAACAGCAAGGGACGTGCGAGGTTTCGCAGTCAAGTTTTATACAGAAGAAGGGAATTATGATTTAGTCGGAAACAATATTCCAGTCTTTTTCATACAGGATGCGATTAAATTCCCGGATCTTATCCATGCCGTTAAGCCCGAACCGCATAATGAAATGCCGCAAGCAGCATCCGCTCATGATACTTTCTGGGATTTTGTGGCAAATAACCAAGAGTCAGCTCATATGATTATGTGGCTCATGTCAGATCGAGCCATCCCTACAAGTTTCCGTAAAATGGAAGGGTTTGGTGTGCACACGTTCCGACTCGTGAACGCTGAAGGGAAAGCGCATTTTGTGAAATTTCATTGGAAACCTAGATTAGGGGTGCATTCCCTTGTTTGGGATGAAGCCCAGAAGATTGGCGGGAAAGATCCGGATTTTCACCGACGGGACTTGTGGGAGACGATTGAAGCGGGAAGCTATCCTCAATACGATCTAGGAATCCAGATGATTCGTGAAGAAGATGAATTCATGTTTGACTTCGATATACTGGATGCAACGAAACTTTGGCCAGAAGAAATCGTGCCGGTTGAATTGATCGGTACGATGACATTGAATCGAAATGTCGATAATGTATTTGCTGAGACTGAACAAGTAGCATTCCATCCTGGTAATGTTGTACCTGGAATAGACTTTACGAATGATCCGCTATTGCAAGGACGCTTATTTTCCTACTTGGATACTCAATTGTTACGCTTAGGTGGACCGAATTTCGCTGAAATCCCGATTAATCGGCCAGTATGCCCGTTTCACAACAACCAGCGGGATGGTTTCAGCAGACAGCGAATTGACGTCGGGCAAGTCAGTTATCACAAGAACTCCCTGGCGGATAATACCCCATTCCCAACGCCTGTGGATGAAGGTGGATATGGACATTATCAAGAAAAGGTAGAAGGGCATGTCATTCGCGCCAGCAGTCCCTCGTTTGACGATCATTTCTCCCAAGCTCGCCTTTTTTGGAACAGCATGGCTCCTTATGAAAAGCAGCACATCATCGATGCATTCAGTTTTGAAGTCGCAAAAGTGAAAAGTCGGTCTGTACGGCAGCAAGTTGTAGATATGTTTTGTCAGGTGGATAGCGGCCTATCAGCAGCTATTGCAACAGCAGTTGGAGTCAAACGTCCTGAATGCACACCGTCAGATGTTACGGCATCCTCTCCAGCACTGAGCATGAAGAAAACGATTTACGTACCGGAAACGCTAAAAGTGGCGATTTTAATCGGTGAAGGATTTGACAGTGGAATCATTGGAAATGCTGTTAGGTCACTTCGTAACTCAGGTGTCACAGTCGATATTGTAAGCGGGACACTCGGGTCGATAATAGGGAGCGCTGGAAAAACTGCAATTGCAAATCAGACGTTCACAACTGCAGCACCTGTTCTGTACGACAGTATTCTGGTAGGTGGCGGTACGTCAAGTAATCCAGCAGAATTTGACAGCAACATGCAAAATTTCATTGAAGAACAATGGAAGCATTTTAAACCAATCGCTTTTACTAATCAGGGTTCACGCTATATTCCTATGACATCTGTCCAAGAAGGACCAGGAATCGTACTAGAGAAAAATGAATCTGATTTCAATAATGCGTACCTCACTGCGTTAGCAAAACAACGCTTTTGGGAGAGGAATATATTTGAATAATCCATATGAGGTGCTTTCGGATTTTTTTTATGAATAACTTTTCAAATTCTCCTCATCCTAAGGATGAACAAAGACTTTCTAAGAAATGAGGAGAATCGAATGGGAATTCTAAGTGGCAATCCGAAAGATCAGCCAATGCATTACGGTGAAGTCATTGGCTGCTGGGCATATGTCGGTGCGAACAAGGGCTTGATCAGCGGGTATCAGACTTTTATAAACCATGCTGGGGATGAAGGGCTTAAAAAGCTCTTGCAAGAAGCGGTTGATATGATGAAAGACCATAACAAGCAGATTGAAGAAGTGTTGAAAGAAAATGGGATCATGCCTCCCCCAACGCTGCCAGACCGTCCGACTTGTTCTGCTGATGACATTCCGGCAGGAGCAAGATTCATGGATCCGGAAATCAGTGGAGCAGTTTCCATCAACGTGGGTCAGGCGCTTGTTTCCTGCAGCCAAGTTATGGGGCAATGCTTGCGTGAGGACATAGCGACAATGTTTGCCAAATTCCATACTGATAAAGTGATGTTTGGAGCAAAGTTATTGAAGCTGAACAAAGAAAAAGGATGGATCATTCCTCCGCCAATGCACTTGAACGGACAGCAGCACAAAGAGTGATTTCGCATTTTCATCTCAAAAATTAGCAGGGTAGGGAAGAGCAGTTGTTGCTTTCTTCTCTGCTTTTTTATATGGAGTTAAAAAGAAGAGTCGAATGATATTGCCTCTTCACTACATAGAAATGGTATACTGAATCGCATAAGGGGGCGAGTTGAATGGAAAAGTTACAGTCTGAAAAGCAATTTGAAGAACTGAAGCAAGGGGAAAGAACGGTGTTTTTATTTTCCGCAGATTGGTGTCCGGATTGTCGGGTCATTGATCCGCTACTCCCAGGTATTGAAGCAGACTACCCGGAATATGAATTTGTGTATGTAGATCGTGATCAGTTCATCGATATTTGTGCAGCACACGATATCTTTGGGATTCCGAGTTTTCTTGTATACAGTAAGGGCGAAGAAAAAGGCCGGTTTGTGAGTAAGGATAGAAAAACGCGTGAAGAGATTACAGCTTTTCTGGATCATCCGGAAATGTAAAGCAACGAAGAAAGGGTTGCTGTGTGTAAAGCACTATGAGCTTTACACACAGCAACCTTTTTCTTACATTCTAAAACCTTGTTTTTACCTCTTCCAGTATAATTTCAGCACCGGTTGGGCTGACGAACATGCCATTAGACAGTTCAAAATTTTCGCTGGTGATTTCTCCGGTAATCACACACGCTTCACGAATCTTATAGCTTCTGAGAATGATAGTCTCATCCTCCGTGAAAAATTCAAGGGGTTGTCCTTCGGGAAGTTTCATTGTCTCACGCAATTCGATTGGGATAACTATTCTCCCCAGATGATCAACTTTTCTTATAACACTTAAGCTCCTCATAAGAGAACCTCCTTCTATGGTACCTGAATTCTTCTATAATCATACAATTCCATGTGGAAAAATGCAAAAAAATGGTCGATTATTTGTCGAAAGTTCCTTGATTTTGAACATTCTGAATGAAAGAACTTCTCCTTCGTTCCAATTACAACCGCCACAACGGTCACGTAATTTGATAGAATAATACAGTTGGCATGAACGGAGGGACACGATGACATTTACTCAATTCAAGAAATCAGCGATTTTTGATTATATCCAAATAATTGTCGGCTCAGCATTTGTCGGCCTGGCATTTACTATTTTCCTCTTACCTTCTAGAATTGCTGCAGGGGGTGTTTCTGGAATAAGCACGATTCTATATGAACTTTATGGATTTAACCCAGCCTATGTTCAGTGGCTTATTAACTTCCCCTTGCTCTTTTTAGGCCTATTCCTCGTGGGAAAAGACTTTAGTTGGCGAACCATCGTAGGAACATTTTCTGTGCCGTTATTCATTTTTTTGACAACAGATATCAATGTCCCTATTCATAATCCTTTATTGAGTTCTATCTACGGCGGGATTATGCTTGGTATTGGGCTTGGAATCGTTTATCGGGGGAATGGATCGACGGGTGGAACTGCACTCATCGCCCAAGTTCTCAAGAAATACACCAATTTTTCCAGTGGATTCGCTCAGTTGATCGTTGACGGTGCTGTTGTTATCATTTCAGCTTTCGTCTTTGATTTGGAACTCGCACTTTATGCTATGATGGCAATCTATGTGACGAGTAAAGTAATCGATTTTGTGCAGCTCCAAACCTCGCCTACAAAACTGATCCTGATCATTACGGATCACGAGGAGAAAGTGCAAACGCTCATAAACAGCGAGCTCAATCGCGGGTTAACAAAAGTGAAGTCTCTTGGAGGCTATTCGAATCAGGAGAAGACGATGATCCTTTGTGTCGTTGAGCAATCCGAAGCCATTTACTTTAAAAAGATCGTACAAGAAGAAGAACCGACGTCTTTCGTAATCTTTTTGAACGCATCCGAAATATTAGGACGAGGATTTTCCCGAGCACAATACGATGACTAACTAATTGCGAATCTTTTTGTAAAGAGCTACTGTCTGATATTAGACTATACAAATAAATTGAAAATGGTATACTGTTCAGTAATTGAATACGCTTATCGAGAGAAACCGAGGGAAATGGCCTGATGACGTTTCAGCAACCCCTGAACAATTCAGGAAGGTGCTACTTCCACAAGACTTTGTCTTGAGAGATAAGAGGAACGGCTACTAACTTCCACTTCTCTTTCTGAGAAAGCGGAAGTTTTTTGATGGGCTGAATAGGAGTGAGGAAAAATGCCAATTACAATACCTAAGCAATTGCCTGCAGGGGAATTGCTAAAGCAAGAAAAAATCTTTGTGATGGATGATGACCGGGCTACATCTCAAGATATCAGACCACTTCGAATACTTGTCGTGAACTTAATGCCACAAAAAGAAAAAACAGAACTTCAACTTCTTCGTTTACTAGGCAATACGCCGTTGCAAGTAGATATCACATTTTTACATACCGAAACGTATGTATCGAAAAATGTCAGTAAAAATCATTTGGATACTTTCTATAAAACCTTCCCACAAGTTGAAAAAGAGAAGTTTGATGGAATGATTGTAACCGGTGCCCCTGTTGAGCAGATGGAATTCGATCAGGTGGAGTATTGGGGGGAGATGGAGAGGATATTGGATTGGGCTACAGAGAATGTCACTTCTTCCATGCATATCTGCTGGGGCGCACAAGCTGCGCTGTACCATTACTATGGGATCGATAAACATCAGCTGCCTGCTAAGTGTTTTGGGATCTTTGATCATATGGTGACCGATCCTACTGTGAATCTTGCTAGAGGATTCAATGATCTGTTTCCGGCTCCGCATTCGAGGCATACTGGAGTTTCAAGTGGAAAAATCAGAGCTCATGAAGAGTTGGATATTCTCGCTTATTCGGACGAAGTGGGTCCTTTCATTGTCTTGTCCAAAGACGCTAAAAACGTCATGATTACAGGGCACTTGGAGTATGATGCAGAAACGTTACAGGAAGAGTATCATCGGGATATTGCGAAAGGGCTTCGTATTGAGGTACCTGAAAACTATTTACCGAACAATGACCCGTCCTTGAAACCTCCAAATACGTGGCGCTCACATACTCATTTACTGTTCTCGAATTGGTTGAATTATTACGTCTACCAGCAGACACCATTTGATTGGAAATAATCCCGTTAGATGATTATGAAGTGAAGCCAGCTGAAGAACTTGTCATTCTCAGCTGAGTATCGTATAATGAATGACAGTCAGTCATTTTTGGGGGGGGATCTTATGAACAAGAAAGAGAAGATTGTTCAGTCTGCGATTCAAGTGTTTACTGAAAAAGGCGTAGAAAAGACGACCGTTTCACATATAGTAAAAGCAGCTGGTATTGCCCAAGGAACGTTTTACTTATATTTTCCTTCTAAATTATCACTCATGCCGGCAATTGCTGAAGTGATGGTGCAACTCACGTTAGAAACGGTCAGAGAGGCTGTGGAAGAATCTGCATCATTCGATGAGCAACTTAAGCAATTTGTAGATGCAATTTTTGCAGTGAATGAAGAACATCACGAGATTCAAGCGATGATCTATTCAGGTTTGGCGTCTACGGAGCACTTGAAAGAGTGGGAAAATGTCTACGCACCTATGTACCAGTGGGTAAGTACTATTGTTGCGAAGGGGCAGGCGCAAGGCGCTATCCGCGGCAACAGTCATCCAGATCAGTTAGCTAAACTAATTATCGGTTTGACTGAATCTGCAGCAGAACAAATTTACTTATATGATGATGAGATGGGTCAGGAAGTTCGTGCATTAGAACAAAAAACTGAAACATTGTTGTTTTTAACGAATGCACTTGGGTATTCTAAGGAGAACGCAAAGAAGTAGTGGCGCGCATCGACTGGCAACCGAATTAAATGGAGTCGATGTGTACCGTCGACTTTAAACAATCACCGAATGGAATGACTGACAGTCAGTCAGTCAGTTACTCACTCACCTATGAAAAGGAGTATTAATTATGAAAAAAGAATGGCTTTATGTAGCGGCAACTAGTTTTTTTGAACTCGTATGGATATTTGGTTTTAATGTAGCTTCGGTATGGTGGCACTGGATTCCAATTGTCTTATTCATATTCGTGGACTTCCATTTCTTATCTAAAGCATGTGAGACGTTGCCTACAGGAACGGTATATGCCATATTTGCAGCAGTCGGTACGATTGGTACTGCATTAATGGACGTCTTCTTCTTTGGACAGACATTAAGTGGCGGTAAAATTTTCTTTATCATCATTTTGGTGACAGGAGTTATCGGATTGAAACTTGCCGACGGACATGACGAAAAAATGGCAGCAGAAGGGAGTCGTTAATATGGGTTGGTTATTTGTAGCGTTAGCAGCAGGTTTTGAATTTACAGGTGTAATCGGATTGAACAAATATAGTAAAAAGAAGACGATTCCTTCAGGGATATTATTTTTGGGCGGATTTGGTCTAGCATTCGCATTTTTATATGCATCATTTAATTATTTGCAAGTGAGCACTGCGTATGCGGTGTGGATCGGAATCGGTACAGCCGGTGCTGTCCTGCTGAATATGATCTTTTTTGGTGAATCGAAGAGCATTGCAAGAATCGTAAGTCTGGTTTTGATTATCGTTGGCGTCATTGGTCTAAAAGCATTGTCTTAAATCATGTTTGATATTTCGTTAAAGGTTGCGCATAATGAAAGAATAAGGAGAAGTGACTATGCGAAACAACTCAAAACAACCCACGCCACAAGCAGCCGTTTATACCGTACAAAAGGAACAGACATTACTTCCTTTTTTGTTACAAGCTGTACCGAAAAGCAGAAATGCAGTGAAGGGGATTCTTTCCAGAGGGCAAGTATCTGTAAATGGAGTACCCACTACGCAACATGACCGATCGTTGAAAGTCGGAGATAGAGTTGAAATCATGACCAATCAAGCAGCAAAAATTGACAGCGAACTTACAGGTCTATCCATAATGTATGAAGATGACGCCATTATCGTCATCGACAAAGAAGCGGGATTATTATCGATGGCGGCAAAGGATAAAAAAGAAGTGACCGCTTTCAGCGAGCTTTCTTCGTATGTAAGGAAAGCGAATAGAAGCAATCGTGTTTTCATCGTCCACCGTCTTGACCGGGAAACCTCTGGCGTTATGCTTTTCGCCAAAACGGAAGAAGTAAAAAAGCTCCTTCAAGATAATTGGGAAGAGTCCGTACAAGAACGAGGTTATGTAGCGCTTGTTGAAGGCAAAGTACGAAACGAAACGGGCGAGATCATCTCTTGGCTGAAAGAGACCAGAACTTTCAAAGTCTATTCCAACCCAACGGATAATGGTGGACAGAAAGCAATTACGCGGTATAAGCTGCTCCAAGCGAGTGCCCAGTTTTCATTACTTGAGCTGAGATTGGAAACAGGTCGCAAAAATCAGATACGCGTTCACATGGAAGAAATTGGACATCCTGTTGTTGGCGACAAGAAATATGGTGCTTCAACAAACCCGATAAAGAGGCTCGGTCTTCATGCCGTCAAGTTAACGATCATTCATCCACTAACGATGGAGCAACACACGTTCATATCCGATCCACCGACTTCCTTCTATAAGAAATCGAAATAACCGCATGCGCCAAAGAGGCGCTTGCGGTTATTTTTATGTTGCACAAGAGGTCGTACTTGAAATGCGATTCCAGTCATGACTTCACTGTAAAGGAGGCATACCTGGTTGACCTTGCGCTGGCGCAAAGGCATTGAGCAGCTCCGTCATATCCTGTGAAGCGAGCTGAGGTACTTGATAGTAATGATGTTTGTTCTGATAAATGGACAATTCATACGCCATTTCAATACAGTTCGGAACCGAATCAGCTAGTACCCTTCTGACAACCGGATTACACACTTCACACGCAGCCATCGTTTTCATCGACGCTCCTGCTTTGGCAGAACTCAATAAGAAACCGGAAATGATTTCATCCGTGATTTCAGCTGCATTCATCATCGGTTTTTTCGGTTGGCCGGGCTTCATCCCATAGATGAAATCATTGCCTTCCTTCATCTTGTAGCTTTGTGTTGGATGAGAGGGATCCTGCCCTGATTTAAAGCTCTCAACTGTGGTATTGTATTCGTCCAGTGTAAAGCGGTATTGCCGATCCAATATATCCAGCAACTCGGGATCTTTCACGTGTGGCCGAAGTAACATCGACTGATTAAGAGCGCCGATTGTGCTGGACAACACTTCATGAACATCAAAAAGTTCATGTCCTCCATGATTCATGGAAGGCGGTACCGTACCGGTGTGCATGTTTTGATGTGTTGTTCCATTTTGATTTGTAGTCATTGTTTTCCTCCCTAACCTATGTTGTTTTCGTTCACAAATAGTATGAGCGAACAACATTTTTCTATCCTGTGGAATCATTTGTATGAATAGCGAGGGAGTTGTTTTCATACAATGGATTACGATTTTGTATGGAAAGGTGTGCATAGAATGCAAATACACGTAGTTCAAAAAGGGCAAAGCCTTTATTCGATTGGAAGACAATATGGAATTGGGTGGCAAGAAATTGCAGAAGCAAATGAGTTGGGGGTTACAGGGAAATTGGCTGTTGGTCAAGCACTTGTTATTCCAATAACCGGAAGTTATTATTGGGTCCAACCTGGGGATACTCTATCTGGGATTGCACGGCGAGAGAAAATGACCATTTCAGAGCTGGCCAACATCAATAAAATTTCTCTTTCAGCGCCATTGACCGTCGGCCAGAGACTATATATCCCACCTTCGCCGAAAACACAGATCCAATCGTTACTTTACGTTGAACCGAGAACCCCGGTCACGCAGGCGATGATAGAAGAGACAAGAAAAAGAGTGGATGCACTCACATATCTAGCTTTGTTCAGTTATGAAGTGAAGCGGGACGGTACCTTAAAAGCGCCTTCTATTGCGAATTTGCCTACTATTGCTGCGAATGCAGGCGCACTTAACGCAATGGTGGTCAGTAACTTGGAAGATTTCGCGTTTAGTGCAGGTCTTGCACACGATATATTTGTGAGCAAAGGTGTTCAAGATCTGTTGTTCACGAACATTTTGGAAGTGGCACAAAAAGTAGGATACAAAGACATCCACTTTGATTTTGAGTTATTGTTCCCGGATGATCGTGCACTATACAATGCTTTCCTTAGAAGAGCTAGAGATCGCTTCCACCCGGCAGGCTTAACATTATCTACCGCACTTGCTCCAAAAGTAAGTGATGTCAAAACAGGGATTTACGGTGCCCATGATTACAAAGCCCATGGAGAAATTGTAGATTTCGTATCCCTTATGACATATGAGTGGGGATATACGTACAGCGAACCGCAAGCGGTTAGTCCATTGCCTCAAGTGGAGCAAGTGGTAAAGTACGCAGTGCAGGAAATTCCAGCCAACAAAATCTTTTTAGGGCAGAACTTATACGGGTATAACTGGTCAAAACCATACCCTACACAAGGAGGCCAACCGGCAAAAGCACTTAGCCCTAAACAAGCTACGGAACTTGCCATTCGAGAAAACGAAGCCATTTCGTATGACTATGTTGCACAGGCACCCTATTTTACGTATATCGATCAAAACAATATTCAACATGAAGTCTGGTTTGAAGATGCTAGGAGCATCCAAGCAAAGTTTGACTTATTGAAAAAATACAATTTGCGAGGCATTATGTATTGGAAGTTAGGCTTGGCGTTCCCTCAAAATTGGCTGCTGCTTGAAGATAATTTTAATATAGTGAAAAAATAGTTTGACCTAACATTTTTAGACAAAACAGAGGTGACTTGAACCTCTGTTTTTGTTTGCAGATTAAAATATATTTTCAAAATTATGTGTTCTAGCGTATACTAACTAAATACAACACGATAGATTGGGGTCTAAGGGGGAAGCATATGACAAAACTAAACGTGGAAAATATGGATGTACAAAGACGTTCAAATGATTATGTGCATCAGGTTTATGATCAGGTTAAAAAAAGAAATGCGAACGAAACTGAATTTCTCCAAGCCACACGGGAAATATTCGATTCACTACGTCCTGTATTCGCTCAGCATCCTGAATATATAACGAGCGGGATTTTAGAAAGATTGACTGAACCGGAAAGGATTGTGACATTTAGAGTCGCATGGGAAGACGATTCTGGAAAAGTCCACGTGAACAGAGGGTATCGAGTTCAGTTCAGCAGTGAGCTTGGACCTTATAAAGGCGGGCTTCGTTTTCATCCATCCGTGAATAGCAGTATCATGAAATTCCTTGCCTTTGAACAAATTTTCAAGAATGCGTTAACAGGCCAACCGATTGGTGCAGGTAAAGGCGGGGCTGACTTTGATCCAAAAGGCAAGTCGGATCGGGAAATCATGCGATTCTGTCAAAGTTTCATGACGGAATTGAGTCGACACATCGGGCCGGATATAGACGTTCCTGCAGGAGATATTGGCGTTGGAAAACGTGAAATCGGCTACTTATTTGGTCAGTACAAACGGTTAAAAGGTGGATACGAAGCGGGAGTGCTGACTGGTAAGGATCCGAGTCATGGTGGAAGTCTCGGTCGAAAAGAAGCGACAGGGTACGGAACCGTTTATTTTACCGAAGAGATGCTCAAGGAATATGGCATGTCGATTAAGGATAAGACTGTAATCGTGTCCGGTTCAGGAAATGTTTCCATCTATGCGATGGAGAAAGCTCAGCAGTTAGGAGCAAAAGTGATTGCATGCAGTGATTCTTCAGGCTATATTGTCGATGAAAATGGAATTGACTTGGATTGTGTAAAGCAGCTGAAAGAAATCGACAACAAACGGATTCAAGATTATTTGAAATCACATCCGGAGGCCCGATATTTTGAAGATTGTTCTGCCGTCTGGACTGTACCTTGTGACATCGCGCTTCCTTGCGCTACTCAAAATGAGCTCGATGAAGCGAGTGCGCATATTCTGATTAAAAATGGCGTGACTGCTGTAGGTGAAGGAGCCAACATGCCTTGTACAAACGAAGCACTGACGATTTTTCAAGAACACGGGATCCTTTTTGGGCCGGCTAAAGCAGCCAATGCAGGGGGCGTAGCCGTTTCAGCGATGGAGATGGCCCAGAATAGTATGAGACTCCGATGGACTGCTGAAGAAGTGGATGAGCGTTTAAAAGTGGTGATGCGCTCGATATATGAAAGTTGTATAGATGCAGCAGATCGCTTCGGCAAACCGGGGAATCTCATCCTGGGGGCAAACGTAGCGGGATTTTTAAAAGTTGCAGACGCAATGGCGGCTCATGGGTTAAGTTGATAGGGAACAATCGGCACACCTTTTAATGTGTGCTCTGACTGTAGGTAAACTCCAGAAATCGTGGGGATGCCTGCAGTCTTTTTTCTTTTACAATGAAATTATTATGACAAGTCGATCTCGGCAAAATCAACAGTCTCTATCACTATTACAACTTATAGAGACCCTCACCTTCTATAGTGAGTTTTTTTATCTTTCAATAACAATCGTGAATTGAAAATTGAACTGAATATTTCGCCTATTAAAAGAATCAGTATTTTCTCTTGCATTTGCTCGTCAGCATGGTATTATAAATATACTTCAGAGTGTATAAACATACATAAATTATGAGAGGGGTTTTTATGATGACGAAGAAAAAAGTGGTATTGGCATATTCAGGAGGACTCGATACATCAGTTGCAGTTCAGTGGCTAACTGAGCAAGGTTATGCAGTTGTTGCATGTTGTTTGGATGTTGGAGAAGGGAAAGATCTCGATTTCATCCAGCAGAAAGCCCTTCAAGTGGGTGCAATCGAGAGCTATGTGATCGATGCAAAAGCGGAATTCGCAAAAGATTATGCACTGCTAGCTCTTCAAGCGCGTACGCTCTATGAAGAAAAGTATCCATTGATTTCTGCGCTATCCCGTCCTTTAATTGCAAAAAAACTTGTGGAAGTTGCTCATAAGGAAAATGCGATTGCAGTAGCCCATGGGTGCACAGGTAAAGGAAACGACCAAGTCCGTTTTGAAGTAGGGATTAAAGCACTGGATCCGACATTGGAAGTGATTGCACCTGTTCGTGAGTGGAGCTGGTCCCGTGAGGAAGAAATCGCTTATGCAAAAGAACACAATATCCCGGTTCCCATCGTGTTGGATAGCCCTTATTCAATCGACCAAAACTTATGGGGCCGCAGTAATGAATGTGGAATTCTAGAGGATCCTTGGGCAGCTCCGCCAGAAGATGCATATGGACTCACTTCATCCATTGAAAAAGCACCTGATCAGGCGGATATCGTCGAAATCACCTTTAAACAAGGTGTTCCTGTGAGCTTGGATGGCAAGGCTTTTGAGTTGGACCAACTCATCCTTCACTTGAATGAGCTTGCTGGAAAACATGGTGTCGGCCGTATCGACCATGTTGAAAATCGTCTCGTCGGCATTAAGTCACGTGAAGTCTATGAATGTCCAGGTGCTATGACGTTGATAAAAGCACATAAAGAACTTGAGGATATTACTTTGGTGAAAGAGACAGCTCATTTCAAGCCGATCGTTTCCCAAAAGTTGAGTGAACTGATCTACAATGGTCTTTGGTTCTCCCCATTACGCAGCGCATTGGAAGCATTCATCAAGGACACACAGCAAGTAGTGAACGGAACAGTCCGTGTGAAGCTGTTCAAAGGGCATGCGATTGTAGAAGGCCGTAAGTCGGACAATTCGCTTTATGATGAAAAGCTTGCGACGTATACGTCAGATGACGAATTCGATCAAGCAGCGGCTGTTGGGTTCATCAAACTATGGGGACTGCCAACAGAAGTCCATGCAGCGGTGAATAAGCAGCTTGTTTCAACTAAATCATAATTGAAAGGACCTTCCTGGCTATGGGAAGGTCCTTTCATACTGTAGACAAACTCCAGAAATCATGGTGGTACCTACAGTCTTTTTCCTTTTTCAATGGAATAAACAATGAAAAGTTGATTTCCGCTGCGAGCGGAGATCAACGGCCTGTTATCTTTCATTTCTAAAGGCAACGATGCAAAAAGACAAAAGGATGGGAAATCAACTGATTCTCAATCCTTTTGTCTACAGACTCTACCTTCCCAGCCATGGGAAGGTCTTTTTCTGATTAACGAAGTAATTCCTCAATAGAATGGAATTGAGGTTCTCCCTTGTCATAAGTCGTAACGAAGCGGAATCCGATATCGGAAGCGAGTTGGAGACTTTTTCGAATGTCGAAACCGACATCCGCCGGTTTGTGGGCATCGGAACCGATCGTTAGAATTTCACCGCCACAGGCTTTATACAATTCAAGGATGTCTGAACTGGGCATTGCAGTAGGTAAGCCGTATCGGACACCAGAAGTATTCATCTCAATTCCTTTCCCACGAGGAATGATTTCAGTAAAAATTTCTTTTAAGCAAGCAAGGAAATCCTGGTATGGTACTTGTTTTGCATACCGCTTAATAAGATCCACGTGACCTAACACACTATACGCGTCAAACTTGCTTATGCAACGAAGCAACTCTTGATAGTACGCGGTAAAAGCATCTTCCACCGTTCGGTTTTCAAAAATAGCTCCGAAATGTAAATCTTGTTTTTCAACAGTATGAAGCGAACAAATAACAAAGTCGAACTGCTGCTCTTGAATCAGCTTTGCGTATCGGTCAAGTAGGTGAGGCTGAACTCCAATTTCCACTCCGCGTTTCACTTGAATTTCATTTCCAAAGCGTTCTCGTAAGAACTCAATTTTTTCCTTGTATTTTTGCTGGTCAAATTCAAAAACGAAATTCCTATCGGGATAATCATAGTCAACATGATCCGTAATGCAGATTTCAGTAAGTCCTTTCTGGATGGCGGCCTGTACCATATCCTCAGGTGGAACCTCACAATCCGCTGAAAATGAGGTGTGCATATGATAATCGAACATAAACAAAAAACTCCTTTCTGGTTGACATTTCTTAATTGTCTATTTATAGTACTAGATAACTTCACTGTAGTAAAGTGATAAAGTGAAAGGGGTGCTATTTTGAGTAATCCATTCCAATCGGCAGAAGAAGAGTATGAAATACGTGAAGTCTTTCGGAACTCTTTTTTACCGAAAGGGTATCGCGAAGTCAATTTGCCGGTTCTAGAAAGTTATGAAACATATGAATCACTCAAAACCATTCAAAGTCGTAAAAGTCTTCTGAAGCTGATCGATCAAACAGGAAATATTCTCGTTTTGCGACCCGACGTTACCATTCCTCTCATGCGTGAACTTGCAACATCAGTTGAAAACTTAAGTGAAGAAGTCAGATGCTGGTATGTACAATCCATCTTTCGTCAATCGGATGATCGCACCATTCCAACTGAACAGAGGCAAGCGGGAGTCGAGCTTTTCGGAAAACAATCTGCGGAAAATGACGCTGAGGTGATTATACTTGCTTGTCTAGCACTAATTGAATTAGGGCTCCATGAGTTTAAAATCGAATTAGGGCACGCGGGGATTTTACATGAACTGAATCGTATCCTTCACTTGACAGAAAAGGAACGTCTTCAAGTGAAATCGTTCATTCAAATGAAAAACAGCAGTGAGCTGGCAAACTTTTTAAAACAAAATGATGTAGAAGAAGCAACGAGAGAATTGCTTCTTGAAACAGTTTTCTCATATGGGGAAGCCACGTCGGTTTTCCACCGTTTTCGAGAAATTCCTTTGAACAAGCAGATGTCTCCTATCATTCAACATATCGAAAGGGTTTTTGAATTAGTCGTTGCTTCCGGGTACGGAAATCATGTCACAGTCGACCTCGGCATGGTTAACGAAATGGACTATTATTCCGGAATCCAGTTTCAAGGGTTCAGCACTTCAATCGGAAAACCATTACTGATGGGAGGACGTTATGACGAGGTGAGTCAGAAATTCGGAGCCCAGTTACCGGCAGTTGGATTCGCTTGTGATGTGGAAGCGATCTTCATGGCTAAAAGTAACAAGTCCAGACAGGTTGAATGAAGGAGTTGAAGGAAGATGGAACCGATGAAAATTGCTGTCGCGAAAGGAAGAATTGCAGAAACAGCGAGAGAACTTTTGTCTGAAGGCGGTATCGCTTTTCCAGACACCTTGTATGATGAGCGGAAGCTAGTCATTAATAGTATAGATGGAAACTATCAACTGTTATTTGTAAAGGCTTCTGATGTCCCGACTTACATAGAGAAAGGGGCAGCCGATATCGGTATCGTCGGGAAGGATACGATCATGGAAGATGGGAAAGACGTCTACGAGCTGCAGGATTTAGGATTCGGGAGTTGTCATTTAGTCGTTGCTGGATTCCCTGGTAGTTTCCCTGAAGACACGAAATCGTTGACGGTTGCGACCAAATATCCCAGTATTGCCAAAACTTATTTCGATAAAGAAGGAATTCGTACTGAAATCAGTCGCTTGAATGGTTCGATTGAACTTGCACCGATTGCAGGGCTATCCGACGTCATAGTGGATATTGTCGAAACGGGTTCGACCCTTCGGGATAACGGATTGGTGATCTTAAGGGAAATCGCGAAAGTGAGTACGCGCGTCATTGTGAATAAAGCGAGCTATGCTACAAAAAATATTGAAGTTAAGCAATGTATTGAACTGTTGAAGAAAGGAGTGGATGACCGCCGTGGAGATTATCACAACACGTGAGCAATTGAAACAGCGAATGGCTCGAAAGTCTTCTGTTTCTTCTGTTGAGCCGGCGGTCAGATCGATTCTAGACGAGGTCAAACAGTTCAAAGATGCAGCACTTCTAGACTTAACCGAACGTTTTGATGGCGTTCAGTTACAAACACTCCGGGTATCTGAACAAGAAATCGAAGATGCTTATCAGAAGGTGTCCTCCCCCTTACTTCAGGCACTTCGAGACGCAAGAGGACGTATTCAGCTTTTTCACGAACAGCAGAAAGAAGAGAGTTGGCGGATTGAGCCTGAAGAGGGCGTCTATTTGGGACAACAAGTACGCCCTCTCTCATCTGCAGGGATTTATATTCCGGGAGGAAAAGCTTCTTACCCATCCACAGTATTGATGAACGCACTCCCTGCGAAAATAGCAGGAGTGAAGCGTCTCGTCCTCACAACACCGCCACTACCCGACGGAACTGTCAATGCTGCTGTTCTTGTTGCGGCGGATCTATGCGGGGTAGACGAGATTTATAAAGTCGGTGGAGCACAAGCGATTGCCGCTCTTGCGTATGGAACAGAAACGATTCTCCCGGTACACAAAATCACAGGTCCCGGGAATGCTTATGTGGCATGTGCAAAAAAGCTTGTGTTTGGTCACGTTTCAATTGATATGATTGCGGGGCCAAGTGAAGTATGTATTTGGGCGGACGAACAATCGAATCCGGCATTCGTTGCTGCCGACCTGCTCGCTCAATCAGAGCATGATGAAGACGCCGTGGCTTGTTGTCTTGTACCTTCCGTCGAGTATGCTGAAGCACTTTCTAAGGAGGTTTACAGACAATTGGAACTCATGGAACGAAAAGGAATTGTCGAACAGTCTATCCAAGCAAATGGCTGGATTGCAGTCGTGGAAACGGAAGATGCAGCAATTGAGATCATTAATGAACTCGCGCCCGAACATTTAGAAATCTTGACAGCCGATCCAGAAAGCAGACTGGACGACATCCACCATGCGGGCGCAATTTTTCTCGGACCCTTTTCACCGGAAGCACTCGGTGATTATATGGCTGGACCGAACCATACATTGCCGACAAGTGGGACTGCAAAGTTTTCATCGCCATTAGGTGTGTATGATTTCGTCAAAAAGACGAGCATTATCCGCTATAGCGAGGAAGCACTTGGACACGTTTCAGCACACATAATCGAACTAGCGAAAACTGAAAGATTGCAAGGCCATGCACAAGCCATTCGAGTCAGGGCAGGGGAGGAATCCAGATGAGGACGTCGACAATTGAACGGAAAACTGCTGAAACGGATATTTCCATGCAGTTCGTGTTAGATGGTTCAGGAAAAAGTGACATCAATACAGGAGTTGGTTTCTTCGATCATATGCTTATTCTTACGACTATGCATGGAGGTCTCGATTTACAAGTGACATGTAAAGGGGATCTGGAAACGGACCAGCACCATAGTGTGGAAGATGTCGGAATCGCTCTAGGCACTGCTTTTAAAGAGGCGATTGGAACAAAAGAAAGCATTGAACGCTATGCATCCGTGACAGTTCCGATGGATGAAGCGTTAGCTGCAGTATCGATGGATATTAGCGGAAGATCCTATCTCGTTTATAACGTTTCGGGATTGAAGGACAAAATCGGTGTATTCGATACCGAACTAGCTGAGGAATTCTTTCTCGCATTTACCCGCCATGCGGGTGTGACACTCCATATCAATTTGCAGTATGGGAAAAACAGTCACCATATATTGGAATCCGTCTTCAAAGGATTTGGTCGTGCGATCCGTGTGGCTGCCGCTAAGAATGAACGGTCAGGAATTCCCTCAACTAAAGGGATGTTGTAATGATGGAGGAAAGGGGAGGTATTGAATGATTCTGTTTCCGGCAATCGATATTCAAAATGGAAAGTGTGTACGTTTAGTCCAAGGAGATTTCAAACAAGAAACGGTCTATCATGACTCACCGCTTGTAATCGGAAAAAAGTGGCTCGCCCAAGGGGCGGAATGGCTGCATGTAGTCGACCTGGATGGTGCAAAAACAGGACAATCCGTGAATCGTCAAGCGATTATTGAACTTGCAGACACTTTGCACCTGCCAATCCAAGTGGGTGGAGGCATTCGTACTATCGAAGCGATCGAGGATTATTTATCCTATGGAGTCGAACGGATCATTCTCGGGACATCGGCTATAAAGGATCCCGACTTGTTGAAGCAAGCGGTTACCCGTTATGGTAAACGGATTGCTGTTTCCGTAGATGCTAAAAATGGAAAACCGACGACAGCTGGCTGGACAGAAGATTCCACAACAGATGTATCCACGTTAGTACGAGAGCTGGAACAGGCAGGGGTCCAAACCATCATCTATACAGACATAGCGAAAGATGGGATGCTCGCAGGACCTAATTTTGAAGAGCTTCAAAACTTACGGATAGAAACAAAGATGGATATTATTGCTTCAGGCGGTGTCACGACTGTAAGGGATATTGAGAAACTTCAACAGGAATCCTTGTATGGAGCGATTGTCGGAAAAGCAATCTATGAAAACGGAACACGATTCCAAGAGATGATGGAGGTTTTATAAATGACTGGAAGAAAAATTATTGCCTGTCTGGATATCGATCATCGACGTGTTGTGAAAGGGAAGAAGTTCCAAGACGTAAAAGAATTAGGGGATCCTCTGGAGCTTGCGAAAAAGTACGAAGCAGAAGGCGCAGATGAATTAGTATTTTACGATATCTCTGCTTCAGTTCAACAACGCGGCATGTTTCTGGATTTGATCCGCCAGATTGGTGAAAGCATTAAAATTCCCTTTATTGTTGGTGGTGGGATCCAAACACTTTCGGACGTGGAACTTGCAATCGAAGCAGGAGCGGATAAAGTCTCCATAAATAGCGGAGCACTAAAAAATCCTGATTTACTCCGTGAAGCATCAGAGCGCTATGGATCCAGCAGAATCATGTTGTCCATGGACGTCAGTCAATCTGAATCCGGTCAATGGATGGTATTTGCTAAAGCAGGTAATGAAGATACGGGAATGGATGCGATAGAATGGGCGAAAGAGGCTGAGCAGTTAGGGGCAGGGGAGATCGTTGTAAATTGTATCGACGAGGACGGAATGAGAAATGGATATAATCTGGAGCTCACAAGCTTGGTGGCGAATTCAGTTTCGATTCCGATTGTTGCAAGCGGAGGCGCAGGGAATGCGCAGCATATCCGAGATGTATTTGAAGAAACAAATGCTCAATCAGCACTCGTAGCTTCAGTTCTGCATTTCGGGATTGTGTCATTAGATGACCTTCAACAAGTAGTTAAAGAGGGTTCTTATGGGGACTGATTCAATACGCTTTAACAGCGAGGGTTTAGTTCCTGCTATTATTCAAGACGCTCGGACCGGTGCAGTCCTCATGCTCGCTTATATGAATGAGGAATCGTTGCAAAAGACAATTGAGATAGGGGAAACGTGGTTCTTTAGCCGATCACGGAAAGAACTCTGGAACAAAGGAGCAACATCAGGAAACAAACAGATTGTGAAGCAATTGGACGTTGATTGCGACCGGGATACCATTCTGGTTCAAGTCGAAACAGCCGGCCCCGCTTGTCATCTAGGAACAGAAACCTGTTTTACTCATGACGATCAACAAGACATCCGAAAGCAACGTACTGTTGTCCAACAAGTTGCACAGCAAATTCAAAATAGGAAAGACAATCCTCAAGAAGGTTCTTACACTACGTACCTCTTCCATGAAGGAATCGATAAAATCTTGAAAAAAGTAGGAGAGGAGACGACAGAAGTAGTAATCGGAGCTAAGAACAATGATTTGGATGAAACTGCAAACGAGCTAGCCGATTTGACTTACCACATTCTCGTGTTGATGGAAGAGCTGGGGCTTTCAATTGACGACGTAAAAGCTGTATTGAAATCACGCAGACTGCAAGAGGAGGGAAGTCAGTGAATGCACTATGGAGTGACATGGTCAAACGGACGGAGCCATATACTCCAGGAGAACAAGTGAATGGAGAAGAGTGGATTAAACTGAACACAAATGAAAATCCTTATCCACCTAGTCCTCGTGTGTTTGAAGCGTTGCAGCAGGAACTGACATCGAATCTGCGTAAATATCCCGAGTCAAATCCAGAAGAACTCCGAAACGCTCTCGCTGAATTGCACCAAGTCTCTGCGGATCAAGTGTTCATCGGAAACGGATCAGATGAAGTACTGGCATTTTCGTTCATGGCATTCTTTTCACCAGAAAAGCCGATTTTGTTTCCGGCAATCACCTACTCGTTTTACCCAACGTACGCAGCGTTGTTTGATATTTCTCATGCTGCCATTCCGCTACAGGAAGACTTCAACCTGGATGAAAAAGCATTTTGCAATTCAGAGGGTGGCGTCATTTTTCCGAATCCAAATGCACCGACAGGGATCTCATTGTCAATTGACGGGGTTGCAAACATTGTAAGCGGAAATCGGGGGCGGACAGTTATCATAGATGAGGCCTATATCGATTTTGGCGGTGTAACCGCTATCCCTTTACTCGAGCGGTTTGACAATTTGCTGATCATCCGCACGATGTCGAAATCCCGTTCGTTGGCTGGCCTCCGAATCGGATATGCAATTGGCTCAAAAAACATGATTGAGGCTCTGAATCGGATTAAGAACTCATTCAACTCTTATACGATCGATCGGTTAGCATTAGCTGCTGGCGTTGCCTCTGTTAACGATAAGGATTATTTCAATGACATGATACAATCAATTATTCAGACCCGTGAACAAGCGAAAAAGGTATTCGAGTCCGTGGGGTTCACAGTGTTACCTTCTGTTGCGAATTTCTTATTTGTCCATCATCCGGAAATTCCTGCAAAACAACTCCACAAAAGCTTGAAAGACAAACAAATCCTCGTCAGGCATTTTTCCAAGCCAGAGACCGAAGAGTGGCTGCGTGTCACAATCGGCTCAGATGATGAAATGAAACAGTTCTTTGAAAAGTTATTTGAATTAGTGGGAGTGTGGACAGACAAAAGTTCGGCATATTGACGTCTGAAATTGTTCTCGCCTGGCTCAATAGTTTGGTATAGTGGAGTCAGATAGAGAATGGGGGAAATATGATGACAGAACAACTACCGAATTGTCCTCAATGCGGGTCGCCGTATACGTATGAAGACGGATTGCAATTCATATGCCCAGAGTGTGCATATGAGTGGACTGCAGGTGAAGAGCTCGTCCAAACCGAGCAATTGGAAGTCAAAGATGCAAATGGCAATCCATTGCAAAATGGAGATACCGTCACAGTCATTAAAGACTTGAAAGTGAAAGGCAGCTCCTCTGTGCTAAAAATCGGCACAAAAGTAAAAGGGATTCGTCTCGTCGACGGCGATCATAACATTGATTGCAAAATCACAGGATTCGGTGCCATGAAGTTGAAATCCGAATTCGTCAAGAAGGGTTAAAAGATGATGAAACTATTCAATTCTAAAACTGTCGATATCGTTTTTGCAGTACTTCTCGGATACTTCGCATGGAACCGTTATGCAGATGGACATACGGGAGTCGCCATTCTACTTATCGTAATCGCATTGCTGAATATCGTAGCGTTCATTGCTAAACTGAATATCGAGAAAAAAGTGAACCGGAATAAGTGACGGACAGCGACTCTTTACAGAGCGCTGTTTTTCTTTTGCAGAAGGATGGAGATTACTGCATCGTTTAGAGAACGATTTAGAAGAAAGAAGTAATTATAGTGTAAAAGGAAAGTGATTATAATGGAGATAAAACTCCTATTCGGTTTATCGGATTGAGTTATCGGAGTATGACTTGCTTCGCCTACTCAGCCATTACTCACCGCCGTTAACGGAACGACAGTATATGTGTTGGATGAATGCCTACATCATTCTTGGAATATGGACAAACAAAAAATGAGTGCTCTGTGCTGAACACTTACTCTGTTCATGCTGACTTTGGACAATTTAAGTGAAAGCAACAGTTTTCAGTGAAAAAGTAGAAAACTGTTTATTTTCAACGAGGCCCATTATCTTGCAAAGCTGTTGTGTCTTATTGAACAATCCTGTACAATGGACGGATGAAATGCATTATCTGAAATGAGGATGTCTAATGAAAAAATCAATATATGGTCTAACATTTGACCAACTTACAGATTGGCTTATAGAAAATGGTCAGAAGAAATATCGAGCCGCACAAGTATGGGATTGGCTCTACAAAAAGCGGGTCCTCCAATTCTCTGATATGAAAAACATTAACGGAGACTGTGTGGAATTGTTGGAGGCGAATTTTGTCATCCAAACATTGGAACTCTCCGTAAAACAAGAGTCAGAAGACGGCACCATCAAGTTCCTTTTCAAAATGCAGGATGGTAACTTGATCGAAACGGTCTTGATGAAGTTTCCATATGGGCATTCAGTCTGTGTGACGACTCAAGTAGGCTGTAACATCGGATGCAGTTTCTGTGCAAGCGGATTATTGAAAAAGAGCCGTGATTTGAACTCCGGAGAAATCGTCGAGCAGATTATGAATGTGCAACATCACCTGGACTTGAAAGGCAATGACGATCGGGTGAGTCATATCGTCGTAATGGGTATCGGTGAACCGTTCGATAATTATGAAAATCTGATGAATTTCCTGCGGGTTGTCAATGATCAAAAAGGATTGACGATTGGTGCTCGCCACATTACTGTATCCACAAGCGGATTGACGCCAAAAATCCGTGACTTCGCAAACGAAAACATCCAAGTCAACTTGGCTGTATCATTGCACGCTCCGAATAACGAATTGCGTACTCGCATTATGAAAATCAATCGGGCGTACCCGATCGAGAAATTGATGGATGCCATTGACTATTACTTGGAAACGACGAACCGACGAATTACTTTTGAGTATATCTTGTTGAATGACGTGAATGATCATGTCGCTGAAGCAGAACAACTCGCGAAATTGCTTTACAACAAACGTCACTTGTCCTATGTTAACCTGATTCCTTATAATCCGGTCGATGAGCATGACCAGTATACAAGAAGTGAGCCTGAGAACATTAAGAAATTCTATGAGACGCTTAGAAAAAGAAACATTGTTTGCGGTGTGCGTATGGAACAAGGTACGGATATCGACGCGGCTTGTGGACAATTGCGAAGTAAGCAAATTAAGAAAGAAAAAGCATTGTAAATTACTTGAGCTGCAACAAAAAGCAGAATGCCGAGTGTTTGAACTCCGCATTCTGCTTTTTTCTGTCTACTATTTGTTTTTCCCGATAAGGATTACAATGAATTGGACGATCAATCCTATTCCAAGACTGAATGAGGAGAAGATGTAGACGGAAAGAACACCAATGGACTGACCAAGTTCTCCTTCAATCGTAAGGATACTGCGGAAAAACTCCTCAAAACTGATAATCATCCCAGCCATAAAGAACCAAAATGCGATGCGTAATTTATAAAATAACAACAATAACGCAATGAGTCCCACTGTTAGCCCGAACACGGTGAAAGCAAGATAGTTTTTCCATCCTAACTCCACTCCGCTAATTGTCCGAACACCGAAAATCAAAAGTACCAACGTCGATAATCCGGCAAACAAACCAATTTTCCCTAAGTGACGGTCCATATACTGCACCTGCTTTCCATCCACCATCATACAGAAAATTAAAGGTTTCTGCACAAGAAAAAGCACAACTTCGTGTTTAAACGAAGTTGTGCTTTTTGTCTATAGGTTTATTTGTTCGCAATAACGACGAGTTTACCTTTATCAAGTTCGCTCTCAGCTGCAGCTGCCTCATCTTCAGTGAGACCAGCACCGTGCATCTTGCTGCGAAGTTCGTCTCCACGAGAGCTGAACATGTTCTTCATGGAGTCTAGGAACCCTTGCTCTTTCATCCCGGCTTTTTCAGTATCCAACGCGTCAGTGATATGATCTTGGCGTTTTTTGTCATGTGCAAAAACATAGATTTCGTCATGTGTGTAACCTTTCGTTGCTAGCTCGTCTACTTTTGCTTTTGCTTGAACTGCGTTTTCCACATAAAATTTTTCTACCATTTGTGAATCCCTCCAATTAGTGAGTGCTACTTTGTTGCTCTAGTGTTTGTATACCATCATTCCAGCCAGGTTAAACAATTATTTTAAAATTGGTGATGGCAACAGTCACGACGGAACGAGGAGGGAGCGATGGATTACAGATATAGGTCGCCTCTTAGACGTTTAAATGATTTTAAGAAAAAGTCTGGGTCGACATTGACATGGAAAGATCGGACGCCTTGGTTTGTATGAAGATAGAACAAGCACGTTCCATCTGAAAACGGCCGATAGGAACAGTCGTGAATTGCATGGATCGGATATGAGTTTTGTTGCGAGACAATTTTACTTTCATGCAAGGCAAGCGTGCAAACGGCTGTAGTTACCGTCTGTTCAATCCAACCTACAGACTTATGCTGAACCGTATAGGACAATGTCGCAATTGCTTCTGAGTCCAAAGAACCCCTCCTGATTCGTCTTATTTTGTATAGTCTTTCACTGTTTTTAGTAAATCATGTACATAATCTTCATCTACATAATTAAATTCACTGATCAGTTTACCATCTTTAGCAACTAAATAAAAATTTGTTCCGTGAATCACTTGGTCGGATGTGTCAGGTTTTTGAATGATCGTTTGAAAATTGTCCCTTGCAAAATTAGTGATTTCTTGAGCGGAATAGCCCGTTAGAAAATGCCAATTCCTTTCGTCTTCCGTGAATTGAGCAGCATAAGCTTTTAACGTTTCCGGTGTATCCACTACGGGGTCAGCAGTGAAGGAAACGAATTGGACATCCAAGTCATGTTCTTTGAACTCCTGCTGCAATGTCGCCATTTCGGAAGTCATCGGGGGACAAACGGTTTCGCAATTTGTAAATATGAAATCCGCTATCCAAACGGTATCCTCTAACTGGTTCAATCCGAATGGTTCCCCGTCCTGATCTTTAAAAGTGAATGAAGAAATTTCTCTTATCGGTGTTGCCGGTGAAGAGCAGGAAAACAGTAAAACGATGACTGCTATTAATATAGGGACGAGTCGAGTAGCGTTCATGTTGTCTCCTCCTCTTCAGTGAACAGTGGTAAGTCAATGGTGACCGTGGTTCCAGTAACAGGATTGCTGTCCATATTGAATGTTCCGTGATGCAGTCGGACGATTTCCTTTACAATGGACAACCCCAGGCCAGTTCCTCCTGTAGTCCGTGTTCTGGCTTTGTCAGTGCGGAAGAACCGTTCTCCCATCCGGCTTAAGTCTTCCTTGGAAATGGTCAGTCCTTCGTTTTGGATTTCATAGCGAATGCTGGAACCGTACTCGAATAGTCTGATTCGAACTGTTCCGCTGTCAGAAACGTACTTGACAGCATTATCGATCGTATTGTAAAAAACTTGCTGAATCCGATCAGGATCACCAAGGATGATCAACTCTTCTTCTACTTCGAGTTTCAATTGAATGGATCGAGACGATAAGTGGATCCGGAACAATTCAACAGTGTCGAGCAGCACTTGGGCAACGACAATCGGCTGAGTCTCAACAGTGAAAATACCTTCTTGAAGGTGGTTTAAATCAGTCAAGTCATTGATCAATTTACTGAGTCGAGCGGTTTCTTTTTCAATGGTATTTAAGTAGTTTTTCGACTCCGGATCAGAATTCCGGGACTCGGTAATCTGTCTTAATGCATGTGTATACCCGCTAATGTAGGTAAGCGGTGTCCGCATTTCGTGAGCAAGGTTACTTGTAAATTCCCTTTTTCGTTCTTCCTGTGTTTCCAATGACGAGCTCATCGTATTGAAGGCACGAGCCAACTGACCAATCTCATCGGAGCGTTCGGTATCCACCCTTCCAGAATAGTCTCCATGAGAAATGTTGGCAGCCAGTCCTTCTAATTTCCGTAAAGGGCTGAATAGGGAGCTCCATACCCGATTGATAAGCAAGAAAAGGATTAGGAAGAACCCGGAACCGGCAGCGACCAGTAAAGGGATGCTTTCTTTGAACACATCCTGGATTGCAGCTAGAGGTACGTAGATATAAATAAAACCGATCAACGAATCTTTTCCTCGAATCGGAAAAATAGCCCCTAGAATTTCACGATTGAATTCTTCCACGTATCCTTTTTTTACTACATATGAACCTTTTTCAAGAATTTTTCGATCTGAACTATCGACTAAGCTTTCATAGTTCACTTGGTAAGGAAAGTAAGAAGAGAGATCGTCCAGCTGATCTACGACAACAATCTCATATTCGGATACTACGTTATACCATTGGATCTTTTCGATAATATCATCGCTCAGCTCTCCGAAGTGGTAATGGGCAGCTGTTCGTTTTCCCTGATAGACGATCGATTCTTCAATGCTTTCCAAATACAATTTTGAATAAAGGAAGTGAATGAAGAAAAAGGAAAACAAAATAGTGAATGCTAAACTTAAAAAAAATAAGGATAAGATTTTTTTACTCAATGTCAGCTTCATCGGATTAGGCCTCAAACTTATAGCCGACACCCCAGACAGTTTCTACTTTTTTCCCTTCGTCCCCCAATTTCAACCGTAACGTCTTTATATGTGTATCGACAGTTCGAACGCTGCTATCATGATCGTCCCCCCAGACAATTTGAAGAAGCTCGTCCCTTGAGTAAACGCGTCCCGCATTTTTTGCGAGAACGTAGAGAATGCCAAATTCTTTTAATGTAAGTGACAGCGCTTTGCCATTCAATGTCGCACGGTGCGCTTCTCTATCGATTTCAAGCGGGCCGAATGTTAATGCACTGTGCAGCTCTTTCCGCTGATAGGATCTGCGTAGGACGGAAGCAACTCTGGCAAGTAATTCTCCGGGTAGAAAGGGTTTTACAATATAATCATCACCATGCTTAAGACCTTTGATTTTATCCCATTCGTCTCCTTTGGCTGATAAGAAGATAATTGGAAGATCGATTGTTCTTTTCACTTCTTGGGCGAAAAGGAAGCCATCCATATAAGGCATCATGACATCTGCTAAACAAAGATCCACACGGATTTCATGCAGCAGAGAAAGTGCATGGACCCCGTCTGTAGCTTCAACCACCCGATACCCGTCACCTTCTAAAAATGTGCGGATCAGTTTTCTCATTTCTGCTTCATCATCGATTACCATAATCATATACGACATCATCTGGTTTCCTCATTTCATCAATCATTAATCAGTTCAGTTTCTCAAAAATCAGTGAACATTCCATGAAGTTTTCGGACTTCATCGTTACTTCGAATTTACTTAGTACAATGATGCTTATAGGTAATGATACTTTATAGCGGTCAAACCGTTAAGCAAAAAGGAGCGGAATTCAATTGAAAAAAAAGCACATGGCACTTAGTACCGCACTCATCGCACTTTTAGCGTCAGGATGCGGACAAAATAATACAGATACTAATGCAAATGAGAAAGAAGAAGTGGTGATGGTTCCCATCACGGTGGATTTAACCGTTCCTGAAACAGGAAAAGCGGGGGAAGCGGTCCATTTAGCAGCTGCAGTCACTCAAGGTGATGAAAAAGTAACGGACGCTAATGAGGTTGAATATGAGATTTGGGAAGATGGCAAGAAAGAGGACAGCTGGAAGGTCAAATCGGACCAGAAAACGGATGGCGTATACGAAGCGGAAGCCGAATTTGAGCACGATGGCATCTACCATGTTCAAGTCCATGTTACAGCGCGAGATATGCATACAATGCCGATGAAAGAAATCACAGTTGGTGCAGGAGCTCCTGATAGTAAGTCGAATGCTCAAGCTGAAGGTGAAGAAAGTCACGAACACCATGAAGCTGCAGTAGGCTTCTCGATGCACTTCATGGAACCGGAAAATGTGAAAGTGAACGAACCAGCAAGGATGATGGTCCATTTGCAACAAGATGAAAATCCTCTAGAAAAGGCACGAGTGCGACTTGAAATCGTGGTGAATGACAAAAAAGATAAGGCTCAGTGGATATCGTTAACGGAGAAGAAACCTGGTGAATACGATGGCGAATTGAAATTTGAAACCGCGGGAGCCGCAAGTGTTACTGTTCATGTTGAGAATGAGGAAGGCTTGCATGAGCACGAAACACACGAAATCACTGTTTCAGAATAAAAGACTGTCACATTCGAAATTTCATCTGAAACTCTATATAATGAAGTAAATAGATGAAATGAGGGGTTTTATTATGAATTATCCAGAAAAAACATGTTCCGTTGAACGACTCGTTACAGTACCTGCAGATGTAGAAAAAGTACTGGAAGGTAAAAAAACTGCTACACGAAGAAATGGTGTCTATGCATATCCTGGTGAGATTATGGAGTTAGAAGGTAAGGAATTCAAAGTGGATTCACTGTACCAGCAATCACTCGGTGAGGTAACGGAAGTGCATGCCCAGCAAGAAGGATTTGAAAGTTTAGATGCATACAAACAGTCGATTCTCGATATGCATGCAGGGATGAAATGGATTCCAACGATGAAAGTATGGGTGCATGAGTTTTCTCCCGTAACGAATTGATGGAAGTCAAATGGACTTCTTCTATACAGTTATCGTCTACATTCACATATTATCAGCAGTAGCTTCAGTAGGGCCGCTATTTCTGCTATTCCCGATCATTTCACGTGTCCGGACAGCAGTTTTGAATGAGGAAGCGATTCTTCTCTCATTATTTAAATGGACAATACGCTTTGTGATGCACTCGGGACATGTTCTTGTAGTTTCCGGAGTGATCCTGATCTTGATTGGCCCTTGGCCATGGTATACTCCGTGGGTCATTGTCACACTGGGAATCATGATGCTATCGATTGTATTTCTCGCTAGCGGCTTTTCCGTGGTCTTGGACCGGTTCCCAAAAGAACCCGAGAATCGGGAAGAACTGTTAAAGAAGTTAACGAATACGTCTTGGCGCTACATAGGCTTACTTCTGATTATGCTCTATCTTATGGTTGCCAAACCGTCATTTTGGTGAAACCTTCTAACTTAGTGTGTATAGCACTTTTAACATACGAAAAGCAGCGACTCGTTGAGCCGCTGCTTTTCGTATGTTTCAATTGAGTGTTAAGTTATTTAGCAGGCTGTGCTTCCGCATTGATTTCTTCTGTCAGCTTCACGAGCTGATCAATGAGATCACCGATGTAAGCAATCGTATTGCGCAGCGGTTCGTCAGTTGTGATATCGACACCTGCCATTTTAGAAAGTTCTGCTGGTGTTTTCGTGCCTCCTGCTTGTAACACTTTCAACCAATCGTCCACAGCTGGCTGCCCTTCATTCAACACACGTTTTGCAACTTCAGTGGAAATGGTGAGTCCTGCACTGTACGTGTATGGATACAGACCCATATAGTAGTGGGGCTGACGCATCCACGTAAGCTCAGCTCCTTCATTGATCTCTACAGTATCTCCCCAGAATTCTTCCAACACTCCGCGTTTCAGCTCGTTTAAAATGGTTGCATTGACACTGCCGCCCGCATCGATTTTTTCGTAAACTTTACGCTGATAAGCGGCTTCCAATAAGTGAGTCACGAAATTGTGATAATACGTACGTGAAATGATGGATGAAATGACCCAGCGTTTGAACTTCAGATCCTCTGAATTCGAAAGCAGGTGGTTCGCAACGAGCATTTCATTCATCGTCGATGGAGCTTCGATGAAATACGTTGATGGGCGTGAGTTGAACACGTTCTGGTGTTGATGGGCATTATAGAAATGTCCAGCGTGTCCAAGTTCATGTGCAAGGACGAATACGTCTTCCATGCTGCCTGTCCAGGAAATCAGGATATACGGATGAGTGCCATAAGGACTTGAACAGAATGCGCCGGTCGACTTGCCTTTGTTTTGTGCGAAGTCTGTCCATTGTTCATCATACGAGCGTTTCACCATGTCCAAATAGTCAGGACCCATGATTGCAAGGGCATCGTGAATGTACTTCTTGGATTCTTCAATAGTGATTGTCGGTTCGTACGAAGCATCTAATGGAACTTTCAAATCAGCAAACGTCATTTTGTCGAGACCATGCACATCTTGAAGAAGTTTTGCATACTTGCGCATATGAGGTGCCAACTCACTCGTGATCAAATCGATTTGACGGTGATACATTGACTGATCGACTTCCTGATTGAACAGCAAGTAGTCAGTTACGCTCTCGTAACCACGTAAATCAGATGTGGTTTTTTCGAGTTGCAGGTGAGAGTCGTACGTTTTAGCCGTCGTATGCTGATAGTCACGCAACTTAGCTGAAAACGCATCGAACGCAGCGCGGCGTTTGTTCGTATCGGGCTCTGACTCCCAATCTCCTTCAAATGATACATAACTGAGAGGATATGCTTTGCCGTCGACAACGAAATCAGGGAAGTCCATATCGACCATTTTTGTAGTGTTGTATAATCCGTAAGGTGCATCAAAACCAGAAGAATAGGCAGCGAGTGCTTTTTCTACTTCCGGATGCAGACGATACTTTTTCTCACGAATGAGTTCTTTCAAATAATGGCTGTATTCTTCAGATTGCTCCATCGCTTGCTGTAATACTTCTTCAGACAGCTCGAGCAATTCACTCGTTACAAAAGAGAGCTGACTTCCGACTTTGGCTGAAATGGAACCAAAGTGGCTGTCGCGCATTTGTGCATCGTCATCCGTCTGGTCAACACTCACTGCTAAGCTTGAATACGTGCCAATCGGAATGATCTGCTTATAGATTGCTTCGAATTCTTTTAATACGGCCACTACATCTTCTGCGGATTGGATAGTTCCTTGGAATCTCTTTGCAAATGCTGTAACGTCGGATTGCAATTTTTCTAAAGCCTCGGAATAGGCAGCTTCCGAATGGAATAGATCTTTCAGATTCCACGTTTCTTCTTGAGGTACTTCGGATCTTGGCGGTAATTGTTTAACCAATGAACTCTCTCCCTTATTTCGAATTCTGAACTATTTTCAGTATAAAACAAATAGATTGAAATGTACAAACATTTATAGCCTACTATTAATTAGGAAGGGGAATGGCTCGACAGGATGAATTTTATCATCCAGTCCGTATCAAAAGGACCGTCCAGTAAGGTATATTGCTCGCCATTTTCCGTGACGATCATACTGTCTTCCACCATGATGGTCACAAAATTTTCATCATGATCCTCCAAACGGATCGTGAATTGGTTGAAATTCAGTTCTTCCAACGCTTCTTGTGAATTCTTTTTTTGCAGCTCATAGCCACTTAAAAATTCCAGCAGACTTGTAATCTGTTCTTTGTCTGAAGAAACCCATGCAGGCGGAGTCAATCCCGTTGGAGATGGTTTAGTGAAAATCAGTTGAGCTACATGCTCTTCGTTCATTTGCATCACTTCAGAGAACTTCTTCGCGGAGAACTCATCTATCGACTGGATCATGGCATATGCCCCTCCTGCAAGTAGCAGAACTAGTAGAAATGCGCGTAACTTCATGGAAACTGCCTCCTTGTATCGTTCGTTAGTGTAGTATACGCATGCTCATGATCAGGTGGTATTCCATTCCGTCGCTAGTATATGCATGAGTTACTTAAGTAATTCGCAGAATTGTTGTGATATACTGATAGGCAAATAGGTGAAGGAGGAATACGTATGGTTCAAAAAGTTGAGTATGCGATCCAGGATCGGTATCCGGATGACTTTTCATGGTGTTATGGATGTGGGCGATTAAACAAAGAAGGGCACCAGTTCAGAACCGGTTGGATAGGGGATCGAGCGGTTACATATTATAAACCGGAACCTGATCATAAAGCGATTCCTGGATTCGTTTATGGCGGGATTATTGCATCTTTGGTAGATTGTCATGGTACAGGCGCCGCTTCGTTAGCACTTCATCGAAAGAATGGATTCGAACCTGACGGAGAGGAACTCCCACCGAGATTTGTAACCGCATCCTTGTCCGTGAATTATGTAAAACCGACTCCACAAGGGACGACTTTGAAAGCAATCGGTACTATAGAGGAAATGCATCCTAAGAAATTCAAGGTAGCTGTTGAAGTTTTTGCGGATGATGACTTATGCGCCACTGGAGAAGTTGTCGCGGTTGTCATGCCCGCTGCTTTCGGTACAAAGTAAATGAATCTTTTCCAGAGCTCACTCGTAAAATAACTAAGATCGAGTGAAAGGGTGAAAACCTATGGAAACGAAAGGATTAAAAATTCTCATACATGCAAGCGCATTTTTCGCACCATGTTTAGTGCCAGTTGCAATCTATATTATGACTTTTTTTGTAGAGTTGGATGATCAAATAAGGCGACTATCAATCCAAGCATTGCTATTCCAATTAGTCATGGGAGCATTGATCGTTGTATCGACTATCCTGTCGGTTATCCTTATTGGGATACCATTTCTAATCGGATTTGTCCTGGTGACAATTATCGTTCCGATTATAGCGATTGTGAAAACACTTCAAGATGAGCCTTATGACTATCCAATCGTGGGACGGTGGTTCTGATCAGATTGCGGTTTCTCTCATGTAATTAGTGAACAGCCAAAATCATTCGGATTTCCCGGTATGTCAGCCTTCAGGATTTTTTGCATAAAGAAGGATCCCTAGCAAAAAAAACGAACAATCAATCTATATTCTTTTTGAACTGAGATCTCATCCTATTCTTGCGTAAGAACCAGGCGGCTAATTTTAAAAATAGTAGTTGTATTTCTATTCTAAAAAAGTTATTATGGATAGAAATACACATGCGAAAACCTTTCCTAGTGTAATGGTACTCTAGGAAAGGTATTTTTATAGTATTTAGTGAAAGCGTTTGCATGTATACATATACAGTGGAATACGATGTAAGACCATTAGGGATAGGGAGGGAATGAAGATGAAACTTCGGTTTAACCTCGTCACACAAATTTTCACAGCATTTGTTCTGGCGATTATTCTAGGAAGTGTTTTCGGTAGTAAAATCGATTTCCTACAGCCACTCGGGGATTTGTTCCTTCGACTCATTAAGTTTGTCATTGCGCCTCTTATTCTTTCAACGCTCGTAGTAGGTGTTGCGAGTATGTCAGATCCGAAGCAGCTAGGTCGGATCGGTATCAAAACCATTGTGTACTACTTAGCCACCACAGCCATTGCAATCATAATCGGTTTGTCCGTCGCTTTTTTGATCAATCCAGGCACTGGAGTCAATATTTCTACAGAAGAGAGCAGTATACCGGAAGCTGCTGTCGCAGAACCGCAAAGCGCAATAGATACGTTTTTAAATATTGTACCTACTAATCCATTTGAGGCACTTGCTACGGGAAATATTCTCCAAATCATTTTCTTTGCATTGTTCATCGGGATTGCGATTACTATGATTGGTGAAAAAGCCGCTCCCGTGCTGTCCTTCTTTGAAGGATTTGCTGAGATCATGTACAAAATCACGGGAATCATAATGCGTGTTGCTCCGTTCGGTATACTGGGGTTAATGGCCCCGGTCGTAGGGGAATATGGCTTATCCGTTCTATTACCTTTACTGAAAGTAGTGTTAGCTGTGTACATTGCGTGTATTGTGCATGCACTTGTTGTCTACTCCATTGCTGTAAAGACAATGGGTAAACTGAGCCCGATCACATTCTTTAAAGGGATCTTCCCAGCTGCGCTTGTCGCATTCAGTACAGCCAGCAGTGCAGGGACACTCCCAGTAACGATCAAGAATACAACGGAGAATCTAGGTGTTCCGAAACGCATAGCGAGTTTCGTTTTGCCACTTGGAGCTACGATCAATATGGACGGTACTGCAATCTATCAAGGGGTTGCCGTGGTGTTCATCGCACAATTCTTTGACTTGCAGCTGACTTTCATGCAGTTGCTGACTGTGGTCTTAACAACAGTTCTTGCCTCTATAGGCACTGCGGGGGTACCAGGAGCCGGGATGATCATGCTCGCTATGGTCCTGAACTCCGTGAATATGCCGCTTGAAGGGATTGCTCTGATTGCCGGTATTGACCGGGTGCTCGATATGATGCGGACATCTGTCAATATTGTCGGAGATGCCTCAGCTGCTGTCATTGTTGCGGGATCCGAAAGGGAAATGAAACTGATTGAACCGACTGTTCCATAAAGAGACACCTATAGCACAAAAAGCGGTATCCACTTCATAGGGATGCCGCTTTTTCAATTCCCTCAAAGGAGTAGGAAAGTCTTGCAGTTTCCTACCATATAGTTGTAACAGAACGCAATAAGGGGGTGAGTCGGGATGGAACTCGTGAGCAAGATTATGGCATTGATTGTTGGAAGTGTTTTTATAGCGATCGGCTTGAACTTATTTTTAATCCCTCAAGGGTTGATGGAGGGTGGGGCGCTTGGTATCAGCCTCATTGTCCACTATGTTACAGGTACGAAAGTAGGGTTGACATTTCTGCTGATTAGCATCCCTATCTTTTTTTTGACATGGGTAGTCTACAGACCTTTTTTCTATAACGGTATCCACGGTATGCTAATCTCGGCTCTTGTCATTGATCTATTCGCTCCACTTGAAGTGACGGCCCGAGCTTTGCAATTCGGACCGATCGCTAGCAGCGCAACCGGAGGTATCCTCATTGGAATCGGCACAGGACTCATGTTGCGCCGTGGCATTAGTATTGGAGGAACCGACTTACTAGCTCAGCTTGCCGCAAAAAGTTTGAAAACCAATTCAGGTCACATTATCCTGCTATTTGACGTACTTATTGTAACGGCAGGGAGTCTTTATGTCCCGAAAGTTTCGCTCCTCTTTTCACTCATAACGGTTTGCAGTGTCGGGTTAACCATCAGTCTCATTGTTTCATGGAAAGAAAAATCGGGACATTCAGATGAGGTGTTCAATGGTCTATGAAATCTCTTCTTCGCGAGAGGAAATTTCTGCCATCCGGAAACTTTGATAAACATCTATTGTATTGACAAGGAATAACAGGAATACAAGGGAACCGGAAAGCCACCATACCTCATTACCGCTTAATGGTGACGCGAAATTCGGACGGCCTTCATACAATGAGTCGATCATGAACGTAAATAAGTGAACATCAAGCAGCAATGGGAATAGGGTGCTTGTCCAGGCCATGTTGAGCAGCAATTTTCCGGATGCTAACTTTTTGTTCCAAGTCCCTTCCGAATTCTCATAAGCTCCTAGAACAATCTCGACGACGGTTAACAGCAGGAGAATCGGGATATAAAGTGATAATGCAAATTCATCAGAGTTTGTCATGAGAACACGTCCTTTTCATACAAATTGTATCCGGAATGGAATGGTTTTAGACAAACAAATACATATGCGTATGGAGTGAAATTTGCATGTTAAGCAGCAGAAAATGAGGGTATGAGAATAGTATCTATAGAAATGGGAGTCGTTGTCCTTGGAGAAAAAGTTTTGGAAGAACCCTGTGTTTGTAATATCCGCTTCCGTCATCTTCATTTTAGTACTACTTGGCGCGGTTATGGATGAAAAATTTGGAGCGGTAGCAGATCATCTGTACGAGTTCACGACGAAAAGCTTCGGCTGGTTCTACTTACTCGTTGTATTTGCTTTAGTTATCTTCCTGATTGGGCTGGCAATTAGTAAATATGGAGCAATCCGACTAGGAGGAGACGATGAACGTCCGGAATTCCCGTTCTTTACATGGATCGGTATGTTATTTTCCGCTGGTTTTGGTGTAGGTCTTGTCTTTTACGGCGTGGCGGAACCGATGAGCCATTATATTAATGCACCTGTTTCGGGAGTGGAGGCTGGTACGGATGAGGCCGCACGTCTTGCGATGGGCTATTCGTTTTTCCATTGGGGGATTTCACAATGGTCAATTTTTGGTTTAGTAGGACTGGTTATTGCATTTTTACAGTTTAGAAAGAAGAAAGATGGTCTAATCTCGACCGCATTGGAACCGATAGTAGGTTCCAATAAATACTTAAAGGGTGGAATTGACTCGTTTGCGGTCATTGCGACAGTCATGGGTATCGCGACTTCGCTTGGCCTAGGTGTACTGCAAATGAGTGGAGGATTGGAGTATGCATTCGGTATCCGCAATACTTTTCCGTTGCAGTTTCTAATCATTGCCATCGTTTTTGTAGCGTATATGACTTCTGCATCGACTGGTTTGGATAAGGGGATCCGCTATTTAGGTAATTTCAATCTAGGCCTTGCGATCGCTATGCTATTCTTCTTTTTCATCGTAGGTCCGAAAGTCTTCATATTAGATACGTTCACACTAGCAATCGGAGATTACATTACGAATTTCATTCAATATAGTTTACGCTTGCAGCCTTATGGAGAGGGGACATGGGTTCAGAAGTGGACAATTTTCTACTGGGCATGGACGATTGCCTGGTCACCGTTTGTCGGAGCATTTGTTGCGCGTGTTTCGAAAGGACGGACAATCCGTGAATTCATTATCGGGGTCATGGTACTTCCGCCGGTATTTGCATGTATGTGGATCGCGACACTCGGAGGGACAGCACTATACAGTGATTTGAAGAATGGCACGGATATTGCTGGGGCAGTCGACCAAGACGTGACATCCGCTCTATTTGCAACGTTCCAGCATATGCCTTTCACTGGGGTATTAACGTTCCTTGCCATCCTTTTGATTTTTACATTCTTAGTTACCTCTGCAGATTCGGCGACGTATATATTAGCCAGTATGACGACGAAGGGGAGTCTCATGCCACCGATGATCGTGAAGATGACGTGGGGCGTACTCATGTCCGCAATTGCGGCAGTTCTTCTGTATGCAGGTGGACTCGAAGCACTTCAGTCGGCCTCATTAGTATCTGCATTGCCATTCGGTCTGTTTTTAATCATCATGCTGTTCGCTATGGTAAAGATGCTGAAGAAAGAACCGATAACGGTACGTCCTCGGGATGTCCGGCGGTTTGAACGAATTGAAGCTGAGTATAATAAGAAGAAAGAACAGAAGAAACAAAAGAAAAAGAAACAGAAACAGGGCTGAAGATAGTAGGCTGCATATAAAAAAACAAGCGACCGAGCCGGTTTCCAGAACTCGGTTGCTTGTTTTATTTTTTTGCCTGAACGTAGTAAGTTTTTTTCTCAGGTAGGACTAAACAGTTCAACTGGCCGCCGAATACAGCACCGCCGTCTATACCGATTATGGAATTCCTTCCGTAGAAGATGCTGTGATCACTCTCATCTTCATGGAAGCCTTTTGTTGGTGTATGTCCGAAAATCACCGTCTTGGGCCCGTTATAGTTGTTATGGAATTCCTCCCGGATCCAGATGAGTTCATAAGGATCTGTTTCTTCTAACGGTACTCCTGGCTTTACTCCCGCATGAATGAAAATCGTATCTTCTTCTTCAATATAATAAGGCAGGCTTTGTATGAACTCCAAGTGACGATTGAGATGATCCGAGTGAAGGTGTGGCTTAAGAAATTCTTCTTCATCTGAAAATAAGAACGATTCCGGTTCGAATCCATAGCTTTGCAATGTCGCATCGCCACCATTTCGACCTGTCCAATTTCTCCAAGTACGCTCATTACCATCAATCAGTGATTTAACCATCATATCCTCATGATTCCCTTTGAGAGCTATCGCTCCGCCTTCAACCAATTCCATTATTTTATCGAGCGTCGCTTTTGAATCCGGTCCTCGATCTATGTAATCCCCAAGCAAAAAAAGTCGATCCGTCTTTGAGTTGTAAGATACTGTTTCTAATAAGGCAGTGAGCAACCCCAATTCCCCATGGATGTCACTAATGACAAGTGTACGTTTCATAACTCTCTTCCTTTCCGAAGCATAGTTATATTAACAGTACGGTACATTTACAGAAAAATCAATTTCAGAATTCTTGAAACCGATTAATAGGATTTCCGTCTGATTCAGTAAAGGGAGGAGATGGAAGGTTTGAAAAAAATCTGGTTGAGCCTTATTATTTTCATACTCTTGTGGGGGCTTTCCTTTGAAAATGAGGTGATTGCGTGTTCGTGTATGGAACTGCCGTCTGTTACGCTAGCCAAGGACGAAGCGGATGCTGTGTTTCTAGGTAAGGTTACCACTATTGAGGATGTGGGTATTCAAAGGGAGGTGACCATCGAAGTCCATGAAGCTTGGAAAGGTATCGATACCGAAACAATTAGGATCTACACGGGTTACAACAGTGGAGATTGCGGATTACCAATCGCAATTGGAGAAAGCTATCTGTTCTATGCAACTGATCGGAGTGAAGGAGAAAACAGATTCCTTACAAGTACGATATGCAGTCGAACTGTCTCTGAAGCGAACGCAACGGACGATTTAAAAGAGCTTGGTCTCGGGAAGAAGGAGTTTACGCAAACCGAAACAAGCTCCCCTGATGTTAGTCAATCTAGATGGACTATACCCGTCATTTCTAGTGCGTTTGTTTTTGTGATCCTCATAATATGGAGTTTCCGTAAAAAACAAAACCGGTTTAAATTATAAGAAAGGGATGAATCGTTGAAGAGGGCTTTCAGCAGGGATAAGATTAGCGATGTCTTTCAATGCGATTGGGAAGTAAGGGAAGCCCCATACGTAAGGTGTGATCTCATATAATTGGAAGTAAATGACGAGTGACGTGTCCGCTAGGTAGAAATCTTGGTCCCTTCTGATTTCCGTGAAGGGGGGATCGAGCAGTTCTACATCCCATTCTTCAATTTTGGTGCGAATACGATCGGATAATGGTTTTTCAAAGTCTTGAGAACCTAATAGGTCATAGAGTGAATACCTTTTCCCTGTAAGTGTATCAAACGTCAACGCTTTGACTACAGTCATTCCATGTGCGCCACCTGTAAAGGAATAGGCGATTAGTGTGAGGCTCAATATATTTCGCTCGTTTGTTTTGATTTCGAAGTAAACAATGAGTTCAACCAGATTTGGCTCGTAATAATTCTGGTCAATGAGCAGTTGGTTCAGCTCATTCCGGATTTGCGTGTTGAGGCTATGTTGCACAATCGGAAGATGGGGAAGATGGACTTCTGGATAAACAATGGATATGGAAGGTGAAGGGTTCTGTAATTGGCGCGTTGTAATAAGTGTAGGGACACTTTTCAAAACATCATCCTTTCTTCAATGCACTATCTTATGCTAGACCTACCCATCCAATACCTAATGGAATGCAGCAAAAAAGACGGGTAAACTCTGAATGAGAGCGTACCCGTCTTTTTCGTATAGCATCATCTTTTTTTACTCAGTTCATCGTGAATAAGATCGATGTTGTAGTTCAAGTATTTTACATACGTATCGATGGCTTCGCCTGGATCACCGATTTCATCGGAATAGATGAATTTCTCTGCCATCGGCACTCCGGTCTCTTTGGAAACGGTTTCCATTGGACGTGTATCGACATTGGATTCTACAAATAGTACAGGAACTTTATGTTCTTGTATAAAGTGAACCAGGTCTTTGATTTGTTTCGGGGAACCATTTTCTTCCGTGTCAATTTCCCATATATACGCTTCCTTTAGTCCGTAGTGATCGTTCATATATTGGAATGCGCGCTCACTCGTAACAAGTGTCCGGTTTTCTTCGGGAATGTCGTGAATCCGTTCTTCGTACTCTTTATCGAGCTCTTTTAAGCGATTGACATATTCTTCACCACGCTGTTGGATTTTATCACTATCCGTGGGGTGTTTTTCAATTAGTACCTCGGTTATTTTTTGAGCCATGAGAACGCCTACGCCCGGGTCGATAAATGCGTGAGGATTGATCTCTTCTTCGCGTCCGTCTTCGCCTGTTAAATATTTTGGTGTCACTTCTTCGGTAAGATTAAAGATATTCTCTTCCTTCTGGCGAACGGTGTCCGTCATTTTTTTGAACCAGCCCTTGTCTCCACCTTCTAAGTTCAGCCCATTGTAGAACAAGACATCTGCGTCTGTCGCTGCTTTGATATCGTTCGGAAGTGGCTCATATTCGTGAGGATCCGTTCCTGAGGGTACCAAGTTATGGACCTCGATATAATCACCGCCGATTTGGCGGGCCATGTCAGCGATAATGGTAAACGAAGTAACGACTTTCAGTTTTTCTTTTCCGTCAGGTGCTGGTGCAGTTTCGTTATCTTTACCGCAAGCTGCAAGCATGAAGACTGCCATCAAAGACAATACCATCCAGGTTACAAACTTCTTCATAAGCAAAATCTTCTCCTTTGGTTTAACTAAATTTAATATACTGCCTGGTGAACCAGGAAAGTGTTCTCGGTGGTTTCGTTATGCAGGCGTGTCTTGTTTTCTGCGGGATCTGAACATTTGAGTGATCAGCCCTTGATGCGGGGAAAACAGGAAAGCTATAACGAATATAGAAGTCGTTGCAAGTGCGATAACAGGACCGGATGGCATGTTGTATAAGAAACTGAAATACAAGCCGATGACTGCTGACAAAGCACCAAAGAAAGATGCGAGAAAGACCATTGTGGATAGTCGGTTTGTCAGCAAGTACGCTGCAGAAGCGGGTGTGATCAGCATTGAGACAACGAGGATAACACCGACTGTCTGCAAAGAAGCCACCGTGACAAGTGTCAGTAAAAACATGATCGCATAATGGATGAATCGCGTGTTCAAGCCATAAGCGGCAGCCATCGTCTCATCGAAACTTGAAATAAGAAGTTCTTTGAAAAATAATGCAACGGTACCGATTACGACAGCTCCGATTGCAAGCGTGATCCACATGTCAGAATCACGGACTGATAATACATTCCCGAATAGGATTTGAGTCAAGTCAGTTGCACTTCGGGCTTTTGTGATTAAGATGATTCCGAGTGCGAAAAATGCTGAGAAGACGATACCGATTGCAGAGTCGCTCTTAATGCGGCTGTTCTGGCTGATTGCTCCAATACCGAATGCTGTCAGTACTCCGGTGAGAACTGCGCCATAGAAGTAATTGATGCTTAGCATATAGGAAATCGCGACACCTGGCAGGACTGCATGGGAAATCGCATCCCCCATCAATGCCATCCCTCTTAAGACAATGAAACTGCCGATCACACCACAAATGATGCCGACCATTACGGATGTGATAAACGCTTTTTGCAAAAATGCATAGTTCATCAAATCGTGGAAAAATTCCATTATAGTTGAACCTCCAAATCACCAAACATCGTCATGGGACGCTCGTAAGCGCGGGTCATATTTTTTTCCTGGAATACTTGTTCAACCGGACCAGCGTCAATAAGTTCCCTGTTCATCAATATCAATTCATCGAAATAACTTTTCACTTTGGACAAATCGTGATGGACGACTAGGACGGTCTTACCCGCATCTTTAAGCGATCTCAATATATCGATAATGACTTCTTCACTCGAAACATCAATACCGACAAATGGTTCATCCAGGAAAAAGTAATCCGCTTTTTGAGCAAGAGCTCTTGCCAAAAAGACCCGTTGCTGCTGACCTCCAGATAATTCACCGATTTGACGATCTGCAAAATCTTGCATGCCTACTTGTTTCAAACATTCCATTGCCCAAGCCTTATCCGCTTTGCTTGGCCGGTGAAATAATCCGAGTTTTGGATACGTACCAAGAAGTACCGTATCTTTAACGACAATCGGGAAGTTCCAATCAATGTTAGAACGTTGCGGAACATAGGCAATAAGCTTACGCACCTTATCAATCGGTTGGGATCCGATTTGTGCCGTTCCGCTATCTTTCCGTATCAATCCGAGCATAGCTTTCATCAGAGTGGATTTACCTGCACCGTTAGGTCCTAAAATCCCAATTAAACTCCCTGCTGCGAATGTGAACGATACATTGCTGACAACTTGTTTCCCTGAATAGGAGACGGAAATATTACTTGCAGTAATGGACTCAGTCATTCTAATTCCTCCTGAATTGATAAATTAAAGTTTCCTTCGTGCAACTTTTTGCTTAATATGAGTTGGCACAATAAAAGGTTAAGACGGGTTTGCTTATTTTCTTTCACAGTATGCTCAGATTATCTTAAAGGTTCTCGATAAAAGAATAGAGCAATGTCTTTCCTATGGGCAACTTTAAGTTTCCCGCGTACAACTTTTGTTCAGTATAGTCTATCTGAGCTAGTAAGTAAAGTATGAAAACCCAGATTATTATGAGTGGTTTCTCTCTCGCTTTGGAGAAGTGACTCTGCAGTCTTTAAAGATTTGTGTCTGATAATTCCTTCGATAATAGGAAAGACATTTCACCGATGGAGTACCTTTTGCGTTGGAGAGAATGGATAATCTCCGGTAAACTAGAGGGAGAATGAAATGAAGAGGGGCGAACGTATTATGAAAATATTCCATACAGCTGATTGGCATCTCGGAAAAGTGCTTCAAGGAGTGTCACTTATAGAAGAACAGCGATTTGTATTGAATCAGTTTACTGATGCCGTTAAAGAGGAAAAACCGGACGTTGTCATCATTGCGGGAGATCTCTATGACCGGTCCGTTCCTCCAGCAGAGGCAGTAAGTTTGTTAGACGAAGTGCTGTGGAAGGTAACGGTTGACTGTAAGACGCCGGTTCTTGCTATAGCGGGCAATCATGATAGTCCTGCTCGTCTGCAATTCGGCAACCGTCTTATGCAAGCAAACGGTTTACATATAGTAGGAAAACCTTCTAACAGCGGTGGAGGGACCATTGTTCAAGTGGAAGACGAGTTCGGACCAGTTCAATTTCATCTGATTCCGTTCGCCGACCCATCCGTTATTCGGAACTTGACTCAAAACGACAGGATTGACAGCCATCATCGTGCGATGGAGTCGATTATTGATCAGTTCGGGGAGTTGGATCCATCAAAACGTCATGTTGCGATTGCTCACGCGTTCGTTACACCTTTTGGTGAACCTGAAGAGAACACGAGTGAGTCAGAACGACCATTGTCGATAGGCGGGGCGGAATATGTAGCAGCTGATTTGTTCAAGCCTTTCCATTACACGGCACTAGGTCACCTACATCAGGCACATTTTACTGGTACAGAACAGATTCGTTATGCCGGTTCGCCGATGAAATATTCAATATCTGAAGAACATCATCATAAAGGATTTTTAGAGATTGAACTTGATAAGCATGGAGAGATTACAGTTGAAAAAAGGGCATTATACCAGAATCGCGATATCAGAACGGTTCAAGCAAGCATGGCGGATTTGCTGAATGAGGAACCTAGTCCGGATTATGTTTTCGTAAAACTCTTGGACAATGCACCTGTATTATTCCCAATGGAAAAAGTACGTTCTGTGTATCCTAATGCGATGCACGTGGAGCGGATCGTGAATCGCTCTCTCCCTGAACAAGCGTCTTCTCGGTTAACGGATATTGAGCGGCTGGATGATCGTACATTATTTGAATCATTTTATAAAGAAATAACCGGCTCAGCACCTGACGAGGAAACGCGCACAATCGTGGATGAAGTATTACAAGAGCTGCTCACTCGGAAGGGGGATTCACTATGAGACCGAATCGATTAACGATGACGGCATTTGGTCCCTATCGCGGCAAAGAAACGATTGACTTCACCATTCTGAAAGAGTATGGATTATTTGCGGTCTCAGGTGCTACAGGGGCAGGTAAAACGACCATATTCGATGCGATCTGTTTTGCTTTATATGGACAGGCCAGTGGTGAAGATCGAACAGATATCCGTGCGTTGCGAAGTGACTTTGCGCAGAACGACCTGCAGACGGCAGTCGAATTGGAATTCAACATTCAAGAACGTACGTATCGTGTCTTTCGCCAAGTTCCGTATATGAAAATGGGAAATAAGAGTGAAACAAGTGCCCGAACGGAATTTTTTCAGCTAACAGATCAAGGAGAAATACCGGCTGTAGAGCGGCAAATCGTTTCCGAAGTAAACAAAAGGATTGAGGAGCTTATCGGCTTCACACTAGCACAATTTAGCCAAATTGTAATGTTGCCTCAGGGAGAGTTCCGGAAATTTTTAACGTCTGACACCGAAAACAAAGAAACAATTTTGCGCAAAATCTTTAAAACGGAGCATTACCGGGAATTAGCGGAGATTTTAAAAAAGAGAAAAGATCTTGCGGTGAGTGAACTGAGCACGGCCCGGCTTTCGATGGAACAGATTATCCGTCAGCTGCCTATGAGTCTGCCTGAGCGGGAATCGTTCTTATTTGAAACACTCTTAACAAAATCCATTCATCCGAAACGTATGCTTGATGGATTGGAGCAAGAACGTAAGCATTATGAAATGGCAGCAGAAGAAAGTAAGGCGCAGTATAAACAGGCATATGAAGCGCATGAGCAAGCCCAGCAGGCGTTCTTTAAAGGAACTGCTCTAAATACACAATTTGAAAACTTGGAACGGAAAGTGAATGAACTGAACCTGTTGCATTCGCGTGAAGCTGAACTGAATGCTGATCGTGTGCGGATTCAAAAAGCAGAACAGGCTCTTCAGCTAGAGACGGATGAGAGTCGCTTAGTCGAAGCGAACTATGAGCTGAAGGAGCGTCAGAGGGAATTACAACAAGCAGCGTTGAACCTTGCAACTGCTAAGGAAGCTTCCATTCAGGTCGAAAAAGTCTTTAATGAAGAAATGCAAAAACACCCTTTACGCCAGGAAAGCGGCGAGCGTCTCATCACCCTTCAGAACTTTTTACCGAACGTGATGCAAATTGAAGAAAAGGAACAGCAAATCCATACGCTCCAAAAACACTTCGACAAAGGGCAATTGGAACTTGAGGACGCGAAGTTATCGCTAGAAAGTACTATTGATAACGTTCAGAGGTTAAGACTTACTCTGGAGTCCCTTGAGTCTGCATCGGAAGGTTACGAACAAGTTGTGGATGACCTAACTGATGCACGCCACAATAAGGATCTGCTCACGCGTCATAGCGATCACACTAAAATGATTAAGCAATTGAAAGCTGAGTTGGAGATTAAAAAAGAGCGAATGGAGACCACAAGGAGGGAAGCGTTCGCAACTGAAACACAATGGATCGCAAATCAAGCTGCACTTCTTGCTGAAACTCTAGAAGATGGAACTCCTTGTCCGGTTTGTGGGAGCGAACACCATCCTGCATTGAAGCAGAAAACATCCGAGATACGAATTTCAAAAGAACAATTGGAGAATGACAAAAAAACTGCTGCCAAAGCATATGAACAATACCGAGCGGAAGAGCTGCGTTTAGAGAGTGAACACGCAGCAGCTTTGAGAATTGAACGCCAGTTGGATGGAGTACCTAATCCTGATGAGTTACTTTCCGTTCTGGAGCACGTTCGGCAATTGGAGAAAAAGCTTCTTCAATTAAAGACGAATCGGGATCGTTTGCCTGCTGTAAAACGGCAATACCAAGAGGCGGAAGAGCAGTTGCTCTCACATCAACAAGCCATTGTTGAGAAAGAAAAACAGGTCTACATTACACGTGCCGCACTTGAGCAAGCGCAAGCGATTTTGGCTGAATCCGTGAAAACCGTTCCGAAAAACGTCCGCTCACTTAAAGTGTTGCAAAGTGAAATATCGAAAGAGGAAAAAAATAAAGCGGAGCTTGAACAATCCTGGGAACATGCCAGGGAGCAGCGACAAGTAGCTGCAGAATCCGTCTCTAATGCGCAGACGGCGTTAACCATCGTTACAAAAGCCAGTGAAGACTCGACACGCAAGCAGCAAGTAGCATCAAACTCATTCATCACAGCTCTTTCCCAATCAATTTTCGAAGATGAGACAGAGTACCAGAATAGTAAACTTCGGTCTGAACAGCGGACTGCACTTACCCGGAAAATTCACAATTATGATGTGGAAATACAGACCGCAAAACAAGCGATTGCAGAATTGAAAGAACAAGTGGCCGGCAAACAGAAAGTGGAAGTAGCAGTGCTTCGTGAACGGACTGAACAGAACAAGCAAGCCTATGAACGAGCGTTAACTGAGTACCATCTTGCATCCGATCTTGAAAAGACTGCAGGTGAACTGCAGAAAAAATTGGAACAGTTAATAGAATCGCAGAGGGGACTTGAACAGACGTGTGCTCGATTAACTGAGCTGCATGACTTAGTCCGGGGAAATAACGAGCGTAAGCTGTCGTTTGAACGGTATTTGCAAACTGAATATCTGGAGCGTATCCTACATGCTGCGAATGGAAGGTTAAGTGACTTGTCAAACGGTCAATTCCAGTTGTTGCGAAGTGATCGCCAGGAAAGCAGAGGTCGCCAAAGTGGGTTAGGAATCGATGTTTACGATGAATATACAGGACAGAACCGGGATGTGAAAACACTTTCGGGTGGAGAAAAATTCAATGCATCTCTTAGTCTGGCGCTAGGGATGGCTGATGTCATTCAAAGTTTTCAAGGTTCTATCTCTGTCGAAACCATGTTCATCGATGAGGGCTTCGGATCATTAGATGAAGAGTCATTGCAAAAAGCGATTGACACTTTGATCGGTTTACAAAAAGCAGGACGCATGATTGGTGTCATTTCACACGTTGCTGAACTAAAAGAGGCATTTCCGGCTGTTTTGAGAGTGGAAAAGACAAAAGAAGGGCATAGTTATACTCGTATCGAACTCCAGTGAAAACCCTCTGATTTTCATAGATTTTATTGAAACCGCGACTTGCTTTTTTCGGAGTCGCGGTTTATGATGAAAACCTGCAATATATCGCATACGCTGTTCAGTCATCTTAGGAGGTAATTCAGAATGGATCGGAAGTTACCGTTTTCATCTTTAGTCGTCATAGGAACGATGTTATTCGCACTTTTCTTTGGTGCAGGCAACTTGATTTTCCCCGCCCAGCTAGGGCAGGCAGCAGGCACGAATTTTTGGCCGGCAGTCATCGGCTTCCTGATTACGGGAGTTGGTCTGCCGTTCTTAGGAATTCTAGCAATCGGCTTCTCTGGCAGTGCCAACTTACAGGAACTCGCTAGCCGTATACATCCTTTATACGCGATTTTGTTCACATCGGCTCTATATTTAACAATTGGACCCTTTTTCGCAGCACCACGAACAGGTGCAGTGGCGTTTGATATCGGAATTGTTCCGTTTTTGAATGGGGCGGATCCTTTGATTCCACGATTCCTATTTACTGCACTGTTTTTCGGGGTTACGGTATGGTTATCCCTGAATCCGCAAAAGATCGCCGATCGGGTAGGTAAGGTTTTGTCCCCTGCGATTATTATCTTGTTGCTGGCATTACTTGCAGTAGCCCTGTTCTCTCCAATGGGATCATTCCAAGCACCGAGCAGTACATATATGTCGGGAGCGTTTGGAAAAGGGTTTACAGAAGGTTACAACACGATGGATGCCTTGGCTTCATTGGTCTTCGGAATCATTGTCATTACAATTGTCCGCTCAATGGGAGTCCAGTCTAAAAAGGGGATAGTCGCTGCTACTTTCAAGACAGGAATTGTTGCTGCAGGTTTTCTTGGAATCTTGTATGTAGGAATCGCTTATTTAGGAGCAAGCAGTGTTCAATCACTTGGCATGATGGATTCAGGAGGTGCTGTCTTAACATCTGTTGCTACTCATTATTTTGGACAAGCAGGTCTCGTATTGTTAGGGGTAGTCATTTTGTTAGCGTGTTTGACGACAAGCGTTGGGCTCATGACGGCATGTGGAGAATATTTCCACACACTGATTCCTACATTGTCTTATAAATTGATTGTTGTCTCATTTACGGCATTCTGTTTTATCGTTTCCAACATCGGTTTGGATAATATCATTACGTATTCCATTCCTGTATTACTATTCTTATATCCACTTGCGATCACACTCATGCTCCTCACATTTGTTTCGCCATTGTTCGGTCACGCCCGTATTGTCTATGTGACTGTAACTATCGTAGCGATGCTTATTAGTATAGTGGATGGGTTAGCTGCCCTTGCGGATACACTTCCAGGTGGACAATTAGGTAAACTGATTGAACCGATTACAGCCTTCTATGGAGAAGTACTTCCATTGTATGAAAATGGATTGGGCTGGTTACTCCCGACCATCATCGTCATAGTTGTATTGGGTACGATTGCCCGTATGACAGGCATGAATTCAAGCCGATCATTGAGCGCGAAAGAATGACTGCTTCCATATTTCGCAGCAAAAACAAATAATTGAACAGCTAAAAAACCGGTCCCCTGATTATAAGGGAAACCGGTTTTTTAGCTGTTCAGCGACTGGAATTCGTTAATGGCACGCAGCCAGTTTCCACGCATGATAACAGATGCTTGGCCAGCACGATTATTTTTCAGCATATCGATGATTTCTTCATGTTCATCGATGGATTTTTTAGTTAAAATGATGGAGTTGTGGAAGAACAAACGTCTCACGTGGACTTGAAGAGACGCAGTAATCGATGTGATGTAAGGATTTGCCGCTGCGTCAACGATGACCTGATGGAAAGATTCATCGATTTTCAAAGCTGTGAAGTAGTCCTTGCTTCGTACAGCATCACCAAATTTCTTATTAAGGATACTCAGTTCAGCAATTGTCTCTTTTGAAATGGAAGGGGCAGCCAACTCTGCCGCGAGTGCTTGCATAGCAGCTAGAGGTGGTAACAAATCATTTATGGAATCCCGTTCGACATCGGTGACTTGAGTGGCTTTTCCTGGATACATTTTAACGAACCCTTGAACTTCCAGAAGCTGAAGTGACTCACGTATAGGGGTACGGCTGACGCCGAGTGCTTGAGCCAGCTCGCTGTCGATCAATTTTTCTCCAGGTTTCAACGTCCCGTCAATGATCCATTGCTGGAGCTGTTTGAATGCGCTTTCTTTTGCAGTTTGGCGAGCTGGTTTCGTGTGATTTTGAGGTATTGGCATTGCGTTCACCGTCCTGATCTGACTTTCTGACTCTACTATACCTTACTTTTCCGCTAGAGTGAACTACTTGAAAAGGAATCTTTCCGACAACTGTAATAATCATCTTTTATTTGTAACGGGAATGGTGGTTAGCTGTAATCTCTTTGTAATATTGGGCTGTTAACCTAGACACAGACTTAAAAACAAGGGAGCGGAGCTTTTGAAGAAACTAATCTTTACGTTTATCTTAGCTACGGCACTAATGGTCAGTGGTTCACATGAAAGTTCAGCAGCAGCGTCTACGTACAAAGTGAAAAAAGGCGACTCACTATATAAGATTTCAAGGATGTACAATGTGTCTGTTAATAACCTCATGAAGTGGAACGGTATTAAATCATCCGTGATCTATCCGAACCAAACATTGAAATTGGTAAGCGGCGGTGCAACAACAGCTGCGAAAAAGCCAGTGAATAAACCATCACGTTCTGATGATGATAACGTGTCAAAAGAGTTCATGGCGAACTCATCTGCGTACACCGCTTCTTGTAAAGGGTGTTCTGGAATTACAAAAACAGGATTGAACTTGAAAAAGAATCCTTCGTTAAAAGTAATCGCAGTAGATCCTTTGGTGATTCCACTAGGTTCTAAAGTGCATGTTGAAGGTTATGGATATGCAGTCGCAGGCGACATTGGCGGTGCTATCAAAGGAAATCGTATTGATGTCTTTATGGCGTCACACAGTCAAGCGATCCAATGGGGAAGAAAATCCGTACGTGTGAAAGTTTTAAACTAACCTCATAAAAATCAGACCAACCGATTCGTCGGTTGGTTTTTTTTATTCCCTAAATGGTACACTATCAATCATAAAGGAGTGATAATTTTGGAAATTTATATCGTAACTGGGGCGTCAAAAGGAATCGGCGGGGAATTATATGGACAACTCCATAAAACAGGAGCGGTCGTAATTGGAATTGCTCGCAGCAATCCGGGGAATCGCGAAAACTTTGTGGAACTGGATTTAGCGACTCGTGAGTCAAGAGAAGGACTGATGAAGCGCGTACTTGCGCCTTACCTAGAAACTGCTGACTCATTCACTCTTATCAATAATGCAGGAACTGTAGAACCTGTAGGGAAAGTGGGCACACTCTCTACGGATACTCTGCAGCAAGCAATCGAATTGAATTTGACGGCACCAATTGAATTGTCCAATGAGTTCATAAGTATTTTAAGTAACACGAAGGCGAAAAAGCAAATCATCAATATCTCTTCAGGTGCTGGACGAAATGCTTATGAAGGATGGGGGATTTACTGCACTACGAAAGCGGGGCTTGACCAGTTTTCAAAAGTTATCAGACTGGAACAAGACCGGGCAGATCATCCGGTAGGGATAGTTTCGATTGCACCAGGGATCATTGATACCGGGATGCAAGAGACGATCCGCTCGAGTGACATCTCTGGATTCCCGATGCTGGAGCAATTCATCAATTATAAAGAAGAAGGCAAGTTGAGAAGCGCTGAAGCGACAGCACACTTGCTGATTGAGTGGATGGAAAAAGAGGATTTAGCTTCTACTGAAGTGCTTGCGCGTCTTAACTGAGAAAATAGGGTTATGTAAGTGATTCAAATGGGCATTGCTTAAAGCAGTGCTTTTTTTATGCACAAAAGAGTGGCGATTTGGGTCTTGGGGAAAGTTGTAAATATGATATAGTTGTAGAAGATTCCAAATCTATACATAGTTTCAATAATCAATAAAAGATCACTCAAAGTGTGCGTGATTCATAGATCCGGTTAGATTGTTCATTATTAAATGATAGCAATTATAATTTAAGCCGAATGAAAAGAGTTGTCCTATACTCTTTGTTAGGCTTATGAATCGATTTTAGAAGACCTGAAATAATTCCGTTTGTGTAGGAAGTATTGTGAATTGAGGCGTGAAAGTGAATGTATTGAAGAGCTTTGCGATAACTATGTTAAGTATACTTTTTACGTTGATCATTTTAGTAGGTCTCTACTTATTTTTATCCGGATTTACTGGACTCGTTATTTTGGTAGGAGGGGTTGTTGGTCTATTCCTTTTATTCATACTTTCTTTTAAAGGTCGTGTGGAAAAACAATCCAAGTTCTTCAAATGGAAAGGTAAAGTGCACTTTTCATTTTTGTTATTATATTTGCTAATAACCGGAATTATTTTGGTCATTATCGGAAGTTTGAACTTCATAATAGGAGTGGAATTAGGAGAACTATCCGCACGCGACAAACTGGATTTTATTAAAGGGAATGCTGCTGTGAATACGCGAGTACTGGATGAAATTACGGACGAATATTCAGTACGCATCGTCGATCATATGACATTCAAATATCCTGCACACTTAGAACCTAAAGTTGATGGGATCATTGAAAGAATGGATGAGGTCGAGACCTTAGAGAAACAAGTTTTCGGAGAACCATTGCAAAAGAAGAAAAAATTGGAGATCATCATCCTAGCTAATGCAAAAGAATATTCCCGCATAGTGCCATGGGCCCCTTCCTCTCAAGTCGGTTCCTATGTGAGGCATCGCAATAGAATTATGCTATATCACCAGGAAGAAGTGCCTTCTTTGCAAGGGATCTTTAGCCATGAATATAGTCATTATCTTTTAGATATTTTTTTAGAGCAAAACAAGATGGAATTTGAGGAGATCCCTAAGTGGTACCATGAAGGGGTGAGTGAATACGTAAGTTTACAAGTGATCGGTGGAGATCGATATCCACATGGATCCATCCCAGAAATATCACTCAATAACCTTCGGAATCACGTTGAATGGAATAAGGCATCCAGAGAGTCGGATGTCTATTATTTAGCTGAAAAAGCCATTGAATATGCGGTTGGAAATAGTAAGGATAGGAAAGTTCTCTCAACCGTAATTCTGCAAGGAAAAGAAACAGGGGCATTTGAAGAATCTTTTCAAGAACTGACAGGATTCGATTTAACTATCTTATCTAATCGAATCTACACGGCTCAGGAAGATTTAAATCACGCCTATGCAACTTGTCAAAACTCTGATTATGAAAGTTCAGTTAGCTTATATCAAGAAACGGTCAAGAAGCATCCGGGTGAATCACTAGCGTGGCATCAGTATGCATTGTGTCTTGTAAAACATAAGAAGTGGAATGAGGCAATCAGTGTAAGGAAAACTATAATCGGATTAGAACCGAATGAAGCCGGTTCGTATCATTCAGTGTCTCAACTATTGACAGTCCGTGATACGGAGGAAGCTGTCAAAACTGCCGAAATGGCTGTGGAATTAAGTATTAAGGAGAATCGAGAATATGATGATGAGTATTATAAAAAGTGGTTAGCAGAAATTACACGGTATCATCAGCTGATGACGGCAAAGAAGTATGACGAGGCGTATCAAGCATTGTCTCAAAGTGAGCAATTGTCAGCAAGTCCAGAAATTTTAGAGGAACTAAAGGATATTAGAAACCGACTTCAGTAAAGTGAATCATCCGAGTTCGTCTGACGATTCTAGGTAACATAACTTATAAGAAAATGGGCATAGCTAAAAGTAGTGCTTTTTTGATGCAACAAAAGAAGGGGAATCAGGATTTAGAAAAAGCTACTAGTATGCTATGAATAAAGAAAATAAGCAATTCTGGAATCTGCATGACTAGCAGCTTTTAGAGATGCAGGTAATTACACACCATGTAAGAAGTGAAAGCTTCAAATTTCGTTATTTTTAATCCGTTTCCAATAGATTAGGTGCAATAGGAATTGTTTTAGTACTACCAGCTTTCTACTTATATTGTAGAAGGGTTAATAGCAGTTGGTGTCTTGAGAATGAGGAGGCAATGTAACTTGGAAAATCAACAAGTGAATGAGGCAGCAGAGCGGAAGAGAGTTCATAAGATTGTCTTACGATTTTTGTTGATAGTAGGTATGTTACTAGTTGCATTGGTTGGCTATGGTGTTTATTGGTTCTTCTTCGATATGGACCGTTTACCTAAAGGGGAGTTTCTTACTGAAGAGACATCGCCGAATGGGAAGTATACACTGAAAGCCTATGTGACAGATGGGGGAGCCACCGGGGCGTATGCAGTAAGAGGGGAGTTAGTATTCCATAAAAAAAAGAACAGAGCAAAAAATATCTACTGGAATTACCGAGAAGAGGCTGCGGAAATCACTTGGAAGGATCATCATACGGTAGTGATCAACGGGCATGCATTGGACGTTCGTAGAGATACTTATGATTTTAGAAGAAAGTAAGGATTTATGGTCCTTGATGATACCTTGTGATTTTGAGAATTCTATAGTAACCAACCAGGCTAGAGGTGCAACTATGAAGAGGACCGCTAATTCTTTATGAGTTAGCGGTCCTTCTTTATTGAAGTCTTTTATCGTAAACGTCTACACGTTTTCTCAATAATAAGCAGAAACGGAGGATGATTTTGTTGGTTGGCGACTTCATAACGTACCGCTTGATACATTTTAGCATCCAGCTGTTGAACGAATTCTGAAACAGCCTCCCGTTCTTCCTTGCCACCAGGATGACCATCGTACACTGCAATTGTGATCATCCCGCCTGGTTTGAGTAAATCGAGAGTTGCCTCGAGAGCTTGTATCGTACTATCCGGTTGTGTAACGACGGAATGGTCGTTCTGGTTGGGAAGAAATCCTAGATTAAACATAGCGGCTGTAATTCCTTCGGATACATATCGGTTAAGATGTGCATGACTGTCCAGAATTAACTCAGTACGGCTATGGAGATCGCCAAGGCGTTCTCTGGTGGCATCGAGTGCTTGTTGTTGAATATCGAAAGCGTATACTTTGCCTGTTGAACCGACCGCACCGGCCAGAAAAACGGTATCATTGCCATTGCCCATTGTGGCATCCACCACAATGTCTCCTTCTGAAATCACCTCTGTCAGCAGCTGTTTGGAGTGCGGCAAAATTCGTCGCAAACGAAAGCCGCCGCCCTTCAAGGTTGAGCGACCTCTTTCTTGTAATGTTTCCCTTGCCAGCTGCCGCGACGTTCCAGTTCGCGAGTGATATCGTTCAGAACATCCCATTTCGTGACACTCCACATGGGCCCGATGAGCAAGTCGATGGGACCGTCTCCGGTTATACGGTGCACGATCATTTCAGGCGGCAGCATTTCAAGCTGATCCACGACCAAGTTGACATATGTCTCCTGATCCAGGAATTCAAGCATCCCTTTTTCATACTGCTTGACCATCGGTGTCCCTTTTAATAGATGAAGCAAGTGGATTTTAATACCCTGGACATCCAGTTTCGCCACTTCACTGGCAGTTTCTTTCATCATGTCCAAATCTTCACCAGGAAGTCCGTTAATGATATGTGTACACACATTGATATTATGATTTCGCAACTTTTGGACGCCTTCTTTATACAGTTCGAAATCATGAGCACGATTGACAAGTTTAGCTGTTTTTTCATGGACCGTCTGCAATCCAAGTTCGACCCATAAGTATGTGCGTTCATTCAGCTCAGCTAAATACTCCACAACATCGTCAGGCAAACAATCCGGTCGTGTTGCGATGGATAAGGCAACTACACCATCTTGTGCAAGTGCGGCTTCAAATTTCTCTTTTAACTTTTCAAGCGGTGCATGCGTATTCGTATAGGCTTGGAAATATGCCATATACTTTCCGCTCTTCCATTTCTTATGCATGCGGTCACGGATTTCCGCAAATTGCACATCTATCGGATCGACGCGATCTCCCGCGAAGTCCCCGGAGCCTGCAGCACTGCAAAACGTACAACCGCCGAACGCGACTGTGCCATCCCGGTTGGGACAATCGAAACCTGCGTCAAGCGCGACTTTGAATACTTTAAAACCGAATCGATCTTTCAAATGACGGGACCATGTATGATAGCGTGTCCCGTCAGACGGAAACGGATAGTTGTTTTCTTCCATTGAAACCACTCCTTAAAGTGATAGTGTACCATCTTTTTAAGGACAATCATCATCTGAATAATTGAACATCAATTTTCATCTTGTCAATTAGCAAAGATAGGCATAAAATCATACTGAGCTTGTAAGATAGGAGGCGAATATTCTTTGCCTAGGAAAGTATGGCTTTTAATTATTGGGATGTTTGTGAATGTAATCGGTAACTCGTTTTTGTGGCCGTTAAATACAATTTATATGCACGATTATTTAGGGAAATCATTGTCCGTTGCGGGTTTAGTATTGATGGCGAATGCAGGAGCAGGAGTCGTTGGTAATTTACTTGGCGGTTTTTTCTTTGACAAAATTGGCGGATATAAGTCAATTATGGCTGGGATTCTTATTTCGATTGCTGCCTTAATCGGATTGGTAATTGACCACTCATGGGGACCATATGTTGTTTTGTTAACTGTATTAGGATTCAGCGGTGGGATTATTTTCCCGAGTTTCTATGCGATGGTCGGAACTGTTTGGCCTGAAGGCGGGAGACGGTCATTTAACTCGATTTACTTGGCGCAAAACGTCGGGGTTGCAATCGGACCTGCGCTTGCTGGATTTGTCGCTGCATTCAATATCGACTTTATTTTCACTGCGAACCTGGCATTTTATGTACTCTTCTTCTTTATTGCATTCTTCTTCTATAAACAGATGAGTATAGCTCCAGAAGTCCATACATCGATTTTAAAAGAAAATACGGGAATTAAGAAAAAGGCGCCATTCATTGCATTATTGATTGTCATGATTGGCTATTTGCTGACCTGGCTTGTCTATTCACAATGGGCGACGACGATTTCAACCCATGCTACTTCTGTTGGTGTTACTTTAAGGGAGTATAGCTTCATATGGACAATTAATGGCTTACTGATTGTAGTAGGACAGCCGTTCATTAAACCAATCATCACGCGTCTCGAAAACAAAGTAAAGACGCAAATCTTGTTAGGACTTTCTATATTGCTAGTGTCGTTTTTTGTTGTCAGCTTCGCTAACACCTATAACGTATTCATCATTGCGATGGTTATTTTAACGTTTGGTGAAATGATTGCGTGGCCGGCATTCCCGACGCTTGCAGATCAGCTTGCTCCAAGAGGGAAGGAAGGATTCTATCAAGGGATTGTCAATTCCGCGGCAACTATAGGTAAAATGATAGGGCCAATTGCCGGGGGTATTCTTACAGACTTATATGGTGTGCAGATTGCGCTTTGGATTTTGACAGGACTGATGAGTTTAGCAGTCATTCCGACACTTCTATATGACGCCCCGCTTAAACGCAGTGGATATGAACCGAAAAGCCGGTGATGCTTTTCGGTTTTTCTTTTTGGTTTAATTGCAAAATACGAAATGGTCTGATTAAATGAAGATAGGTTATTGTAGAAAAATTGCATGTGCATAGGAGGTTCGTCAGATGAAAACAATCTATTCATCCGCAAGAGAAGCAGTAGAACCAATCCAAGATGGCATGACCCTTATGGTCGGTGGATTCGGACTTGTCGGAATTCCGGAGCAGCTAATTTTAGCCCTCGTTGAAAAGGGCGTCAAAGACTTAACAATCATTTCGAACAACTGTGGCATCGATGACTGGGGCCTCGGTCTACTATTGAAAGAAAAGCAGATTAAGAAAATGATTGCCTCGTATGTAGGTGAAAACAAAGAGTTTGAGCGACAAGCGTTGTCCGGTGAGCTGGAGGTGGAATTGACACCTCAAGGAACACTGGCTGAAAAAATCCGTGCTGGCGGCGCAGGGATTCCCGCGTTTTTCACACCAGCTGGAGTCGGAACTGAAATTGCCGAGGGCAAAGAAATCCGAGTTTTCAAGGGTAAGGAATATGTCCTTGAAGAATCATTGACGGCGGATTTTTCACTTGTGCGTGCACTGAAAGCGGATACATTCGGGAATTTGGTCTATAACAAGACCGCGATGAACTTTAACCCGATGATGGCCGCTGCAGGCAACATAACAATTGCGGAAGCTGAAGAGATTGTGGAAGTCGGACAGCTGGATCCGGGTTTCATCCACACCCCGAGCATCTACGTACAAGGGCTCTTGCAAGCGAAGCAGGAAAAACGGATTGAACGATTGACAACACGCTAAGGGAAGGGGACGAATGACAATGACGACAGCGAATTCCAGGGAACTGATCGCACGGCGAGCAGAAAAGGAAATAGCAAATGGAGATTATGTGAATCTAGGGATCGGCATGCCGACACTTGTTGCCAATTACATATCCCCTGACAAGACGGTCGTGCTGCAGTCAGAGAATGGGCTGCTGGGGATCGGGCCATTTCCAATAGAAGAGGAGGTGGATCCCGACCTCATCAATGCGGGGAAAGAGACTGTGACCGCGATTACAGGAGCTGCTTACTTTGACAGTGCGGAATCATTTGCGATGATCCGAGGCGGACATATCGATGTGGCAATTCTCGGTGGGATGGAAGTATCCGAAAAAGGGGACCTTGCGAACTGGATGATCCCAGGTAAAGTGATTAAAGGGATGGGCGGGGCAATGGATCTTGTCCATGGTGCTAAAAAAATCATCGTGATCATGGACCATGTATCCAAAAAAGGCGAACCGAAAATCAAAAAACAATGTGATCTGCCGCTGACAGGCAAACAAGTGGTGAATAAAATAATTACAGAGCGTGGTCTGATTGAAGTGACGCCTGACGGACTTGTTTTAAAAGAAGTCTTTGAAGGTTATACTGTTCAGGACATTGTAGAGTCCACTGGAGCGGACTTAACGATTGATGTGAAACAGTAAGGATTGTCACGAAAAGCTTGTCATTACCCTTTCATTCCAGTAAAATGAATTTCAATAGAGTTTGACGTTGACGGAGAATAGTAGTTGAGAATGTCCTTTTCAGAGAGCTGACGATGGCTGCGAGTCAGTATGGAATCTTGGTGAACTCACTTCCTGAGTCTGCACGTTAGTGAGTGAATCGTGCCGTTTTTCCGCGTTAAGGAGTCAAGTTGGGCGGTGTAAGCCGTCAATTTGGGTGGTACCGCGGGAACCTGTCTTCACTCTCGTCCCTTGTTTAGTGGGGACGGGAGTTTTTTTATTTTGAATAGGAGGAAATTTAACATGAGCTACAAGCATCTGCAGATCGAACAAAAATGGCGTGACTTTTGGAAAGAGAACGAGACATTCAAAATGACGGACGATCCGTCAAAACCGAAATTCTACGCATTGGATATGTTTCCGTATCCTTCAGGTGCGGGGCTGCACGTCGGCCATCCACTTGGTTATATTGCGACGGATATCTTGAGTCAATTCAAACGCAAGCAAGGCTACAACGTGTTGCATCCAATGGGGTGGGATGCGTTCGGTCTACCTGCTGAGCAATATGCACTCGATACAGGAAATGATCCTGCTGAATTCACAGCGAAGAACATTGCGACATTCAAGCGCCAAATGGATGAATTAGGTTTCTCGTATGACTGGGACCGTGAAGTGAATACGACGGATCCGAAGTATTATAAGTGGACACAGTGGATTTTCATTCAACTATATAAACGCGGACTTGCGTACATGGACGAAGTGGCTGTGAACTGGTGTCCGGCTCTCGGGACTGTGCTTGCGAACGAGGAAGTCATCGATGGCAAATCAGAGCGTGGCGGACATCCTGTAGAACGTCGCCCGATGCGGCAATGGGTGCTTCGTATTACGGAATATGCGGATCGTTTGCTTGAAGATTTGGATGATCTCGACTGGCCGGAAAGCTTGAAAGATATGCAGCGCAACTGGATCGGGCGTTCTGAAGGTGCTCAATTGACATTTGCTATTGAAGGCAGCGAACAGTCATTTGATGTTTTTACAACCCGTCCGGATACAATTTTCGGTGCGACATATGCCGTACTTGCACCTGAGCACAAATTGGTCGATTCCATCACGACTCCAGAACAAAAAGACGCGGTTGCTGCGTATTTGGATAAAGTGAAACTGAAGAGTGACCTGGAACGGACTGACCTCGCGAAAGAGAAAACCGGAGTATTCACAGGGGCTTATGCAGTGAATCCTGCGAGTGGTGAGAAGATGCCGATCTGGATTGCGGATTATGTCCTCGTTTCTTACGGAACGGGTGCGATCATGGCAGTACCAGCTCATGATGAGCGAGATTACGAATTTGCGAAAGAATTCGCATTGCCGATTACAGAAGTAGTGGCTGGCGGAGATGTTGAGAATGAAGCGTATACCGGTGAAGGTACACATGTGAATTCCGGATTCTTGGACGGCCTCGGGAAAGATGAAGCGATCGAGAAGTCGATTGCTTGGCTCGTTGAAGAAGGAAAAGGTGAGAAGAAAATCACATATCGTTTGCGCGATTGGTTGTTCTCCCGTCAGCGTTATTGGGGTGAGCCGATTCCAATCATCCATTGGGAAGATGGCACAATGACTGCAGTTGACGAATCTGAATTGCCGCTTGAACTTCCTGTAACTGGAGACATCCGACCAAGTGGAACTGGAGAATCTCCACTGGCAAACATTACGGAGTGGGTCAATGTTGTCGATCCGAAGACGGGCATGAAAGGCCGTCGCGAAACGAATACGATGCCACAGTGGGCAGGCAGCTGCTGGTATTACTTACGTTATATCGATCCGAAAAATGACGAGATGCTGATCGATCCTGAATTAGCGGAGCGTTGGTTGCCGGTTGATATTTATGTTGGCGGTGCAGAACACGCGGTTCTTCACTTGCTATATGCACGTTTCTGGCACAAAGTATTGTACGATATTGGTGTAGTGAAAACGAAAGAGCCATTCCAGAAGTTGTTCAACCAAGGAATGATTCTCGGTGAAGGCAATGTCAAAATGTCGAAGTCATTAGGCAATGTCATTAATCCGGACGATATCGTTCACTCACATGGTGCTGATACACTTCGTATTTACGAGATGTTCATGGGACCACTTGAAGCTTCTAAAGAATGGTCAACTAACGGGTTGGATGGTTCACGTAAGTTCCTCGATCGGATTTGGCGATTGTTTGTCAATGAAGACGGATCACTCGGAAGTAAAATCGGTGGGGAATCCGATGGTACACTTGACAAAGTGTACAATCAGACGGTTAAAAAAGTTACTGAGGACTTTGAAGGGATGCACAATAACACAGCGATTTCACAGCTTATGGTATTCATCAATGAATGCTATAAAGCCGATCGCGTGCCGACTGAATATGCAGAAGGATTCGTATTGCTCATGTCGCCGATCACTCCACACTTAGCTGAAGAACTCTGGGAGAAGTTGGGTCATGAAGGGACGATCACGTATGTTCCTTGGCCAACGTACGACGCGGATAAGTTAGTGGATGATACAGTGGAAATCGCTGTACAGATTAACGGAAAAGTCCGAGCGAAGTTGGAAGTCGATAAGGATATTACAAAAGAAGAGTTGGAAAAAGCAGCTCTTGCCAATGAAGACGTCCAAAAATGGATCGATGGCAAAGAATTGAAGAAAGTCATCGCAATTCCAGGACGACTTGTAAATATTGTAGCAGTTGGATAATTTGTAAACACGGAAGAGGGGGTGCCTTCTTCCGTGTTTTTTGACGTTAGCAGAAAGAGTATACTGGAAAAGGCGGAAGCGGGAAGTACATGATGAGGGTCAGGATCCCGCTCGTTTCGCGGCCCAACCCGCTCATTCCGTCGAGGAACCCGCTCGTTTCGCGGCACCTAACATAGCTCTATCCGTATCCCAACTCGCGACCAATCCAATACTCTTGATTTAAAACCAAGCGTGATTGGTGTGCTCCGCTGCGCTGCGCATTTTAAAAAGGAAAGTGGTGGAGGTGGCCATTCCATTCACCCGCTCGATCCATCGAACAACCCGCTCATTCCA
>NZ_JBCMNO010000021.1:0-67212 GCF_050459885.1 Sporosarcina gallistercoris | reverse complement strand
AGCCAGTACCCGCTCGTTTAGTCGAACAACCCGCTCATTCCAAGCCAGTACCCGCTCGTTTAGTCGAACAACCCGCTCATTCCAAGCCAGTACCCGCTCGTTACCTCGAACAACCCGCTCATTCCACCCAGCACCCGCCCGTTCCCCAAAAATATAAAAAGACCAAGACGTTCCGACTCGCGGAGTGTCTTGGCCATTCGGCTATTCCTTTATCATATCACTAGCGCGCAAGCTGGCATTCATCCCAGCAAGCCGTCCTGTAACAAGCGCAGATGTGATATTGTAGCCACCTGTATATCCATGGATGTCCAGAATCTCGCCGCAGAAGTACAGCCCATCCATTTTACGTGATGCCATCGTTTTCGATTCGATTTCTTTCACTGAGACTCCGCCGCCTGTGACAAAAGCTTTTTCGATCGGCTGCGTGCCGTTCACTTTCATCTGGAATGATTTCAACAGATTAGCGAGTTTCCGGATCTTTTCTGCAGAGAACGTATTCGCAGGTTCGTTCGCGTCCATGTCCGCGTATTCGAACAAAAAGAGTAACCAGCGCTCAGGCGCGATCCCTTTCAATGCATTCTTCAATGCCTTCTTTGGATCTTCTTTCAAAGTGGTGTTCAGCTGTTGGAATACTTCTTCCTCGTTCATATCTGGCAATACATCTATTTTAATGACAACAGGCTGATCGCCATTTTTCATCCGCTCTTTTACAACGTACTGACTGCATCGTAAAATGGCGGGGCCACTGAGGCCGAAGTGGGTAAATAGCATGTCCATCTGATGTGTCACAAGGGTTTTACCTTTGGCGTTCAACACGGATACTGCGGCATCACGCAGAGCTAATCCTTGGAGTTCTTTCGCAACAATGAATTTTTCGTTCGACAATAAAGGTACTTCTGTCGGGTACAAAGTCGTCACGGTATGACCTGCTTGTTCAGCCCAAGGATAACCGTCACCCGTACTTCCAGTATGAGGAACTGCTTTTCCACCAACCGCTACGACGACGGATTTCGCTCGGATCTCCTCACCATCCAATAGCCGGACCCCGAGAATTTCGTCCTCATTCATGAGCAACTTTTTCACTTTGGTTTCCGTCCTGATTTCAACGCCCAATCGTGCCATTTCGCTTAGCAGGGCATTCACCACATCTTTTGCTTTATTGGAAACGGGGAACATACGACCATGATCCTCTTCTTTCAACTCCACACCGAGACCTTCGAAAAACGCAATAATGTCTTCATTGTTAAAAACGGAAAATGGTCCGTATAAAAATCTTCCGTTTCCGGGGATATGTTTTACAATTTCTTCTACAGATAAGCGGTTTGTCACGTTACATCGTCCGCCCCCTGAAATGGCTAGCTTATTGCCAAGTTTTTTTCCTTTATCGAGCAAGAGTACACGGTTCCCGGTTTCTGCAGCTGCTATGGAAGCCATCAATCCTGAAGGACCGCCGCCAATAATAATTACGTCATACACAACAATCACACTTTCAGTTTTTCTACAGTATACAACACTAATGGGGATAAAACATTGTGAAAACTGTTCCTGCAGAGTAAACTGTAAAGTAGTTTGACTGAAATCAATGAAACCTATGGAAATTGTCGCGGATTTTTATTAACCCGACATTATGCATCTTAGGGGTAAATGAAAGATGGGAAGGGAAAATACATGGCATCTAATCTTGTTAAAGGCACTGCGATTTTAACAATCGGCCTATTTTTATCGAAAGCACTTGGCTTGTTGTATGTAATCCCTTTTTACAGCATTGTCGGAGAGAAAAATGTAGGTCTATATCAATACGCTTATATTCCGTATAATATTGCACTCTCCATAGCAATCTCTGGGGCACCGCTTGCAGTTTCTAAATTTGTCTCGAAGTATAATGCATTAGGGGACTATGCGACTGGTCGGAAGTTAATGAAGTCTAGTATCGGTATTATGGCATTGACTGGTGTGCTGTCCTTTTTAGCCCTTTACTTCATGGCGGAACCGATTGCTCATATGGTCATTAAAGATGACGAGCAAAAGTTCACCGTCCAAGATATTGCTTCCGTCATCCGTTGGGTCAGTTATGCGTTATTAGCTGTTCCAATCATGAGCGTGGTCCGAGGGTTTTTACAAGGATACCAAAAGTTCGAACCGACCTCTGTTTCGCAATTGGTTGAGCAGATTGTCCGGATAGCGGTAGTCCTAATTGGCGCGTATCTTGTAGTGGATGTGCTTGGTGGTTCACCTAAGACCGCAGTGAAATTTGCCGTGTTTGCCGCATTCATTGGTGCACTTGCAAGTATGATCACTCTTGGATTTTACTGGAAGAAATATAAACCTGAAATGAATGAGCTGCTTCACAACAGTCCTCCAGCAGGGGATATACCGGTTTCTACCATATATAAAGAAATCATCACGTATATTTTGCCATTTGTTCTAGTTGGAGTGATCAATCCTCTGTATCAGTTTGTCGATATGATTACATTCAATGGTACAATGGCTTCTATTGGATTGGCTAAAGTTACAGATACGTATCTAACAATGCTCAACTTCCTGACACATAAGATCGTTATGATCCCTGTTATGGTTGCCACTGGATTTTCCATGGCGCTGATTCCAGTGATGACGACTTATTATGCAAAGGGAGACCAAAAAGGGATTACCCGCTCACTCGATCAAACCTACCAGATTATGCTGTTCATGACGATACCAATGGTAGTAGGCATTATGGCGTTATCCAGTGAGACATATCAACTATTGTATCAACAAAGTGCTATAGGTGCGGGCGTGCTAAGGTGTTATGCACCTGCCGCCATTCTTTTCGGAATGTACACAGTAACCGCCGCCATTTTGCAGGGAATCGATAAGCATAAATGGATTGTATTCACATCACTTTTAGGATTGCTATTCAAACTCGTACTCAATATCCCGCTGATCAAGATGTTTGAAGTGAACGGCGCTATCGCTGCAACCATTATCGGATATGCGGTTGCGGTTGGAGTTAACCTTGTCGTCATCAAGAAAGAATTGAACTACCAATCTAAATTAGTCATCCGACGTACAATCCTGATTCTGTTTTTCAATGCAATCATGGTAGTTGCCGTACTGCTGACACGTTCCGGTCTATACGCAATCCATGTACCTGAAGGCAAAATGCAGACGCTGCTCTATCTGATGATTTGTAGCGGAGTCGGTGTAGTCGTATACGGATTCTTGTCATTTAGAAGCGGACTTGCACAAAAACTGCTCGGCGATAAAATCACACGGATCACAAAGAAATTCGGCTTGGGGAGATCATGAATGAGACTTGATAAACTACTTGGAAATAACGGATTCGGCACGCGAAAAGACGTGAAGCAACTTATTCGTGAGGGCACAGTACGAGTGAATGGGATAGCAGAGAAAGATCCTGGTTCTCATGTGAATCCTGAGATGGATTCAGTGGATGTGCTAGGAGAGCCTGTCGTTCATCAGGAATTCATCTATATCATGATGAACAAACCACCTGGCGTCATATCTGCTACTGAAGACAAATGGGATCAAACCGTCATCGATTTACTTGCTGAAAACGATCAGCGGTTTGAACCATTTCCAGTTGGACGTCTGGATAAGGATACAGAAGGACTTCTTGTCATCACGAATGATGGCAAGCTGACTCATGAGTTGTTGTCACCGAAAAAAGACATACCGAAAACATATTTTGCTAAAATCGATGGAATCGTTAACGATGGTGATGTGGCAGCTTTTAGAGAAGGTGTTACGCTGGAAGATGGTTTTCACACGAAACCCGGAATGCTGAACGTCCTGGTTTCGGACGCCATTTCGGAAATTGAGCTGACGATTACGGAAGGGAAATTTCATCAAGTGAAGCGAATGTTTGAAGCGGTCGACAAAAAAGTGATCTATCTGAAACGACTATCGATGGGGAACTTGTCGCTGGATGAATCACTTCCTTTAGGGCATTATCGTGAGCTGACAGAGCAGGAACTAAACAAATTGGACCCGCGAAAAAAAGGCTGAATTGCATTGGGCAATTCAGCCCTTTTTTTGAGGCTGGGCGGCCTTAGATAAGCGTTAAGAAGGCAATTTCACTTTTCTTGCTGTCGTTGTCCATTGGCCACGAACCGGACTCGTAATGAGGTCGTTATACTCAAGGACATTCAAATCCCGTTGTGCGGTACGCGCCGTGATGCTAAATTCTTGGACTACATTCTCTGTGGTGACAATACCATTACCATGGATGTACAAATAGACATCCTTAATACGGGTCAGCATTCGGTCTGTAGCAGGATTCAACTGTGAACCACTCCTTCATCATCAATTTCCAATAGACTTGGTTTGAGACGTGGAAATGTTACGTTAGCTCTTTGAAATCGCCTGTGCTCCGCACATCCTCTCCAGCAAAATTAGTCAGACTGTTTGTTCTGACAATATTAGTATAACGTATATTTTAAAAAAAGTAAGCTAAAACCGCTTGTGAAACGATACGGGTAACCACAAGTCGAAAGTTCTTTATTTTCTTTTAAGAACGTGGGAAAATGGAGAGAACCGTTATGACAGCAAACAAATGCTCGCCAAATGAACAGAATTCACATAGACTGTATGTAAACAGGCACAATTCACTTGTATTTGAGAGGAGCACAATGGATGACAATTTACTTTATTAATGGGGTTTATGCAGATAAGGAAACGATAAAGGTATCAATTGATGATAGAGGTTACTATTTCGGCGATGGTGTATATGAAGTTATTAAAGTATATGATGGAAAGCTTTATACTGCTCAAGAACACTTTACTCGTTTTTTGCAAAGTGCCAAAAAAATCCGGCTTGACCTGCCTTATACTATTGATGAGTTCTCCGAAATTGCTAAAAAGTTAGCTGCTGATAATGGTATAGTGGAAGGACACGTCTATATCCAAGCAACTCGCGGCGCTGCTCCCCGCATGCATAATTTCCCTGGTGAAGGGGTGGAACCGATGATTACAGCGTATGCCATTCATAATCCACGTCCTCTCTCCAAGTTCAAAGAAGGGGTCTCCGTCAAAACAACAGAAGATATCCGGTGGCTGCGTTGCGACATTAAAAGCTTGAATCTTTTAGGAAATGTATTGGCGAAGCAAGAAGCATACGACGAGGGCTGCGCAGAAGCGGTGTTTGTGCGTGACGGAATTGTTACGGAAGGTTCTTCTTCAAATATGTTCGGTATCAAAGATGGAATTCTCTACACACACCCTGCAACCAATTTGATTTTAAATGGGATTACGAGGAAAGTCATCTTGCAGTTATGTGCAAAGCATAGTATTGGTGTTATAGAAGAGCCATTTACATTGGAGCAATTCAAAGAGATGGATGAATTATTCTTGACTTCGACAACTTCAGAAATCACACCGATCGTTTCCATAGACGGAAAAATTGTCGGAGACGGTGTACCGGGCAGAATGACGGAACGGTTGCAACAAATATTTGAAGAAACGATCCACGAACTCAAAATGGAAATTAACTGAATCAGAAAGCGCAGGTGAGTCGAAAGATGGCACAGCTTGTCAAAATGCTCGATTACGTCTCGCGTTACGAACAGGATCTATCCCGTTATACGACTCAATTCATCCGTCTGAAGCGATCCCAATGGGAGCGGATGAAACGCCAATGGGATAATGGAGTCGATTTAGCGAGCTGGCAGCTAGCCGCTGATGAGGAATCTACGGCAACAACAACTGAAAATGAAAGTCCTGCAGAAGAGGAAGTGGGGAAGAAGCGATTTTCATCGTTATCTCGCTTCCTCTCTTTTAGAAAAGAGGAACAGATAGCTTCCAAAGATGCAGAGACGCCGATAGAAACGGGTGACTTGCAATTCACTCCGAATATCATCCAGGATCCCCGGTCGGTCCAGCAGTTGCGCAAATTGTATATGGACCAGCTTTTCCACTTCCAACTGAAATGGGCCAGTTCCACACTGACCGAACGTTCACGGGTAGACAGTAAATTCATGGCGGACAAGGTGCTACATGACTTTTTAGGGAGTTTACCTGATAGCTGGCTGCTATTCTATTTTCCAGTTTTAAAAATAAAAAAAGCCCCTGTGGAACTGGAAGTTATACTGATGACACCTGTTGAATGTATTTGCATGACGATTCTGGAAACGGAGGAAGGTTCCGTTCTAGTAGGCAGTGGAGAACGGTTTTGGACCAAAAAGCTGGGGGATCAAGAATCCAAATTACTGAATCCGACAATCGGATTGAATCGGATGGGGAAAATCGTGTCCAGCCTATTCTCGTCCGCTGAAGTGGATTTTCCTATACGGAAAATCTTACTCTCCCGAGAGAGCTATATTGACTTTCCTGGTGCAGCTCATGATATCCGGATTATCGACCGACGTGACTATCCAAAATGGGTGGAACAAGGAAAGAAAATGAGCACTCCAATGAAATCCAAGCAGTTTAAAGCCGCACAGGTGCTACTCGACCACTGTCAAACAACGGCTGCGAGCCGATTATTCGAAACGGAAGAAGAACACCTGGGTGCAGAGCAGTACTAATAAACATTAATGAAGAAAAGAGTGGTTGAACAATGAGATTACGGCACAAGCCATGGGCGAAAGATTATTTAGATGAACATGCAGGAATTGTCATTAAGGAACCAGAAACGAAAAGTGGGAAATGGGCTTCGATATTCGGGAATGACAATCCGGTCCACGTGGAAGTGGGTACTGGTAAAGGTCAGTTTGTAGTTGGAATGGCGCTGGCGAATCCGGATATTAACTACATTGGTATTGAGCATTTTGATAGTATCATCGTTTCTGCAGTTGAAAAAGTAGTGGATTCAGGAGTGCCTGCTAATTTGAGATTACTTCGCGCAAACGGGAAAGAACTCGCGAATATTTTTCATAAGGGTGAAGTTTCACGAGTTTACTTGAACTTTTCTGATCCTTGGCCGAAATCGAGACATGCCAAGCGCCGGTTAACTCATGGAGAGTTTTTAGGCTTGTACCAATCTGTCATGCCTGAAGATGGGGAAATCCATTTTAAAACAGACAACCGTGGATTATTTGAGTACTCACTTGTCACGATGTCCGAATACGGAATGCGTTTGCTGGATGTCTCTCTGGACTTGCATGCCGAAATGCCTGAAGATAATGTCATGACGGAGTATGAAGAGAAGTTTTCAGCAAAAGGACAACCCATTTATCGTCTAGAAGCAAGGTTCATGAGCAAAGCATAATTCAACCAAAAGGGGATGTTTGAATGGATACATACGAATTTCACGATATGAAACTTACATGGCTGGATGGGGGCGTCAACTATCTGGATGGGGGAACGATGTTTGGTGTTGTACCGAAGGCAATGTGGGCTAAAAAGTATGCACCTGATGAGAACAACTTGATTGAATTGCGGACAGATCCGATCTTACTTCAATTCCAAGGGAAGAATTTGTTGATAGATTCGGGTATCGGTAAAGGGAAATTGGATGAGAAGAAAAAACGGAATTTAGGGATCCGAGCGGAAACCCGGGTGGCGGAGAGTCTTTCAGAGCTCGGCTTGAGCGTCAAAGACATCGATATGATCTTGATGACACATTTACATAATGATCATGCAGCAGGGCTCACAGAATGGCAAGAAGACAAACTTGTTTCTGTTTTCCCGAATGCGGAGATTTATGTTTCACAAATTGAGTGGAATGAGATGCGAAATCCGAATATCCGCTCCAGAAATACGTATTTCAAAGAAAATTGGGAACCGATCCAAGACCAAGTGAAGCCGTTTGAGAATGAATTTTCACCATTACAGGGCATCACGATGGTCCATACAGGTGGCCACAGTGACGGCCACAGTATTATCCGGCTCGAGCAAAATGGGGAAACGATGATCCACATGGCGGATATCATGCCGACACATGCGCACAGCAATCCATTATGGGTATTAGCGTTTGATGACTACCCGATGGACTCTATCTTCGCGAAAGAAAAGCTGATGAGAGCAGCGCGTCAAGAAGGTCACCGATTCTTCTTCTATCATGATGCAGTTTACAGAATCGTCCGTTTCGACGAAACCGGTAAAAATGTTATTGAATCACTTGAAAGAACTCGCTGATTGACAAACAAAAGCAGAAGCCGCTGAGCTTCTGCTTTTGTCTTTTTAGGCATTAAGTGATTAATTTTTAACAAGCTCTACAACAGTGCCGGTTTTAGCGTCAGCTGCGAATTCATATTGTTCTAATACACCATTTTTAATGCGGGAAACTCCGCCTCTGTAAACGTTCATGGAAATAACGTTGTTCGTGAATGGTTCAGTCTTCATCACTATCCAGGATCCGTCAATCGGGCCTTCCTTTTTAAATGCGTCTTTCACAGTCTTTAGCACTTGCTCAGCTGGAACAGCAGAGTTTGTTCGGTCTACGGCTTGCTTGACGACTAATCCTGCAGCTGCTCCGGTAAGAACACCGGCTGCAAATTCTTTGAATTTCATACGGAAACCACTCCTTAACTAGTCATTTGAATAAGTGTATCATACCACTATCATTTTGAATAAGCGAGACTACTCACTCTAATCTTTCGGGACACGAACTGGACAATTGGTATTTTCGACTGAATTGTTCTACAATAATTAGTGTACATACTTTTATGCGGAGGTAATCCTTTTATGAACAACGAAACTCTTGCAATGTTTAAAACGCTCACAGAATTACCAGGCGCCCCCGGAAACGAACATGCAGTACGTAGATATTTACGTGGTGAGCTCGAGAAATATTCGGATGACATGATTCAGGACAATTTAGGAGGCATATTCGGTGTTCGTAAAGGACCTGAGAATAGCCCTAAAATAATGGTAGCTGGACATATGGATGAAGTCGGCTTCATGATTTCCGGTATTGCGGACAATGGAATGCTCCGGTTTCAAACTCTTGGCGGCTGGTGGAACCAAGTTATGCTGGCACAACGAGTGGAAATCATAACAGACAAAGGCGTCATTCCTGGTGTCATCGGATCCATTCCGCCCCATCTCTTAACCGATCAGCAGCGTGCAAAACCGATGGATGTGAAAAATATGCTGATCGACATCGGTGCGGATGATATGGAAGACGCAAAACGAATCGGCATTCGTCCCGGTCAGCAGGCTGTCCCGGTTTGTCCATTCACTCCCATGGCGAACGAAAAAAAGATTATGGCAAAAGCATGGGATAACCGATATGGCTGCGGACTGGCGCTTGAGTTATTGAAGGAAGTGAAAGATATCGACCTTCCGAACCAACTGTTCTCTGGTGCGACAGTAATGGAAGAAGTTGGACTTCGCGGAGCTCAAACAGCTGCTAACATGATCAGCCCTGATTTGTTCTTCGGATTGGATGCGAGTCCCGCAAACGATATGTCGGGCAGCAAGGCGGAATTTGGTCAGCTTGGGCAAGGGACCCTTCTGCGCATTTTGGATAGAACGATGATTACACATCGCGGCCTTCGTGAATTCATCCTCGATACGGCTGAATCCAATAATATTCCTTACCAATATTTCGTGTCGCAAGGTGGAACCGACGCAGGAAAAGTCCATATTTCAAATGAGGGTGTGCCGAGCGCTATTATCGGTATCTGTTCCCGTTACATTCATACGTCTTCTTCGATCATTCACACTGACGATTATGCGGCTGCAAAGGAACTTCTCGTAAAATTAGTGACGACCTGTGACAGCGCAACACTCGAAACGATTAAGCAGAACGTTTAACTTCCTAGTGCGGCACAACAATATGAATCAGCCGGTAACAGGTTTTTCTGTTATCGGCTTTTTAATGTGCATTCTTGTAATTTGCGGTCCTGATTGTTGCGCGGACAACTGCTGACAGCTAAACTGAACATACTGCACTGAAACGGAGGCGAAGTCATGAACAGGAAAGTTACCTTCTTTTTACCGGCTGCACTTTTATTACTTGTCCTGACGGGCTGTGGACAAACTGTAGAAGAACAAACAGATGAAGCAATGCTATCAGCACGAGAAGCGTTTGAGATGAACCGTAAACAGCCGACAGAATCCATAGAGGGAGTTGAATTCTATAAACCTGTCGGATGGAAAGTGGACATGCAGAAAGACCATCACACGTTTCTGATTTCAAAACGCAGTCAAACCTATACTGCACAGTATGATCCAACTGCCAAGCAAGACTCCCATGCGTATTACGACTTGTTAATGGCAGATTCAGAAAAAGAATTCATCCAGCAGCAAACCTTTTCTGATTCAGGGGTATTCGGGTTTGCGGCAATTCGTGCACATGGAACTTCTTCTGTCGAGGTGGTGACGGGATCAGGTCCTATCCAAGTGACGGCCATAGTGGAAAAGGAAGATCTTGTGGCAGCTATTGAGCGAATGATGGAAATCGCTCGCTCTATGCAACTTGCTTCGTAAAATAGCATTATTATAGGAGAGGTGAAATCGTTGAAATCAGAACAATTAGTGGAAGAACTGAAAAAGCGGCTTTCTTCTCAAAACTTTGAATGGAAGCTTGACAACAAAGCGGATCGCATTCGGCTCGATCATAAAGAGCTCAAGAGAGGGATGGACATTTCCCTTCCTGAAATACTCGCAAAGTATGAAACAAAAAAAGATGCGGCAATTGAAGAAGTCGTCTATACCATTCAAGAGACCTTTAATGCAATGGAGGCTGAACAGCAGCAAGGATTCGATTCGGATGCTGCCATTCTTCCGGTTATCCGCTCAACATCCTTCCCGAAACAATCGAAGGCAGGGAGCCCATTCCTAGTGAAAGCCCACACGGCTGAAACGGCGATCTATTATGCATTGGACCAAGGAAAAACGTATCGGCTCATTGATGAAAGTATGCTTGCAGCTCTAGGTAAGACGGAAAGCGAGATTACAGAAGCGGCATTATTTAATGCCCGCAAACTTCCTACAGATGTTAAAGTAGATGAAGTAGCCGGCAATAAATATTATTTCCTCAATATAAATGATGGATATGATGCAAGCCGTATATTGAATGCGGCATTTTTAAAAGAGATGGCTGCCCGGATCGACGGTCATATGACGGTTTCTGTGCCTCACCAGGACGTGCTGATCATCGGTGATATCCAAAATGACACAGGCTATGATGTCCTTGCTCAAATGACGATGCACTTCTTCACTGTAGGATTAGTGCCGATTACATCATTGTCATTCCTCTATAATGACGGGGAACTGGAGCCTATTTTCATCATGGCTAAAAATCGTGTCGCAGAAAAAGGAGAGAAAAAGAAATGAATGTCTTTATTAACAAACATGGTGTCGGTGACGTGCTGATGGTACAACTGACAACAGAGCGTCCTGAACAAACAGTAATTGAATCCAAAGGTGATGTGACACTTATCAAGTCTTCACAAAGTGGAGAACCGGTAGCCCTCAACATTTTTCATGCAACACAATACGTTGGGGAGCATGCAGATGGTTCAATTGAATTGACACCTGAACTCGTTGCTGAGATTCAAGAAGCACTTAAAAAGAACAATGTCTCGCTTGAATTGGATGTCGATTTCAGTCCGAAATTCGTGATAGGACATGTTATCTCAAAAGAGAAGCATCCAAATGCGGACAAACTCAATATTTGTACCGTAGACGTCGGAAGCGAAACGTTACAAATCGTTTGCGGGGCACCGAACGTTGAGAGTGACCAAAAAGTTGTTGTAGCGAAAGTAGGTGCAGTGATGCCCTCTGGTATGATCATTCGTGACGCAGAACTGCGCGGGGTTCCATCATCAGGAATGATTTGTTCCGCAAAAGAATTGGCATTACCGGATGCACCTGCAGAAAAAGGAATTCTTGTTTTGCCTGCAGAGGCTGAAGTTGGCAGCGCATTTACAAGCTGAATAGGTTTTTACAAACAGAGGAGCTGGCACAGTCCTCTGTTTTTTGATGGGAAATTCATCATGCTTTATGTTCTGTTTATCAATAAAACATAGTTGGAGCGACCTATGAAGCTTTTACGTTTCATTCCCAGCACATGACTATTTGATTTTAACCTTGTATTTCTGTTAAAATAGGTTGATTGAAATGAAAAGAGTGATAGAGTGAGTTGGATAAAAAAAACAATGGGTCGCTTGTTCGGCTCGCAATCTGATGAGGAATTAGAAGACACTGCCGATCACGTATACGAGCAAGAACAACCGCATGATGAAATTCCGCCGCAGCGGCCGGCATTTAGATTTCCAATGATAACTGATGCTGAAATTTATGGATGGGATGAACATTCCGATGAACCAGTGCACATTAAACATCAAGACACTCCTTTAGTGGAAAAAGAAGACACGTCTGAAAATATACCGTTATACAAAAATAACAGATGGCCTTCAGAACCGCCTGCAGGGGAAATCCATCGTGCCGGCAATAGGACGAAGTATAAGGAACTTCCGAAAATCGCAAAACCTGCCATTTCCAAATTGGATAAACCGGCTGGCCGTAAAACCGAAATCGTCAAACAGCGGACTAACAAACCGTTTACTCCAACGGAAGTACCGTCGCCTGTATATGGATTCTCACAACCGAAACGAAATGCTGTGAAAATTGAACACGAAATCACTTCCAGCAATGAGAATATGCCATCAAAGAGTCAATTTGCAGCAACAGATGTTTTACCTTCCGGCAGGAAAATCACAGCATCATCTATTGGAACTCACGTACCCGACCGGTATCCAGAGAGCCAGGATGCTATGGATGACGTAGTAGAAGTTAGTGAAGAACGTTACGAACCAGCTATTAAAGAACCAGAACAGTCTGAAGCTGAATTCGTTGAAGTGGAAGAAAGCGATCCGTCAAGACCAACGACGCTCCAGTCAACTCCGGTTTCTTATCCGGTTACACAGGTGGACGAAGAATTGGTCCAAGAGAGTATACAGATTGCGGTTTTAGAACCTGATCCTGTTATAGTTCAAAAAGAGAACGACATTCACAATGACCCCTTTACCGAAGTTTCTGAGGAACTGTTCGAAGAGAAGAACCACGAAGAAGTTGCTGAGCAGACGGAGAGAATAATTGAAGTTTCTGAGGCAGAGTACGGTGAACAGAGCGAAGTAGAGGATGACAGTTATCCAATTATTGAGGAATCTTCTTCTACTCTGGAATCCGAGAAAAGTAAAGATGAAAAGATTGTTCCTTTTAATGTCGTCATGTTGAAATCGGATAAAGAGAAGCACCAGTTACGTTCTCTTGCGGCTTCTATTACTCCCGAATTCAAAGAACCTGCAGGGGTACCTGTGAACAATGGACAGTTATCTTCAAGCAGCAAAGAAATTCAACTTGTAAAGACTGAATCACAGAGGAAGCAACCTGCAGAAGCGGTTCAAACGCCCCCGCTTGCTAGTTTAACGAAGTTATCCGAGATGTCAGCGGATGAGCAGCAAGTGCTGCCTCATTATGTATTTCCCTCAATGGAAGAATTGCTGCCAGCTGAATTGCAACATGAAGATACGGAATGGCTAACTTCTCAATCTGAGAAACTAGTCGAAGCTCTGTCTCATTTTGCTGTGGAAGCAGAGATATTAGAAGCGGTTCAAGGACCGACTGTTACACGGTTTGAGTTGACGGTAGGTTTTGGAATAAAGGTCAGTAAAGTACGTAATTTGACCGATGATCTGAAATTAGCTCTTGCAGCAGAAGATATACGGATTCAAGCTCCAATTCCAGGAACAAGTTCCATTGGTATTGAAATCCCGAATCGGAAGACTCGTCCAGTCCGAATTTCAGAAGTCATTGATACGGACAAATTCGCCAGTTCTGATTCTCCACTCGAAGCCGTATTGGGATTGAGTTTAACTGGAGAGCCGGTAACAATCGACTTGCGGAAAATGCCTCATGGAATGATTGCAGGTGCAACAGGTTCAGGGAAATCGGTTTGCATTAACTCGATACTTGTGAGTTTGCTTTATAAAGCTTCTCCTACAGAGCTGAAAATGATGCTGATCGACCCGAAAATGGTGGAACTGGCGCCATTCAATGGGATCCCTCATCTCATTAGCCCCGTCATTACCGACGTCAAGGCTGCGACGGCTGCGTTAAAATGGGCAGTCGACGAAATGGAAAGACGATATGAGCTATTTGCTCATGCGGGAGCACGGAATATTGAACGATATAATGATATGGCTGAAGCGAATCGACAATTTGATCAAAAGATGCCGTACTTGCTCATCGTAATCGATGAGCTGGCGGATTTAATGATGGTTGCGCCGAGCGATGTTGAAGTATCAATCAGTCGGATTGCACAAAAGGCACGTGCGTGCGGTATCCACTTGATAATCGCCACTCAGCGACCTTCCGTTGACGTGATTACTGGCATCATCAAGGCCAACATACCAACGCGGATTGCATTTGCTGTTTCATCTCAAATTGATTCCCGTACAATTATAGATGGCGCAGGAGCAGAACGTCTTCTTGGCCGGGGGGACATGCTTTACGTCGGGAACGGGCAATCTTCACCGGTCCGCTTGCAAGGTACATTCGTAACGGATGATGAAATTGAATCCATTATTGAGCACGTCAAAAGTGAAGCATCGCCGGAATACTTATTCGGTCAGGAGGATTTACTCGCTGCCGTTGTGGAAGAAGAGGAATCAGATCCATTGTTCACGCAAGCTTGTTCCTTCATCATCGAACAGGGGAGTGCGTCGACTTCACTCATGCAGCGCCATTTTAGTATTGGATACAATCGGGCCGCAAAAATTATGGACCGTATGGAAGCGCATGGCTTCATCTCAGAACAGCGAGGAAGTCGTTCCCGGGATGTCTATTTAACAGAAGCGGACTTGGAGTCGTTTCTGAATCCTGATCATGAAGCATAAGTATAGGTATATGAATTTTCAACACGTATTATCAATGAGAGATTTTAGGGAACAGGTTGCTCCCAGGAGGTTGCACAATGACGAAATATCACTTTACAGGTATTAAAGGATCAGGGATGAGCTCGCTTGCTCAGATTCTTCATGATTCATCAAACGAAGTCCAAGGATCAGATGTGGAAAAACACTTTTTCACCGAGGAACCACTTCATGAACGCGCGATTACTGTTCTTCCCTTCAGTGAAGCCAATATTACGGAAGGCCTTACAGTTATTGCAGGGAATGCCTTCCCGGATACACATCCTGAATTAGTGAAAGCTAAGGAACTAGGGCTGGAAGTAATCCGGTATCACGACTTTTTAGCGGAGTACATGAAACAATCCGTTTCTGTAGCAATTACAGGGACTCATGGAAAGACGTCTACGACAGGTCTTCTAGCTCATGTCCTTTCAGGCTTTGCTCCCATCTCCTACTTAATAGGGGATGGTACTGGGAAAGGTGTTCAAGATAGCGAGTTCTTTGTATTTGAATCATGCGAGTACAAACGGCATTTCTTAGCGTACGAACCAGATTACGCAATCATTACAAATATAGATTACGATCACCCCGATTATTTTAAAGATATGTCGGATGTGTTGAATGCATTTGGTGATATGGCGTTGAATGTTAAAAAAGCAATCATCGCATGTGGGGATGATCAGAACTGTTTAGCGATTCAAGCAAACGTCCCCGTCGTCCTCTACGGTCTAGGCGAGGGGAATGATTTCAGTGCGTCAAATATCATTAAAAACGCCGAGGGCACTTCTTTTGATGTGTTCGTACGCAATGAATTCTACCATTCGTTCACGATTCCAATGCCCGGAGATCATGCCATTAAAAACGCTTTGGCAGTCATTGCACTCTGTCAGTACGAAGGTTTGGAACCGGCCATAGTCGAAGAACGGTTAAAGAGTTTCAATGGGGTAAAACGGAGATTCACTGAAATTAAAACAGACGATGCAATCCTAATCGATGATTATGCACATCATCCTACTGAAATCCGTGCAACGCTCCAGTCTGCAAGACAGAAGTACCCTGAGCGTGAAATCATTGCGGTCTTCCAACCCCATACATTTTCAAGAACAGCTGCACTAATGGATGAATTTGCGGCAAGTCTTACTGAAGCTGATCAAGTATATCTGTGTGATATATTTGGATCCGCTCGAGAAAAGTCAGGTACCCTGACAGTGAATGATCTTACTGAGAAAATACCAGAATCTGCACATTTGACACTAGATGCGATCGAAGCACTTGATGGTCATGAAGATGCAGTTATTTTGTTCATGGGTGCAGGAGATGTCCAAAAGTATTTGAAAGCTTATCAGCAGCATATCGCTGAGCAAAAAACAGTCTGAGTACATCAGGCTGTTTTATTTTTTTTGATGAAAACTTACCTTCTTTTAAAGGGAATACTCGCCCGTTGTCGAAAGGAGAATAATGATCAAAGTTTAGTTTGTACCATGTCAGGGTAAAAGTACTCATAAGAAAGTGGGCAGGGAGGAGTGAACTGCTTCAATCTGTTGTACATAACGGATGTTGGCTGAGAACAAGTTTTCAGCGAAGTGACCAACCGTATCGACAGACGAAACAAGTCACGGCATGATGACTAACACAAGAACAACATTTCAAGGAGGAGATCGCATGAGCGACAACTACAGCAAACCAAATCAGACTAACGGACTTAACCCGAATGATATGTATCAAAATTCATATGGTGAACCTTCTCAATTACCGATGAACTACAATTATTTCCCTACAGATACGGATCGCTTCTATGATGAAGAAAGTTCAAGTTCAGGAAGCTTTTTAATGGGAGCGTTAGTAGGCGGTGTTATCGGTGCAGCGGCAGCCCTTTTCCTGGCACCTAAGACAGGTAAAGAGATGCGTGATGATTTTTCCACACAGGCAGTTCAATTGAAGAACAAAAGTATCGAGCTCAGCTCCACAGCTAAAGACAAAGCTGTGGATTTAACAGCAACTGCTAAGGATAAAGCAGCTGACCTCACATTGACAGCTAAAGACAAGGCAGTGGACCTATCGAGTTCTGCTAAAGATAAAGCTACACAGTTATCTTCAGCAGCGATGGAAAAGTCCGGGGATCTAAAGAAGAATGTTCAAGAACAAACTGACAAAGTGAAGTCGATGACCTCAAAAAAATCGGCTCCAATGGATGATGGTACAGCTTCTTCTGAAGGTGAAGAACCTATTGTCGCTACGGACAATAAAAACAAACAAAACAACAATAGCGATTCCGAAAAGTCTGTTGAGAAAAAAGAAGCTAGCAATCAGACTACAAAGAATAGCAAGGTAGCCTATGACAACTCCGGTAACATCGGAAAAGACAAATACATCAATCAGAACCCTGTTTCTAACGAAAAACCTAAGAAAAACTGATCTAAAAAGCCATCCAATTCACATTGGATGGCTTTTTACGTAATACGAATTTCTAATTCATCTCCCCCGAACAGCTGATCATGAAATTGTATCGGCTGATTATTGCGGAGGAGTTTATAGGAGGACGCAGATCGAGCAGGCAGTTGGTAGTCGACGAAAGAAAAGACATCACTGAATGTGATCGGTTGACCTGTTAAAGGTGTCACATTCAACTGATCAGCTTCTGTAATCCGAGCAGTTGTTTCAACGGACTTGTCATTCAGCATGACTGAATAACGAGGTTTCGTAATGGTCACTTGCTTACCGTTGAAAACAACGGTTATCTGTTCAATCAATTGAATACCCAGTTCCTTTGCAACAGCTTCAACTGTAGAGAAGGAATTTTGTTCGCAAGAAATGCAATCTCCATCTTCCAGTCGTGATGAGAGTGAAATGGGGAAGCCATTCCGCGAATAGACGGGAGGCTTGGATTTCAAATGGATCCGTTTGCCATTTAGAACAATCGCCTGCAATGCCTCACGATTGTCGGGGTATCCATTCAGTACATGTAAGGCGTCTCGCAATGTCATAGGTCGATGAACCTTGATATCATCCCGATCTTGAATGGCTGTTTGAATATCTCTATATTCGTTATTAACCATCACTTCCGTATTCAATAGGACTGTCTTATCATTTATCTTTACTGAAATTGGTTGCGATTCTAATTCCACTATATCTGCAATAACCGCTTTTGCGGAATGTCCATCTGTTCCTAAAAGAAGTTGAATGGAATCCCCGTTACGTATGGAATCTTTAGTACTGACCTTGATTTTGTTTTTAAGAATAACAGAAGGTGTCCCGTGACTGCCCGGTATTGTGATCTCTTGTCCATTCAGTGTGAAACGCAGCGCCAGGCCTGGTTTTCCGTACAACTGTCTAGCTTTTACGCCAGCTGCAAGAAGGGCATCCCCCACGGTCATTTCTTTTAATTCAAAGAGACGGATCGTTTTATCGTTCACGCTCACGGATATGTACTGAATAGGTGCGCGTTTTGCGGCGATTGCAATGCCGATTGGCGTGACCAGTGCAGGAGACGAACTGATTTGTTCTGCAAGGGTCACTTCAGTCAGTGCATCGAGCCCGCGTACAGCGACTCGCTGTAATGGAAGGTCCAGTGCAGCACTGAGCTTAGCGGTCAAAGTGGGGGTCAAACTGCCTCCTCCAACTAACATGACCGCTTGTGGGGACGTATTGTTCAATCGCTTGATTTCATCAGCAATCGACTCTGCTAGCCGATCGATGGCAGGAGTGATGGCGGCAATGACATCTTGTGAGGGAAACTGTTGTTCAAACCCTAATATATCGTTCATGACAACAGAACCTTCTTCAAACAACAATCGCTTTATGCGCTCCGCTTCAGGAAAGTCCAGTAAATAGTTGGAACTCAATGCTTCAGTTATTTCATCCCCAGCCACTGGAACCATACCAAATGCAGAAACCGTGTTATGATTAGTAAGTGCAATATCCGAAGTTCCTGCTCCAATATCGACTAACGCAACATTTAACCGTCTCATCGATTGCGGAATGAGGACATTGATAGCAGCGATCGGCTCTAGAGTGAGTGCTTCCATTTCCAGATCGGCTCTTTTCAGGGCGGAAAGCAGGGACTCCACTACGACTCTGGGCAAGAACGTAGCGATTACTTCTACACTCGCTAATCGGCCGGTCTGGTCGATTAAGCTACCAATTCTTTCGTTATCCAATAAATAGTGAAGTACAGAATACCCTACACAATAGTATTGACTTTCGGTTGTGTTCGCGTCAGAAGAAAGTAGTTCCTGCTGTGCTTTTTGGACTGCTCCGAGTTCCAGCCGATTAATGTCTTCACGATTGATGAGTGCGTGCTCTGTAATATCCACCGACATTGTTCCAGTAGCAGTTTTCAGCGCTCGTCCAGCAGCTGCTACACTTACTTTTTTCAGAGGTCCGTGTCGTTGCTCTAGCAATGATTTCATTTCCTCGATTACTGCAGCCACGCTGACGATGTTATGTATTTGTCCATCGATCATCGAGCGCTCTTTATGCTCTATGATTTCAAGATCGACGACATGATACCCGGATTCGGATTCTTCCAAAATTATTCCAACAACGGAACGAGTTCCGATATCCAGTGCAAACAAAGGCGCCATATTAGTACCTCCTAAGTCTTTCCGATATATTAAATATAACTATTTTGCTAAATAGCGTGACTTTTCAACTGAGGTTCATTATACTAGGTCTATTATTATAAAATGTACCATACATTCTCCGATGCGAAAAGGGAATGCTATGAATGGGGAGGAGAATGACTATGCGCCAACATAATTTGGAAGAGCTGCGGTCCCAGGTGACTGAACTGAATGTAAAGATTTTGGATCTCATTAATGACCGTACAGCTGTAGTGCAAGAAATCGGTAAAGTAAAAGAAAAACAAGGTGTAAATCGTTATGATCCGGTTCGAGAAAGAGAAATGCTGGATTTCTTGAAAGAAGCAAACAAGGGACCCATTCCGAATGGTATTCTGGAACAAGTATTCAAAGGGATTTTCATGTCAGCTCTTGAGGTCCAAGAAGATGAACAGAAAAAAGCGCTTCTCGTTTCACGGAAAAGGAAAGCGGAAGACACAATCGTCGATATCAATGGTGAAAAGATCGGCAATGGCACTCCTTCATTCGTATTTGGACCATGTGCTGTAGAATCTTATGAACAAGTGCTGGCAGTTGCTGAGTCCATCAAGGCGAAAGGATTGACGATGATGCGGGGCGGGGCATATAAGCCGCGTACATCTCCTTATGACTTCCAAGGATTAGGATTGGAAGGATTGAAGATTTTGAAGCGTGTATCCGATGAGACAGGTTTGTCCATCGTAACAGAGATTATTACACCCTCCCATTTGGAAGAAGCGCTTGACTATATAGATGTCATTCAAATTGGTGCACGGAATATGCAAAACTTCGAGCTTCTTAAAGAAGCAGGAAAAGCGAATAAACCAGTATTGTTGAAACGTGGATTGGCTGCAACAATCGATGAATTCATTCATGCAGCAGAATACATCATGTCAAAAGGGAACACACAGATCATGCTTTGTGAGCGGGGAATCCGTACTTATGAACGTGCGACTCGCAATACACTAGATATTTCTGCTGTTCCGATTTTGAAACAAGAAACACATCTTCCTGTATTTGTTGACGTTACACATTCTACAGGCAGAAAAGATCTTCTGATTCCCACTGCTAAGGCTGCAATTGCTGTAGGGGCGGATGGAGTGATGGCTGAAGTGCATCCGGATCCAGCAGTTGCATTGTCTGATTCAGCTCAACAAATGAACATAGAACAATTTGACGAATTCTATGAAGAAATGAAACGTTTCATGAATACGCACCAAATTGTATAATTTATCGCCGGAGCTTACATCGCTCCGGCGTTTTGGTATACTAGGAAAGAAAGATAAAAAAGACGGCGAAAGGGGAGGTCAGTATGGCGGTAACAATTTATGACGTGGCTCGAGAGGCGAACGTCTCAATGGCTACTGTATCACGGGTGGTCAATGGTAACCCCAACGTGAAACCGGCAACGCGTAAGAAGGTAACAGCATGCATTGAACGGCTCGGCTATCGGCCCAATGCTGTAGCACGCGGCCTCGCCAGTAGAAAAACGACTACTGTAGGTGTGATTGTACCGGATATTTCAAAAAGCTATTATGCGGAACTTTCAAGAGGAATCGCAGATGTTGCGACGATGTACGAGTACAATATTATCCTTTCCAATTCAGATAAGCGTCCTTTAAGGGAAATTGAACTGATTGAAGATCATCTCGGAAAGCAAGTGGATGGGTTGATCTTTATGAGTGATTCGATTTCAGATGATGTTCGAAAGGAAATGAAATCTGCTAATGTTCCCATTGTATTGGCGGGGACGTTGGATTCTGAGTTCGAGTTTCCGACTGTGAACATTGAAAACAAAGACGCAGCCTATTTGGCAGTGAAAGAACTGATTGAAAACGATCACGAACGCATTGCATTCATATCGGGTCCTTTTAGCCGTGATATTAATCGCCTTTCTAAAAAGACAGGATATGAAGAGGCTATGTCAGAAGCGGGATTCTCTATTCCAGATGGATATATAATGGAAACGGATAATACATACGATGATGCGTATGAAGTATGGAACCGTTTGAAAAATCTTCCGGAACCTCCAACAGCCATTTTTGCAGGAAATGATGAAATAGCTGTCGGTCTAATGAATGGAATCCGTGATGCAGGGCTTACGGTACCGAATGATATCGAGCTGATTTGTTTCCAGCACTCCATTCTTGCCAGAGCTGTCCGTCCTCAGTTAACAGCTATTCGTGTGCCGTTGTATGATTTAGGTGCTGTATCGATGAGGCTCTTAACGAAATTGATGAATGGCGAAGAAGTTGAACAGAAACAAGTAATGCTGCCGTATCAACTGGAGTACCGAGATTCCGTCAGAAGAAAATGATGTATACTGAAAGCGAAATGATTTATAAACAAAAGCAGAGAGGCAGTTTAGCCACTCTGCTTTTGTTTTGTGGAAAAATGGAGGGAATTTCACTTTATCGAGGTTGCTGCTCACTTCTTATGTAGTGTAGTGAACGTTCCATGACTTGTGCATTCTTCTCTTCGATTTCCGCCTTTCTTGGTATCGGTTTGTATAGCGGATTTGGATCTTCCCATGTCTCGATAAGCGGAACAGGTGAATCCTGCTGCCAGCGATCAAGCCATTCATTAGGAAGGGGCCCTGCCGGTGCAGGAAGTTTCTTCATGGAATACCAGATATGGGACCAAGCTCGAGGGACCACACGCCATATATCATAACCTCCGCCTCCTACTGCAATCCATCGCCCTCCGCAATACTCGTCTGCAAGTTCACGGGCGATTCTAGGAATCTCCTTAAAGATTTCCATAGTGCCGTACAAATGGGTTAACGGATCGAAAAAATGAGCATCCGCGCCATTTTGTGTTAAAATCACATCCGGTCTGAACCATTCAACGACTTCTCGGAAAGCGGTTTCATAAATGGTCAGAAAGGATTCGTCTTCAGTGAACGCGTCGATCGGGAAGTTGAACGAAGTTCCATACCCCTTTCCATTTCCACGCTCGGTCACGTGCCCGGTTCCAGGGAATAGATACCGTCCTGTTTCATGGATGGACAAAGTACATACATCAGGATCATCATAAAATGTCCACTGAACCCCATCGCCATGGTGTGCATCTGTATCGATGTACAGTACCCGCGCATTATAGTTTTTCTGTAAATAACGGATGGCAACAGAGCTATCATTGTATACACAAAATCCCGAGGCCTTCCCTTGGAAACCATGATGCAGTCCGCCTCCAAGATTCAAAGCATAGCCAGCACGATTTTGCATCACTTCATCGACAGCCGTCAGTGTACCACCCACGAGCATGGCGCTTGCTTCATGCATATTAAGGAAAATCGGCGTATCTTCTGTCCCTATTCCATATACACTGCCAATCTCAAGTCCCATTTCACCTTTACCTGCTTTTTTTACCATTTCGACAAACTTAGGTTCATGAACTAGCAGTAGCTCTTCGTCCGTTGCCATGCGAGGGGGAATAATATCGTCATCAGTTATTGCACGCATCGCCTTTAGTAGATCCAGTGTTAACGTAATTCTTTTTTGATTGAAAGGATGTGTATCTGAAAATGAGTAACCTAGCTGATCTTCCGAAAATACGAATACCGCATCTCTTTTCATACTTCTGTCCCTGGGAAGTTCGGCCAAAGAACGTCGAATCCACGCCCTTTGAGACCTTGGATAATTGAAATGGGATTCATTGTTTTAATGCGGAGCACAAGAATTTTATTAGCCTCATTTTCTTTATCAGGATAGACTAGGACACTTTGGACGTTTGTTTGGAACTCATTGAAAACTTTCGTCACTTCATGCAGTATACCGGGAATGTTGGGGACACGTACTTCGATTTGGGAGCCGGGGTGATGAGCGCCTGTCAGTTCGATGTATTTGTATAATAGATCGGTTTCTGTAATTATACCGACCAATTTTTGATTTGAAACGATAGGTAAACAACCAATTTGGTTATGATAAAAAACTAAGGCGGATTCCTCCACAAAATCCATAGGATGACCTGTGATGGGCTTCTTGACCATACATTCAGAAAGTGGCTTTGCATAAATAGCGGCTCTATTTTCTGCAGGAAGATCCCCATGGGGCATAATCTCTTTTAAATCACGGTCCGTGATAATCCCAACGAGCTGATTGTCGTCGCTTACGATCGGGAGATGCCTTATATGGGAAGTCCTCATTAAATCTGCAGCTTCTTTAATTGTATGTCCGGGTGTTAACGTAATGACATCAGTTTTCATGATTTCTTCGATTAACATACTATCCCTTCTTTCTTAGTACAGATATCTGTTTTTAAATCGTAAGCTATCGAACCGTTGGACATCTTCTTGCCCGATACGTTTGCCAATTCGCGCCATTAAACAATTTGCAGGATGTGAACAGATTTCAGGATCATCTGTTGCAAAATATTCAAGTCCTCCGTGCTGCATCATTTTTTCCATCACTTTGCGATATTCCCATACAGTGAGTTTGGTCTCTTTCAAATCCCAATGCCAATAGTATTCAGTGGTAATGACAATGTAGTCTTCCATTGCCTCATCCATCATTGAGACCTCCAAAAGAGCCTTGCCTACACCGCCGCCCCGATACTTTGCAATGACCTCAATCGCACCTAATTCAATCAAATTTTCCATGTTTCCTTCAGACCAACGTTCAAGTGGGTCTGGGTACAGATAGGTAACATAGCCAACGATTTGGTCCTGATAACGGGCGATGATAATCCGGCCTTCCGGTAACTTAGATATCCCAATTAGAGCTTTGTGTTGTTGAACAGGTGCTCTGAAGGCTACTAATCCTTCGTGAAAATCATAATTTTCAAGATCTGAAGTGCGAATAGGCCCTTCAATAATTAAATTTCCATTCCTATGCTTCAATTCCAATGCATTATAGGTTTTTACATGCTCCAACCATTTCACCGCCTTCGACTGATAATCCATCTGCTTACAGTATACATGAAATGTACGCCTATTTTGATGATATTTATTACAAAACGAAGAACTGTCGGAAAAATAGTATTTGTTTGCTAATTTAAGATGGATTCATGTAGAATAAAAGTGTTAGTACATATTTAGGGGGGTTCTGTTATGGTTTTAAAGACAATTCCGGCTCAGCAGTCCGATTATCAAATGCAAGACTATGACAAATTGGCGGCTACTTTCGATTGGAAAGAAGCTGAAAAAGAGTTTAGCTGGTATGAAACGGGAAAAGTGAATATTGCACACGAAGCGGTTGATCGACATGCTGATTCATTTCGAAAAAACAAAGTAGCGCTCTACTATAAAGACGGCTCACGCAACGAAACGTATACATTTGGAGACTTGAAGAAAAAGTCGAACAAAGCTGCGAATGTATTGAAAAACTATTCAACTTTGGAAAAAGGGGATCGGATTTTCGTCTTTATGCCGCGTTCACCTGAATTATACTTTGCGCTTTTAGGTGCTTTGAAAGTCGGAGCGATTGTAGGACCGTTATTTGAGGCCTTCATGGAGGGCGCTGTCTATGATCGGTTAGATGATAGCGATGCTAAAGCGATTGTTACGACTCCGGAACTGCTGGACCGAATCCCTGTCGACCGTTTGCCCAACCTTGAAACTGTATTCGTCGTGGGGGACGATGTCTCAGAAGAAGGTAAAGTGATCAGTTTTAACAAGCATTTTGAGAAGGCTTCTAACGATTTCGAAGTGGAATGGCTAGAACGCGAGTCACCGACTTTGCTGCACTATACATCAGGTTCTACGGGAAAGCCTAAAGGTGTCCTGCATGTACAGGAAGCGATGGTCCAACAACTTCAAACTGCAAAATGGGTTCTCGACCTTCGGGAAGAAGATGTATTTTGGTGTACCGCAGACCCAGGTTGGGTGACAGGTACGGCGTACGGGATTTTTGGCCCGTTATTAGCAGGGACGACAAACCTGATTGTTGGCGGACGTTTCTCGACGGATAGCTGGTATGGTGCAGTCGAAGAGTTTGGTGTATCTGTCTGGTACAGCGCACCGACCGCTTTCCGTATGTTGATGGGAGCAGGAAGTGCTGCCATGGAAGGGCACGATCTTTCGTCACTCCGACACATTTTATCGGTAGGAGAGCCATTGAATCCTGAAGTTGTCCGATGGGGAATGGAAACGTTCAATATGCGAATTCATGATACCTGGTGGATGACTGAAACAGGAGCCCAGATGATCTGTAACTTTGGATCACTTCCATTGAAGCCAGGTTCGATGGGAAAGCCGGTTCCGGGAATTGAAGCAGCAATTGTTGACGACCAAGGGAATGTATTGCCTCCGAACCAAATGGGGAACTTAGCGCTGAAAAAAGGCTGGCCAGCGATGATGAGAGCGATTTGGAACAACCCTGAAAAATATGATTCCTACTTCTTGAATGGTGAATGGTACGTATCAGGGGATTCGGCATATATGGATGAGGAAGGGTACTTCTTTTTCCAAGGTCGTGTGGATGATGTTATCATGACAAGCGGAGAACGGGTAGGACCATTTGAAATCGAAAGTAAACTGATAGAGCATCCGGCAATTGTTGAAGCAGGGGTTATCGGTAAGCCTGATCCGGTGCGAGGGGAGATCATCAAGGCATTCATCGCGTTACATGATGGTTATGAACCGACGGATGAATTGAAAGAAGAAATCCGGCAATTTGTGAAAAAAGAGCTTGCCGGTCATGCAGCCCCAAGAGAGATCGAATTCAAGGACAAACTGCCTAAGACACGAAGCGGTAAAATTATGAGACGTGTGCTTAAAGCTTGGGAACTGGATTTACCAACTGGTGATTTATCGACTATGGAAGATTGAAAAACAAAAAGAAAGCTGGACAGTTCCCCGTTGGGGGGATTGTCCAGCTTTTTCTTGCAATGATATTTGCAAAAAGGGGAGACGGTGTTCATTAGTCTCCGCCTGAATTGCTATCCCCATCGCCGCCACTTGCAGGAGGCTTCGGTTTGCCATCGCCGCCGTTAGCAGGAGGCTTCGGTTTTCCGTCACCACCGGTAGCCGGTGGTTTCGGTTTGCCATCGCCGCCATTTGCAGGGGGCTTCGGCTTCCCATCCCCACTGCCATTCGCAGGAGGCTTCGGTTTCCCATCCCCACTGCCATTTGCAGGCGGTTTCGGTTTTGAATCTGTATCTGTGTTTGAATCAGGAGGCGTCGTACCTGTATCGCCATCACTGTCTCCTGAACCATTGTTGGCGTCGCTAGGCGGTACGGGATCAGGTACTTTAGCAACTGTTGTCACTGCATTTGAAGACGCAGAAGTTAGACCTGTTATATCTACAGCTCGTACAGTATACGTTCCACTTCCTATAGGGAAGGAGAGTGACTGACCATCCCGGATCGTTCCGACGCGCGTTCCGCCATTATAGACATAATAACCAATGACATCACTTGAAGGAGACGGGCTCCATGTCAATACAGAGCCATTTTGTGAGGCACTCACACCAGCAGGTGCCACACCGTCCGCAGGGAAGATAGCTCCCGATACGACCTGAGATGCAAAACCGGATCGAGTCGGGAATAACTTGGAAGCATCTCCGCCAAGAGGTCCAAGCATCCGTTTAATGAACTCTTGATTGACTCCTACACCGCCAGCTGTTATGAATTCAGAAGGCGTTGAAGGCAATGCTGCATACCTTGTCCCTTTCACGGATACGGAAGCGGATGAAATAATGCTGTCATCGGCTTTGTTAGGAAGCATGACATTTGCATTGAAAAGATCGGATCTTACCAACCCTGCCGATGAACATGCAGCTGACGGGGCAAGCCCGGAAATTCCACAGAATGAACGGTTCACGACACCTTGCGGCCGCTGGAAACGGACATTTTGGCCGATTGTTTCAGGTCGAGCCTGGTTAATGGCATTCATGAACTTTGCATATAAAGCATTCGTACGTGAGCTTGCGGTGCCATATTGGGCATTTCCTGGGCTTTCCAGAGATTTGGTTTGGTACTTGTAACCTAACCACACGCCAAGGGATATATTAGGATTATACCCAAGCAGCCAAGCATCGCTGAATGAGTTCGTTGTCCCACTTTTTGCTGCAATATCCACATTGAAATTCAATTTGCTTTTCATCACTTTTGCAGTACCGCTAGACGCTACATCCCTGAGCATATCTGTAACAATGTAGGCCGTTTGAGGGCTGAAAACTTGTACAGGATCAACTTTATGTTGATATACTATTTCGCCATTCTTGTCTTCTATTTTTTCGATAATGTAAGGATCGACATGCTGGCCGCCATTTGCAAGAGTCGAATAGGCACTCGTATTCTCTTGCACACTACCGCCATGACTCAATCCACCTAGTGCCGCAGAAGGGCTTTCGTAATCTTGCGGCGTTAAGTTGGCATAACCCATTTTCTTCAGGAAATCGGCGGGGCGACGGTCTTGAATTTGATTATAAAGCCGAGCTGCTGCTAAGTTTTGGGAAGTCGTAAGTGCTTGTCGGGCTGAAATGATACCGAGTTCTTGGTATGGCAAGAAATTGACTGGTTTCCACCCTCGAAGATTGAATTTAACATCGACCACGGGGCTGCCTGCGCCGATAACACCATATTCAATTGCCGGTGCGTAAACTAGTAGTGGCTTGATCGTCGATCCAGGTTGACGAATCGTTTGCGTGGAGTGATTGACAGATTCCAATTCATGATCACGACCGCCTACAAACGCCAAGATTTTTCCTGTTTTATTATCCAGCAACGTTGCGCCTACTTGTACTGGCAACTTTTCTGTTTTCTTTTCACCTGTCTGTTGATTAGTTGAATTCTCTGAATAAGTGAATCCATACTGGGTGAAATTTTCGGCAACATCGTTCATCGCGTTATACAACTGCAGATCCACAGTTGAATAAATACGGTATCCATCATTTCTCATGGAACGCTCTGCGAGAATATCATACTTTTCCTTGAGCTTCTTATCTTCTTTCAAACGGTCTGCGTCGATGCCATCTTCTTCAGCTATTTTATCAGCAAGTATGGCAATCGTGCTGCGCTGTATTTCATCTGTTAAAAATTCATCTCTGCTTTTAGGTGCCTCGGCAGCAGTTCTGAAATCTTTTGTAATATCGTAAGCCATCGCTTCTTGGTACTCTTTTTCAGTTATATATTCCGTTTCTTTCATTCGGAATAGGACGGTCTTCATCCGATTGATACCGGGTTTCAATCCTTTGTCGTCTTTTAGTCCATTTGAACCGTTGTAAAACGGTGTATATGCGAAAGGAGCTTGGGGAATCCCTGCAATATATGCAGATTGAGCGAGATTCAACTCTTTCGCGGGCTTATTGAAGATCCCTTCAGCGGCTGCTTCGATTCCAGCAATGTTTCCACCATTCGAATTACGTCCGTATGGAATGATATTCAAATAAGCTTCCAGAATTTCATCTTTAGTCATGAAGTGCTCTAAACGCATCGCAAGCAAAAGTTCTTTCGCTTTCCGCTCATAAGAGATTTCATTCGTTAAAATCTGGTTTTTTATAAGCTGTTGAGTCAGCGTCGAGCCACCCGTTTGGTTGTCTGAGTTGGTAACATCTTGAAAGAGTCCCCGAAAGACAGCTTTAGGGACAATGCCTTTATGTGTATTGAAGTATTCATCTTCGGTTGCGTAAACGGCATTGATGACGTAAGGAGACACATCTTTAAGTTTGACCTCTTTCCGGTCGATATCAGAGCGTACTTTCCTTAAGTACTTTCCGTTTGTATAAATTTCGGATGTTTCTTCATAACTGAGTATTTCACTGCGCATTTCTGCTTTGGAACGAAGTGGTTCCTTTTCAACAAGCGAGGCAAAATATCCTGCCCCTACGGAAGCGCCAAAAACCGTTAACGTCAAACCGATAACTAAGAAAAGCATCAATAGATTCCAGATTACACCAGAGGCAATCCGGGTATTTTTGGCCCATTTGGTTTTCTTTATCGCTTCGAATTTATCTTCAAGTTCTTCAACCCGTTTTTTGTCCTGTTTAGTCAATTCGTTCCCCCCTAAAAATCTAATTAATTATAGCATATTCTAATAGGCGGTGACTGAATTTGTTTGACAAATTTCCATTTTCGACTACAATATGATGTAGTTACTCTTCACAGTGAAGAAGCCGCAGTAGTGGCAGGCGATCCGTATAGAGAGGCAGCGGTTGGTGGAAGCTGTTCGGTACCTTGTTCACGAATTACAGCTTTGGAGTGTTGCGCGGATAGCGGCGTTATTGCTAATAGAGCGGAGATGATTTATCTCAAGCTGGGTGGTACCGCGCTTACATGTACAATGGGCGTCCCTGCATGATCTGTTTCAGATCGTGTGGGGATTTTTTGTATTCGTGAAGCGAAAAAATGGAGGAGGAAGTCATATGACGGCAAACTTACTAGATGATTTGAAGTGGAGAGGGCTGCTTTATCAGCAAACGGACGAAGAAGGGATGGCTAAGCTGCTGGATGAACAAAAAGTATCGCTCTATTGCGGCGTGGATCCGACAGCTGACAGCATGCATATCGGACACATCGTACCACTTCTTACACTTCGCAGATTCCAGCTTCATGGTCATCGACCTATTCTGCTCATTGGCGGCGCGACAGGTATGATCGGAGATCCATCGTTCCGTGCGGATGAACGCCAACTTCAAACGGAAGCACAAGTGGATGAAAATGTAAAAGGATTGAAAGTTCAGCTTGAGCGGCTGTTCGACTTCAAGGATGAGAATGGAGCGCGTCTCGTCAATAACAAAGACTGGATGGGTCCGATGAGTGCAATCGGATTCTTGAGGGACTACGGTAAATTGTTGAACATCAACTATATGTTAGGGAAAGAAAACGTGGCATCCCGCCTGGAAACCGGACTTTCGTTTACGGAATTCACATATATGCTCATCCAAGGGATCGATTTCAATCACTTATACGATCACTATGGCTGCCGAGTACAAATCGGAGGTTCTGACCAGTGGGGGAATATTACGACTGGGCTCGAAGTCATCCGTAAGACGCACGAAGAAGAGACGAAAGCATTCGGCATCACGATTCCGCTAGTAACGAAATCAGATGGTACAAAATTCGGTAAAACTGCCGGTGGAGCAGTGTGGTTGGATGCTGTCAAAACTTCCCCGTATGAGTTTTACCAATTCTGGATCAACGCCGCAGACGCGGATGTTGTGCACTATTTGAAGATCTTCACGTTCCTGGATCGTTCTGAAATTGAAGAACTCGAGTGTTCGGTTGCAGATGAGCCACACTTACGTAAAGCGCAGAAGACACTTGCTGAAGAAATGACTCGTCTTATTCACGGTCAAGAATCACTCGATCAGGCAATCCGTATTTCTGCAGCGCTATTCAGTGGGGATTTGAAGAAATTGACGGCATCGGAAATGAAGGATGCCTTCAAGGATGTACCGACTTTTGAAATGGCGAAAGAAGATCACAATATTGTTGAGTTGCTAGTGGAAGCTGGGATTTCACCTTCCAAACGTCAAGCTCGTGAGGACGTGACAAACGGTGCTATCTCTTTGAACGGTGATAAGGTATTGGATACAGGATATGATGTTAGCGCAGATGATCGTTTGGAAGATGCCTTTACAGTTGTTCGTCGTGGTAAGAAGAAGTATACAATGATTAAGTTCAAATAATCATATTGGACGCAGAGAGGGAAGGGGGAGTGCTCCCTTCTCTCTTTTTTTGGATTTTCCGCTTTTCTCCCCTTGAATTGCGAGGTGGAGTGATATTCCATTGAAACAGGATTTTTAATCTCCAGGCGTATACTGTCGAGTACACTCCTCAAGTGCATTGCATAAGATACTTTGTTGATAAAAAAGCTATTTGAAGGGATTGAAGTAGATGTACTGTATACCTTGTGTGTATTCATATCCTTATTATGTGAAAATACCTGTGCAGAATCTTGGGACCTTTCCTGTTTTTTGGATTGATCATGAGAAAGGAAACGGTTCGTATCAGTCCTATAATTATCATCATGAGATGCTATTGAAAGATTATGGAGCAATGCCTGTTGTCATGAATATCGCGGAAGCAACTAAACAGAACAATACGTTTCGAACAGCACTATGGACAGGTAATCATTTGCAACTAACATTAATGAGCGTCAATGCCGGTGAGTATATCGGTTTGGAGATGCATCCGAATGTGGATCAGTTTTTAAGGGTTGAACAAGGCCGAGGGGTTGTACAAATGGGTAAAGATAGAGATCACTTAAGTTTTCAAAGGGAAATTTCCGATGATTCTGCCATTCTAATACCGGCTGGATCTTGGCATAATGTCATTAATACTGGAAATACCCCTTTAAAACTATACTCGATATATGCCCCGCCAAATCATCCAATGGGTACTGTTCATCGGACTAAAGCAGATGCAATGGTTCCAATCGAAAACTATGACCTGGGAATGAAAGAAAAGAATCCAGCAGGTCTTGAAAGGACTCCGGATGAATGGATAACGTACACAGAATTTCTAGTAAAAGAAGGCTTGGAAGACGTCAAACGAGGAATTAATATGACACATATTCTTCAGGAATTCATTTTAATGGGTGTTCTAGTTGGAAAAGGATATTCTCCTGAAAAGGCATATGAAACAGTAGAGGCATGGGAACGTACAGGAGAGTCCAAACTTCTTCAAGAAAGCAAAAACAAATAAAAGCGTTGAGATGGGAACAATCTGAAGCGTTTGAGAAATACCTTTAAATGATCCAAGCTTATTTCGGCTCTGCAATGAAGAGGATTTGGAGAGAATGAAAAGAAAGGGGAATACCTCTTCTTTATAAGTTTCAAGTTCAATATATCTGATTGCAAAAAGGCTCCTCCGAGTACCCCTTCAGTAGTCGGATTCACAAATGAAATGAATGCAAAAACCCCCGAAAAGGCTGCGGTTAAGCAGTTTCGAGGGTTTAGGAAAGCGGCGTTTACTACGCGCTTTTATTAACGAGAGTAGAATTCAACGATTAGAGCTTCGTTGATTTCAGCTGAAAGTTCGCTGCGCTCTGGAAGACGTACGAAGCTACCGACTTTAGTGTCAGCGTTGAACGTTACGAACTCAGGTAAGTAGCTGTTGATTTCGATTGATTCGTTAACGATGTCAAGGTTTTGTGATTTTTCACGAAGAGAAATCTCTTGACCTGGCTTCACGCTGTAAGATGGGATATCTACACGCTTGCCATCTACCATGATGTGACCGTGGTTTACAAGCTGGCGTGCTGCACGACGAGTGCGAGCAAGACCAAGGCGGTAAACGATGTTGTCCAAGCGAGTTTCAAGAAGGATCATGAAGTTTTCACCATGGATACCTTGCATTTTACCTGCTTTGTTGAACAGTGTGCGGAACTGACGCTCATTCACACCGTACATGAAGCGAAGTTTTTGTTTCTCTTGTAGTTGAAGACCGTATTCAGAAAGTTTTTTACGCTGGTTCGGGCCGTGTTGACCTGGAGCGTAAGGACGCTTTTCGATTTCTTTACCAGTGCCGCTTAGTGAGATACCAAGACGACGAGATTGTTTCCAAGATGGACCTGTATAACGAGCCATGAATGACTCCTCCTCTGTTGGTTTTATTTTGTTGTAAAATAAGACCAGATGCGTTCAATCCCTAAGACATTCTGTTTTCATGTATCTTCACCTCTGCAGCCAAGGGTTACAGGATACACCTCAAATTGAGGAACAGACTGAACAATAGAGAACACACAACTGCTGCAATTATTTTACACAACGATTATCATACCAATATTGGACAACATAGTCAAGTGCTTTCAAGAAAGAGGCTTCGGACCTTTTGGAATCCGTGTTGTAAAATGGATATATAGAACTAGTCGTAAAGTTGCATTTTAAAATGCGATGCTTTAAAATGAGGGGAAGTTATTCACTGTGTTTACTGAATGATAGAGGGTGTCTATATGAAAACTACTGAGCAAATGTATGATTCGATTAAGAGTAACTTACTGGATTCAATGCTAGGTGTGATGGAGAATCTAAAAGACAGTGAATTCATCCGGGTATTTGAGGAACTGTTCAAAACCCACTTTAATGTCTCCAAAATTGAGTTCTTTCTATATGAAGATAACCAATTCCACCCTGCAGCCGCATTACTGAAAGAAGATAGCAGGAAACGTGTCGGTGTCCTTGAAACGTTGACCTCGCCTATGCTGTCCGGGACTTTTTCTGAGACCGATGATTCGTTAGATTTTGCTGATGATACGTTAATGATTCGAAACGAGAAACGGGAACCCGTTGCGATGGTACTAGTGAAGTCGACAGATGAGTGGCATGCATTTGCATCATCAGAATACTTCAAGGAATTCCAACTGCTGCTGGGCAGACTAATTGAAACGATTAAAGGGTATCAGTCACTCTATAAGCATGCCCAAAATTACGAAAGCCTGCTTGAAGCAACTAAGACGTTTAACTCGACTATGGAATTGGGAGTCATCCATTCTCAGCTTGTCTCCACAGTCTCTAAAAATCTTGGACCGATTAGAGTGGAACTGATCCTTTCCCAGGAGCAAATGGATACTTCTTGTCCTTATAGATTATTCGATTATACCAATGAACTTCCGTCAACAGTTGAAGCGTTTCTTTCAGGAGAGCTGACCCTTGGAAAAGATACCGAAAATGATGCAGCCATTCTAAGTGCCCCTGTGAAAGGGATGCAAGGGACATATGGCATTCTACAGCTTTCCGCTCCTAGTCATCAGAAATTTTCTTTGATGCAAAAAGAATTTGTCCGTAATATTTCGGAAAGTGCCGGCCATGCAATTGAAAACACGAGCTTGTATGACCAATCCCATCGGTTGATACATGAATTGCAATTGGTGAATGTGGTCTCTAAGAAACTTACTGAACGCCTGTCATTTGTAGAGATGATCACATATATAAATGACCGGCTGAAAGAAACTTTCGAGCCTGAAGAAGTGGCTTTTGTCTATTTTCGGGAGCAGGATCCTCCTGTACTATCGAAAGAATCGACTTCGTATTTTCTGACGCAGGCCGGAGTGCGTTATTTAGATTATGCAGAGAGCCGTATCAGAAAAGAAAATGGGGCGGTCTTTATCGCTGATTTGAAGAACGAGGAGATTGAGGGATTCACTCCGTATCGTTCTTTAATGATTGCTCCTATCATCATCACGGAAAAAATAGCGGGATTTGCGCTGCTCATGCATACTGAAAAGTACCATTTCACATTCGAAGACTTTAAACTGGTCAAAGCGATAATTAGTCATTCATCACTTGCGCTCTCCAATTCCGCGCTCCGAGAGAAGTTACAGGACCTCGCAAACAAAGACCAGATGACGGGATTATACGCGCGAGGATACTTGGATAGGCATATGTCTTCAGCGTATAAGAATGGAATTGGCGGTGCTTTCCTTCTATTGGACGTAGACGACTTCAAACAGGTGAATGACCAATTCGGTCATTCCGTTGGTGATTGTGTACTTCAACAAACTGCTGAACTTCTCATGTCAAGCATTACAGAAAAGGATATTGCTGGACGCTGGGGTGGCGAAGAATTCGCAATATACTTACCGGGCGCAACTCTCAAAGAAGGCAAAAGGCTTGCAAAACAATTGCTGCTCGAAATGCCCCGAGTTACACAACCTTCTGTGACTGTTTCAATTGGAGTCAGTGTATGGCAGCCATCTACTAATGAGGAAACCTATCAGCAACTTTTTCAAAACACAGATGAAGCGCTTTACTCAGCAAAATCAGGGGGGAAGAATCGAATAATCGTCAGTGGATCGGTACTTGCGGAATGACTTGCAAGTACCGATAGTCTTTGTATTTTATATACGATAGGGATACAATGAATGTAAGCGTTTACTTCATAAAGTGGAAGGTGGATGATTTACGGTGAATGAAAAAATCCATAAAGATACCGCAACGGTTCACACAGGCTATGATAGTAATTCACATCATGGGAGTTTAGCAGTCCCTTTATACCAAACCTCAACTTATGAATTCGATACTGCAGAACAAGGAGCAAGACGGTTTGCAGGCGAGGAAGGAGGGGGGATCTATTCGAGATTAGGGAATCCGACGGTTCGAGTATTGGAAGAACGAATGACAATGCTTGAGAATGGAGCTGGATCTCTCGCTTTCGGTTCCGGAATGGCAGCTGTCAGTGCAATCCTGACTCATTTAACGAAAACCGGGGATCACATCATTTGTTCACGTGGCATTTACGGATGCACGTTCGGTCTCCTTGGAATAATGGAACAGAAATATAACATTACCCATGCTCTTACATCCATGGGGACGGAAGAGGAAATTGAAGCAGCTGTAACACCTGAAACAGTCTGTATCTACATCGAGTCACCCATCAACCCGACTATGGAACTTGCAGACTTTGGAGCAGTTGCAGCAGTCGCAAAAAGGCATCAGCTGAAAGTTGTCGTGGATAATACGTTTGCATCCCCTTATTTGCAAAATCCAATCGATTTCGGTGCGGATTTTGTGCTGCATAGCGCAACTAAATATATTAATGGACATGGAGATGTCATAGCTGGTGTACTGACGGGTAAGGATAAAGAGGAAATGGACCGGATCAGAGGAAGTGTACAAAAAGACTACGGTGGCATCATCTCTCCTTTCGATGCTTGGTTACTGATACGGGGACTGAAAACACTTTCTGTCCGAATGCAGCGGCACACTGAGAATGCGACCCGATTGACCGAATACTTGAAGACTCAGGAAATGGTGGAATCGGTCTTTTATCCGTTTGATGAGAACAATCCTCAAGTTGAAATTGCCAAGAAGCAAATGACAGCCGGTGGAGGACTCGTCTCCTTTACAATAAAAGGAGGGCGACCTGTAGCGCAAGCATTTATGAATCAATTGAACCTGATTAAAATTGCAGTCAGTTTAGGCGACGCAGAAACGCTGATTCAGCATCCTGCAACCATGACACATTCAGGAGTGCCATCAGAGGATCGCGGGAAAATGGGCATCAGTGATGGTCTTCTTCGTCTGTCAGCGGGATTAGAGCACGCGGAGGATCTAATTGAGGATTTGGAGCAAGCTTTTCTACAAGTAGCTGAAGTGCAGCATATATTACCAAACTAATAATAATAGAAGAAACAGAAAGCAGTGAAGTGTATATACTTCGCTGCTTTTGTTTGGATGAATCAAGATTAGATGTGACGCAAAAGAACGGTAACAAATTGTTCAAGACCCACACGATCTTCTTCCGAAAAGCGACCGATTTCGGGACTGTCTATGTCTAAAACGCCGATTAACTCATTATTTTTCACAAGCGGAATTACAATTTCAGACTGGGAAGCGGAGTCACATGCAATATGTCCTTCAAACGTATTTACATCTTCTACGACAAGGGTCTCCCTGCGTTTAGCTGATGTTCCGCATACGCCTCGGCCCATCGGAATGCGGATGCAAGCTGGAAGGCCTTGGAATGGTCCGAGAACAAGTTCGCCCTCATCCATAAGATAGAACCCCGTCCAATTTGTACGGTCCAAGAAATTGCTTAACAAAGCGGATGCATTACTTAAATTTGCAATACGATTTTTTTCGCCATCTAACAAAAGTTGGAGCTGATCTGCAAGTTGTCGGTAACTTTCTACCGAATCCTTCGAATATTCGATTCCCATAAACATATTTGCTCCCTCATTTCTGTGTAATTTCATACGATGATGTAATCATACCAACGGGCTGAGGTATCTAGGTTGTTAGGAACTGAAAACAACGGCAACCGGAAGGAGTGATTATATTAAACTTAAATAGTTCCTGAAAAAAAGCAGGATATCTTATAGAATTATACAATTTTCGAGGTGTTTCACACAAGTAAACAAATTTTCAACTAAGATTCGCCCTTTTTCAACACGAAAATTCTTTAAACGTGTTACTATATAAGGTATTATCAATTGTAGAGTCGTTGCGGAATAGGGGGATGGACAATGGTGAACTATTTCATCATTCCAATCATCATAGTGATTGTGCTGGCTGTTGCAATGTTTTTGTTGAGACGAAAGCATATCCAGGAAATTAGTAAGCTGGAGCATAAAAAGCTTCAAATCCAGCATGAACCGATATTTGAGGAAATGACAAAAGTCAAACAGCTGAATATGACTGGTCAAACAGAGGAGAAATTCGAACGTTGGCGCAACGAATGGACTGAAGTCGTCGATGTGCTCGTTCCGAAAATCGATTCCTTGTTATTTGATACTGAAGAAATGATCGACCGATTCCGATTTAAGAAAGCAACTGGAATTGAAAAAGACATCGAACAACAACTGTCAGTGTGTGAGGAACGTAAAAATTCGATACTAACCGAATTGAACGAACTGATCGGCAGTGAAGAAAAAAATCGTTTGGAAATGGAATCTTTGAAAGAAGAGTTCAGGGAAGCTCGGAAATCCGTATTGGCTCATCAACATTCATTCGGAAGAGCTGTTCCAGCATTAGAAAACGAACTTGGATATTTCCAACCGGCATTTGAAGAGTACGATGATTTGACGGATAACGGGAATTACTTACAGGCGAGGGAAAATGTGATTGCAGTATCTTCTAAAGCGAACGAATTGTTTCCGCTGATCCGGGAGATTCCTTCCTTACTAAGTGAGTTGCAAAGTAAATTACCCGCTACGCTTCGCGAACTGCGTATTGGAGTAGAGGAAATGAAGCAAGATGGTTACTATCTTGAACACTTGAACATGAAATCTACGATGTATGCTATTGAACGTGAATCGGAAGAATTACTTGGGAAAGTTGAAATTCTTGACGTGGAGCCCGTTCAACAGCGGTTAGCTGAAATCGATGCGACATTGGATTCCTTCTATGATGCACTTGAAGAAGAAGTGAAAGAACGCCAGTATATGGAAGAAGTTTATGGAGATGTTGCGAATAAGTTAGTAGCGGTCCAAGCGTTTGCCAAAGAAATCGCGGACGAAGCATTATTCGTACAACAAAGTTACCGATTAGATGAGAAAGAAGCAGCAATACCAAAAAGGTTTCTCGTGGACCTATCTGAAGCTACTAAGCGATTTGAATTGCTAACTAGTCAAGGGGAAAAGGGCGAATCCGCTTATTCAGGGCTTGCCCAGGATTTACGCAGTGTAGCTGAAACATTAGAGCGCGTTGAAATGGAAACCATTGCGTTCCAGGAACGTATCAAAAATCTGAGAACTGACGAAATAACAGTTAGGAAACGCTTGGAAGAGCTTGCAAAGACATTGCAAGAAGCTGAGCGTAAACTCCTAAGAGCGAATATACCAGGCATACCGGATGATATTGAAGTACGGTTAGAAGAAGCGGACGAACAACTCTTCATAGTTCAGAACGGATTGGAAGAAGTCCCGCTAAATATGGCTCTTGTTGAAGACTACATCAGTAACGCTGAAAAAGAAGTTCATGAAGTTTCATTGAAAATTAATGAAATGTTGGAAAATGCATTACTGACAGAGCAGATTATCCAGTATGGGAACCGATATCGCGCAGCTCATCCAGCAATGCATGCCCGATTATTGGAGGCGGAGATGGCGTTCAGGCAATTCCGTTATGCAAAAGCCCTGGAAGAAGCCGCTACAGCTGTTGAAGAAGTGGAGCCAGGAGCGATGAAGCGAATTGAAGAGTTATTACAAGAACACGTCGTACAGTAAGTGTCATCTTCAGCCACCCGCACTATGAGTGCAGGTGGCTTTGTGCCGCTTACGGTGCATGAAAGGTTGGATTCATGATGATATATTTAGATAATAGTGCTTCTACTATTCCAGAAGAAGAAGTTCTCCGGACATTTGCGCAAGCGAACCGGACGTATTATGCGAATCCAGCATCCCTTCACCAAGCGGGTAACAAAGCAGAACAGCTATTGGAATCTGCAAGGAAGCAAATCGCAACTCTTCTTGGAGACTCGGAAAGCACTGTGATTTTTACTTCTGGTGGGACGGAAGCTAATAATTTGGCGATTATAGGGTATGCAAAGAGCCTAAAGCATCGGGGCAATCATATTATTACGACCGTGATTGAGCATGATTCGATCCGGAATGCCTGTCTTCATCTAAAAACGGAAGGATTTGAAATCGATTTCCTCTCTGTCAATGAAGCAGGTGAAGTGTCTCCAGAGGAACTCAAAGAGAAGATCAGGAAAGATACGATATTAGTCAGTATCATGCATGTGAACAATGAAATTGGAACTATCCAACCGATTGAGGCGTGTTCAAAAGTGATCCGTGAGCATTCCCGTGCGCTTTTCCATTCGGATTGTGTTCAGAGTTTAGGGAAACTTGAACTGCCCTATCCAGAATGGGTGGATGCGGTGACGCTTTCTGCACATAAGATTCATGGACTGAAAGGGACGGGCTGCTTACTGACGAAAAAATTCAACGAGCCTGAAGCTATCTCTTTTGGCGGAGGACAAGAGCGCGGAATCAGGAGTGGGACCGCGAATGCTCCTGGATCAGCCGCGTTTGCGAAAGCAATTCGTTTAATTATCGAAAGAAAAAACATTTCAGCCTATAGGCGATGGAACACACGGTTGCGGAAAGCAGTGGAAGATGAAAATTTGGTTCGGATCTGTTCGCCAATTGAGGGAGCTCCGCATATTTTTGCAGTTGCATTTAAAGGGATTACTGGAGAAGTTGCTGTGAATTATTTTCAAGAACAGGGCATCATGGTTTCCACTTCGAGTGCGTGTTCTTCAAAAACTAACAAAGTAAGTCCTGTCATCCAGGCGATTCGTGTTCCGGATGACTACCGTAGAGGAGTAATCCGGATAAGTTTCGGTAATATGAACACAGATCAAGAAATTGATACAATCACTCGAGTGATAAAGGAATTTATAGAGATCATCAAGAAGGGGATGAAGCAGCATGATATGGAATGAACTTCTCATTAGATATGGAGAAATGTCACTTAAAGGGCGGAATCGGAAAGTATTCATACAGAAGCTGACTACGAATATTAAGCACGTTCTTCATGATTTACAATCCGTTAAACTGAAGGCGGAGCGTGACCGAATGTTCTTATATGCTACAAGTGAGGATCTCGAAGAAGCGATTGAGCGGTTGGCGGACGTCGCAGGCATTCAATCCTATAGTCCGATTGCAAAATGTGAGTCAACTGTTGAAGCGATACAGCAAACTGCCCTTGCGATTTTTGAAACTGAAGATACAGAAGAGAAAACGTTTAAAGTGGAAGTGCGCAGAACGGACAAGTCATTTCCATTAGTAACAGGAGAATTGCAAAGAGAAATAGGTGGAACTGTTTTAAAGGCCCATTCCAACCTGAGCGTGAACGTAAAAAAACCGGATATTTTACTTCATATCGATATTCGGGAAGGCGGTTCTTTCCTATCTTCAAAAGTGTATAAAGGCGCGGGAGGAATGCCTGTAGGATCAAATGGTAAATCACTTCTGATGCTTTCCGGCGGAATCGACAGCCCTGTAGCTGGCTATTTGATGATGAAACGCGGAGTCACCATAGAAGCAATCCATTTCGCAAGCCCACCATTCACAAGTGAGCAAGCACAAGAGAAAGTAGTTGAACTGGGCCGTAAGATTAGTGCATTTGGCGGGCGAATCAAGTTACATGTCATCCCTTTTACTGAAATTCAACAAGCCATTGTCAAGCAAGTTCCGGATAATGTTTCAATCACATCTACTCGAAGGATTATGTTGCGAATCGCAGATCAGCTCCGTGAAGAAATAGGTGCACTTGCTATTGTAACTGGGGAAAGTTTGGGACAAGTAGCGAGCCAGACACTTGAAAGTTTTACCGCGATTAATGCAGTCACAACGACACCGATTTTGCGTCCGCTAATTGCAACGGACAAATTGGAGATTATCGAAATCGCAAAAAAAATCGGGACGTACGAGACATCCATCCAGCCTTTTGAAGATTGCTGTACCGTATTCACACCATCCAGCCCGAAAACCAAACCACGTCTCGAAAAAGTTGAGTACTACGAAAGCTTCATCGATTTCGAACCGATGATTGCAGAAGTGATTCAAAATCGTGAAATTATCGATTGCTTTATTGAAGAAAAGCCGGATGAGTTCAGTGACTTATTGTAAATAACCTAATTTCGGAGTGTGTCCCATCAGGAGATCGACTGTGTTAAGAACGATGATAGCGGAAAACCGCTTCGCAAACCTTCATCCGTTATAACCGTAACTGCAGTTCACCTTCCCTTGAAAGTGTCAATCTGAGGGTCGGATTAACACCAGCTCTGAGAAGAATACAAATATGAAAAAGATACCATTTCCTTTCTGTGCATGAATTTACCGAAACGGTACATTCTATGTTCACAAGGGAGGTGACATCGACATGACAAACTCAAACAGCGGCAATTCAAACCAACTTCTTGTACCAGGTGTACAACAAGCGCTTGACCAAATGAAAAACGAAATCGCATCAGAATTTGGAGTTCAGCTTGGAGCAGACGCTTCATCGCGTGCCAACGGTTCCGTAGGCGGAGAAATTACAAAGCGATTGGTACGTCAAGCTCAACAACAAATGAATGGCTACCAAAAATAAGTAACGGATCGGACTGTCCCCGAAAGTGGGGACAGTTTTTTTAGTATGTGGAGAAATAGTTTAATCATGACTCGTCATTTATTTTTGAATTGAATAAATTTTAGATGTATACTGACTATAACGTAAAAAGGGGGAGTAATCGTGAAAAGAGAAGAATTGCTGGCGCCTGAAATTTATAACATCGTATCTGAAATCGAAAAATATGCAGATGGAACGAATAAGAAAGCATTGATCTACGTCGATTCAGAAGGAAATCAAAAAGAATATACATATGACAAGTTGATGGAAGATGCAAATCGTGCGGCTTCAGTTTATGAAGCGAACGGGGTGAAAAAAGGCGACGTCCTCTTAGTGATGGTTCCAAGGCTGATTGAAGCATATGTTGCTTATATCGGAGCTTTAAAAGCAGGAATCGCGGTCATCCCTTCATCGGAAATGCTGCGCGCATCCGATATTGAATATCGATTAGCGCATAGCGGAGCAAAAGCCATCGTCGCGTATGAAGCATTTACGAGTCAACTGAATGAAGTGAGTGGCATCGAAGAAGTGACCTTATTTGTAGTAGGAAAAGCAGATGGAGGAAGCATCTCTCTTACAGAAGAGATGAGGAATGCCCCCGTACAATATGAGGCAACGCCTACAAAGGCGAGTGACATGGCGTTCCTATCTTATACATCCGGAACGACAGGCAAGCCTAAAGGTGTTGTGCATACACATGGTTGGGGATATGCTCATCTCAGGACGACTAGTGAAAATTGGCTTGGTATTCATGAGGGGGATATGGTGTGGGCTACAGCGGCACCCGGATGGCAAAAGTGGATCTGGACACCTTTCCTCGCTGTGCTTGGAAGTGGCGCGACGGGACTTGTTTACAATGGGAAATTTGACGTGAAAACCTACATGGATATGATCAAGATCTATAACGTGAATGTTTTGTGCTGCACCCCGACAGAATACAGATTCATGGCGAAAGCGGAAAACCTGGCCAGTTATGACTTGTCCTCATTACGCAGTGCAGTTTCCGCAGGGGAACCGCTGAACAAAGAAGTCATCGATACATTTGAAAATGTGTTTTCTCTTCAAGTGAGAGATGGATATGGACAAACCGAAAATACATTATTAGTCGGAACAATGGTTGGAATGGATGCAAAACCTGGATCCATGGGAAAGCCCACACCGGGAAACCGTGTGGAAATCGTCAATGATGAAGGTGAACTGGCGCAAGCAGGTGAAGTCGGAGACATCGCAGTCCACGTTTCAACACCTGCTTTGTTCAAAGAATACTTAAAAGATCCAGAACGGACTTCCATGCAGTTCCGAGGAGAATATTACATTACAGGAGATCGGGCTAAGAAGGATGAGGAAGGTTATTTCTGGTTTGAAGGACGCGGGGATGATATTATCATCAGTTCCGGTTATACAATTGGACCGTTTGAAGTGGAAGACGCTCTTACGAATCATCCTGCCGTAAAGGAATGTGCTGTTGTTGGAAGTCCGGATGAGGTCAGAGGGAGTGTTGTAAAAGCATTCATCGTACTGCAGGAGCCATCACGCAAAGAAGATGGTTCATTGGTGAAGGAATTGCAGGAGCATGTGCAACAAGCTACTGCTCCGTATAAGTATCCTCGGAAGATTGAATTTGTCGATGAACTGCCGAAGACTGCATCAGGGAAAATTATGCGTGTCCAACTTCGAAAGCAAGAGACAATGTAATGTTTTGGACTGGGATTTTAATGATCTCAGTCCTTTTCTTTGCGAAAAACTTTACCTTGCTAATATGCGCCCGTATAATTAAGAGATATTTCGTGCAGCTAAATGCTGACAACAAGGGGTGAGACATTTGCAAACTCAACAACAAGGCGCACTTTGGGTGTTCGCTGCATATGTAATGTGGGGATTCATGCCGATTTACTGGAAAAGTCTTCACCATGTGAGTAGTGGTGAAATTTTAGTGAACAGGATCATCTGGGCCTTCCTTTTAACTGTTTTGGCACTTCTAGTGGTTGGTCAAGGTAAAAGGCTGATTCAGGACTTAAAGGAACTTTGGATGACACAAAAGCAATTTTGGAGTCTTTGTGCCGCTTCTTTACTTGTTACGCTCAATTGGTTTACGTACATATGGTCAGTCAATCATGATTTTATCGTGCAGGCGAGCCTGGGTTATTACATAAATCCGTTAGTTTCTGTTTTGTTAGGAATTATTTTCTTGAAAGAGTCGTTAAGTCGCAATCAGAAGGCTGCTTTCGTACTGGCGGCAGTAGGTGTTACGATTCTAACATTCCATTACGGTGTTTTCCCTTGGATTTCATTTGTCTTGGCAATCACATTCGCCTTATATGGTCTTATTAAAAAACAAATCAAATTAGATGCAACAAGAGGGCTTGCGATTGAGACAGCCTTTACAGTACCCATTGCACTTATCGCGTATGGCTGGATTTTTTCAACGGGAGACGCTGTTATAATGGATACTGATCCGTTGACTGTTGTATTGCTCGTTTTAACAGGTATAGCAACAGCTTTACCGTTAGTGTTTTTTGCAAAAGGAGTGCCTTCGATTCCACTATATGTCACGGGTTTTCTCCAATATATCGCGCCTACAATGATGCTTATCATTGGTGTTGCTATATACGGAGAAACATTCGGTAAGTTTGAGTGGCTCAGTTTCGCATTCATATGGATCGCGTTATTAGTATTTACTGTACCTGAAGTGTTGCGTTATGCAAGGAACAAACGGACGATGATGCGTCTGCAGAAGCAGGAATCTTCACACCAATCTTGATATGGATGAAACATTCTGTTAACTGGAACGTATACGTACAATGAAACGAAGGAGGAATTTGAAATGTCAACGAAACGATGGATTGCACTCATTTCGGCTGCAGCTTTAGTTGTTGTTTCAATCGGTGTGAACTCGCTATCCTACATATTCACTAGAGATTTTAATGCTCTTTTTGAAGATAGCTTTGCGATAGGGACAGCGACTTACGAAGAAACCGTATTGGACCAAGGGGATTCCAACGAACGCATAGCAATATTGGATGTAAGTGGTGTCATCCAGGACACAGGGCCAGCTTCTCCATTTGCTGCAGCAGGGTACAATCACCAGAACCTGTTGAGTCAATTAGCTGATATCCAAGGAGATCAGACAATAAAAGGGATTGTTTTACATGTAGACTCACCAGGCGGGGGTGTAGTGGAGTCCTCTGATATTTACGATGAACTCATTTCGATACAAGAAAATCGGGACATTCCGATTTATGTATCGATGGGGTCGATGGCCGCTTCTGGGGGCTATTATATTTCAGCTCCTGCTGATAAAATCTTTGTTCACCCGGAGACCATTACCGGTTCAATCGGCGTAATCATGGAGAGCATGAATTATGCAGAACTCGCTGACAAAATCGGTATTGACTTCAATACGATCAAAACCGGCCCGTACAAAGATATGATGAGTCCTAACCGTGATATGACGAAAACAGAGCGGGATATGCTGCAAGAAATGATCAACGATTCTTATGAACGATTTGTAGGCATCGTAGCGGATGGTCGCGGCATGTCAGTTGCTAATGTCAAAAAAGTGGCGGATGGAAGAATCATGAATGGTCGTCAAGCGATCGAGTCAGGACTTGCAGATGATTATGGGAAATTACCCGAAGTCATCGATGCATTAATTACAGAACAAGGGTTTAAAAATCCAACTGTCTTTGAATACAGCTCTTCAGATAGCTTGTCGTCCATCTTCGGAACGAGTGTCTCCGGATTGTTCAAGAAAAATGCGGAAACAGAGTTGATCCAAAAACTTCTGACTGACTACCAAGCACCGCGCATGATGTATTTGTATGGTGAACGTTAAGGAGAGGTGTTGACATAATGTCTGAACAAATGGAACAGCCAGTTGAGGAAGTCATAGAAACTCAAGTTCAACAGAAAACGATTGCACTCGAATCGTCTGCATCACATGAGCAGGGGTTCATGAAGAAACCTGCTGGATTCTGGATTCGGTTTTGGGCGTATTTGATTGATATCATTATTGTCGGAGCCGTCAGCGGGTTATTGGTGAAACCGATTTTCAGAGTGATTGACTTCCCTATTAAAGATCCGATCTTTTTGTTATACAGTCCCTACAAGCTCATTATGCTTGCACTATTTCTCGCGTATTTCTTGCTCATGACCAAGTTTTTCAGTCAAACAGCAGGAAAGATGATCATGGGGATACGAGTCGTCAAGAAGTCCGGAGAGCCACTTGGTTGGGGAACCCTCATTTTCCGGGAAGTCGTCGGTCGTTATATTTCAAAAACACTACTGATTCCATATTTACTTGTCATCTTTATGCCTCGTAAGGAATCGTTGCATGACTTGTTTGCTGATACGGAAGTCGTTCACGAGCAGATTTATGAGAAACTGGATATAGCTAAACGCGGACACGCAAATGAGAGCCGTCAGTTGCAAGGCGATCAGTCAATCTAGTAAGATAGATGGATACTGAAAGGAGAATCTTAATGACTGCTATCACATTCAAGAATAATCCTGTTACATTGGTCGGAAAACAGCTGCGAGCAGGCGACAAAGCTCCAGACTTCACAGTATTGGCAAATGACCTTCAACCTGTTACGCTAGGTGATTCGAAAGGGAAAATCCGTCTGATTAGCGTTGTCCCATCAATTGACACTGGAGTATGCTCAAAACAGACCCATAAGTTCAACGAGGAAGCTGGGAAGCTAGGAGACAGCGTGGAAGTATTGACGATTTCCGTCGACCTGCCATTCGCTCAAGCCCGATATCGTTCTGCCGAAGAAATAGGGAACATCCAAATTCTATCGGATCACCGGGATCTCTCATTTGGAGAAGCATATGGTGTCGCGATACAAGAACTTCGGCTGCTCGCTCGTTCAATTTTTGTGATTGATAAAGAAGATAAGATTGCGTACTCGGAATACGTGAGTGAGGTTACCGATCACCCGGACTACCAAGAGGCATTGGAAGCTGTAGCGAAATTGAAAGCGTAGTCTTCAGGCAGCTGCCGCTAGCAGAAAACCCATCCGGTTGTCGGATGGGTTTTTCATGGCGGCTGTTAAGTGGTTTTACTGATCGAAAAGAAGGAAGTAGAGGGATTATGATGAAAACAAACACAGAACAGATATTTACTTATTTAGATGAAGCATCTAGTGAAAAGGAGTCGCTTTACTTAGAGCAGCTCATAGTGGCCAGTCAAAATTGGGCACAAGGGACAGCTGGTCCTGACATTCAAGGCGAAGCCACAAAAGAGGAAATCCGCCGTGGTTTGCAGCTTGCGATATTAAAAGGGATGAGACAAAATGTTCAGCCTCACCATCAAATGACTCCGGACGCCATTGGGATGCTGATCGCGCGTATCTCAAGTTTTCTACTTCCTGAAAAAGAAATGGTTCAATTGCTGGATCCTGCCGCGGGAACCGGTAATTTATTGTTAACTGTCATGAACTCACTGGATATGCCAGTGTCTTCAACAGCCGTGGAAATTGATGAGTTATTAGCGAGATTGATGGTAGCGGGTGCCGATCTCATGGAACAATCGATTCGCATTTTCGTTCAAGACGCACTTCGCCCATTGCTGGTGGATCCGGTCGATCTGGCCGTATGTGATTTACCTGTCGGGTATTATCCAGATGATGAAAATGCATTGAATTTTGAAATGATGCCTGCTGAAGGACATGCGTATGCCCATCATTTGTTCATTGAACAAACGATTCATCATCTGAAGCCTGAAGGGTACGGTATATTCATCGTTCCGTCTTCAATATTCGAATCTGCACAATCAGGTGAGCTGCACGCGTATTTGAAAAAACATACGGTTATTCGCGGTATTCTGCAATTGCCGCAAACACTATTCAAGAATGCCGCACAATCGAAAAGTATACTGATCTTGCAAAAACCTTCAGAACACGCGATGCCGACTCCAGATGTATTGCTCGCTGCCGTTCCGGATATGACGGATAAACAGGCGATGATTTCTTTCTTCTCAAAAATGGAAGATTGGTCAAAAGGAACTGCGAAGTAAGTAAAAAAGCGTCCTTCTCTAAAAATGAAGGACGCTTTTTGCTATTGGTTATTCGCTTTCAGGTGTACGGACAACGAGTACGTCACATTTTGCAGAGCGGACAATGTTCTCGGAAACACTTCCGATTAGGAATCGTTCTACCGGGTTTAACCCCGTTGCGCCACAAATAATCAGATCTGCCTCAATCTTTTTCGGGATTTCCCTCGGAATCATAGTTTTAGGTGATCCATATTCCACTATCACATTCACGTGAGTTAACCCAGCTGTTGCTGCCTGTGCTTTGTAGCCTTCCAGCAACTCCACAGCGTAAGATTGGGCGCGTTCAGCGATTGAACGGTCATATGCCTCCACAGCGGAGTACGAACGTGTGTCGATAATGTTGACGAGGTTCAGGTTAGCGTCGTTACGTTTAGCAATCGCTACCGCTTTTTTAAATGCCCATTCCGACTCTTTCGATCCATCTACCGCAACAATGATCTGGTTATATACTAATGACATGGGGATCACACTCCTACATTTTTATTATCCTGCTATAGATACCATTCGCCAAATCTCTTGTTATTACCTGCTTAACTATTAAAAATCGGCAAATTAAAAATATTTGTTTATCGGAACAAAAAGTACGGCAAAAAAGAATGCTATCTGCTACACTTATGGTGAAAAGGTTTGAACGGTACATACTGGACAGCCGGACACATTCATTTGAGGAGGAACTAACTATGCGTATTGGGGTACCCAAAGAGATTAAAAACAACGAGAATCGTGTCGCAATGACACCAGCTGGCGTATTTAACTTGAAATCAGCGGGACATGAGGTGCTAATTGAAACTCAAGCAGGAATCGGCTCTAGCTTTACCGATGAAGAATATCGTGAAGCGGGAGCAGTCATTGTTGAAACTGCTGCGGAAGCCTGGGCAGCAGAAATGGTCATGAAAGTGAAAGAGCCTGTTTCTTCGGAGTATGGTTATTTCCGTGAAGGTCTCATTTTGTTCACGTATCTGCATCTCGCATCGGAAGTGGAGTTAACTAAAGCATTACTCGAGAACAAAGTGATCGGGATTGCTTATGAGACGGTTCAATTGCCGAATCGTTCGCTGCCTCTGCTCGCACCGATGAGTGAAGTAGCTGGGCGCATGGCAACTCAAATCGGAGCTCAATACTTGGAGAAGATGGAAGGCGGAAAAGGAATCCTATTGTCCGGCGTCCCAGGTGTTCAACGTGGAAACGTGACTGTGATTGGTGGAGGACAAGCTGGTACCAATGCAGCCCGTATTGCGATTGGCATGGGTGCGCGTGTCACTGTTCTGGATCTTTCAGTAGAAAGACTTCGTCAACTGGATGAATTATTCGGAAATGACGTACAAACTCTCGTATCCAATCCATTCAATATTGCAAATTCCGTCAAGGAGTCTGATCTAGTTATCGGGTGTGTTCTTATTCCGGGGGCTCGTGCTCCTAAACTTGTAAGCGAGGATATGGTTAAATCGATGTCTCCAGGTTCTGTACTTGTCGATATAGCTATTGACCAAGGCGGGATTTTTGAAACTTCCGATCGGATTACGACACATGACGATCCAACTTATGAAAAATTCGGAGTGGTCCACTACGCTGTTGCTAATATGCCAGGTGCTGTGCCCCGCACATCTACTATGGCACTGACGAATGTGACAGTCCCATACGCATTGCAAATTGCGAACAAAGGGTACAAGCAAGCTTGTTTGGACAATGAAGCGTTGCTAAAAGGGGTAAACACTCTAGAGGGCTACTTGACGTATCAAGCGGTAGCGGACGCACAGGCTATCGAATACGTATCCGCTCAATCTTTGTTGAACCGATAATCATATAATAAACAAAGAAGCAGAGGCTGCAAGTTGAGCCCCTGCTTCTTCTATTTCACTTGATGATTTTAAGTTCTTTCGGGAATTTTGTTAGCACTTCAATACCATCCGCCGTAACGACGACGTCATCTTCAATGCGAACACCAGTAATTGCAGAGTTGTAGATGCCTGGTTCAATCGTGAATACCATGCTTTCTTCCAGCTGGAAATCATTAGCTCCATGAATCGAAGGGAATTCATGAACTGAAATACCGAGTCCATGTCCGAGACGGTGAGTGAAGTACTCTCCATACCCAGCCTTAGTAATCACTTCGCGTGCAGCTTTGTCGAGGTCGCTAGCTCGGACCCCAGGCTTCACCAAATCGATTGCTGCCTGGTTTGCCATACGAACAGCTTCGTAGATACTCCGTTGTTCAGCTGAAGGTTCACCATACGATACCGTTCTTGTAATATCTGAACAATATCCTTTATGCACAACACCGAGGTCCATCAGGACGAAATCGCCTTGTTGGATTTTCCGTTCACCCGGAGTCCCGTGTGGAGATGCGGTTTTAGGACCTGATAGGACCGTCGTGTCAAACGACATCTTCTGGACGCCTTTTTTCTTTAATGCAAACTCGATTGCTGTTTGGAGTTCCAGTTCTGTAACACCTTCAGCAATATTTTCACACGCCACTTCAATTGCGTAGTCCGCTAATTGTGCAGCTTCGCGCAGTAACTGAATTTCTGAAGCATCCTTATGGCTCCGCATAGTGTTCAACTGTTCATCCAATCGGGTGAACTGAGCTGCTGGGAAAAGTTCTTCCATACGTTCCAAACGTTCGACGGTAAGATGTGATTTTTCAATTGCAATCGAAGTGAGTTCACTCATTTTCCTTTTCACTTCGGCCTTTACAAACTCCCATGCGTCATCTGTGTCTTCGTAACCGACCGTTCCGAATGTCCATCCCGCAGATTTCACATCGGGAACTTCCATGAGCGGACAGACGATGAATGGCTCTGCATCTTTGAAAATCATTACTCCAAGAAGTCGTTCGTGGGGATCACTGCTAAAACCGGACACATAAAACACGTTATCAGGCGTCGTTACAAATGCTGCTTCCACGTTATTGTCCTGTAAATACTGTTGAATTTTCGTAAGTTTCTTCATAATTATTCCTCCTTAGTACACTTATGTATCATACCAAAAAAGAGGGTTTAAATCTGGTTTCACGAATTGGTAGAAAGGATAGAACAATAAGTGAAGGGGGAGAACCCGATGGAAATTTCATATCATGGACACTCTATTGTAAAAATCAAAACAGGCGGTAAGGTGATTTTGATCGATCCTTATATTACAGGAAATGACTTGACGGATCTGGTAGTGGAAACTGAAAAACCGGATGTTATCTTATTGACGCATGGACACAATGACCATGTAGGCGATACGGTCGAGATAGCAAAAGCGAGCGGGGCATTAGTTGTCGCTCCTAACGAACTTGCATTATGGCTCGGATGGCAAGGACTAGAAACGCATGGCATGAATATCGGAGGAGCGTGTGAATTCGATTTTGGAACGGTGAAGTTCACAAAAGCGTTCCATAGTTCATCCTATACTACGCATGATCAGCAGCTGATTTACATGGGCATGCCTGCAGGAATTCTTTTTATGGCAGAAGGGAAGACGATTTATCATGCAGGAGATACGTCCCTATTTGGAGACATGGAGCTGATCGGCAAACGTCACACTATCGATCTCGCATTTTTACCGATAGGTGATAATTTCACAATGGGACCTGAAGATGCTGCGTATGCTGTGGAACTGCTCACTCCGAAGCTGACAGTACCGGTACATTACAATACCTTCCCACCGATTGTGCAAGATCCTGAAGACTTCAAAAAGCTTGTGAAAGACCATGAAGTACTTGTCATGAATGCAGGTGAAGTGACGCGGTTATGAGTCAACTGGGCTGGCAGAGATAAATCTCTTTCAGCTCGGTTATTTTTTATGGATTTATGGTAAACTGAAGACAAGGCATACATAGAAAAAGGTGAATGCAATGTCGACGAAGCATGAACAAATTTTGCGCCACATTGAAGAGCTGGCTGTAGGTGAAAAAATTTCAGTTAGGCAAATTGCCAGAGCCCTCACGGTAAGTGAAGGGACTGCCTACAGAGCGATTAAGGAAGCTGAAAATAACAAACTTGTCAATACAATCGAGCGTGTCGGTACAGTGCGCATTGAAAAGAAGAAAAAAGAGAATATCGAGCGGCTGACATTTGCCGAAGTGGTGAATATAGTAGATGGCAGTGTGCTTGGCGGAAGTGGAGGCTTACACAAAACGCTGACTAAATTCCTGATCGGGGCGATGCAGCTGGAAGATATCCGCCGTTATATCGATGCAGGAAGCTTGCTTATAGTCGGGAACCGGCAAAAAGCACATCAATTAGCAATCAGTGAAGGGGCCGCGGTACTTGTAACGGGTGGTTTTGATACGACTGATGAAGTGAAAAAACTCGCCAATTCACTCGATTTGCCGGTCATCACGACCAGTTATGATTCGTTTACAGTTGCTACCATGCTCAACCGGGCGATATCCGACCAGATGATTGAAAAAGAAATTCTTCTCGTAGAAGATATTCAACATCAACTTCCCAATACTTCTACATTGTTCATACAAGAAACGGTTGGACAATTTAACGAACTGAGCCGCAGAACTTCCCACTCTGCGTTTCCAGTAATTGAACGGAATGGGAAAGTAGTAGGAATGGTTACATCCAAAGATGTTGTCGGAAAACAAGAATCCGAACCGATTGGAAAAGTCATGACTTCTTCACCGATCACGGCAACCGGAAAGATGAGTGTCGCTTCAGCTGGCCACATCATGGTGTGGGAAGGAATCGATTTACTCCCTGTCGTTACTGAGGCAGGGCAGCTGGATGGTGTTATTAGCAGGCAAGACGTGCTGAAAGCATTTCAATTGGCACAACGGCAGCCGCAGCAAGGTCAAACAATTGATGACATCGTAAAAAACCAAATGCATTCCGATACGGAAAACCCTCAAAATGTGGTTTTTGAAGTGGTTCCTCAGATGACCAACCAACTTGGTTCCTTGTCCTATGGAGCCCTGACCACATTGCTAGCTGAAACAGGCAACCGTGCCATCAAGCTCTATAAGCGGGGAGAAAGTGTTCCGGAGAACTTGTCAATCTACTTTATGAGACATGTCCAGCTTGGGAGTAAGGTAACTGTTGAACCTCATATTCTACATATGAGCCGCCGTGTTGTGAAAATGGATATTTCCTTATACTCAGAAGGTGATATGATTGGCAAAGCCCTAGTCACATATCAGTTATTGGAACGATAGAAAAACGCCGATGCATGAGCATCAGCGCTTGTTCAATTCTGTCTCTTCGTCCACGAATTTTTTGTAATACTGTACGGCTTTCCAGTTAAAGATGGATACATAGCCTCCGAGTACGATGAAAATTCCGGAGATTATGTAAGTCGTTACTCCGCCGAACAGCAACAGCTGATTGATACCGAAGGAGACGAGCAAGAGTCCTAAAAAAGTTCCCGCTTTTGACGCATACATCTTTTTACGGATCGGAAATACATGGCTTGTCCGGAACTGCCTCGTTTTAAAATAGAAGTAGAATACCGCCGAAGCAATAATCAAAAACACAAGTATGAAATTAAAAGTTTTCACAACATAGCCCTCCAAAAGAATCCAGCACTTCTTCTATTGTAGCGGCTTTACAGCACAAATGCGACCGCAATTCTTTAAATAATGGAGGAAATGGAAAATGAAAAGACAAATCATTGACACAATTGAACAGTATTCAACCATTATTATACATAGGCATGTCCGCCCGGATCCGGACGCATTTGGCTCACAGGTTGGGTTGAAAAAACTCATAGAAGCAAATTATCCTGAAAAAAATGTGTATGCGGCAGGGAGTGATGATGGCCAGCTGTCATTTTTGTCTGGTCAAGATCATGTTACCGATGACATGTATGAAGGTGCGCTAGTCATTGTCACGGATACAGCAAACACTGAGAGAGTAGATGGCCAGTCCTACAAGAAAGGGAGCTTTTTAGCAAAGATCGACCATCATCCGAATGTGGATCCATATGGGGATATCTTATGGATTGATACGGATGCGAGTTCTTGTTCGGAAATGATCTATGAATTATTTGTTGAAGGAAGAGATGTTAAAGGATGGAAGCTTCCTGACGAATCAGCTAGACTCCTGTTTGCAGGAATAGTAGGGGATACAGGACGGTTCATGTATCCGAGCGCGACTGGAAAAACGTTTGAAATTTCAAGTGAATTGATCAAGTATAATTTTGATCGCCAGCAGATCTTTGCTGGAATGTATGAAGTGGAACGAAATCTTCTTCACCTACAAGGGTATGTCTACCAGAATTTTTCCATAGATGAAAATGGAGCAGCGTACATTAAACTCACGAAAACAATATTGGATCAATTCAATGTGAAGGCGGAAGAAACCTCTTCACTCGTCAGTTCACTTGGAGATGTCAAAGGCATATGTGCCTGGTTGATTTTTGTTGAAGAGAAGGACCAGATCCGTGTCCGACTGCGTTCAAAAGGAATTGTCATCAACGGACTGGCTGCTGAATACGGTGGCGGCGGACATCCGCTTGCTGCAGGTGCCTCTGTGAAGAATTGGGAAGAAGCCGATAAAGTGATCCGGAAAGTACAAACGTTATGTGCACGTAACTAGTGAATGGAGGGATAGACAATGAAGCTTGTTTATCCGCAAATTATAACAGGTGCCGATTTGCTGAATGGCATTATAAAGCTTGACCGATTAGCTCCTCTTCTGCAAAGAAGAGGGGCTGTTTCAGCTGCAATTGTGAACTCGACCCTTTCTGGAATCCGCTCGTTTTGGAAAGTGATGAAGAAATATGGCATTCACCCTGTTATCGGACTCTCCGTAAAAATTGAATTATCAACTGGAGAAACGCCTTTATGTTACATCTATGCTGAAAACGAAATAGGTTTCCGTCAGTTATTAAAGATCAGTAGTGCTGCTGCAACAAGAGACGCTGCGAACTTACCTGAAAAATGGTTGAAATCCTATACCGCGAACTGTTCCGTTATTTTCCCGCTTACAGACCCCTCTTGGAAGGAAATCCGAACTGAAGAAACGCTCCAGCGATTGAAGAGGCACTGCGCTACCGAAAACCTGTATATAGGGATTTCAAGACCTGCAGGGTCCGTGCATCCTGAAGAAACGGTAATTGAACATCTAGCTGAAATAGAAGATTTGGCTATTGTGGCGTGCAGTGAAGCAAGGTTCATCGATCCTGAAGATGCCTTCAGTTTTGAAACAGCGCAAGCGATTCGCGAAGGCTACAAGCTGAATGACCCTGCACGTCCTGCCAATCTATACACGGACGCTTATGTACCTGAACAGCAAGTGCTGGAACAATGGTTTGCGGACAAACCACATTGGCTAGAGAAGGCGGCAGATGTGCTATTGGCTTGTGATGTCCAATTGCCGGAAAAACAATTACTCATGCCGAAGTTTCCTGTGGGCGAAGAAAGGTCTGCAGCGCAACTGCTTGAAGACCATTGTCGCACCGGTTTGCAAAAACGATTTTCTGAGATTTCCTCCGCATACGAAGAACGGCTCCGGTACGAATTGGATGTCATCGTGGACATGGGCTATCAGGATTATTTCTTAATCGTGGAAGATTTCATCGCTTATGCAAAACAACAAGATATTGAAGTTGGACCTGGCCGTGGATCCTCTGCCGGCTCGCTAGTTGCATTCTCGCTTGGGATCACTGCAGTAGATCCTTTGAAATACGGGCTGATTTTTGAGCGGTTTCTAAATAAAAGCAGAGTGACAATGCCGGATATTGACGTCGATTTTGCCGATACGCGAAGAATGGAAGTTGTCGAGTATGTCGCTCAAAAGTATGGGAAAGCACATGTAGCTCAAATTATTACATTTGGTACGTTATCAGCTAAATCCGTTGCGCGAAACACAGCTAGGGTATTCGGTTTTTCAAATGATGATATGTCGTTCCTATCTAAAGCATTGTCTGAAGCTCCCGGAAAAACACTTCACGAAAAAGTGAGTCAGTCCTCACAACTTAAAAAGTGGATTGAAAAAGAATCTGTCCGTGCCAGCTGGTACAAAGCGTCTCTGGCATTGGAAGGATTACCGCGAAACGCTTCAACACACGCTGCTGGAGTCATATTATCACCAACACCACTCGTTGAAACTGTTCCGCTTCAAAGTGGCGGGGACTCCATCTATTTAACGCAGTGGGCGATGAATGATTCGGAAGAAGCGGGACTGTTAAAAATGGATTTCCTCGGATTGCGTAATCTTACTTTGCTGGATAGGATACGAAAAATGATTCGTTTCCAAACTGGGGATGACCTTTCACTCGACACAATCCCTCTGCAAGATGAGGGAACGATGGAGTTGTTCAGGAAAGGGGACATGTCCGGGATTTTTCAATTTGAATCGCCCGGCATGAGGAAAGCGCTCCGTGAGATTTCCCCGGATGCATTCGAAGACATCTATGCAATCACCGCCTTATACCGTCCGGGTCCTATGGAAAATATCCCTCTATATAGCAGAAGGAAAAAGGGGATTGAGCCGATTCACTACATGCATCCCGCGCTGGAACCGATTTTGAAAGAGACCTATGGCATTATTGTTTACCAAGAACAGATTTTGCAGATCGCTGTTCAGATTGCAGGATTCACTTTAGGAGAAGCGGATTTATTACGGCGCGCGATCAGTAAAAAGAAGCGTGATGTGCTGATGCAGGAACGCGTCCATTTTACAGATAGTGCACAGCGAAACGGTTTTCCTAAAAGGATTGCTGGAGAAATTTATGATTTGATTGTCAAGTTCGCGGATTATGGATTTCCGAAGAGTCACGCAGTTGCCTACTCGTTGATTTCCTATCAGCTTGCCTATTTGAAGGCGAACAAACCTGAGTATTTCTATGCGGGATGCCTATCCGTGTTAGCGGGTTCTCCGGAGAAGACGGTGGAGTTCATGCGTGAAGTGAAAGCGAAGGGAATCCCTGTCCTTGGCCCTTCCATTACAAAAAGTCACTGGTCGGCGACTGCAGAAAATGGTTCCATCCGACTTGGTTTGAGTGCAGTAAAAGGAATCAGTTATCCGTTTTATACAATTCTGAAACGGGCACGGAAGCAAGAATTGAAATTAAAAACTCTATTTGATTTGTCTGTCGCACTCGGGGCCGAGAGTTTCACTGAAAAAACAATTCCTCCTCTCGTGAAGTCAGGAGCATTGGACGAATTCGGCCAAACGCGCGAAGTCCTCCTGGCTACAATAGAAGCAGCAAGAAAACATGCGCTCTTTGTTAGACCGTCAACTGATGAAACAGACCTCCTCGCTGGAATGATGAAAGGGATGGCGAGTCCTAAATATAGTCCCGGCGGAACGATGTCAGATATGCAGCGACTGGAATATGAGAAAGAGACACTCGGATTCTACTTATCAGAACATCCCATTGCTTCTTTTAAAAAGAAACTCTCTATTGAATCGGATACGATTGCAGACTCACTGGTGAAATCATCTGGAGCTAAAGTGGTGCTAGCAGGGCTTGTACTGGAATTGAAACGCATCCGGACAAAAAAAGGAGAAGCGATGGCGTTTCTCGAATTACAAGACGAGACTGGCGAAATTTCGTGCACGTTATTTCCGAGACAATATGCTGCTTGCAGCAGTGAGCTCAAGGAACAGTCATTCATCGTTTTTCAAGGTACTGTGGAAGTGAGGAACGGCAGGCCGCAGCTTGTCGTTCAGGAGATTGTGGCAGACTAATAGGATTTTTCACGCGCCTTTTTCTAGGGGCAAGAGTGCAGACCACTCCGTAACAAACAGAAAAATGATTTCCAGATATCACTTTACGGCAGGCGTGCTTTTTTGTATGCTAATAAAGGATAGTGGTCTGACCACTTTAAAATGCAGCATAAAAGGAGTTTGGACATGGAAAACACTCGTCCATCATCGAAACGGTTTTTGGATATTGTTTCGGATCTGCGTACGATCATTAAAGAAGAAGGTGCCGTCATTGGGGATAAGTTGCCTTCTGAACGTGTACTGGCGGATCGGTTGCAAGTGGGTAGATCCACAATTCGAGAAGCACTCCGAAGTCTGGAACTTCTTGGACTGATTGAAACAAGAAGGGGAGAGGGAACGTTTCTCGCTGACTATAAAAAGCATCAACTAGTGGAAATTCTTTCTACGTTCATTTTGCAAAATCCGCAATCATTGAAATACGTGGATGATACTCGACGGATTCATGAAAGAGCGGCTATTGAAAGTATCTCAAATGATGCAGAGCGAAGAACCCTGCCAGTTTGGGAAAGTTTTTTAGTGAAACTCAAAGGCACTGAACCGATTGTCAGGGAAGAATTGTTTCAAGAAATCGTCGTGATTTCAGGAAATCGTTTGTCGTTGAAAATTTGGTTCTTGTTGAAGCAATATAGCCGCGTTCCGTTCCATGAAGTTATGGCGGAAGAAGAAAGAGATGTTGCATCGAATTTACTCAATGAGATGATGAACGGCAACAGCCAGCTAGCCGTTATGCGGTATACGGAATGGCTTAACATTGTCAATGGTGAAAGAAGGGGCGAACAGGAATGCTAAGGGATCTATTTACAAATGTGAAAAAACAGCAGGCAATCATGCCGAATGCGAAGTCTAAAAGCGATGTACCTGAAGGGATTATGACGAAATGTCCATCATGCAAGCACGTTGAACCGACAAAAGAGTTGGGCAAGCTGCTTAAAGTTTGTCCTAAATGTGATTTCCATTTCAAAATGACTGCGCAAGAACGAATTGACTCGTTAATCGATGAAGGAACTTTCGTTTCCATGGATGACCATTTAGTAACTGAAAATCCATTGGAGTTTCCTGCATACGCAGCGAAAGTGAAAAAAGACGCGGAAAAAACGGGACTCAATGAAGCTGTGCTGACAGGTACTGGAAAGATTGATGGCAACGAGGTAGCGATTGCTGTCATGGACCCCCATTTTCGTATGGGATCCATGGGCTCAGTTGTAGGCGAAAAGATCACAAGAGCAGTAGAAAAAGCGACAGAGCTTGGGATTCCAATGCTTATTTTTTCTGCAAGTGGAGGTGCACGCATGCAAGAAGGTGTTCTGTCCCTAATGCAGATGGCCAAAACAAGTGTTGCGTTAAACCGTCACTCAGAAAAAGGACTTTTGTATATATCCATAATGACTTACCCGACAACTGGAGGAGTTTCAGCAAGTTTTGCTTCTGTCGGTGACATTAACCTTGCTGAACCAAAAGCACTCATTGGATTTGCAGGCCGCCGGGTGATTGAGCAAACTGTGAGGGAAAAGTTACCTGAAGACTTTCAAACGGCTGAATTCCTGCTGGCCCATGGTCAGTTGGATGCAGTGGTCCACCGTGTAGACTTGCAGGATATGCTATCCCGCATTATCCGACTTCATACGAAGGGGGAGGCGGCACAATGAAAAAGACCATGTCATTTGAAGAACCTATTATAAAATTACGAGAAAAAATCCAGGAACTAAAAGAGTTCACTGAAACGAACGAAGTCGATTTATCCGATGAGATCCGGAACTTGAATGATCGTTTAGCCAAGCTTGAAAACGATATCTATGGCAATATGGAAACGTGGGAACGTGTCCAAGTGGCGCGTCACCCTGAGCGCCCTACAACCTACGACTATATTGGAGAGTTATTCGTGGACTTCATCGAACTCCATGGGGACCGGGCTTTTGGAGATGATGCTGCGATAGTAGGCGGGATCGGTTCGTTTGATGGAGAACCGGTTACAATTATCGGCCATCAACGTGGAAAAGATACAAAAGAAAATGTGAAACGCACTTTTGGAATGCCGCATCCCGAAGGCTATCGAAAAGCGCTGCGACTTATGAAACAGGCTGAAAAGTTCAGAAGACCAATCATATGTCTGATCGATACAAAAGGGGCATACCCTGGACGCGCAGCAGAAGAGCGTGGACAAAGTGAAGCGATTGCTCGCAACCTTGTGGAAATGGCAAGTCTTACAGTTCCGGTTATCTCTATAGTTATTGGAGAAGGAGGAAGTGGCGGCGCACTGGCTCTAGGTGTTGCGAATCGGGTTTATATGCTTGAGCACTCTACCTATTCGGTCATTTCGCCGGAAGGCGCAGCTTCCATCCTTTGGAAAGATGCTGCTTATGCAAAAGAAGCGGCAGAAGCGATGAAAATCACTGCACCGGATTTGTTAAAGATGGAAATCATTGATGATATCATTCCGGAAGTATTAGGTGGAGGACATCGCGACCCGAAACAACAGGCGAAGAACATGAAAGTTGTTTTAGCAAATGCTCTTAGAGATTTAGGTAAGCTGGATGCGGATGGACTTGTTCAAGACCGTTATGATAAATTCAGGAGGATCGGTGTGTTCGCGGAGTGATGAGTGCAATTTGACTTTCCTGTAAGGAGGAGTTACGGATGAAGAAAATCGCTGTATTAACAAGTGGCGGAGACGCTCCTGGAATGAATGCTGCTGTACGTGCCGTCGTTCGGAAAGCGATTTATGAAGGGCTTGAAGTTGCAGGCGTTTACAACGGATACCAGGGATTGATCGATGGTAAAATCGAACTTTTGCAACTGGGGTCTGTAGGTGATATTATCCAGCGTGGCGGCACCATGCTGCGTTCAGCGCGTTGTCCGGAATTCACTACAATTGCAGGGCGTGAACAGGCGCTTAAGCAGCTGAAGTTGAATGGTATTGAAGGTGTGGTAGTCATTGGTGGGGACGGATCGTTCAGAGGTGCATTGGAATTATCGAAACTTGGAATTCCTTGTGCTTGTGTTCCGGCTACAATTGATAATGATATTAACGGAACGGACTTCACAATCGGTTTCGACACTGCGCTGAATACTGTCATCGATGCAATTGATAAAATAAGGGATACAGCAACATCACACGAGCGGACTTTCATCGTAGAAGTGATGGGGAGAAATGCCGGGGATTTAGCTCTTTGGGCAGGTCTTGCGGGCGGGGCGGAGACCATTCTCATCCCTGAAGAAACGTATGATTTACCGGATATCCTGGAACGTCTGAGAAGAGGGACGGAACGTGGTAAAAAGCATAGTATCATTATTGTCGCGGAAGGTGTAATGTCTGCTTCCTTGCTTGCCGAGAAGCTGAATACAGAAGAAGGCATTGATACACGTGTTTCCGTATTGGGTCATATCCAGCGCGGAGGCTCTCCATCTGCCAGGGATCGCGTTATTGCTAGCCAATTTGGCGCACGCGCAGTTGAAGCGCTGAAAAACGGCGGCAAAACCGTCGCAATAGGCATGAAAAATCAACAAGTCGTCGAATATAACTTAGCTCGTGTTTTTGATGAAGCTTCTGAATTTGAGAATGATATGTATACGTTATCTAAAGAATTATCTATTTGATGGAAATCAGTGAAAAGGAAGTGGTCCTAACCAATGAGAAAAACTAAAATCGTTTGTACAATCGGTCCGGCAAGTGAATCACCAGAACGTCTGGGGCAACTAATTGATGCAGGTATGAACGTGGCGCGCTTGAATTTCTCCCATGGAGATCATGACGAACACCTTCTACGCATAAAAGCGATCCGCAAAGTAGCTGCTGCTAAACAAAAGACTGTCGGGATTCTACTCGATACGAAAGGACCTGAAATTCGAACTCATTCAATGGAAAATGGTTTAATCGAATTGACAGCCGGTCAAAAGATTGACGTATCCATGCATGAAGTCGTTGGGACAAAAGAGCGATTCTCCATTACGTATGACCAGCTGATTGACGATGTGGATAAGGACGATACCATTCTTCTGGATGACGGTCTCGTTATGTTAAAAGTGCTCGGTAAAAGTGAAGCTGAAGGATTGATTCACACTGAAGTGATGAACTCGGGTGAACTGAAGAATAAAAAAGGCGTCAACGTACCGGGCGTTTCAGTACAGCTTCCTGGAATCACGGAAAAAGATAAGGAAGACATCCTTTTCGGTATTGCACAGGAGATCGATTTCGTAGCTGCTTCCTTCGTTCGACGTGCAGAAGATGTATTGGAAATACGGGAACTGTTAGAAAAAAATGCAGGTTCAAATATCCATATCATTCCAAAAATTGAAAACCAAGAAGGCGTTGATAATATTGACGCAATCATCGAAGTATCCGACGGTTTAATGGTCGCTCGAGGAGATCTTGGTGTTGAGATTCCTGCTGAAGAAGTACCAGTCATTCAAAAGCAGCTCATTAAAAAGTGTAATCAGGCAGGGAAACCTGTTATCACGGCGACACAGATGCTCGATTCGATGCAGCGGAATCCGCGTCCGACACGTGCTGAAGCGAGTGACGTGGCGAATGCGATTTTTGACGGTACTGACGCGATCATGCTGTCAGGTGAAACTGCAGCTGGTTTATATCCTGTAGAATCTGTAGAAACAATGGTTCGAATTGCTAACAAGATCGAAGAATCTTTCGATTACCGTTCGTTCATCTCAACGCGTCGCAGAGAAAAGCATGGTAACTTGACGGATGCCATTGGACAAGCTGCTGCCTACACTGCGATTAACTTGAATGTGAACGCTGTGATTGCACCTACTGAAAGCGGAACAACTGCCCGGATGATTTCAAAATATCGTCCTGGATGTCCTATCATTGCCGTAACATCTTCTGCGCAAGTCGCTCGCCGTCTCACACTTGTTTGGGGAGCGTATCCAATCGTTGGCAGACGTGTCAGTTCAATTGACTCGATTCTTGAAGAATCCGTCGAAGAAAGTGTTAAGCATAAATATGTGACGCACGGCGATGTTGTCATCATCACAGCGGGAGTCCCCGTGGGAGAAGCTGGAACTACCAATCTGATGAAGATCCATGTCATTGGTGATCTTCTTGCAAAAGGGCAAGGGATTGGGAAGTCAGTGGCCTATGGTCGAGCAATTGTCGCTCGCAGTGCAGCGGAAGCGGAAGCGTTCGATGCTGAAGGAGCAATCCTCGTGACGAACTCCACTGACCGTGATATGCTACCGGTACTTGAAAAGTGTTCCGGCCTCATTACCGAAGAGGGCGGACTAACAAGTCATGGGGCAATCGTAGGATTGAACTTGGGAATTCCAGTCATTGTCGGTGTGAAGAATGCAACTGAAATCATTAAGCATGATAAGGAAATTACGATGGACGCTGAAACTGGCGTTATCTATAAAGGTCATGCTAAAGTGCTATAAACAAAAACCGCTGCCTAATTTTAGGATAGCGGTTTTTCTCAAAGAGGAGACATGAAAATGAAATGGTTAGTACTTCTATTTTTGATCGTTCCTGCAAGTGAACTCACGTTACTTCTTGTTGTAGGAAACCAATTAGGCGTAATGCCGACTCTTGCGATTATTCTACTTACTGGAATCGGCGGCGCTTATTTAGCGAAAAAGCAAGGATTCAAGGCAATCACGGAATTCAGGGAACGAATTGCAGCCGGAGATGCACCAGGGCCCCCGATTATTGATGGATTGTGTATTTTTGCAGGGGGGTTGCTGTTACTTGTTCCAGGTTTCCTTACAGACATGATGGGTTTGCTGCTGCTTTTCAGTTGGCCAAGAAAAATGATTCGTCCGTTTATCATTCATCAAATTTACAAGAAAATGAAAAAAGGGACGCTTATCATTCGATGAACTTTGGATGGTTTCTGATTTTCATCGCTGTAAACAGGAGGAATGGCGTCAGCAAAATCCCAGGTATTCCAAAAAGGTAGAAAGAGCTTGCAGTGATTAGAAATGCATGGACAGGCTTTACCCGAAAAGTGGATGCCCACAAATAGGACTCAGCAATTTGCCGACTCACAAGTGTCAGTATATAAAGCAATAAGAGTGCTGAGCCGAAAATATATTCTCCAGTGTAAAAATAGAAGAGCATCATCGGCAATAGGAATAATCCGATTCCTAAAAATGGCAGACTATCTGCAAGAGATACAAGAAATGCAGTTCCGATAGGGGAAGAAAACGATAGGAAAAAGAAACCGATACACAACAGAAGAAATGTTAAACAGACGAGACGTGCCTCGATTGAAATGAAATGTCCGATAAGTTCACCGGATTTCTTGAAGAGTCGATGTGCCTGACGACGCATAGATGCCGGAAAATAGACGAGGAACCAAAATCGATCTTTTCCCGTTTCTCGGAGTGCAAAGAAAAAGGCGACTAGAAATATGAAGAGAGTGAACACTTGCTGAAAAAGGACTCCTGTAAAAGCGAAGGTATGTTCGATAAGTGTATGCCCCGCAGTGAGGACATGTTCTTTTAAAAACGTAATCGCGACCCCTGACCAATCCTGGTTGCCTGTATAAGGTTCCAAATGACGCTCTGCGATTGGTAATGTGTCCATTAAACCTTGTATAGCCATTGTGGAAATCCCGACTACCCCACTGATGATCACGGACATGGCGACTAAAGTGGAAAGTGTTCTAGGTAAACGCAGGATGTTGTTGGTAAAGTTCACCACAGGCGCGGCAAAGTACGCAAGAATGATTGCGATACCGGCGGGGGGGACGAGAAATATAAAAATTCCCCCGATAACTCCAGGTAGGAACGGCAATATATACTGTTTGTAAAACGATGTCTTATTCAATTTTTTTATTGGTTTTCACTCCGATTCTATAGATTTCCTGGAAATCGTATGCATTTTCATTCACAAAACCGACAAAGTTGATTATAATGAATTTTGTAAGCGTTTTTAGGCGGAAACAATATTAGCAGATTAGCCGAAGCCCCCTAACGTTAAATAAATCTACGGGTAGGTTAGACGGCTGCTGACTGAAGGAGAGAGTTTCATGACATCTACTAAAGGTTTAGAAGGAATTGTAGCGACACAATCCGCGATCAGTTCAATCATCGATGATACCCTTACATACGTCGGGTACGACATTGACGATCTTGCAAACAATGCAAGTTTCGAGGAAGTCGTCTATCTTCTCTGGCACCTGCGTCTACCAAAAGAACAAGAGCTAGCTGAATTGAAGCAGCAATTGGCAGACAACATGTCCGTGCCAGAAGAAGTTCTCGCTCATTTCAAAACGTATCCAATCAAAGACGTCCACCCAATGGCGGCATTGCGCACAGCAATCTCCTTATTAGGGTTATATGACGCGAACGCTGAAGATATGTCCAAAGAACAGAACTATCTGAAAGCGATTAAACTACAAGCGAAAATTGCAACTGTTGTTACTGCATTTGCACGTATTCGCAAAGGTCTTGAGCCTATAGCTCCAGATACAACACTGGGATATGCAGCAAACTTCCTTTACATGTTGAATGGCAAAAAACCTGAGCCAATCGAAGAGGAAGCTTTCAACAAAGCACTTGTCCTGCATGCAGATCATGAATTGAACGCATCCACGTTTACAGCTCGTGTTTGTGTGGCAACTCTTTCTGATATGTATTCAGGTGTTACAGCTGCAATCGGAGCTCTTAAAGGTCCATTGCACGGTGGTGCAAATGAGCAAGTCATGAACATGCTTATGGAAATTGGCGATGAAGACAAAGTGGACGAGTACATTCATAACAAACTCGCGAACAAAGAAAAGATCATGGGCTTTGGCCACCGTGTCTATCGTAAAGGGGATCCACGTGCCAAGCACCTTCGCGAAATGTCTGAAAAACTGACTGAACTTCGCGGAGAAGGCAAGTATTTCCGTATGTCCGAGCAAATTGAAAAAATCGTTACAGGTGAGAAGAAATTACCGCCAAACGTTGATTTTTACTCAGCTTCGGTTTATCATTCACTTGGGATCGATCACGATCTATTCACTCCGATTTTTGCGGTTTCCCGCATTTCAGGATGGATTGCACACATTCTAGAGCAGTATGAAAACAACCGTCTGATCCGTCCGCGTGCGGAATACATCGGACCTGATATGCAGAAATATGTGCCAATCGATCAGCGCTAATCAGCAAAAATCTTTGGGTCGGTATCTCAACATACCGGCCCTAAACTCATGAATTTGGGAGGAATTATAATGGCTAACGAAGGTAAAATCACAGTAACAAACGGTGTATTAAACGTTCCCGATCACGCAACAGTTCCATTCATCATTGGTGACGGAACAGGCCCGGATATCTGGCATGCAGCTTCTCGCGTTCTTGAAGGTGCAGTGGAAAAAGCTTACAACGGTAAACGTAAGCTAGTTTGGAAAGAAGTGTTGGCAGGAGAGAAAGCTTTCAACGAAACTGGAGAATGGCTTCCACAAGCGACACTTGATACGATCGAAGAATACCTGATTGCGATTAAAGGTCCATTGACTACTCCAATTGGCGGTGGATTCCGTTCATTGAACGTAGCACTTCGTCAAGAACTCGATCTCTATACATGTTTGCGTCCAGTACGTTACTTCGAAGGTGTACCTTCACCAGTGAAACGTCCTGAAGATTGTGATATGGTCATCTTCCGTGAGAACACAGAAGACATTTATGCAGGAATCGAGTATAAAGAAGGTTCTGACGAAGTCAAGAAACTTATTAAATTCCTTCAAGACGAGCTGGATGTTAAAAATATCCGTTTCCCTGAAACTTCTGGACTCGGCATTAAGCCGATTTCTGAAGAGGGTACTAAACGCCTCGTCCGCGGTGCTTTGAATTATGCTATCAAAGAAGGACGCAAATCATTGACTCTTGTCCACAAAGGAAACATCATGAAATTCACAGAAGGCGCATTCAAAAACTGGGGATATGAAGTGGCTGAAGAAGAATTCGGCGACAAAGTATTCACATGGAACGAATATGACCGGATTAAAGAAGAAAAAGGCACGGACGCTGCAAACAAAGCGCAATCTGACGCTGAAGCTGCAGGTAAAATCATCGTTAAAGATTCCATCGCTGATATCTTCCTTCAGCAGATCTTGACGCGTCCGAAGGAATTCGACGTTGTTGCAACGATGAACTTGAATGGTGACTACGTTTCAGATGCTCTTGCTGCACAAGTAGGCGGTATCGGAATCGCACCAGGCGCTAACATCAACTACCTGACTGGACACGCAATCTTTGAAGCTACTCACGGTACTGCACCGAAGTACGCGGGACTTGACAAAGTGAACCCATCGTCTGTAATCCTTTCTGGAGTTATGATGCTGGAGCACCTTGGCTGGAACGAAGCTGCAGACATGATCACGAAGTCGATCGAAAAGACGATTGCTTCTAAAGTGGTCACATATGACTTCGCCCGTTTGATGGAAGGCGCAACTGAAGTGAAGACTTCTGAGTTCGCTGACGAGCTAATCAAAAACCTGTAAGTTTACGAAACGTATTCGACAGGTACACAATAAGTAAGAAACAAAAAGCAGAGGTTCAATCGTAGCCTCTGCTTTTTGTTTATATAAAAATAGGTTGACAGGGTTGATTTCTTTTATATTTGGTTGTTAGTTGTGGATAGTGGGTAGTTGCAAACTCGTTGATTGGAGTGGAAGGTGACGAGTGAAGTGCTCCTTGCGCTGCGCTTT
>NZ_JBCMNO010000020.1:0-17491 GCF_050459885.1 Sporosarcina gallistercoris | reverse complement strand
ACAGGCAGCCCTTATTAAGCTTTCTGCCTCATTCACGCCCAGATAACAGTAAAAAGAAATCATCTTAAGTGATGTTTTCGAATTATTTCAGCATAATCATTCATTCCTCGTTTTTTTAGTTCCTCAACAAATCTTGGCCACGGCGGTACATTACTAATATATGGAGTTGGTCCAGTAGAGAGACCTCCTCCTGGCCCCGTAGATAAACCTCCTCCAGGACCTGTTGAAAGTCCTCCTCTCGGGCCTGTAGACAAACCTCCCCCCGGTCCTGTTGATAGACCCCCTCCTGGTCCGGTAGATAACCCACCTTTGGGTCCAGTTGAAAGACCACCGTTTGGTCCAGTTGACATACCGCCTTCAGGGCCTGTTGATGCTCCGCCTCTTGGACCAGTCGATAGACCACCGTTTGGTCCAGTTGAAAGACCACCACCAGGACCTGTACTCTTGTTTCTATTCCACATATTAACCATCCTCCTTGATCGTGATAATACAAATTCTAACATACGTTTATTTTACAATCTGACCCGTTTACGATATTTGAGCATTTGTTATAAAACAAACGCCCCAGTTAAGTTTATACTGGTGATTTCTATGTTAAAAACGTCTATAGACATTATTCAGATTCTTGAGGGGGTTGTTTTGAATCATCATCAATATTTTCTTGTGTTTCTATTTTCATAAATTCATGGGGAGGGATAAGCCCCAAACCTTCTTTAAAATGCAATAATTCTTGATTACCACTCATTCGCTGTTTAATAAGGTCGTTATCTATACCTAACTCTCTCAATATAAGTACCCGTAATACAAGTTTCATGTATTTCGTTATGTAATACATAGGTATTGCATCAAATATTTGGTCTTTTAGTCTTTCATCGAAATGCGTATAATAATTTCTAGTATTAACTATTTTATTAATAAAAGATTTTCTTTTATCAGACGAAATCCCGAAAATGTCATTAACTTCCGAAAATATTTCTTTTAATCGTTGCCTTAATCTAGGTTCGTTTGAAAGTATCCCAGCTATAAGCTTTTTATCTTCATCATCCTGAATTTGTAATGTTAATCTTTCCTTTGTTGCTTCAAATTCTTCGTCAGACCATATCTTATTATTTCTCATTCTTCGCGAAAATGCTTCAACAGCTTGTACTACTTTAAGAAATGACGTTGGTACATAAAATCCTTTTTCATGTGCATCAACAAAATAATGAATAATTGGTTCTAATAATTCTTTTTTTGTATTCCACGTTTGTATACAAGTTTCAAATGAATCTTCAATGTAAGAGAATTTAATAATAATTTCATGTTCTTTTATTTTGTTTGAATTAACTTTGTTTGAATTAAATAATAGAGTGATGTCATTGCCATGAATATCTTTAGCAAAAAATTCTTTACAAGCGATTGGTTCTCCTATACAAAGAGTTAAAAAATCAGAAAAATTGCTCACTGTATTAATTGCTTCTTTGTAATGTACGTTTTCTTTAAAAAGAAACCTCACAAGTTCTGTTTGGTTAATTTCAAATTTACTATATTGGTCACCCGAACTGTCTACCTTGAATGTGAACTCAATATTAAAATTGCTATTATCAATTTTAATCACATCAGGCATCTTGTAATTCATATTTATTTCAACTGAAGAAATGAGGGAATCTTTTGTAGTAGTAGATGTGTCAATTTTGAATGGCTTTTTATTCAGCCATAAATTTAAGTGTTCATACGTAGCTTTTATTTCCGAGAGTAATATATCACTATCCTCCCTATAGAGACCACCAATAATTGCTAAATTACATGACCAAATGGATACAGGAAATCCTGGGAACCCCCATTGCTCATTTGTTTTTAGTGAGTTTACAAGTGTAACTTCTCTTCCGTTTGACAAAACACCATGAATTATTGGTAGCTCATTAACTCCCATTGCTGATAAACCACCAAAGTTATGAGCCATTTTTAATTTACAAGTATTATCATCATCAATAGTTAATGTTGCTGTTAATCTTTCGTTTGGATTTGATGGTAGATACCATATTCCTATATTCTCACTATCTAGCTTTTTCAATTATATCACCTCTTCATAATTATCAATTGTAACTATTTTCATATTCCGGCAAGTTTGTTAAATAAGCCGACTTCTTATATCTGCCTTTATTTTAGAACATGGCTATAAAATTATTAAAAACTGATAGAAGAGCATAAGGGAAAACTGTCCCCACTCACCGTGTAGAACCAGGCAGAGCCTGATATTTTCCTGGGGTCATATTTTTTAAAGTTGTCACCCGCCTGTGGAGAAATAAACGATTCACTATTACAGCCCTGTGACAGATTATTTTGTTATCACCGAAACATCAGGCTCTGCCTAATTTATCACACAAAGTGATAGCAGTTTCTCCTTATGCTCTTTCTTTCGATAAAACGACTTTCTCTAAATAAGTATTCATAATAAATTCTCCCATTGCGCCGGCTAAATTCACCGCTAACTTTGCGTGGCGTCTCTCGGGTCTTACTGAGTATGGCGTTTTTCCGTGTGCATCACCATGTTTACTCCTTAAACTACCTAAACCAACTACAACACTATTGCACCCACCTAAAATTTGTTTAAAAATTTCTTCCGTATGTTGTTCTGGAGATAAGTTCAACAAGTTTCGAACTAGCTTGTACAATGAAGGTAGGTCTGCATCTTGGGAATATGATGTTTTTGTATTCACAAGAATATATTTGAAAATTTCTTCTAATAATGTGCGTGCAATTGTTATAGCACCTTCTGGATCATTAACTGTTCTCTCAATTGCCTTATTCCATGTTTCGTGAATGTATGAAATTTCACTACCCGGATGTAACGGAATCTCTATAATATTTGAAAAAGCAATATTTCGAGACTGCATTTCTTCTAGCAAAGTTAATAATTCATGAAATTCACTTGCTATGAATGTTCTTCTCTCATGATATGTTGAGAATTTTGGTTTGATATATCCCCAAAACTCATCTACACTACGGCAAGTTTTTATAAACATCGGGACTTTCTCTTTAAATATGCTGTTATTCATAAGATTCATACGCTCTTCCTTGTATTTAAACTCTGAGTTCACATTTCCTCCAGTTGCATAATTAGTTAAATTGATTTTCATCCTCTCGATTGAAGCAATATGGTCTTCATACAATTCAATTTCCCCTCCAATATCAAATAAAAAATTGTTGCATTAAATTATCTTTTCTATCTTGTAAATCCACACCACTCTTCTTTCCTTTTCAATTTTCATATCCATAAGACATAGCATATTAGAAATTTCAAATTGCCCTTTTTTTAATCGGAAGCATGTACTTAATATTTTCTATGGTTAAAGCACTTAAACTCGGAACTCCCGCTGTCTCGCGCTTTTAACTGGTAATACATGTCATTAATCCTCCTATTTACAAAATCCCTATTACCATCATACCAGTCATAGCCCCTTGTCACAAGATAGTGACAGAAAGTTGGAAATGTTAATAGAAAATGAAGGCATATTACCCTGATTAATGTAGAATTATGGTGATCAAGCAATTTATAAAGGAGAATTGATATGTTGGTAGACTATGAAGAGTTAGATTACTTATACAGTAGAGAAGCCTTATCAAAGTTAAGTAAGAATCCAAAGAAGGTTTATAAAAACGGGTTAGTAGCATTATTTATTACGTCTTTAATGGTAGGAAACTTAAACAAGAAAAAGGAAGAATTCAGTGACAATATAAGATTTTGTAAAGATGTTTTAAAAAATCCATTAAAGTATCAAAACGAACAAAGTCTAAAATTAATTAACAATATGGTTCAATTAAAACTAAAAGTGGTTTTTGTGAGAAACCCGGATAGTGAGGATACAAAAAACAAGATTATTAAAATGATGAGAAGCGTTATAAAGTTCAATTTAAACGGCGATCGCTATTTGATTATGTATGAAGAATTAGATCAGCTTTTAGACGCCAAGTCTTTGTTGAATCTCCTCTATCAAAACTCAAATCCTAACATTAGAAATCACCACTGGATTGAATTTGATTTAGAAAAAAGTCTTGTACATACATTTCCCGAGTTTATTACTTACGCTGACTTAATTTCATTATGGAATATTTACCTAGAAAAAAACGACTTATCAGTACGGGAGGCTGCCTTACAAACTAACCGCATTAATATCAGAATAATTGATAGTGAAATACATGCATTGCACATTTCTCTATGGACACAGGCAGTGACTTTTGTTGAATCATACTTATATTACATTTTTTACAACATCCGAAAAGGAAATTATAGTCTTTCATCTACCAAAGCTCAAGGATTCATCAGATCAACTAAACCTGACGATAATCAAATTTTCGAGTCGCTGATTCTCCCAGAATTTAAGAACGATGATAACCAAGTTCAAATATCAAAAATTATCTCCTTGCATGGAAAATATAAATCAATTAATAACACAAGAAATAGGTTTATCCACGCTTCTGCGTTCTATGATAGTAATCAACCACATTTATTACCTTTGATCAGCAGTGGTTCTCATGAATTATTAGACACTTTAGAAACCTGCACCGGTTTAGTAATTGAGATTGAAAAAATACTCCCTTCCGCACTAAAAATTCTGTTTTGGTGGGATAGCGTCCAACACCCTATTTTCAATGAATATAAAAAAGGGAATTTCATCAAAAGAACAGATATATAATTAATTTTATTTCATGTTTTCAATAAAACTTATAATTTTGTAATCCCCATTCACAAACCGCATCAAATCAGTGTCACGTACCTGTGCAACAAACTTTCGTGTTTGTTCAAACAATCATGATTGTTTTATGTACAGGTGCCTTTCACTAATATACTATCTCAGCGTGTATCTGAGTCCTTGAAGGGAGACTTAGCCTATGAGCGTAACCATGAATTAGATGAGGAACGAGTTAAATTACAAACTCTATCGTACATGCAGAAGAATACGAAAATGCATCGCGCGGAAATTATACAAATGACAGGCTGGGATAAAAATAAGGTATATCGTTTTATGAAGAAGCTGAGAGAAGAAGGTTTAGTTATAAACAAAGGTCGGGGATCAGGAGCTCATTATGTTCTTAATGAGGATGAATAAGCTCACAATGAGTTCTTTTCTGCTATATATGAGTCTATTATGAGGCGTTATTTTAGAAACCGTTGATCGAAGCGGTAGGTGGCGACTCCTGAGGGAATAGCGAAGATCGAAGACCCTGGACTGAGCGAAGCGAAGGAAGAGGCTGAGATCGAGCCCCTAGGAAACATACTAACATTAGTAGCACAAACCACGGCCGTGGTTTGTGCTACTATTTTTTATGGTAGAAGTGAAGCGAAGTCGTGCGGACGCTGGAATCTTAGAATTCGTATAAGGAAACCGACTCACTTCACATCCTTAGTTGAATCAGTTTAGTATGTTGGATCTTCGAGATCGTGTATAAGAAAATGGAATCGATAAGGCGCTGTGAAGGCTTCTATAAACCATATGAGGAGGAGACATATTGAATTATATAATTTGCGTTTGACGTAAGTATGGGGGAAAGTACAATGGTCATATATGATCACAGACAGCGTTGTTTGTATGAAGGTGAACTGAAACATACAGCGAATGGATTCAGCTGGCTCAAAGAGAAAATTGAATTCATCAAAGGACAAGCTGGCCAATTACCTGAAATTGTATTCGAAGCGACGGGTGTCTATTCGCAAGGACTGGAGAGATTTCTCAAGTAACAACAGTATCCATACCATCGAGTTAATCCCCTACAAGCGAAGCTACAGATGGCTTCTATGCGCCGAAACAAGACAGACATTAGTGATGCGCATGAATTAGTTAAATCCCACTTCAAAGTAGATCGTCACGAAACGTATGTACAGGACGATTATTTCGAACAAATGCGTGCGCTAGGACGCTACTATGAGGATATAGAAAAAGATATTCGCCACTATGCCAACCGTGTACATTCTTTTCTACAACTTAGCTTTCCCCTATTGGAAGCTATATTCTCAAAGAATTCAAAGGTGTTTTGGACAATGATTCAATTATTTCCGCATCCGGATTATTTACGAGGTCAGTCACAAAATGATATCTCACTCCAGATTATACAAGCTAGTTCTAGGAACTTTTCACGTCAGAAAGCAATGGACTTTGCGTTATCTCTGCGTGCAGCGGCTGAAGATTTCTATCCGGCAATCCAAGAGAATGACGTTAGGTGTCGCCATTTACAAGAAGATGCAGAAAGAGTTTTGGAGTTAAAACAAAAGAAAAAAGAGATTGTTAAACAGATGGTAGCACTCTCAGAAAAGCAAAGGGATTATCAAGTACTTCTATCCTTCCCAGGGATTGGTGAGACGACAGCGGTCCGTTTGATTGCGAATTAGGAGACATACGTCGATTCAAGAACCCTAAACAGATAAATGCTTATGCGAGCATTGATATCCAACGACATCAATCAGGGAAGCTTCAGTATCAGGATCGCATCAATAAGCGTGGGAACCGAAGGTTAAGAAAGCTCTTATATTACATGGTAATGACTATGATTACCTTACGGAAGAGGTCGCAAAATAGCATTGTCGATTATTATGATCATTTAAAAAAGCAACCCCAGAGTAAGCCTCATAAGGTTGCAGTTATCGCATGTGTGAATAAGTTCCTGAAAGTCGCATTTCACCTTATTCAACACGGCATCCCTTATAATTATGCATTCACTACAGCGAGTTAATAACGGGATAATTTCACTATAGCATATTTATCCTTGCGAAAAATAGGATTTCGTTAGGTTTATTTGATATTCAATTTTTTGGACCTAAGATAGGTTTTCTTTATTCTAAACCTCTTATATCTAGCCTGAATTGTTTGTAGTGGAAGGCTCGACTCCCGCGGGAATAGCATGAGCCTTGAGACCCCGCAGGAAGCAAAGCGAACGAGGAGGCTCAAGCCATGCCCGCCGGAAAGCGAGTCCTGAAACGGAAAGCAATGGATGAGTGTTGATACTTTTCTTCATAAACTTCATTATTAATCTTATAAAAGACTTGACTCGAGGTAAGAAAGCGCCCACCTGCAGCGCAGATCAACAACCGTCTACTCCACCTCGTTTTTATCCAAACAAAAAACGCCAACTCCATCTACCGGAGTTGACGTTTTTAATTTAAGACAGCTGACTTACATCATGCCGCCCATTCCACCCATACCGCCCATATCAGGCATACCGCCACCTGCTGGCTCTGGAATGTTTGCTACTACTGCTTCAGTCGATAAGAACATCGCTGCAACAGATGCTGCGTTTTGTAGTGCGGAACGCGTTACTTTTGTTGGATCCACGATACCGGCTTGGACCATGTTGACCCACTCGCCATTTGCTGCGTTGAAGCCCATTCCGACTTCTTCGCGCTTGAGGCGATCTACGACGATTGAACCTTCAAGACCTGCGTTTGTCGCGATCTGACGTACTGGCTCTTCAAGTGCACGAAGGACGATCTTCACGCCCGTTGCGACGTCGCCTTCTACGCCTTCAAGCAATGTTTCCACTTTTTTGTATACGTTGATGAGCGCTGTACCCCCACCAGAAACGATTCCTTCTTCAACTGCTGCGCGAGTTGAGTTCAGTGCGTCTTCGATGCGAAGTTTGCGTTCTTTCAATTCTGTTTCAGTAGCTGCACCGACTTTGATAACTGCCACGCCGCCAGCAAGTTTCGCTAGACGCTCTTGGAGTTTCTCTTTGTCGAACTCTGAAGTTGTTTCTTCCAATTGTGCACGGATTTGACCTACGCGAGCTGAGATTGTGTCTGCATCGCCAGTTCCTTCTACAATTGTTGTGTTGTCTTTCGTTACAACAACTTTAGAAGCACGTCCGAGTTGTGAGATGTCTGTAGATTTCAGGTCAAGACCGATATCCTCAGTAATCACTTCTCCACCTGTTAGGATCGCGATATCTTCAAGCATCGCTTTACGACGATCTCCGAATCCAGGTGCTTTGACTGCAACTGCGTTGAACGTACCGCGTAGCTTGTTCACAACGAGTGTTGCAAGTGCTTCGCCTTCTACGTCTTCAGCGATCATCAACAACGGCTTACCTTGTTGTACAACTTGCTCAAGTACTGGAAGGATTTCTTGGATGTTATTGATCTTCTTATCTGTGATCAAGATATATGGATTGTCGAGAACCGCTTCCATCTTATCCGTATCTGTTGCCATGTATGCAGACGCATATCCACGGTCGAATTGCATACCTTCTACAACGTCCAGCTCAGTTGTGAAACCTTTGGATTCTTCAAGTGTGATGACGCCGTCGTTTCCAACGCGCTCCATCGCTTCAGCAATCAGGTTACCGACTTCTTCGTCGCCTGAAGAGATCGCTGCAACTTGTGCGATTTCTTGCTTGCTTGAGATTTCATCGGAAATGTTCTTCAGCTCAGTTACAGCTGTTGCAACTGCTGATTCGATCCCTTTACGGATGCCGACAGGGTTTGCCCCAGCTGTCACGTTCTTCAATCCTTCACGGATCATCGCTTGAGCAAGAACGGTTGCAGTAGTTGTTCCGTCACCAGCGATTTCGTTTGTTTTTGAAGCCACTTCAGCGACAAGTTTCGCACCCATGTTTTCGAATGCATCTTCAAGTTCGATTTCTTTAGCAATCGTTACTCCATCATTTGTGATGAGTGGTGAACCGAAACTTTTTTCGAGAACGACGTTACGTCCTTTAGGTCCAAGTGTTACTTTTACAGCATCTGCTAGTGTATCTACACCACGCAACATTGCGCTGCGTGCATCTTCGTTGAATTTGATTTCTTTCGCCATAATGAATGAGTCCCTCCTGTTTTTGGTTAGATTGTCATAGTGAGACGTACCTTAGATAGTTGCTAGGATGTCGCTCTCACGTAATATAAGATAGTCGTTGCCTTCATATTTAACTTCAGTACCTGCGTATTTTGAGAAGATGATGCGGTCGCCTTCTTTTACTTCAAGCTCGACGCGCTGGCCGTTTTCGAGAACTCGGCCTGTACCGACTGCAATGACTTTACCTTCTTGCGGCTTTTCTTTTGCGGAATCTGGCAATACGATGCCGCTTGAAGTCTTCTCTTCCACTTCGATTAGTTCAATTACAATACGATCACCTAATGGTTTCAACAAATGAAACACCCTCCTCTAACGGTTCTTCTTTTTATTTTTATTTAGCACTCACTAAACGGGAGTGCTAATACATTACTTATCATAATAAATTGACGAATGAATTGCAAGCAAAACAAATTCCTATTTCGTACTCTTTGCGCTTCTTTTCCAAAACCGATACACTTATTCATACATAGAAGGAAAGGAACGATTTTTTTGAAGCAAAAAACGATGAAACCATGGATGCTCTATTTAACCATCCTTCTTTTATACATCGCCATGCAGTTTGCCAGTCTCCCGATTTCAAAAGGGATGATCGCCCTTTTCACAGCGAATGGCTATGATGTAAAGGAAGCCGCTTTTAACGGCTTCGCGTGGGGCTTATTCGTCACGAACATTCTCGCGATTATTGCGATTTTTCTCGTCATCCGATCCGATAAGAAATTCTGGAACCTCTTTAAAGGAAAGAAAGAACCGATTTGGAAATCGATTCTTTGGGGGATTCTCGGATTCTTCTTGGCACTCGGCGGTCAGATGATCGCTGGGCTCATTGAAAAGGCTATGGGAATTACAGAAGGTTCAGCGAGTACCGCACAGCTCACAGAAATCGCAGCCGTCGCACCGATTCTCATTATCTGCATCGTGTTATTTGCACCTATATTAGAGGAGACTGTCTTCCGCCGTGTCCTATTCGGCGGCATCTATACGAAAACGAACTTCTGGATTGCTACAGGTGTCAGTGCTCTGATCTTTGCAGCTGTCCACAACGAACTGGAGCACATTCTTACGTACCTCATGCCAGGACTTGTGTTCTCCTATGTCTACTACCGATCAAAGCGCATTTGGACACCCATGATCTCACATATGCTCATGAATGGCTTCGTCATGATCGTCATGCTGAACCAAGACAAAATCCTGGAGCTCCAAAAACTCCAACAATCCATCATCACCTTCTTCCATTTCATTTGGTAGACGGTGCGGATAGGTAGATAATCAGCACAAAAAAAAGACTTGCTCAACCGGATCCCGGTCAGCAAGTCTTTTTCAATTTAGGTTTCCTGATTCTTCATCCGTGCATTCACTTCGTCAATCTGCCGCTGCTGCTCAGCCTTCGCCTCCGCGAACAACCTCAGCCGTTCTGCCTCTTCTTCTTCCACTCGACGCTGCTCTTCCGCTTTCAAGAACTTGCGGTATCCGATGCGGGCAATGACAATACTGATCTCGTAAAGCAAGAACAGCGGAACCGTCACAAACAAATGCGACACTAAATCAGGCGGTGTAATGAACGCCGCTATGACGAAGAGGACAAAGTACGCAATTTTGCGGTATTTGGCCAGCACACTTGGATTCAAGAATCCGAGCCTCGATAAGAACAATAAGACGACCGGGAGCTGGAACACAAATCCAAACGGCAATAGAATCTGGAACAAGAACGAAAAGTATTGATTAATGCCGATCGTCTGCGTAATTCCTAAATCAGCTGACAACGTTTCCATAAATGTAATGACATAAGGCAGCAATACAAAATAGGAAAACGAAATGCCGGCTAGAAATAGCAAAAATGCAAACGGGATGTAACTGAGCGTCACCCGGCGTTCAGTCTCCAGCAGTCCTGGTGAAACGAACGCCCAAAATTGGTACATGATGATCGGCAGAATGATAACAATTCCGATGAACACGACCACTTTCAAGTAAATGGCAATCGGATCAATCACGTTAAATGCATTCAACGGTAAATCCGCAGCCGGACCGTTCGATTGCAAAAATTTAATAAGTGGCTTTGCCAGTAAAAAACCGCCAATGACTGAAATTGCAAAGAAAACGACGATGGTAATCAGCCGTTTTCGGATTTCTTCTATATGCTCAATAATGGTTAGTGTACGTTCTTCCATTACACAGACATCCTAACTTATTGCACTTCTTTTTTATCTTCAACTTTTTTAACGTCTGTTTTAGCGTCATCGTCTTCTACAAGACCTTTTGTCGCATTTTTGAATTCGCGTAGTGAAGAACCGAATGCTTTGCCGATTTCAGGCAATTTTTTCGGTCCGAAAATGAGTAGGGCAATGACAGCAATAATAAGTAAACTTCCGATACCTGGTGACATTTCGGACACCTCCCTTTGAATATGTCTATTCTACACCATATCGCATGAAATGACTATTCGTGCAACCCTATAAATGTGAATCTTTTACGTCATTTTTTATGAAGTAAATAAGGGATTGCAGTTCTACAGATAAGTCGATGGTATGGACTCTGATTGATGGAGGTACGGTCAGCCGGATCGTTGTGAAATTGAGTATCCCCTTAACTCCTATGTCTGCAAGGCGATCTGTCACCTGCTGGGCAGCTCGGGAGGGCACTGTCAGGATGACAAGGTCAATTCCGAGTTCCGTTAACTTTTCTTCAATCATATCCGGGTGATATACAGGAATATCCGAGATGATTTTCCCTTCAACAGGCGCTTTCGGGTCAAACGCGATGACAATGCGTGTATTGTGATTCTTATGGAAATTGTATTTCATGAATGCATGTCCAAGACTCCCCACACCAATCAGCGCAACATCTGTTGCTTCGTCTTGGTCGAGTGTTTTCCTGAAAAAGCTGACGAGATAATCCACATCATACCCGTACCCTTTACGGCCGAGCGCACCGAAGTGCGAAAAATCACGACGTATCGTCGCTGCATCGATTTTCATCGCCTCGCTCAGTTCGCTTGAAGAAACTCGTTTCTTCCCGCTATTCGCGAAATTTTGTAAAAATCTATAGTACAACGGCAAGCGTTTGGACGTTGCCTGGGGAATTTTAACCGGTTCTTCAGCCATCGTAAACCTCCTGCTGCTGTATCGAATCGCTTCTATCGTACAGGAGAAGCGTTCTATTGTAAAGCCGATGATTGCGCCCATCCTCCCGTTCCAGTAAACTGAAGGAGAATGGAAATAGAGGTGAAACGATGATAATCTTGCAAGTGAACGGTGTAACGAAGTCGTTTTCAGGCACTGATATATTGGAAAACGTGAAATTGGAAGTGCAGCATCGTGATCGCGTTGCATTGGTGGGTCGAAACGGCGCTGGGAAATCCACGCTGCTGAAAATCATTGCTGGAGAATCCTCTGCGGATACAGGGGATATCATTGTTCCGAAAGGCGTCCGTATCGGGTATCTCGAGCAGCACAGCGGACTGGAAACCGACTTGTCGGTGTGGGACGAAATGATGACGGTCTTTGAACCGCTTCAAGCGATGGAACGGCGCCTCCGCGGGTTGGAAGCGCAAATGGCAGACCCCGATGTCTATGGAGATCCTGCAGTTTCAGAACGCATTATGAGTGAATACGATTCGCTTCAAATCGAGTTTAAAGATCTCGGAGGCTACCAATACGAATCGGACACCCGCTCGATCTTACACGGAATGCGTTTTTACGCTGATGACTATGAAAAACCCGTCGATTTACTATCAGGCGGTCAGAAGACACGTCTTGCCTTAGCAAAAATGCTGCTCAGTCGACCGGATCTTCTTATTTTGGATGAACCGACCAACCATCTGGACATCGAAACATTGGGATGGTTAGAGAATTACTTGAAGTCCTATGAAGGCGCCCTGCTCATCGTATCGCATGACCGATACTTCCTCGATCAAGTCGTGACATTGGTATATGAAGTCTCGCGACGCAAAGTCTCACGCTTCACAGGCAACTACAGTGCGTATTTGGATGAGAAAGCGAAGAACTACGAAAAAGACCGGAAACTGTTCGAAAAAGAGTCGAGTGAAAAAGCGAAACTCGAGGATTTCATCCAAAAGAATATTGCCCGTGCTTCAACAAGTAAGATGGCGAAAAGCCGTCGCAAACAATTGGAACGGACAGACTGGATGGATGCCCCTGATGGCGATGAAAAATCCGCCAACTTCTCCTTTTCGATCGATCGTCCGAGTGGAAATGATGTGCTGGCAGTCGAAAAAGCTGCTGTTGGCTACAATGGAAATCCTGTTTCTACAAATATCGACATGCGTGTCTACAAACAGGACCGCATCGCAATTCTAGGTCCGAACGGGGTCGGTAAATCCACGTTGCTGAAAACAATTGTCCGCAGGCAAGAATTGCTGGCTGGTGAAATTCGGTATGGCACCAATGTCCAGTTCGGTTATTACGACCAAAACCAGGCAACACTTATCGGTTCAGGTACCGTACTGCAAGAAATCTGGGATGACTGGCCGCTCATGAACGAAAAAGATATCCGCACGTTACTTGGTCGCTTCCTCTTTACAGGTGACGATGTCGGGAAGCCGGTCCAATCTCTTTCAGGTGGAGAGAAAGCCAGATTGTCTCTAGCAAAACTGATGCTTGAGAAGTCCAATACACTGATCCTCGATGAGCCGACGAACCATTTGGATCTTGATAGCAAAGAAGTACTGGAGAACGCCCTGGACGACTTTCCTGGAACCATCCTTTTTGTTTCCCACGACCGTTATTTCATCAATCGGATCGCAACGAAAGTATTCGATTTAAGCGCAGCTGGAGCTGTGGAATACTTAGGGGATTATGATTACTTTGTCGAAAAGAAAACGGAACAAGCAGAGCTTCTTGCTGAATCTCTTGCTTCAAAACAGTCAGCAACCGTTACAAAAATCCGTCCGCAAGAAGTGGATAAGGAACGTCAAAAAGCAGAACGCCGGTTAAAACGGGCAATTGAACAAGCGGAACAGCAGATGGCAGTGCTGGATGAGCAAATTTCAACTCTTCAGAACGAACTGATCAAGCCCGAGTATGCGGAGGATCATGTGAAACTGATGGAATTGCAAGCGGATATCGATTCCCTGCAAGAGGCTCACAATGCACGAGCTGAAGAATGGCTCACGATGCAAGAAGAACTCGAAACCGTTTAATGATGATTGAAGCAGCGGATCGCTCCGCTGCTTTTTTACGTTTTTAGGATGTACGGACCCTATCCAAAGTGAGTGATACGTGGTAGACTCTAAAATCCGCCACCAGTCAACAGATGTCTCTCTCAATTCGACACGGTCACATTTTCATTTTCCACAATCTTATCCACAATCACAATACCGGTTTCATCGCTATTCACAAAGTTATCCACGTTGCCCACACTAATCATCTTTTTAATCCACAAAGTTATTCAACCAAGCAACCTAACTTATCAACCTCACACCACCTTATGCACATGTTATCCACAAATTGTGCATAAGTACGAATGTTCTCTATTGACAAACACAATTTCATGGATATCAAAAAAACATGGAATTCGTCTGAATTTGACGAATTCCATGTGAATACTACCTATTCGTGACTCCATGATACAAGTTGCATGCCCGGTCTTCCGTTCATGGATAACTCTCCTCGAACTCCGCTTAAAAACATTTGCGTACCTGCCGCCGCAATCATTGCGGCATTATCTGTACACAACGCAATAGGCGGGACACTGAACGGAATGTCCTCTTTCGCAAATGTCGATTCCAACGAATTTCTTAGACCTTTATTTGCAGAAACTCCACCTGCTGCAATCACTTGCTTCACTTCAAATTCTTTCGCAGCTCGCAGTGCTTTCACAGTTAAGACTTCCACGACACTTTCTTGGAACCCTGCAGCGACCGCCTCTGCATTCAGCGTACCACCCTTTTGTTCCAAGTTATGTTTATAATTAATGACCGATGATTTCAATCCGCTAAAACTGAAGTCATAGGATTCAGGCTCCAGCCACGCTCTCGGAAATTCTATAGTGGACTCACTTGCCAGAGCCAGCTGATCGACATGTGGACCGCCCGGATAAGGAAGCCCTAATACACGTGCCACTTTATCATACGCTTCCCCGGCAGCATCATCTCTCGTTTCACCAATCAGCTCAAACGAACCGTGCTCGCGCATGATTACCATCTCCGTATGTCCGCCCGACACGATCAATGCAAGCAGAGGAAACTCCATAGGCTGGACTAGCTGATTGGCATAGATGTGTCCTGCTATATGATGCACTCCAATAATTGGCAGCGAGTTCGCAAATGCAAATGCCTTTGCAGCATTGATGCCGATCAGAAGTGCGCCTACCAGTCCTGGACCTTCCGTAACAGCTACAGCATCCAACTCATCCGGAGCCAATCCAGCGTCCTCGAGTGCTTTCTCGATGACACGGGTAATTTCCTCCACATGATGCCTTGACGCAATTTCAGGTACAACGCCTCCAAAACGCTTTTGACTCTCGATTTGTGAAGCCACTACGTTGGAGACAATCTCACTTCCATTTTTCACGACAGACGCTGCAGTTTCATCGCAACTTGTTTCAATCCCTAAAATATAGACATCTTTTTTCATCATAACTCCACCCACATGACGAGCGCATCTTCATGGTCGTCAGAATAATAGTTTTTCCGGATGCCACCTTCTTGAAAACCGAGCTTACGATATAAATTCTTCGCCGTTTCATTGCTCACTCGGACTTCCAGAGACATAGCTACCACTCCGTTATTGCGGCACAAGTCCATCGCTTGCCGCATCAGTGCTTCCCCGATGCCAGACCCTTGCCGATGCTTCCGTACAGCGACATTTGTAATATGACATTCATCAAGTACAACCCACATTCCTACGTGTCCAATTACTTCTTCCCCGGATTCAGCCACAATATACGTGGCATAATCGTTGCCCGTCAGCTCATGGGCAAACACTTCCGCCGACCACGGTGTTGTGAAAACTTCCGTTTCAGTTGCTACTACCTGTTCAATGTCCTCCGCGGACATTTGACGATAAACAATCGAGTCAATCATGGGATTTCACCTGTTTTTGCTCGTTCATCCAATTTGCTTCAGCTTCTGGAATCCGACGATAGTTCGGAACAAACTGATGGATGTCGCTTGCAGGAATGCGTTGTTCAGCCAAACTGATCAACTGTGAAGCTCTTGGGAGCTGCTGAGGAAACGGTGCAAATACAGCCCGGTCCCCAAGCTTTGCACTAATAGCAGTCTTATGGATTTCTACATCCGTCCCGATAAATAGAACAGGTTGGTCAAGATAAGCAACGTCCTCCAAAAACTGCTCGAGAGCTCCGTGACGATCTTCCCAAATACGGTGCAATCGTTCTCCTTTTGACTTGTAAAGACCACAATAGACATTCTCCCGACGCGCATCAAATAGTGGGCAAATAACCCCTTCAAATGGAACGCCGTTTGCCGCAATGACTTCCAAGCTGGAAACACCGACTAATGGAATTTTCAACGTCCATGCCAGTGTTTTCGCAAGCGTCACACCAATTCGAACGCCTGTATAAGATCCAGGGCCTTCCGAAACGGCAATCACTTCGAGATCAGCAGGTCGTAAGCCCGCTTCATTCAAGAGACGTTCTATTGCAGGCATCGCCTGAATGGAATGGGTTTGCGCAAATGTTGACGTCTGCTCACACAAAATCCGACCGTCTTTTACGAGTGCCACGGACAATGGGGAATTCGCTGTATCAATACCTAACCAAATCATTGAGTCATCGCCTCACAAATCTTTATAAAATGAGTTCCCGTGGGTTCCAGTTCTATCATGCGAGCCGTATCGCCTGTCCGTATAATCCGGATAGCGAGACGGTTCTCAGGTAATTCCTCTTCAATAAACTGCGCCCACTCTACTATTGAAATGGCATCTCCGTAAAACAATTCATCCCATCCCAAATCCTCTTCGCTATCTTCCAAGCGATAGACATCTAAATGGTTCACAGGATAGGTGCCTTCATATTGCTTAATAATCGTAAACGTCGGGCTGCTGACAGTACGTTGCACTCCAAGCCCTTTAGCGAGCGCTTGCGTGAATGTGGTCTTCCCTGCTCCCAAATCACCTTCAAGCGTGACTACATCCGGAGGAGAAAGGAGTTGTGACAAGCGTTTTGCCAGGTCTAACGTTTCCTCAAGTGAGGAGACATGTAGTTGTTTCTTCATAAGATAATCCGTTCCTTTTTAAGTGATGTGTTCAGTGTACCGGAAAATGTGTAAAACCGCACCCACTACGTACGCATGAACCTATAAAAAAACCGATCCAGGGAATATCCCCGAATCGGTTTGGAAGTTTAAATTAAATGGCGGTCCCGACCGGGATCGAACCGGCGATCTCCTGCGTGACAGGCAGGCATGTTAACCGCTACACCACGGGACCAAATAATAAAGTGAAACTGCCTGGCAACGTCCTACTCTCACAGGGGGAAGCCCCCTACTACCATCGGCGCTGAAGAACTTAACTTCCGTGTTCGGTATGGGAACGGGTGTGACCTCTTCGCCATCATTACCAGACAAGTATTCTTATCTTTTTTCAAAGACATTTACTATTATATACTACAAACTATGTAATATGCAATACTTTTTTGAAAGAACTTTTGTTCATTGAAAACTGGATAAAACGAACATTGAATGTCAAGACAGC
>NZ_JBCMNO010000019.1:0-77082 GCF_050459885.1 Sporosarcina gallistercoris | reverse complement strand
CCAACAAATATTATAGAACCTTAAATATTGATTAGGATTACCTTAGAAATAGAAAAACATAGAGAGACTACTGTCTCTCTATGTTTCGTTTTTAGTTATCTGTTTGTTTTTTCTTCTTTTCCAAATACTCCGCACGTAATTTTTCAAGATGCTGCTTTTTATCAAATCTGGCCGGCTTGTTCTTTTCGTGATACTTCGACACAGCTGCCTGTCCTTTATAATCCAATTGATATTTCCCCACTTGGTTCACCTACTTTTCATGTCACTAAAAAGAATCTTTTCAATAACTATAATATACCTCATTTTACACAGGAAAAACCTTCTTAGTGTTCTTTTCGCCCTTGGATAAATTAGTAAGAACATTAAAACCGAGTAGAATCATCCATCACAAAAGGATTATCATTATACTGATCTTGACGTCCTTGTGGTACAAAAAAGGGATTCTGCATCAGTGACCGAAGCCCTGACCGAATCCCCAATTCCTCATAAACCTTTAGGCATTATAGGTTTATCCTGTGAAAACTTACGTCCCAGGAGGGATTCGAACCCCCGACCGATGCCTTAGAAGGGCATTGCTCTATCCAGCTGAGCTACTGAGACAACTGCGTCAAATTCATAAATGATTTGAACGACAGGTTTTATTATATGCAACAAATGAACAGAAGTCAATAGGTTTTTAAGTTGTTGTGAAAATAACTTTTTCTACGGCTTCTCCAGTGTCCGGACTACGGAAAGTCACTTTAAGGGAATCATCCTGCTCGATGACAGCATATGTTGCGAATCGTCCATCTCTAGGAAGCAACGTACTCCCCGGGTTCACGTAGAGCACGCCGTCCTGCAGTTCCGCTCCATATAGATGTGAGTGGCCAAATAGGACAATGTCGGCGTCCACTTGCTCTGCAGCGTATTTCAGCTGCATGAGGGATCCTTTCACACCGTGCTGATGACCGTGCACCATCAAAACTTTTTGACTGCCCGCGTCAGCAAGCACTGATTCAGGAAACGCGGCGTTCCCGTCGCAGTTGCCCTGGACGATTTCCATGCCGTGCAGGATCTCCTCATCTCCTGCCAACTCGCTATCTCCACAGTGGAAAAATGCATCTGCGTCGGTTTCCCGGTTGCGGATCGCTTGGATCGTTTCCAAATCGCCGTGGGAATCGCTCATTACGATCAATTTCATCTGCTCATCCCCGCCTCGCCAATCAGGTTCGGAAGTTCTTTCTCGAATTTACGCATGGCAACGCCCCGGTGAGAGATTGCCGCTTTTTCTGCTGGCGTCAATTCCGCCATGGATTTCTCTTCTGAAGGCACGTAAAAGATCGGATCGTATCCGAATCCGTTTTCACCGTGTCGTTCAAAAAGAATTGCTCCTTCGCAGCTTCCAGAAAACGTTTTTGTTTCGATTCCAGGTCCTGCTATGGCTAAAACACAACGGAAGCGGGCCCCTCTTGAGCCTTCAGGTACGTCTTTAAGGCCATTCAACGCTTTCTCGATATTCGCCTCATCGTCTTTCGGTTCCCCTGCGTAACGGGCAGAGTAGACGCCTGGCTCTCCGTTTAATGCATCAATCTCGAGTCCGCTGTCATCAGAAATGACCCATGTGCCTAGAATCTTTGCAGTTTCTTCAGCTTTCAGGATTGCATTCTCTTCGAATGTCGTTCCAGTTTCCTCCACCTCAATCGGTTCCTTCAAATCTTTCAATGAAATCACTTGAACACCGTGTGGTTTGAACAGTTCTTCAAAGTCCCTTACTTTTCCTTCGTTATTCGTTGCCACTAAAATTTGTTTCATTGGGCAGCCTCCCCTTTTGAATCGATCAAGTCACAAATCGGTCCGAGTGCCTGTTTTTGCAGGTCAATCAATTGCTGGATTCCATTTTCAGCAAGATCCAGGAGTCCGTTCATCTCTACGCGAGTGAAGGTCGACTCTTCCCCTGTACCTTGTAACTCAACAAACTCACCAGCACTCGTCATGACGACGTTCATATCTACTGCTGCGGATGAATCTTCGATGTAATCCAAATCCAGGATGAGTTCGTCTAGTTCTGATTTGCCGACACTCGTAGCAGCTAAATAGTGTGTAATCGGGAATTTCGAAAGTTTTTTCTGCTCGACAATTCCACCAGCTGCAAGAGCCATCGCAACAAATGCACCGGTGATGGACGCAGTCCGTGTACCGCCATCGGCTTGAATGACGTCACAGTCGATCCAAATCGTACGTTCACCAAGTGCTTCCAGGTCAATCACTGCACGCAGCGCTCTACCGATCAAACGCTGGATTTCCATCGTACGGCCGCCAATCTTCCCTTTTGTCGCTTCACGCTGAGTCCGTTGTCCCGTTGCACGTGGCAGCATTGAATACTCTGCGGTAACCCAGCCTTTTCCGCTTCCGCGTAAAAACGGTGGAACTCGCTCTTCAACTGAAGCCGTACAGATTACCTTTGTATTCCCCACCGTGATCAGAACGGATCCCTCAGGATGAAGTAAATAATCTTTTTCAATCTGCACACTTCTCAGTGCGTCAACCGCTCGTCCATCATGTCTCATTTAAATTCCTTCTTTCTTTTCATCCTTCAATCTTAACATAACCATTCAAACGCATGCAAAAACCCGGCAATCACCTCGCCGGGTTCGCATCTTAGTTAGTCGCAATCTGAATTAGGTTTCCAGCAGAAGTGCAAAACGGCACAATCATCCTTTAAAGGACCAGCTTTTTCACAGCCGGCTCGGCTATATGTAACCAATCCTTGACGATCAATTCAAAATGATAAGGATTTCCTGTCGTGTAGAACGTTGACTTTCGGTTAGTTGAAGCCCTTCGTTGAAGATGCAGTTCATCCAAAATCCGGATCGCCGTGTCCGCTGTAGCCGAGCCCGATGTGATGAGCTCTATCCCTGCAGGCAAGTGCTTGTAGATGAAATGAGACAGCAACGGGAAATGCGTACAACCGAGTATAACAGCGTCGAACGTTTTTAAAGCAAGCGGGGCAAGTGTTTTCCCGACAACATGATCTGCTTCCTCCAGTTTGTAGACTCCCCGTTCCACAATCGGAACAAATTCAGGACATGCAAGCCCATGAATTGATGCTTCAGGTGCCAATGCCAAAATCGCTTGGTCATATGCCTGGCTCTTCACAGTCCCACTTGTCCCGAGAACAACAATCTGTTTTGTCTTCGATTTTTCCACAGCCGTCCTTGCTCCGGGCTCAATTACACCGATAATCGGGAAGTTGAACAATGGTCGAACGTGTTCCAATGCGAACGCCGTCGCTGTATTACAAGCAATGACGGCCATTTTCACACCAAACCCATCAAGAGCACTGATTAGTTCGTGAGTGAATTTGACGACTTCTTGAGGAGACCGGTTGCCATAAGGGCAGCGAGCGTCATCTCCTATGTATAGAAACTGTTCGTTCGGCATGCGTTTCAGGAGCTCGTCCATCACTGTAAGGCCGCCCACCCCTGAGTCGATGATGCCGATTGGTAAATCCGATAAATCATTCATGTCATTTTGTGCTCATTTCCACGTGTAGTTTTGAAAGTAATTCAGTAAACGTTGACAATTCTTCAGAATTAAAATTTTGCACGACTTCTTGCAAGTATTCACGCCGCTTATCAATTACCTCTTCGATAACGCGCTCGCCTTCCGCTAGCAGATGGATCCGGACGACGCGACGATCTTTCTCGTCACGCACTCGTTTCACCAGTTCGTTTTTTTCCATTCGGTCAACTAAATCTGTCGTTGTGCTGAATGCCAGATACATTTTGTTCGACAAATCTCCGATCGTCATATCCCCATGTTCAAATAGCCATTGGAGTGCGATGAATTGTGGAGGCGTAATTGTATAATTACTTAAAATCTGACGCCCTTGTTGCTTAATGATTGCTGCAATATAACGCAAATCTTTTTCCATGTGATGAATTTCTTCAAGGTTCGCTGTGACTTTTTCCGTCAATGATACCAGCTCCAAATCATGAGTTTGCTTATTATTTTCCTCTTTAATCGACAAAAAAGCAATTAATATCTGATGGACAGGATTTTCACCTTCTCATTCACACGAAGATGACTTTTTCTTTGTCTGCGATTCCCTATCCATAGAGACAGCACAACCTAATTATACTTCCTTTACTATCGTTCCTGCATACAAATCGTGTGGCAATATTTCCCCATCTTTCTTTTCAAACTCTCGGCGATTCCCTATGAATAGGAACGTATTGAACGTATCCCTGTAAAACATACGCTTAATGAGTTGGCTGGTGTTCATAACCGCACCATCTTCACTTTCCAGAACTAGCCCCATCTTCTTATATCCGACAGTCCGTCCGTTTCTTAACAATTGAGCACATTCAAGTGTACCCATCACAATCGATGGAGTCACGATTGCATGGACCGCTTCATTCTTCACTTTTTTACGAAGAAAATATTCAGTGACTCCTATTACAGCAGTCGATATTGCCAAGTCAATGAAATACGCCTTCGCCCTTTTTTTAGTAATCGTTTTCACTCGAAACCCTCCATTTCGGTTTGTCTTCATTTTTTAATAAACATCGCTATGTAGCATCATTTTAGCACACACACTGCTTTCTTATTACTTATTCAAGACAAAGAAAAAAGCTGCAGGACAGCCTGCAGCCTTTCTAAGTGTAAAAAGTCACTAATTCAAACTGAGTTCGCCGAGTCTAAGCAATTCTATCATCGCTTGCGCTCGACCAGAAACGCCCAGCTTTTGAATCGTATTTGAAATGTGATTGCGGACAGTTTTTTCACTGATGCCAAGCTTTCCCGCAATTTCTTTCGTTGTATGATCGGCTATGAGCAATGTAAAAATTTCACGTTCCCTACCCGTGAGAACAGATCGGTTGTTTAACTCCTCCATCAAGACGCGCCCCTCCTATTCGGTTTCCCTTTACAGTATTCCAAATGGAGAAAGGCTGTGCCGGCTTAATTCCTAGTTCTTGCGTAAAACAAATCCTTTTCCTCTTCCGTCCATGCAACACCTGAGCCTGTTTTTTTCGAAATTTGAACCATGGCTCCGCGTCCTGTGAAAACGACTTCCCCGTTCTCATTCTTCGCCATGTAATGTATGTCCACAGAACTCTTCCCAATCGAATCCGCCTTCACATACACATGCACCGTCTCGTCAAAAAACACTTGTTTTCTATAATCACATTGGAGATCCGCTACAACCGGAATGCATTCGCCCTTCGGTTCCAGCCAATCATTCATCAATCCCAAGTCCTTCAGATAATCAATCCGCGCCTGCTCGAAGTACGCGAACGTCACTGTATTATTCAAATGCCCGAACATATCCGTCTCTGAAAAACGGACCTGAATCTGCACAGAAAACCGAAACCCCGCTTCCCACTCCTCAAAATCCCCAATATAGCTCTGCTTCATCCTATTCTCCCCCAGTCCATAAAGTGAATGATCATTCATTCTTTCATTATATCAAACAACTCAGACAATAAGTAGCAATTCTGCTTTGAACTCTTTTTTGAAATGGAATCATCGTCTTCCACTACTAGTCATTGATTGTAGTGGAAGACGGCGACTCCGTAGGGAGCAGCACGATGGGGAGACCCTGGAGGGAGCGCAGCGACTGAAGCGGCTCACCATCCGTGCCCCTCGGAACGCGTCCGTCTGAAACGAAAATCAACACCGTCCAAGAATTCATTCCAACAAAAAAACTGCCCGAAAAATCAGCTCTCGCTGACTTTCCGGGCAGTCTTCCAGCAGACATCAGTCTACCATATGGTCACTTCCGAAGAAGTTCTTGAACATTTGAACAGTCGTTGCACGGTTCATAGCCGCAATGGAAGTCGTCAAAGGAATCCCCTTAGGACAAGCCACTACACAGTTCTGCGAGTTACCGCATTCACCAAGACCGCCATCTGTCATTAAAGCAGACAAACGCTCATCTTTGTTCTGAGCTCCCGTTGGATGTGTATTGAACAAACGTACTTGTGAGATCGCAAAAGGACCCATGAAATTCGTTTGGTCGTTCACATTCGGACACGCTTCAAGACAAACACCACATGTCATACACTTAGAAAGCTCATATGCCCACTGACGCTTGCGCTCAGGCATACGCGGACCTTCTCCAAGATCATACGTACCGTCAATCGGAATCCATGCTTTGATTTTCTTAAGGGAATCGAACATGCCTTCCCGATCGACCACCAAGTCACGAACAACCGGGAACGTTCTCATCGGCTCTAATTTAATCGGTTGTGTCAACTGATCGACCAACGCAGTACAAGACTGGCGCGGACGTCCATTGATCACCATCGAACACGCTCCACAAACTTCTTCCAGACAGTTCATGTCCCAGTTGATCGGCGTTGTCTTTTCACCTTTAGCGTTCACTGGGTTACGTCGGATTTCCATTAATGCGGAAATGACGTTCATATTGGCTTTATATGGGACTTCGAAAGACTCCATATACGGCGCAGATTCTGGTGTATCTTGCCGTTGGATTTCGAATAGTACGGTTTTAGCTGGAGCTGCTTGTTCTTGAACAGCTGTTTGTTGCTCACTCATTACCGTCAGTCTCCTTTCGATGAGGAATTATCGTCTTACTCATCAGGTCTCTTTTTACTTAGATGAAGAATAATCACGTTTACGTGGCGGAATCAATGAAACATCCACATCTTCATACGTTAAGATTGGTGCAGATTCTCCGTCAAACGTCGCAATCGTCGTTTTCAAGAAGTTTTCATCATCGCGTTCCGGGAAGTCCGGCTTATAGTGAGCACCACGGCTTTCGTTGCGGTTGAGTGCACCCAGAGTAATAACGCGAGCCAAGTACAACATGTTTTTCAACTGACGAGTGAAAGTCGCACCTTGGTTCGACCACTGCTGAGTATCCGTCATGTTGATATTTTCCCAACGCTCTAGTAATTCTTGGATTTTTTTATCTGTTGCTTCCAAACGATCGTTATAACGAACCACTGTCACGTTATCCGTCATGAGTTCGCCGAGTTCGCGGTGAATCACATATGCGTTCTCAGTCCCCTTCATGTTGAGGATCGCATCCCACTTCACTTGCTCTTCCTTCACAGCATCGTCAAAGATTTTAGAAGGCAGGTCGTCTGCAGAATGCTTCAGACCCTTCATATACTTAACAGCTTCTGGACCTGCAAGCATTCCGCCATAAATCGCAGAAAGTAATGAGTTCGCGCCTAGACGGTTACCGCCGTGTTGTGAGTAATCACATTCACCCGCAGCAAACAATCCAGGAATGGAAGTATGCTGATTGTAATCCACCCATAGTCCGCCCATTGAATAGTGAACTGCCGGGAAGATTTTCATTGGTACTTTACGCGGGTCATCCCCAGTGAACTTCTCGTAAATCTCGATGATCCCACCAAGCTTAATATCAAGCTCATGCGGATCCTTATGGGATAGGTCGAGATAGACCATGTTCTCACCGTTGATACCGAGGCGTTGGTTCACACACACGTCAAAAATTTCACGTGTCGCGACGTCACGCGGTACAAGGTTCCCGTAAGCTGGATATTTTTCCTCTAGGAAGTACCAAGGCTTACCGTCTTTATAAGTCCAAATCCGGCCACCTTCACCACGTGCAGATTCACTCATGAGACGAAGTTTGTCGTCTCCAGGAATGGCAGTCGGGTGAATTTGGATGAATTCTCCGTTTGCATATTTAGCACCTTGCTGATAAACGATGGAAGCCGCTGAACCTGTGTTAATGACAGAGTTCGTCGATTTACCAAAGATGATCCCAGGGCCGCCTGTTGCCATAATGACAGCATCGCCAGGGAATGCTTTGATTTCCATTGTTTTCAGGTTTTGGGCTTTGATACCGCGGCAAACCCCTTCGTCATCCAGAATGACACCGAGGAATTCCCAATGCTCAAACTTTTGGACAAGACCTGCGACTTCTTGGGCACGGACTTGCTCGTCCAATGCGTATAGAAGCTGCTGACCAGTCGTTGCGCCTGCATAAGCCGTACGGTGATGCATCGTGCCGCCGAAACGACGGAAGTCCAAGAGACCTTCCGGTGTACGGTTGAACATAACGCCCATACGGTCAAGCAAGTGGATGATTCCTGGTGCTGCTTCAGCCATCGCTTTTACAGGCGGCTGGTTCGCTAGGAAGTCGCCTCCGTAAATCGTATCATCAAAGTGGATCATAGGGGAATCGCCTTCACCCTTTGTGTTCACGGCGCCATTAATACCGCCTTGAGCACAAACGGAGTGAGAACGTTTTACAGGAACGAGGGAAAACAAATCTACTCCTACGCCTTCTTCTGATGCCTTGATGGTCGCCATGAGGCCTGCTAGACCGCCTCCAACGACAATCACTCTACCTTTTGACATTATTGTTTCACTCCTCAAAGTTTACATAATAACGTAGTATTTCTTAAGCAAATGCGAATAGTGCGCGCATTCCGATTACAGATAGAATAACGAAAATTGCTAGTGTAACATACGTAACAATTGTTTGTGAGCGTGGTGATTGTGCCAATCCCCAAGTAACTAGGAATGACCAAACGCCGTTCGCCAAGTGGAAAGTAGCCGCAAGAATACCGAGTGCGTAGAAGACGATCATTAATGGATTAGAGAAGATCTCCGCCATCATATCGAAATTCACTTCCGCACCAAATAGCTTCTGGATACGCGTTTCGTAAATGTGCCATGCAATGAAGATGACAAGGAATACTCCAGTCACACGCTGCAACATGAACATCCAATTACGGAATGTCCCATAACGTTGCACATTGTTTTTCGAAGTAAATGCAAGATACACTCCGTAAAATGCGTGGAACATGAGCGGTATGTAGATGACGAACCATTCCAGGAAATAAATGAACGGCAGGTTTTCAATAAAGTGCGCCGCTGTGTTAAATGATTCAGCACCTCTTGTTGCAAAATGGTTGATGATCAAGTGTTGCGTCACAAACAAACCAATTGGAATAATTCCAAGCAACGAATGTAGGCGGCGCCAGTAAAACTCTGATTCTCTCACCAAGTGATGTACCCTCCCTTATTTATGAGCCGGATGTCTTTTTCTACCTGATAAAACGACAAGCGAATGTTTGACGGTCCGTCTCTTCATGTTACAATATAATAACATGTACATTGTACTCCTCCATATTGGGAAGGTCAAGGTGACGCGCTTGTCTGATTGTCCTTTTAGTTGCAAATCTACTGACATACCAAGAGAGGTAATTTGATAGACACGAAAGGGATGCTAGCGTTTTGGCACACGAATCTACTGCAGGGCCGACACGATTCGGCTACGAACTACTAAGGGACCATGTATTACCTGGCATTCTCGGGAAACATGAAGATGACATTCTTTACTGGGCGGGAAAAGAGATTGCCCGTAAGTTCCCTGTCTTTTCCGTCAATGAAATTCCCGATTTTTTCAAGGAAGCCGGCTGGGGCGAGTTGAGTCTAGCGAATTCCGGCAAGGAAGAAGCCGATTATGAATTATCCGGACGCAACACATCACCTGCTACGAAGGATTCCTATCACTTGGAATCCGGATTCATTGCCGAGCAATTTCAAATTGCCAACGGCTGCTTGACAGAATGTTACGGCGCGCGGGATGAAAAAACCGGTCAGATCGTCTTACAAGTACGTTGGGATGAAACCTATACGATTGATAAATGAGTTTTTAAGCTGGAGTGTGAGTGATTACTCATACTCCAGCTTTTTGTAGAGATAGTTGTCGTCGCCTGACCGATGGAATATTATTCTCTTTTTCATACAATCGTTACGCATGGTGAAGCACGATTACAGTACCTCGTTCTGAATGATCATGTGCAAATTTACACGATCGGAATATATGAAATTCAAATTAGTTGCCCCGCTAAAATGCCTATTCAGGTTGTTATGATCACTTTTCGCGGTTTATGAGCAAGTTTTATGATTTATGAGCGGATTTCAGGATTTATGAGCACTTTTCCAAGTTTAAGAGCACTTTTTATGTTTTATGAGCAGTTCAACGTTTTTATGAGCACTTTCCACGCTTTATGATCACATGTCCTACGTGACCCCACTATAATAGAAACAATCCTGTGCATTTCATGGAAAAGAACGGGCTGGTGCCCGTTCTTTTACTCTTTCGTTCGCTCTGAAGACTTATTTTTTTCAGCGAAATATTCAGCTACCGACTCAGCGACTGTTTTAGGAAGCCCCGCTTCGATAAGCTGCTCTTCCGTAGCCACTTTAATTTTTTTCACAGAACCGAAATGTTTCAGCAATCTCTGTTTGCGCTTCGGTCCCACTCCTGGAAGACCGTCGAGAGCGGATACGAGCGAGCCTGTGTCACGACGCTGCCTGTGGAACGTGATTGCGAATCGGTGGACTTCATCCTGAATCCGTTGGAGCAGATAGAAGGCTTCACTCGAACGCTTCAACGGAATGAGCTCAGGTGGCGATCCATATAGCAACTGGGCAGTTTGGTGCTTATCATCCTTCGCAAGTCCCGCAATCGGTATGGATAACCCGAGTTCATCCTCCACTATTTCCCGCGCAATCCCCATCTGACCTTTCCCCCCATCGATAACGATCAAATCAGGTAATGGCAGATTATCTTTCAAGACCCGTGTATAGCGTCGGCGTATGACTTCGCGCATAGCGCCATAATCGTCGTGAGCTGCCGCTGTTTTCGTCTTATATTTCCGGTAATCTTTTCGATTCGGTTTGCCATCGACGAATGAAACCATTGCAGAAACGGGTTCTACACCATGTGTATGGGAGTTGTCGAACGCTTCAATCCGTAACGGAATTGAGATATTCAATGCATCGCTTAATTCCTCACACGCTCCGATTGTCCGCTCTTCTTGCCGATCGATCAGCTGGAATTTTTGTCTTAAAGAAATGGATGCGTTTTTATTTGCAAGCTGAACCAAATCTTTTTTCTTGCCTCTTTGCGGAATATAGACATTCACTTCCAACAGTTGTTTGACGAGTTCCTGGTCAATTCCAGGTGGCAGCAATATTTCACTCGGTTTGATGTGCGAAAGCTTACTGTAAAACTGACCGATGAAAGTCAATAGTTCCTCTTCCGGGTCTCGGTACACAGGGAACAGAGACACGTCACGTTCGATGAGTTTACCTTGGCGCACGAAGAACACCTGAACACACATCCAGCCTTTTTCAACAGCATAGCCAAATATATCGCGATCCCTGAAATCATGCATCGTCATCGTCTGTTTTTCCATAACAGTTTCAATACTGGAGATCTGGTCCCGATATTCAGTGGCTCGCTCAAACTCGAGGTTTTCCGCAGCATCATTCATCTTTTGGGTGAGCTCTTTTTTCATGTTCTTATAGCCGCCATTCAAAAACCGTGCGATATCGTCTGTCATTTCTTTATACGTCTCTTTAGGCACATCGTGGACACAAGGTGCTAAACATTGACCGAGGTGGTAATACAGACAAACGCGGTCCGGTAATGTATGACATTTCCTGTATGGATACAAGCGATCCAACAGCTTCTTCGTTTCTGTTGCAGCCGTGACATTCGGATAGGGGCCAAAATACCGGCCCTTATCTTTCTTCACGATACGTGTGACGATCAGTTTCGGATGCCGTTCTGCAGTGAGCTTCAAATATGGATAGGTCTTGTCATCCTTCAACATGATATTGTACTTCGGATCATACTGTTTGATCAGATTCAACTCGAGAATCAACGCTTCAATATCCGAGGAGGTGATAATCGTTTCAAAGTCCTCGATTTCCGTCACAAGCCTTTGTGTTTTCGCGTCATGGGAACCTGTGAAATAACTGCGGACGCGGTTTTTCAAGATTTTCGCTTTGCCTACATAAATCACGGTCCCCTGGCGGTCTTTCATCATATAACATCCTGGCATGTCTGGAAGGATTGCTAGCTTATTTTGGATTAATTCATTCATCTGGGATCACCTGCCAAAAAAACCGGGTTCCTCTAGAAAAGGGACCCGGTTTGAGATAGTAAACTTATGCGTGTTGCTCAACCAATTTAGCGAGCTCTTCTTTCGGACGGAAGCCAACCACTTTATCAACTGTTTCGCCGTTTTTCATAACGAGCAAAGTCGGGATTGACATAATGCCGAATTTGCTTGCTGTTTCTTGGTTATCGTCCACGTTCACTTTAACGATTTTTGCTTTTCCTTCGATTTCGCCATCCAATTCTTCAAGAACTGGAGCAATCATCTTACAAGGTCCGCACCATGGTGCCCAAAAATCAACAAGTACTACACCATCATTAGTTTTTTCTGTGAAATCTGCATCTGTTGCATTTAAAATAGCCATTGGGTAAGTCCTCCTTTATAGGTAACAACTATGAAGTCATTATATCATGCAGCTGATGAACAGGCGAAATATCTGCCTGCTGCGTTCTAAACGCTGCCACATCTTCCAATAGGAAAGAGCGGGAGTGAAGGAACCACTTCCGCTCTTTCAAGACCTTCGGATTAAACTGCAGGTGAACCTTTTAGTTTCTTAACTTCTTCAATCATCATTGGCACGACTTCAAATAGGTCGCCTACGATACCATAGTCCGCTACTTTGAAGATGTTCGCTTCGGGATCTTTGTTAATGGCAACGATTACTTTTGAGTTGGACATTCCTGCCATGTGCTGGATGGCACCTGAGATTCCAACTGCAATGTACAAATCAGGTGTAACAACTTTACCTGTTTGACCGATTTGCAAGGAGTAATCACAGTAATCCGCGTCACACGCACCACGTGAAGCGCCAACAGCACCTCCTAGTAATTGCGCCAGTTCCTCAAGCGGTTTGAACCCGTCTTCACTCTTCACGCCGCGTCCGCCAGCAATGATCACTTTCGCTTCAGACAAATCTACACCTTCAGTCGATTTACGAACAACGTTTGCAATGACCGAACGAAGGTTTGTAATATCCACTGACAACGATGAGACGTCGCCTGTACGGCCCTCGTCTTTTGCAAGAGGCTCAATGTTATTTGGACGGATGGTGATGAATAGAAGTCCACCCTTACTTTGTACTTTTTCAAATGCTTTACCTGAATAGATCGGACGGATGAATTCAGCTGCATCGCCTTCTCCTTCAATCTTCGTCACATCTGAAATAAGCCCGGAGCTCAATTTACTTGCAAGTTTCGGAGAAAGGTCTTTCCCCATTGCCGTATGGCCTAACACAATTGCGTCCGGCTTCTCCTGCTCATAGACTGCCATGAACGCTTGGCTGTACCCATCTGACGTATATTGCTTCAAGTGTGGATGTTCAACGGTAACAACGCGATCTGCACCATATTGAACCATCTCTTGAGCTAGATTTTCAACAGAGTCTCCAAGGAGAACAGCTGTAACTGTTCCGCCTCCTGAAATTGTTTTCGCTGCAGCAATCGTTTCAAATGAGACGTTACGCAGTTCGCCTTCACGAGCTTCGCCAAGTACTAATACATTTTTAGACATAGTGAGTCCCTCCTAGAACGGTTTAAATTGCCGGTATTAAATGACTTTCGCTTCTTTGTTCAATAGATTCACCAATTCACTCACCTGATCCGAGATGTCGCCTTCAAGAATGCGTCCCGCTGCCTTTTCAGGCGGCATGAAGATATCGACTGTCTTCGTCTTCGCTTCGACATCGTCTTCATCCAGGTCCAGATCATCCAATTCCAATTCTTCAAGAGGCTTTTTCTTTGCTTTCATGATTCCTGGTAGGGATGGGTAACGGGGCTCGTTCAATCCTTGTTGAGCTGTTACGAGAAGCGGCAGGGACGTTTCAATCGTTTCCGAATCCCCTTCCACGTCACGCACAAGTGTTGCGGATGTCCCGTCAATTTTCAAATCAGTAATTGTTGTTACGTAGTTAATGCCGAGAAGTTCCGCTACACGCGGCCCGAGTTGACCAGATCCACCATCTATTGCAACGTTTCCAGCGATGATCAAGTCAGCATCTTTATCTTGCAAGTATTCAGAGATGATTTTAGCTGCTGAGAATTCGTCCATCTCATCCAAATCATCTTCCGTGTTGATCAATACCGCTTTGTCAGCGCCCATTGCAAGTGCAGTACGGAGTTGCTTTTCCGCATCTTCTCCTCCGAGTGATAGAACAGTTACTTCGCCGCCATGTTCATCCCGGACTTGAATCGCTTCTTCAACAGCATACTCGTCGTAAGGGTTGATGATGAATTCTGCACCATCTTCTTGAATGGCACCATTTTTTACAACAATCTTTTCCTCTGTGTCAAATGTACGTTTTACTAAAGCATAAATGTTCATAATGCAGACCTCCTTGACGTATTATCGTCCATTAAATTTAGGTTCACGCTTTTCAATAAATGCTTGAATACCTTCTTTGGCATCTTCTGATACAAATACTTCACCAAACGAATTCGCTTCTGCCTCGACGCCCTTGTGATAGGAATCGTCCTTAGTGAATTGAAGCATCGCCAATGCAGCTTTCATTGCTACAGGGCTTTTCTTTGCAATTTTGTGTGCAATCGCCATCGTTTCCGAAAGCAGCACGTCTTCAGCAAAGACTCGGTTCGCAAGTCCCCATTTCACAGCTTCAAGTCCCGTAATCGGATCACTCGTCAGCAACATTTCAGCCGCTTTGGCTTTCCCTACGTAACCCGGAAGTCTCTGTGTACCAGCGAATCCCGGAATGAGACCGAGCTGTAACTCCGGCAGACCGAGTTTTGCGTTTTCCGTTACAAAGCGCATGTGACAAGCCATCGCAAGTTCGAGGCCCCCGCCTAATGCTGCGCCATGGATGGCTGCAATCACTGGCTTGTGGTAGGTTTCCACCTGTTCGAAGATGCGTTGACCATCTGCAGATAGTTTTGAAAACTCCGCTCCTGAATTGACCGTTGTGAATTCTTTAATGTCAGCTCCAGCCGAGAAGAATTTACCTTCTCCGTGAAGGACGATGACTCGTACTTCTACGAGGTCCTTCAGTTGTTCCAGTAAGTCACCGACTTCCAGAATGAGTGCTCTTGAGAGCGCGTTCGCAGGAGGGCGGTTGATTGTTGCGACGGCAACCCCCTGGTCAATAGATACTTTCAAAAATTCCATGTCATCCCATCCTTTTTCAGTACGGTTTGCTATGATAATTTGTAAAATGGAAGCGCCTTCAATGATAGCATACTAGTTTCTTAAAAATAAAGATTTTCCACTTTGTTGCGACAATTTAGTTTAAATATAGGTGATGAACTCGGTTGATTGTAACGGAGATCAAGGCTTTCCAAGGGGCTTGATCGCAGCCGATCGAACCACGAAGAGTTCGATTAGCCATAATTTCTGAGGTCTTTACAGAAATTATGGCAGTCTAACCGGCACTCCTAACGCTTCCCTTCACCAGGGCCTCCGATTTTCGCTTATCCATCCGGAGTCGCCATCTTTCCTTACAATCAACGGATTCTTTATAGCAAAACAGTAATCTTCTATCTTAAAGATAAATCAGTTACCCTTTCATACCAGAGAGTAGTAATTTATGCACTCTCGGTGCTAGTTCGAGTAAGTCGTATTTTTGGTCGTTCATGACCCAGGATGTTGTGGTTTCGTCGATGGTGCCAAATACCATTTGTCTGGCAAGCCGGATATCGAGATCCGATGAGAATTCACCGCTTTCGATTCCTTCGCGCAACAAAGCATCCAACAATGTTAAGTATTCCTTTAAGACTTCGTTAATGCGGAACCTGAGTTCTTTGCTGGATTGACGCAGTTCCAACTGCGTCACAATGGCTAGGTTGCGATCGTCGTGCAGCACTTTAAAATGGTTTTCGATCATTTTATAAAGCTTATCGGATGCCGGTAAATCCATTTCCAGAATTTCTTTTACGTAATCTGCAAAAACCGCCATCTTCTCTTGGAAAACCGAGATGAGGATGTCTTCTTTGTTTTTGAAGTACAAGTAAATGGTGCCGTCTGCGACTCCTGCTTCTTTCGCAATCTTTGATACTTGTGCTTGATGGTAGCCATTCTGCGCAATAATTGACACAGCAGCATCCACTATTTTTTTATATTTCGGTTTTTCACGCTTCAGTTTCTCTCACCACCATAAAAAAGAAAATATGAATGATGGTTCATTCATATTTTCATAATAATATCTATTCAGTTATTAGTCAAGCATTTTAGTTAGGATGTGAGCTGCTGCTCCACTTTCTTTCTCTCTTCATCCACTAAGGCTCTTCGTAAAATCTTCCCAACAGCCGTTTTAGGGAGCTCATCCCTGAATTCATAAATACGGGGTATTTTGAATGAAGCGATATTCTTTCGGCAATAGGTATCCAATTCTTCCTCGGTTAATGAATATCCTTCTTTTAATACAATATACGCTTTCACCGTTTCTCCACGGTATTGATCTGGAACGCCCGCGACCACACATTCTTGGATCGCCTCGTTTTCGTACAGCACCTCTTCAATTTCCCTTGGAGAAATATTAAAACCACTCGCAATGATCATATCTTTTTTACGATCCACGACATAGAAGAATCCATCTTCATCCATGTAACCAAGGTCGCCCGTTAGAAACCAGCCTTCGCGGAAAGTTTCTTTTGTTTCTTCAGGTCTATTCCAATACCCCGTCATCACCTGAGGACCCTGAATCGCAATCTCGCCAATTTCTCCTGGCTTCATAGGTTCTGCTGAGTCGGGAGGCAGAATCGCTGCATCTGTGTTCGGCCAAGGGACACCAATCGATCCGCGCTTACGCTGACCTTCCCACACAAAGTTCGCCATCGCGACTGGAGAAGTTTCCGTTAACCCATACCCTTCGACCAGTTTTCCGCCTGTCACTTTTTCAAATTTCTCTTGTACATCCACTGGGAGTGCGGCTGAACCGCTCAAGCATGCTTTAATGGATGACAGATCGTATTTAGCAATCTCCGGATGGTTGAGTAACCCGATATAGATTGTAGGAGCACCAGGAAACAACGTCGGCTTTTGTTTATCGATTTCTTTTAACGCCGTTTTGAAATCGAATTTAGGGATCAGGACCATCTTGTTTCCGCACATGACCGAGAAGATCAGTACAGTTGTCATTCCATAGACGTGGAAGAACGGCAGGATTCCCATTGCGACTTCATCGCCCTCTTTGGATTTATACAACCACGCTTTACACATTTCAGCATTTGCAATCAGATTCTTATGCGTGAGCATAACACCTTTCGGAGGACCCGTCGTACCGCCTGTGTATTGGAGTAATGCGATATCTTTTTCAAAGTCGAATTCAAGTGGAATCGATTCCGGTCGCGTAGACTTCATAATTTCCGTATAGAGATGATGGATACCGCGGTGTTCCACTTTCACGACAATGCCATTCTCCTTCTTTTGGACAAAAGGATACAAGATATTTTTCGGGAAAGGCAAGTAGTCTTTGATGCTCGTCACGATAATATTTTCGAGCTGAGTCTCTTTTAAAATCGAGGACACTCTAGGGAATAGTAAATCGAGAGTTATAATTGCTTTGGCGCCTGAGTCTGACATGAGATACGAGATTTCCCGCTCTTTATAGAGTGGATTCGTTTGAACCACTATACCGCCTGCATATAAAATTCCATAATAGGCAATGGCGTTCTGCGGACAATTCGGCAGCATGATCGCTACTCGGTCCCCTTTTTCAATTCCGAGTTTCCGTAAATAGTTGGCGAACTTGAGTGCAGATTCGTAAAACTCTTCGAACGTTGTATCTTTTCCAAGAAAATGGATCGCATTCTTTTTAGGGTACTTGGCTGCAGAACGTGTTAAAAAGTCTTGAAGCGGAATGGGAGCATAGTCAATAACCGCAGGAATTTCAGGCGGGTACTGGGAAAGCCATGGTTTGTTTGTCATGGAACAGCCTCCTTTTCACTAGTATATTCATAGAATATTCTTTCTTTACTAAGTATAACGAATAATGAATGCGTTTACAATGTAAAGAAAGGAAACAAACCCCATAACTATATTAGTTACGGGGTTTGTTTAACCATCCACCAAATACCAATGGCGATAAATAATACGCACAAAGCGAGTAGTATTTTTGATAGCTTTTCCATTGCATAATCGTCTCCTGCCAAATGTACTCTTATGAAATGCTTGCACCAATGACAAAGGATAGCCCGACAGAAATAGTCATAGAGATAAATCCTACTGAACGATTATCCTTTTCAATTTCTTCATCCACATTGAACATCGGTGTTAAAAATTCAAACAACACGTAAGCGAAAATGAGCAATGTAAATCCGAACAGTCCCCATCCTATCATTTGAGGAAGTGTGTTGTGCTGCTCAATTGAATATCTAAAAATATTCGCTACACCGAATATTTTACCACCCGTTGCAAAAGCGACAGATAGATTCCCTTTTTTTATTTCATGCCAACACCGGTATTTTGTCACGATTTCAAAAATGACCATTGAAACGATGAGACAGAGAACTACGGTGCTGAAATAACCGGCTGTTTCTACTAGAGGATGACTCCAAAATTCAGTGTTTGACATAGTTCGCTGGCCCCTTTCCGGTGATATGCTAACGTGTACGGGTGAGCCTCGAATTGGTTTCACTTTTCACGAATAGAATTATTTCAACTCAACAACTGTGACGCCAAGCCCACCTTCACCTGCATCTCCGAATCGGAAATTTTTTACACGGGAATGCTTTTTAAGATACGTTTGGATTCCTTGACGAAGGGCACCTGTCCCTTTTCCGTGAATGATGGAAACTTGATGATAGTTGGACAATAAAGCATCGTCCAAGTACTTCTCCGTTCTGCGAAGTGCGTCCTCGTAACGTTCTCCGCGGAGATCGAGTTCGAGTTTCACATGCTGATCCCGGCCGCGAATAGCAGTGGAGGCCACGAGTTTCTTTTCTTTTTCAGGTTTCACAAATTCAAGACCCGATTCTTCCAATTTCATCTTCAAAATACCGATTTGAACAACCCATTCAGTATCGGAGACTTTGTCAATGAGTGTTCCTTTTTGACCATAGCTCAATACTTTGACTTCATCACCGACTTGCAACGGACGTGGCGCTGCTTTTGCTTTCAGCGCTTTCTTTTTCGCTTCTTTTGGAGAAGCATTTTCAAGTCGCTTTCGTGCTTCAATAAGTTCGTGTTCTTTCACGGATGCACCGGCCGTCATGCGAAGCGCCCGTAAATCCGAAATGATCGCTTCCGACTCGAGCCTTGCCTCTTCAACGATCTTCTTGGCTTTTTCTTTCGCTTTTTCAGTTATTCGGGCTTGCATCTCTTCGTTTTCAGCCAGTTTTTCAGCAAGCTCTTTTTTCAAAACTTCCGTTTCCAGAAGTAAATCATGCGTGCGCTCTGCATCTTTCTCGGATTGGACACGGCTCGATTCCAAGGAAGCAATCATGGAGTCGACTTCCCCTCTATCCGTTCCAGTGAACGTTTTGGCCCGCTCGATCAAATGGTCTCCAAGACCAAGACGTTTTGAAATTTCAAATGCATTACTTCGACCCGGAACGCCGATTAACAAGCGGTACGTCGGACTTAATGTATCGACATTGAATTCTACGCTCGCATTTGCGACCCCGCTTCGGTTATAACTATAAGCTTTCAGTTCTGGATAGTGAGTGGTCGCCATGACGCGCGCACCTGTTCCATGAACTTCATCCAAAATGGAAATGGCGAGTGCTGCACCTTCTTGTGGATCCGTCCCTGAACCAAGTTCATCGAAAATGATGAGCGAGTCGTGATCGAAGTTTTTCAGAATATCCACGATATTGACCATGTGGGATGAAAACGTACTGAGACTCTGTTCGATGGATTGCTCATCCCCTATATCAGCAAATACGGACCCGAAGACAGCAATTTCCGAACCATCCAACACTGGAATGGGCAGGCCTGCTTGCGCCATCAGCGTGCACAGTCCTACAGTTTTCAATGTGACTGTCTTTCCCCCTGTATTCGGTCCAGTGATGACAATCGTCGTGATCTCTTTTCCGAATTCAATCGTATTGGCAACAGCTTCGTCAATAGGTAAGAGGGGATGACGCGCTTTTGAGAGCCGCATATAGCCATCCTGGTTAACTGTCGGTTTAGTACATTTATTTACCATACCGTATTTCGCTTTTGCTAAAATAACGTCGACTTTCACTAGCTGGTCGACTAAGATGAACAATTCATGTGCGTGTTCTTGCACAATAGCTGAAAGTTCGCGAAGAATCTTTTCGATTTCTTCTTTTTCACGGGATTTCAACGTCCGGATTTCGTTGTTCGCTTGTACGACTGCATCCGGTTCGATGTATACCGTTTGGCCTGATGAGGACGAATCATGGATGACACCGCCATAATGACTGCGGTACTCGGATTTTACAGGAATGACAAATCGGTCATTCCGAATTGTGACGATGCTGTCGGACAACATTTTAGCCGCGTTTTTCCCTCGGATGATGCTTTCCAATCTATCCCGTACACGACTTTCTTGAATGCGCAACCCCTGACGGACCGACCGCAATGCACTGGAGGCACTATCGAGTACTCGTCCATTCTCATCCACGGCACTATTAATTTCATGTTCTAGTCCTGTAACAATCGGCATTGTGTCTTTGATGGCGAGGAAATTGGGTATTTCCACTTCCTCGTCTGCTACGACAGCTTCTATGAATTGTCGGAAAATACGGCTAGCGCGAATCGTGGATGCAGTTTCCATCAATTCTTGGGCACTTAGGACGCCCCCGATTTGAGCACGCCTCGCATGGGGTCTAATGTCTGTGATCCCCCCCATCGGAACGTTGCCTCGCACCCGTAAAATAGCAAGACCTTCATCTGTTTCTTCTAATAGGCGTTTCACCGTTTCGAAGTCGGTATTCGGTCTCAACTTTTCCATTTCTGCGCGTCCGGCAGGAAACGTACACTGTTGTGCTGCTAGTGCAAGGACTTTGTCAAACTCTAATGTTCTTAATACGCGTGAATCCACTTCGGATCCCTTCCTTTCACTTATCGACAATTTCCTGTTTGAACCGGTCCAATGACCAGGTATTGACGACAGTTTCTTTTTTCAACCATGCTTTTTGTGCATATTCTACTCCTATAGCCATGAGCTCCAATTGCTCTGTCGCATGGGCATCCGTATTGATCGAAATCCTAACGCCTGCCTTTTGTGCCATCTCCAAGTATTCCTTGTCCAGATCGAGCCGATGCGGGCTCGCGTTCAATTCAAGGATTTTATCGTATTTCGCTGCCCATTCTATAAGTTGCGGCACATCCGGGTCGTAGCCATCCCTTTTTCCGATCAGACGGCCCGTCGGATGCGCTATCAAATCGACATAGGGGTTTTTCATAGCCGAATGTAAGCGTTCCATGATCTGTTCTTGAGGTTGGTTGAAACTTGAATGGATGGAAGCGATCACAAAATCGAGCTGAGCGAGTACTTCATCCTCAAAATCGAGTGTTCCGTCCGGCAAGATATCCATCTCCGTGCCACTGAATATTTCGATGTCCGGATAGTCTTCATTGACTTCCCGGATTTCTTTCAATTGGTCAAGGAGCCGCTCGGGAGTTAGACCATTCGCCACTTTCAAATAGTGAGAGTGATCTGTAATCACCATATGGCTATATCCGCGCGCTCTGCACGCATCTGCCATTTCACGAATCGAATAGCCTCCGTCAGATGCAGTTGTGTGCATATGAAAGTCGCCCCTGATGTCACTTAATGCGACCAGGCCATCCAGTTCGTCAATACGGTCCAATTCCCGGCCGTCTTGACGTAAATTCGGCTGGATGAACGGGAGATCGAAGTGAGCAAAGAAGTCTTCTTCCGATTCGAAGGTCAGAATCGTTCCGTCTTCTTGCTCGACACCATATTCACTAATTTTTTCACCGCGCGATTTAGCAAGCTGACGCATTCTTACATTGTGATCTTTGGAGCCCGTAAAATGATGCAGCGCACTTGCAAATTGTGCGTCTGGGACAAATCGGAAATCGACATCTATGATTTCTTCCAATTCCAATGTCACGGAGAGCTTGGCATCCCCTGCTGCAATCGTTTCTATGACAGGGAGGAATTTCAACAGTTTCTCACGGACAATCGCAGGAGTATCTGTGACGATGATGAAATCCATGTCACTACTTTGCTCTTTCGTTCTGCGATAACTGCCTGCAATTGAATACTTGCTGATTTCTTCGATTTCATCGAGCACGGGCTCCACTTGGGCAACCAACTTCACCATTTGCCAGAGAGGGAACGATGTTTTCCGTTCAGATAATTGTTCGATTTCATGAAGTAACTTCTCTTCCGTTTTCTTACCGAAGCCAGGAAGTGCGCTCACTTTATTTTTTTCACACGCTTCTTTTAAGGCTTCGATCGAATCGATGCCGAGCGCTTCATGAAGTTTCGCAATGCGTTTACCTCCTAGGCCGGGAATTTCAAGTAGCGGAATCATTCCCGCAGGGACGGTTTCCTGAAGCTCCATCAGTAGGTCGGACTCACCTTTGTCCATCAAATCCTGAATGACCGCTCCTGTCCCCTTCCCGATTCCTTTCAAAGTCAAAATATCATCCATTTCAGCAAGACTTCTCGGGTCGACTTCAAGGACATTCGCTGCTTTACGAAAAGCGCCGACTTTGAAATGATTCTCCCCGAGTAATTCCATAAAGAGTGCAATTTTCTCCAATGTTTGTATGATCACTTTTTTGTTCATCAACAAAACCTCCTCGTTCTATTCGTTCCCTGACTGAACAAAAGCTTCCCGCCGCTCGGGGGGAAGCTGTTCAAACTTATTGTGCGTAAACGTACCACCACTCCTTCACTTTGTCTGAAATGATTGGAGTATGCTCGAACATGGTTTTCGACAGTAATGAGGAATCTAATAATTTTTGAACTAAGTCGATCGGCAGCAACGCAAGGAAGCTGATGAGCAGCAGAATGATGATATAGAATTCCACAAATCCCAGTGCCGCGCCAAAGAAACGCGAGATGAATCCAAGTACAGGCAAGTGTTTCAAGAAGTCGAACATCGATACAAAAAGCTGCAGTAGAAATTTAACAACAAAGAAAATCAGGATAAATGCTAATAACCGATAAAACGTCTGATCCAAGTCCAACTGTCCAAATGACCAGCTCAACTTAGACTCTGCAGTGACTCCCGGATAGGGAATCCATAGCACGAATTTATCCGCAAGTTGTTTGTAATACGCGTATGCAACAATAAATGAAACGATAAAACCTGTCATATGTAAGACTTGTACAAGCAATCCTCTTCTAAAGCCTGTAATAAGTCCTCCAACCAATAGAAACAATATAAGTATATCTAACATGATCAGCCGTCAGCCCTTCAGTTTTTTCAATTCTTCTTCAAGTAATTCTTTTTCAGTTTGCAACTTCAAATAGTCATGTACACTGTTGACAGCTGTCAGCACCGCAACTTTCGTCGTATCCAAATAGGGATTACGCGCACTGAGTTCACGCATCCGGTCGTCCACGAGTGTGGCCACTTGTCGGACGTGAGCAGACGAGTCGGTCCCGATGATGGTATACGTCTGACCGTATATATCGATGGTGATCCGTGTTTTTTGTTCTTCTTCCACCGCCATAACCTCCCGCTGAAAAACTATGAAGTTAATCATACCATGAAAAAGGTTTTTTTGTGAACATAGTCATTGCCAGCTGACTATTTTTGTGCTTTCTTACGGACACGGTATACTATACAAAACGCTTAGGAATGAACGGTTTGAAAGGATGATTTTGAGTGGTGAATTCTGTAATAATCTTATCTGATGAAAAATTGACTGCGTTAAAAGCCTATTATGCGAGTGATGTAGTGAAGCGGGATGCACCTGGGGTTGTGTTTGCTGCAAAAACGGCGAATGCATCCATTACTGCATATCGTTCGGGAAAAGTCCTTTTTCAAGGTGGCGGTGCTGAACTGGAGGCCGCCAAATGGGAATCCGGAATGGGTGCTGGTTCGAGTGCTTCGAGTAAAAAGCCTCTGACGAAAGGGACTGTCCTGCCCGATCGACTTGCAACGCTTTCCGTGATCGGATCTGATGAAACCGGGACCGGAGATTTCTTTGGCCCTGTGACGGTTTGCGCATGTTATGTACGTGCAGAACAGATTCCTCTTGTCACTGAACTTGGTGTAAAGGACTCGAAGTTGCTGACGGACCCCTATATGAGATCGATTGCCCCTGATTTGAAATCGGTGCTGACGTATAGTGTCCTGACATTACAAAATGAGAAGTACAATACCGTGCAAGCAAAAGGCTGGTCTCAAGGCAAAATCAAAGCGCTGCTGCACAATCAGGCGATCCGCCACGTATTACGTAAATTGGAAGAGGAACGTCCAGACTATATTTTGATAGACCAATTTGCTGAGCGCGGTGTGTACTACAACCATTTGAAGAATGAACAAGAGATTGTGCGGGAGAATGTAGTGTTTTCAACAAAAGCGGAAGGATTGCATGTCGCCGTTGCAGCAGCATCGATTATCGCACGTGTAGCCTTTTTAGATGAAATGGACCGTTTGAGTGAATTGGCGGGACGGACACTTCCAAAAGGTGCCAGCAAGAAGGTCGACGAAACCGCTGCAGCGATTCTCCTCGCAAAAGGCGAACCATTTTTACGTTCCATAACGAAGTGGCATTTTGCAAATGCCAAGAAGGCTGCGGTAATAGCTGCAAAAAAGCGTGGATGAAAGGATTTGAGGAATGGAGATGGTTGCGCGCGGGAACGGGCGGGTTGCTTGCGGAAACGAGCGGGTTCGGGCGTGAAACGGGCGGGTTGCTTGCGGGAACGAGCGGGTTCAGCTGTGGAACGGGCGGGTTGATCGCGGGAACGAGTGGGTTCGGGCGTGAAACGGGCGGGTTGATCGCGGAAACGAGCGGGTTCGGCTGTGGAACGGGCGGGTTGCACATATAATTTCGATTCCTCCACTTTCTCTCCTTAAATACGAAGCGGCTCCCACCAATTAGTCTTGGTTTGGCATCAAAAAAAGAGTAAATCCCGTATATGGTGATGAATTGGAGAAAGTATTGTCTGCGGAATAGATGCAGGCAGTTCTCGAAAATACCAGACTCAACGGACAAAAAAGCGCCTCGCATAGCGAAGCGCACAAATCTTCATTTGTGTTTCATCCAACATCAATCAGCTATGTCAATGACGTGTAACGACTCCCCCGCCCTTTTCCTTGCTTTTGAATATCCGAGCGTGCCAGCATTCTTTTAGCAGTGTGACGACTGGTGATTCCTGTAAACTCGCAAAATTTTCGATTTGTTAGTGGACTGGACATAAGCATAAACCAATCTATCACCGCACTTTGGTGACTCCCGATTTCACGTACACCGCAGACCGAGCAATACCACCTCAACTCAGACCATCTCATAATTGTTGGAATTTCACACTCTGAACAAAAGACCCCTCCCCGAATATCCCGTTCCCCTATTTTATATCGAGCAGTTATGGGAAATGGGTTGTACTCTGTATGTCCGCGAGCTAACGTTTTTGCAATTTCAGCAATATCCCGACTCTCTAAAGATTCGTTTTGAGGGGTCAAGGAACGGAAATAAGTAGGTGCCTCATATGCTGTAATCACTTTCATAGAAGGCTTTTCTTCAATAAACATTTCATTGTTATATGCAAATACAATGAGCCCCTTTACAGTAACGACTATATTGCGGCTAGCTAGCCATTGTTCAAGAAACTGAATTTTGCGTTCCACTTCTGCAATAGGGCTTCGAAATAGCAACCGCGATCCGTCAGGTAGCTGTTTCATAAATTGTGTTGGATTGGCTTTGATGAAGATTTTGTCTGCGATGTTTTTCACTTCCGAAATGATGATGGTATCTGGTGTAATGAAAAGCGAATCGATTTGAAAATGGACGCCTTCATGCTGAAGGGAGAGATCGTGGAGAATGGCGTGTGGATAGTCAGTCCGGACTTCTTTCATGTAACGATCGTACTCTTGCTCACCTCCGTACCCGGCACGTATTTTATAGAGTTCACTTTTGATGTAATCGTATTTTTCATGTGTTGGCGAAAGACGTTTCTCTAAAGCTAGTAGTCCACTTAATAGTCTTGGCTTTGTTCGATGTTTATAAATCAACGGCGGCACCCCTTTTTTTCTTAAGTGTATCGGTTCATACAGAGAAGAGGAAGACTTTGGTCGAAAATAGCATTATCACGTTTTTGACACAATTCACTTTAAACTTATAGTGTGTGATCTGATTCAAGTAATCTACCTTAATACCTATAAAGATGTTATATCCGTAGACTAGTTTTATTTTTGAATTAAGGAAAGATGGTTTGGTCGCGACATCGAATACGCAATAAGTGTGATTGCTGGCCGCTGTAACAACAGTAAACGGGCGGGTATTTCGCGGAAATGAGCAGGTTCTCTCGCGGAACGGGCGGGTATCTCACGGTAATGAGCGGGTTCTCTCGCGAAACGGGCGGGTATCTCACGGTAATGAGCGGGTTCCTCGCAGACACGGGCGGGTTCCCTCCCGAAACGAGCGGGTGCCCCACAGACACGGGCGCTGTCACACAAAAAAACAGAGGGAGTACCGACTTTTGTCGGTACTCCCTCTGTTTTCATCTGTAATCAGGCGCGCAAGACAGCGCCTGATTTTTCTTTTAGTGCTGTGAGTACTTTGTCGTGACGAGTGACAACTTCCTCGTCTGTCAACGTTCGTTCCGCATCGAAATAGGTTAATGAGAATGCGAGTGATTTTGTACCTTCTTCGACATTGTCGCCTTCGTACAAGTCGAATACCGATACATCTTTCAGCAGCTTGCCGCCTGCTTCTTGAATGATTTCCATCAAACTTCCTGCCGCCACATCTTTCGAAACGACGAGCGCGATATCACGTGACATCGATGGATAGCGCGGAACTTGCTCGTACACAAGTGCTTCAGCAGATTCCGTCAGCAATAGCGCTAAGTTCATCTCCATCACATATGTCTCTTTCAAATCACGTTTTTTCTGTTCAGTTGGATGCAATTGACCGAGCATTCCGACTACCTTACCATCCAATAGAACATTTGCTGTTCTGCCTGGATGCAAGCCGTCGTGTGTCGCTTTCGCATAGGTCACTTTCTCGGTCAGGCCGAGTGTATCCATGAGCCCTTCTACGATCCCCTTCATCACAAAGAAGTCGACTTTCTTCGTTTCCTGCTGCCATGCGTGGTCCACCCATTTGCCGGTGATCACTGCTGCAACGTGACCGACTTCTTTTGGAAGTCCATCTTCTTGTGTTCCAAGGAATACCGAACCTGTCTCATACAGCGCAACCGTGTCTATGCGACGCGCTACGTTATACGTCGTTGCATCCAGCAAATGAGGAAGCAAGCTTTGGCGCAATACACTGCGATCCTCACTCATTGGCATGAGCAGTTCTGTAACCGGCGCCGTCTCAAGTGCAAAGCTTTGGGATTCCGCACGCGAAGTCAGTGAATATGTGATTCCCTGATAAAGCCCCGCACTCTCGAGATAGCGGCGTACGAGACGTCGTTTTTCCTGGAAGCTGTTCAACCCGCCTGGAACACTCTCGCCAATCGGCAACGTCATCGGGATCTCATCGTACCCATGAAGCCGTGCTATTTCTTCGATCAAATCCTCTTTTATGCGCAAATCCTGTCTGCGTGTAGGAGCGTCAACGATCAATTGACCGTTCGCCGCTTCTACAGGTATTTGGAGACGACCTAATATCGAAACCATTTCGTCCATCGGAATCTTCATTCCCAGACGCTTGTTCACATAATCCGGTGACAACAAAATGCGGACGGATTCTTTGTTCAACTCATCGAATTGAACAGAGCCGGCCAAGACTTCACCGCCAGCCAAATCTGCCATCAGCTGAGCCGCACGTTCTGCAGCTTCAGCTACGCGATTCGGGTCTACTCCTTTTTCAAAACGAGTACTTGCGTCGCTGCGCAAACCGACGTCTTTTGAAGTTTTACGCACGGAAGCAGGGGCAAAATAAGCCGACTCAATGACTACAGTCGTTGTGCCATCGTGTACCTCTGAATTCGCTCCGCCCATGACACCTGCAAGTGCTACTGGCTCTTTTCCATTGGTAATCACTAGCTGATCTGCATGCAATGTACGTTCAATGTCATCCAATGTTGTCATCTTTTCACCTTCAACAGCGTGACGAACGACGATTTCTTTCGTTGCAAGACGATCATAATCGAAAGCGTGCAACGGTTGGCCATATTCAAGCAATACGAAATTCGTAATGTCGACCACATTGTTATGGGGACGGACGCCAGCAGCCATCAAATAGTTTTGAAGCCAGAGCGGTGACTCAGTAACTTTGACGTTTTTCACAACTTTAGCAATGTACATCGGGTTGTCTTCCTTAGCTTCGACTTTCAATGACAATACATCTTCTGCTTTTTCGTTCGCAGCTGTGTATTCGATCTTTGGAAGCTTGACATCTTCTGATAAAATCGCACCGACTTCATAGGCAACTCCTAGCATACTGAGTGCGTCCGCGCGATTTGGCGTCAAATCGAGTTCTAAAATGATATCATCCAAACCGACTAATGAACGTGCATCAGTACCTGGTATAGCGTCGGCTGGAAGTACATATATACCTTCCGCATAAGCTTTAGCGACAGTTTTCCCTTCAATCCCGAGTTCTTGAAGAGAACAGATCATGCCGTTAGATACTTCGCCACGGAGTTTCGCTTTTTTGATCTTTATGCCTCCTGGCAATTTCGCGCCAGGGAGAGCAGCAATAATATTTTGACCAGCCGCTACGTTCGGAGCACCACAAATGATTTGAACGGTTTCTTCGCCGATGTTCACTTGGCAAATATTCAATTTGTCAGCTTCCGGATGTTTTTCACATGATTCAACATGTCCGACAACGATGTTTGTCAGTCCTTCAGAACGGTCGATAATCGTATCGACTTCAATTCCCGCACGTGTAATCTTTTCAGCAAGATCCGCAGGTGCGATGCCTTTTGTATCTACATAGTTTTCTAGCCATTTCGTTGATACGTACATGGGGTCTCCTCCTTACACTTCTGTGCGGTTAAATTGTGAAATGAAACGCATATCGTTCGTAAAGAAATGGCGGATGTCTTCGACGCCATACTTCAACATGGCAATTCGTTCCGGTCCCATACCGAATGCGAATCCAGTGAAAACAGCAGGATCATATCCAGCCATTTCGAGGACATTCGGATGTACCATACCCGCACCAAGAATTTCAATCCAGCCAGTTTTCTTACATACGTTACAGCCTGATCCGCCACATTTGAAACATGAAATATCCATTTCTACAGAAGGCTCTGTGAATGGGAAGAAACTTGGGCGCAGTCTAATTTCACGTTCTTCACCGAACATCTTTTTCGCAAATAATGCGAGAGTTCCTTTCAAGTCACTCATCCGGATGTCTTCTCCGACTACGAGACCTTCGATTTGAGTGAATTGGTGGGAGTGCGTTGCGTCATCACTATCGCGGCGATACACTTTGCCCGGACAGATGATTTTAATCGGCTCGCCCTTTTTAGCTGCCATCGTGCGCGCTTGGACAGGAGACGTATGCGTACGAAGCAACACATCTTCCGTAATGTAAAACGAGTCTTGCATATCGCGTGCAGGGTGACCTTTTGGCAGGTTCAATGCTTCAAAGTTGTAGTAATCCTGTTCCACTTCGGGACCTTCTGCGACTTCATATCCCATGCTGATGAAGAAGTCTTCGATTTCTTCAACAACGCGAGTCAATGGATGATGGTTGCCAAGTTTGACAGGTCTTCCTGGCAAAGAAATGTCGATTGTTTCTTGTTCCAGTTTTTCATTCACCGCTTGTTGTTCCAATAATTCCATTTTATCTTCTAGCGAAGTTGTAACGGTTTCACGAACGACGTTGACGAGTGCCCCCATTTTAGGGCGTTCTTCTGCCGGTAGTTTCCCCATTCCTTTCAGAAGGTCCGTGATCGGCCCCTTCTTCCCTAGATAAGCAACACGCACATCGTTCAGCTCTTTCACTGACGTGGCGGCTTCAATTTTCTGCAGTGCTTCTTGTTTCAACTGTTCCAGCTGCTGCTCCATTGTCATTCTCCTTTCAAAATAGCTTTGTTTTCACTGATGAATGTCAGTCAAGCCCATTGCTAAACAAAAGCTTAACAAAATAAAAAACTCGTCCCCTAAAAAAGGGACGAGGACGAATTCGCGGTACCACCCTGATTATCATGCCAGTCGTGCACATGATCTCTCAACTTCGGAATAACGGTCCGTAGCCGGCTCATCTTTACAGCTCTATGCTGGTCCTGAAGGCAGCTCGCGGGGTGAACGTCAACAGTTTCGACCATCCATACTTCCAGTCAAGGTATGGACTCCCTAGCGTCAAATGTTCTGTTTCCTCTTCCCGGTCAACACTTTTGTTTTTTTGGTGCTCTTCTATACCTCATCAGTATAGCGGAATCCGTTTCATACTTCAATACTTGACTGACTTATCTGCGTGCGTATGTGTACAACAGGACACCCGCTGCTACTGCGACGTTCAATGATTCCGCCTTGCCGTATAATGGAATCTTTACGATCGCATCCGCTTGTTCCAAGTATTCGTCCGAAACACCTGCACCTTCGTTCCCAACTATAAGTGCAAACGCAGGCATCGGGTCTACAGTGAAATGATCTTTCGCTTGTTGCAAACCGGTACCGACCACTTGTAAGCCGCCTTGTTTTGCGCGTTCGATCCATTCGCTCAAGTCACCTTTGACAATAGGAATGTGAAAATGGGAACCTTGCCCGGAACGGACTGTTTTCGGACTGAAGGGATCTGCACACCCTTTCCCGAGAATCACTGCATCCATTCCAGCCGCATCAGCAGTACGGATCATCGTACCGATATTACCGGGATCTTGGACAGCGTCGATGAACAGAAGGCGTTTCCAATCCGAATAGGTATCCTCTGAAGGTATCGGCTGTTTGCAATGGGCAAAAATCCCTTGTGGGTGCTCTGTTTCTGAGATTTCAGCAGCAACTGCTTTTGTCATTTCAATGATTTGGATTGAGGACTCTTCCAATTCGAATGGAATTTCAACGTCTTCCCGGAACATAATGTGCAGCACTGAACCTTCAACTTTCAACGCTTCTTCGACTAAATGGTGCCCTTCTATGATGAATTCTTCGGACCGTTCGCGCTCTTTCTTTGTTGCAACAAGTTTTTTCCAATGTTTCACAAGTGCATTCTGGGTGGATTCAATACGTTTCATAGTGTAGGATAACTTCCTTTTTTTCTTTTCAGTGTATCAAAGACAAGCTCTCTTGGCGATACTTAACTCAAGTACGTTGAAAGGAGGTCAGATGAATGAATTTTCAAATCAGAGATGCCATTACGGCAAATATGACCGATAACAAAGCGCAAGACATTCGTGGAGTTGTCGACGATGCAATCGCGCGAGGAGAAGAGCATCTGCTTCCTGGCTTAGGCGTGTTCTTCGAGAAGTTATGGCAGCGCGCCGATGATCAGGAAAAGATGAAAATCACAGGAGAGCTCGAGCACGCCTTTGCTGCACAGTGAATCCAACTAAAAAAGACCGGGATATGCGAATTGAATCGCTTCCCAGTCTTTTTTTGTCGTCATAACAAAGCAGCTAGTAAAGCTTTCTGCGCATGCATACGGTTTCCTGCTTGCTGGAAGACGACGGATTGGTCTCCGTCGATGACTGATGCCGAAACTTCTTGACCGCGATGAGCGGGCAGACAGTGCATGAACGTATAATCTGATTTTGCGTAGCTCGTGAGTTCGTCATTGATTTCGAATCCTTCGAAGTCGGAGAGTCGCTGTGCTGTTTGCTCATCGTCCCCCATACTGACCCACACGTCTGTATATAAAATGTCTGCTTCTTTTGCAGCTGAGATCGGGTCTGTCAATTGTGTCATCGTAACACCTGATTGTTCCGCTGCTTTCTCGATAGATTTTGCGATGTCCGCATCCATTTCGTATCCGACTGGTGTAGCGATTGCTGTGTGGATGCCCATTTTAGCAGCAGCCATCAGAAGAGAATGCGCAACATTGTTTCCGTCTCCGATGTAGACGAGTTTCAAGCCTGTCAGCTTTCCTTTCACTTCCTGGATTGTCAGAAGGTCCGCCAGTGCCTGACACGGGTGTACCTTATCCGTGAGACCGTTAATGACAGGGATGGAGGCATTGTCTGCGAACTCTTTCACCATTTCATGTGAGTTCGCGCGAATCATGACTCCATCCAGATACTCGGAGAACACTTTCGCTGTATCTGCAATCGACTCCCCGCGTCCGATTTGCAGTTCTGTCGGGTTCATCATCAATGCATGCCCGCCTAGCTGGAACATGCCCACATCGAACGAAATACGGGTACGTGTCGAATTCTTTTCAAATACCATTCCAAGAGTTTTTCCTTCAAGTGGTTTACTCGCTCCTCCTGCTAAAAAATCCTTTTTCATTTTCGCTGCCTGATCGAGCAGATAGTCGATTTCTTCAGATGAAAAATCCTCGATTGCCAAAAAGTCTTTCCCTTTCAGTTGCTTCTCCATGTATTTCAATTCGAATGCGCTTGTCATACTATCATCCTCCATGAATAAAATTGGTTATTCACAGTATAAATATGAATAATTATAAAGTCAAATGTATTTTTATACTTTATTGAAAATTAAAAGAGACAGACCAGGTTCTGATCTGCCTCTTCCTTCATTTATTCAGAAATAATCTTATCGACTGTTTCTTGGTCCAGCTTTTTAATGACTTCCACGATTAGTTTAACAGCATTTTCATAGTCATCGCGGTGCAGCATTGCGGCGTGACTATGGATGTAGCGAGTCGCAACAGTGATTGCGATAGAAGGTACGCCGTTGCCGCTCAAGTGGATCGAACCGGCATCCGTCCCACCACCTGACATGGAATCGAATTGGTAAGGTATGCCGTTTTCTTCCGCAGTGTCGACAACAAAGTCACGTAACCCCTTATGCGCGATCATTGACGCATCATAGAGAATGATTTGGGGACCATCCCCCATTTTTGCTGCTGCTTCTTTAGCGCTAACCCCTGGTGTATCCCCAGCGATTCCGACGTCTACTGCAATACCGATATCCGGCTTGATTTTGTTGGCTGCTGTTCCAGCGCCGCGAAGACCCACTTCCTCTTGCACAGCTCCGACACTGTAGAGCGTGTTAGGGTGACCTTGTTTGTTCAACTCTTTCATGACATCGATTGCAATGGCACAGCCGATCCTGTTATCCCAAGCTTTCGCAAGCAAATATTTCTCATTGTTCATGACCGTGAATTCAAAGTAAGGAACAACCATGTCTCCAGGCGAAACGCCCCACTCCTTCGCCTCCTCACGAGAAGAAGCACCGATATCGATGAACATATCTTTTATGTCCACTGGCTTCTTGCGTACTTCAGCAGGAAGGATGTGTGGTGGTTTAGAGCCAATGATTCCTGTGATGGATTCCCCTTTGCGCGTTACAATCGTCACGCGTTGAGCAAGCATGACTTGTGACCACCAGCCGCCGATAGTTTGGAAGCTCAGGAACCCTTTATCGTCAATTCGTGTAATCATGAATCCGACTTCGTCGAGGTGACCCGCAACCATGACTTTCGGTCCTGCTGCGTCGCCTGTATGTTTTGCAATGAGTGAACCGAGTCCGTCCTGGTCAATTTCGTCTGCAAATGGTTCAAGATAACGCTTCATGACATCACGCGGTTCCCGCTCGTTTCCACCTGTACCTTTTGCATCCGTCAACTCTTTCAGCATGTGCAGCGTATCATCCATCATAACCAAATCCTTCGACCCCCTAAGTAAATATGTTCCTAGTATAGTACAAGTTGGCGTGTTTTCAAAGTTACCTGTACATTATTACAACAATTCTTTTCGAAGTTGTGCAGCACTTTTAGGTGATAAAAGACCTGTCGGAATGTCGAACACCGTTTTCGCACCGTACTGTCCGGATTTGTTCAATTTGTGTGCAGCTCGTGCATAAGCGGTAAGGACACTTGAAGTAAACTCAGGATTGCTGTCAAGCGTCAGTGAATATTCCATCACCTGGTTGGTGCCATTGCCTGTCTTACCGCTGCGGATGACAAAGCCGCCATGAGGCATTGCGCTGTGGTTCTGCTGCATTTCTTCTTCACTGATGAACGAAACAGTCGTGTCATAGTCCGAAAAGTAGTCTGGCATCGTGACAATGGTCTCTTCCACAGCTGCTGCATCCGCGCCATCTTCTAACACGACGAAGCATTCCCGTACATGCTTTTCTCTAGTTGATAATTCGGGCTGTTCACCAGCTCGAACTTTTACAATCGCTTCTTCTGAAGGTACGGTATATTGGACTGCACTCTTGACACCGTCAATGCGCCGAACCGCATCGGAGTGGCCTTGGCTCAACCCTTTCCCCCAGAATGTGTATGTGGATCCTTCAGTCAGTACAGACTCACCATATAGCCGATTCAACGAAAATAAGCCTGGGTCCCATCCTACAGATAGTACCGCTGTGGTGCCCGCTGGCTTTGCCGCTTCATCGAGCGCCTCGAAATATTCAGGTATTTTTGCATGTGTATCGAAACTATCGACAGTCGTAAACAACTTGGCAAGCGCAGGGCCTTGTTCAGGCAAATCTGCACGGGAACCTCCGCATAGAATCATGACGTCTATGTTCTCAACATACTTCTCAACATCTGTTAACGGATAGACAGCTACACTGTCACCAACTGGGTGGACGCTACTTGGATCTCTTCTTGTAAAAATTCCAACCAACTCCATATCAGATTGCTGGGATATAGCATACTCAACCCCTTTTCCAAGGTTGCCATATCCTGCAATTCCAATTTTAATCTTCGGTTCCATGTGTCATTCCCCCATTATGTTCGACTATTCGTTATTTTACAGTTTTTTTAGTTAGATTGCTATTTTTTGTTCTGATTTCTCCTAGTCTACAATTTCGTCACACGATTCCTCCATTTTGGTCAACAACTATTCTTGTTCGTTGATTTAAAACCTTGTCATGATAAAATATAAATGGTTATTGAATTCCTGAAACGAGGCGTATGTATGCGATTTTTTGTTTATTTAATCGTTTTCTTTTCATTTTTTGATTTGTTTTCCCAGTTACCTATTATGAGTCCCTTTGCGCTTTCTCTTGGCGCTTCCACTTTTGTAGCTGGATTAGTTGTCGGAACCTACTCCCTTGCAAACGTCTTTGGAAATGTCATTTCGGGATTTGTGACGGACAAAAGAGGTCCTTTCATTATTTTACTTATTGGGCTTTTGACAAACGCTCTGGCGTTGGCGCTCTATTCCACAGTACATGTCGCTTGGCTGCTCGTGGGGGTCCGTTTCGTCCACGGATTTACGAATGGTTTGATCATTCCTGCTGCATTTACTTTCCTAGCCAATCGGGCTCAACCTGATAAGCGCGGGAAAAGCGTCGCAATTTCCGGTGCATTTGTCGGGATGGCTGCGATTGCAGGTCCTGCATATAGCGGTATCATCGCTTCCATAATCGGGGACCCGTCAAAAGGAACACCTCTCATCATGCTCATAAACGGCGTTATCATGGCAATCCTGGCTGTTTTAGCTTTTCTGCTATTGCGTTCTGTTAAACGGTTGAAAAAAACCCAAGAAAAGTCTGCCCAAAAGCATGTTGGAACCATGTTCCGTCATCCTGGAATACAACGTGCCTTTGCTGGCGCTTTCTTCCTTATGTTCTCACAGGGTGTCCTAGCACTCATTCTTCCGTTAAAGGTGGAAGCACTTGGTTTTGATACAAAAACGACCGGTGCACTGCTTAGTACGTTCGGCATTGTGGCGATCCTCGTATTTTTACTGCCGATCAACCGGATTTTCGATCGAGTGAGGCCTATGATTACACTGGCTTTCGGAATTTCTTTAATGGGCGTCAGCATGTTGCTGTTAAGCCAGGCAGACGAGCTTTTCAATCTATATGGAACGATGTCACTGTATGGGGTCGGATTTGCGTTTTTATTCCCATCCATCAACTCCTTGCTAATCGATTCCTCGAAAGCCGCCTATCGCGGAAAAGCCTATGGTTATTTCTATGCGTTCTTCTCGATGGGAGTCGTGGCAGGATCGTACACGATTGGCGCATTGAATTTGAATTTCAGAGGTGCCTTCACTTTTACAGGTGTGGTCTTGCTGATCGTTGCAGCTTATACCATTTACGGCTTGTTCAAACAACAGACAGCACCAGTCCAATAAAACAGTTCGTTCCAAGAGTCGATGTAATCCCTGTTACTTGCTAATACCGTTCAACTAAAAGATATGATATGGTAAACGGACAGACTTGTCTGATACAATTAGAATGGAGTGGTTCCTATCGGGGTTAACGTATATGTAACATTTAACGGAGATTGCCGCCAAGCTGTGGAATTTTATGCAGACGTTTTCAATACTGAAAAACCTGAGTTCATGACATTTGGTGACTCGCCACAAAATCCCGAATACCCGTTACCGGAAGAGGCGAAAAATCTCATTATGCATACTCGTCTTACAATAAAAAATGACGTGATTATGTTCTCAGACACATTTCCCGGATCACCGGTTGTAGTTGGAAACAATGTCAGCCTAGCATTCGTAAGTGATGATAAAGAGGAGCTGACTTCCTCGTTTGAAAAGCTCAAGCAAGGTGGTTACGTGTCAATGGAGTTACAGGAGACTTTTTTCAGTAAATGCTACGGTAAAGTTAAGGACCAATTTGGTATCGAATGGCAAGTTAGTCACGAAGAATAACAGAGAACAAAACAAAAAACATACTTATTGAGTATGTTTTTTGTTTTGTATATTTTTGTGTAAGTAAACCGTCATATTTCCTGGAGTTGAAAAGACTGAATCTCCTCGATGAACGCCTCTCCATAAATCTCAAGCTTCGTTTGTCCAACACCTACAACGTCTAAAAACTCAGCAGGCGTTGCCGGCCTCTTCATCGCCATATCCTTCAAGGACTTGTCCGAGAATACGACGAATGGTGGGACTCCAGCCTCTTGTGCGAGTTGGCGTCGCAGTTGTCTCAGTTGTTCGAACAACGGATCGTCTTCTGTCAGTGTTTTGGAGACAAATGATCCTTTACGCATGATCTTATCGTTGCCAAGCAAGACTTCTTTTCCACGCTCTGCCACTCGAATCGTCGGAAACTGGCCATTCTCAACTTGTAAACAATTAGCCGAAATCAGAAATTCGATAAAATCGGAGACTTCTTTCGCATTTTTCTCTTTCAACAACCCATACGTCGTCAACTGATCGAATTTAAAATCCAACAATTTTTTATTGCGGGAACCGGTTAGCACTTGAGCAATCATCGTCTTCCCAAAACGCTGTCCCATGCGAATGACACATGACAATACCTTTTGAGCTTCGAGTGTAACGTCCATTTGTTCACGCGTATCCGTGCAATTCGCACATCTCCCGCATACCGGAGCGTCTTGTTCACCGAAATACGTCACTATGTATTGCTGCAAACATTTTTCTGTATGGCAATAATCGATCATTCCTTGTAATTTTTCAAGTTCTGCCGGAACTCTAGAGGAATCAGGGGATTGGTCAATCAGAAAGCGTTGTGTCTGAATATCTTGCGAGGCGAACAGGAGCACACATTCACTATCAAGCCCATCGCGACCTGCTCGGCCCGCCTCCTGATAGTAACTTTCCATATTTTTCGGCATTTGGTAATGGATTACATATCGAATATTCGATTTATCGATTCCCATTCCAAATGCATTGGTTGCCACCATGACTGTCGCTTCATCGTTCAAAAAGCGTTCCTGCTCTTCATGACGTTCCGAATCCGACATTCCACCATGATACTTGGCTGCCTCAAATCCAGCACGTTTCAATAATTCATAAATACTCTCCACAGCTTTACGGGTTGCTGCGTAAATGATTCCCGCCTCGCCCTTGTTTTTACTAGCATAATCTTTGATGAACTTTTCGCGGTTTTGCCCCTTCACGACTGTAAATACCAAATTCGATCGTTCAAAACCTGTCATCACAGTTTGCTCTTGAGGTATACCTAGCTGCAGACGGATGTCTTCACGGACATGAGGCGTTGCCGTAGCTGTCAAGGCAAGCAGTACCGGTTTTTCATGGAAGCAATTCAAAACGCGGCTAATATTACGATAGCTCGGTCTGAAATCATGCCCCCACTGCGAGATACAGTGCGCTTCATCGATGGCGATCATAGGTACGCTCATGCGGCTCAATTCTCTTAAAAATGATTCAGACTCCAATCGTTCAGGCGCAATGTAAAGCAATCGATAATGCCCTGCAATCGCATTCTCAAGTATTCCAAAATACTCTTCGGACGATAACGTGCTGTTTATGTAGGCTGCTGGAATCCCGAGCTGCCAAAGTGCATCTACCTGATCTTTCATAAGGGAAATGAGTGGGGATATGACGAGGACCGTTCCTTCGAATAACATTGCTGGTACTTGATAGCACAACGATTTCCCTCCGCCTGTCGGCATGACACAGAGCGCGTCCTGTCCATCCATCACATGCTGGATCACTTGCTCTTGACCTGTGCGGAATGAAGTATATCCGAATTTTTCAGCGAGCACGGCCAGTGCTTGTTGCATCATTGAGCATCCTCCTTTCGGGAAATTATCTACTCTTAGAATAGCAGATTGGTAAGCGGAATGGAACGAACATGGGGACGATACTAAATGTGAGGTGAAAAAAACCGTCTCGCAAATTCGCATAGACGGAGTGGAATATATATGGCGGAGGCGAGAAGATTTGAACTCCCGCGGCGCTTGCACGCCCTAGCTGATTTCGAGTCAGCCCCCTTCAGCCTCTTGGGTACGCCTCCAATAATGAGTTAAATTATACCATTTATCCTGCTATTCTTCAACAAAGTAACCCCTTTACTCAACTATACCGAAGTAGCTAAGTAAAGGGGGTGACTGTTATACTTTAGAAATCTTAAAGTTACTGACCATCGCCCAAGAAAGAACGAGCATCGCAATGACAAGATAAGGTGCAGCAACATATGGAACCGCGAAATATAACGCTGTTAAAATGACACCTGCCGCAGTAATCGGAACGCCGCGGAATACACCATCGAATTCTTCCACATTATATCGTGCCAAACGAACAGCACCGCAAGCGATATAAATAATTGTGGCAGCAATTCCTACCCAAAGCATATCAGATAACGCAGTATGGTAGATCAGAACTGCAGGTGCGATCCCAAACGATATAATATCACTTAAAGAATCCAATTCTTTACCAAAAGCGGATTCTGTATGGAAATGACGAGCCGTCATTCCGTCAAAACGATCGAATAACGCCGCCAGGAAAATGAATACCAAACTCATGTGGGACAAATCTCGTGAAATCAGTATTATGGCGATAACCCCAAAACTTAAGTTCACTAAAGTGATGGCATTCGCCAATTGGGCCTTCACTTTAGTATAATCAATGTATCGAAACGAAAACATAACAAACCTCCCAATAATATATATTAGATAAAGATGGTGATTGTATTGAAAAAGAAATTTTTAAAATCATTTGTAGAATTGACAGGAAACCCGGTTGCTTCTAGTATACTTCGGCATTTGTCTGCTTCACGGCTAAGTAAACCGCTCATTAAAATGTACTCTAGTGCCTATAAAATAGATGAGTCCAGCATGGAATATCCAAGAGCACACTATGACAGCCTGCAATCTTTTTTCACACGTAAGCTAACGTCCGGAGCGCGACCTTTTGATAATGCACCAGAAGTTCTCATCTCTCCTTCCGACGGACATCTAAGTTCTTTTGGGCGTATGAAAGATGGACACCAATTTACAATTAAAGGTCATACGTACAGTATAAATGAAATATTCATGGATGAAAAGAGGGCATCTGATTATAAAAACGGTTGGTACTTTGTATTCTACCTGTCTCCAGCAGATTATCATCATTTCCATTATCCTGCAGATGGTACAGTCATTAACCGTTACGCTCTTGGAAAAAAATCATATCCTGTTAATAATATGGGACTAACTTATGGAGACAGACCATTTGAAACGAACTACCGTCTCATAACTGAACTTTCAACAGCTTACGACAAATTAGCACTTGTCAAAGTGGGTGCACTGAATGTAAACTCCGTACAGTTATACTCATCTTCCAAAGAAGCTAAAAAAGGGGATGACTTCGGGTATTTCTCTTTCGGTTCAACGATTCTGTTGTTCGTTGCAGGTGATTCTACATTCTCTCCAACAGTCCAAAAAACGGGTGCAATACAAGTCGGAGAAACGATTGGTCGATGGCTTCCATAAGATAGTTCATCAAAGAATTGACAAAAGAGGGATATAAGTGAGCGTTTTGCAAGAATTTGTTATCCATTACGGGTATTTTGCTGTTTTTCTTTTTCTGTCTCTCGGGATTTTCGGTTTACCTATGCCTGATGAATTCGTCATTGTCTTTATTGGATACTTGTCTTCTGCAGGGCTTCTCAATTTTGTATGGGCAATGAGCATTGTAATTCTTGGTGTGTTCATCGGAACGCTCGTAACATATGCTATTGGAAAAAAAGTCGGACGTCCCCTCATTGAGCGGTTCGGGAAATGGGTCGGGCTGTCCGAAAAACGGGTGTTGAAAGTTGAACGCTGGTTTGGCCGCTATGGATCCTGGACTGTGACATTGGGCTTTTTCGTTCCTGGAATGAGGCATTTCGTCTGCTGTTTTTCAGGCATGAGCGGTATGGCCGTAAAACGCTATATGCTATTCTCATCACTCGGCACAACAGTTTCAGGTATTATATGCATCACATTCGGTTATTTGTTCGGTTGGCCATTTTAAACATTCCGTTGATGGCGGAGTGTTTTTTGTTTGGTCAAAGAAGTTCAAAAGCTCAGTGCAGCGAAGCAAGTTTACATAATTGTATCCTCGAAACGGATCCGCACCATTTTCCTTCGATAACTCCACCTGCCCTTTATTTTCCATCCTCTACGAAAAGGATTGCAATCCTTTTTATCATCCGCATTGATAGCTATTTTCGCTATGAGCTCCATTTCCCCTGCCCGTTCATTCCCAAATCGATTTGCTTTGTCCGCATTATCGTCCAGCAGTTCCTCTATCCCTTAGAAATCAGATGGAGAAGTTTCACTTTTCTCGTTCTTGTCTTCACGCGCAAAAAGGCACATTCCTTACGATTGGCCATGATAATATGAACAGCGTTAACGACTATTTCAATGTCGACACAGCGATTTCCTTTCAAATATTAAAGGAGATACAAGTATCCAATATGGTAATTTCCATTTTCCAAGAAGACTAGGTAGTTAACAAGAAACGAGAAAAAACTATGATAAATGTAGTGACAACCTACATTTGTCATAGCCTTTTCCATTTATTCCGAGTGGTCCATTACGCTTCGCTTCGATTTAACTGGCTCACATACCGCGATCCAATTCCACAAGACGCCGGTAACGTGAAGAACTCACAAGAAGTTCTTCGTGCGTTCCCGCATCCGATAGTTCACCGGCTTCCAAAAACACGATATGGTCCATCAGTTCCATCCCCATCAAGTGATGAGTGATCCAGATGACTGTTTTCCCTTCCAGACTTTGCATCATCGTCTGAATGAGATCACGCTCTGTTTCAGGATCCAATCCGACTGCGGGTTCATCGACAATGACAATTGGCGTGTGGTTCAACAATATACGAGCTAACGCAATGCGTTGACGTTCCCCCCCGGAGAATCGACGTCCGGCTTCTTCCGTTTGGGTTTGAAGTCCATCAGGAAGTTTGCGGAGATAGTCCTCTAAGCCGACCTGACGGATTACTTGGTCAACTTCTTCCATTGTTGCAGAGGGATTTCCGAGACGAATATTATTTTCAATCGTTGTACCAAATAAATAAGGTTTTTGGTTTAATACACTTACGATTTGATGAATATTTTCGCCGTATCGTTCCGGTGATCTGCCTGCAATCCGTATCTCCCCTTCGTCCGGTTTCAACGCACCTAATAAAAGCTGAACAAGCGTCGATTTACCTGCACCACTTTTACCGAGAATCGCCACTTTTTTCCCTTGTTCAATTTCGAGAGTTGCATGTTTTAGCGCTTGTCTTTTTTCCGACTCATACCCGTAAGAAACATTCTGAACTTGGATATCTGCAGTAGTCGGCACATCATCCACTGTTTCAGTCGTTGTGAAAACCGACTGGGCTGTATCTTCCGTATGCTGTATACGAGCAAACGATTCTTGATAGGCAGGAATTCGTTCAACAGCATGTGAAATAGGGATCAGCGATTCGATGATTGGAAGTGTCACGAGCGTAAACGCGGCAATATAGGTTGGCAGAATGGTTCCATCTATCGCTTGCATCCCTGCCCAAACCCCTACAATCACGGTAATGAGTCCAGATATCAAATGCAGTTGGAATGTTCTATTCTGATCACGCTTTGCAAGCTTTTTGTCTGTCTCATAACTTACATTGCGCTCTGTCTTGAACTTATTCAGAAAATCAACAGTTCTGCTGCTAATGAGCCAATCTCGGATCCCATAGACGGCATCTCCAAGTGTATGATACAGCTTTGTATGTTGCTGTTTCGATTTCTGCTGGTGTTTTTTCATCATCAATAATGACAACATAGGATAGACGAAAGCGATCACACTCAAACAGAATCCGATGAACAGTCCGAACTTCCAATCGAACACTGAGACGGATACAGTTGCAAACACAAATATGAATAAGCCGCTAATCGTCGGGAATAGCGTACGGATGTACACATCTTGTAAATGTTCAATATCGTCTGCCAGTGTACCAAGTAAATCCCCTCGCTTAAAACGCGAGCGGATGAATAGCGCTTGCGGCTCCAATGCGCGGTATAACCGTACACGCATTTCAGACAACACTTTCAACACGGCGTTGTGACCTGTCATCCTTTCTGCATAACTGAAAGCTGCGCGTGACAAGCCGAATGCACGGACCAATACAATCGGGACGTAGACAAGTAATATCGTTTCAGGACGTTCAGAAGCAGCAGATATTAAATAACCCGATGCAAAAATAAGAAGTGCCGCAGACAAGGACGCACAAATGCCTAATAGAACAGTAACTGACATTAACTTCCAATATTTACTCATATATGGAGTAACGAAGCTTTTGACGTAATTCATAGCACCATCCCTTCCCATTGTGCACGGGCAAATTTGCTGTAGACACCGTCTTGTTCAGACAATTCTTTATGAGTTCCTTGTTCAGCAATCTGACCATTTTCCATGACAAGGATCCAGTCCATTTCTTTCATCCAGTGCAGACGATGTGTCGCAAAAAATACGAGACGGTCTTCCAAAATCGGCAGAAGCAATTGTTTGATTTCATGTTCGGTCTCGATATCCAAGTGGGCTGTCGGTTCATCCAATAACAAGACTGATGTATCCTCCAGCAACGCACGGGCAATCGCAACACGTTGTTCTTCCCCGCCGGAAAGTGGTCGTCCGCCTTGGCCGATCATCTCATCATATCCATTCGCCAGTTCACTGACCAGTTGCTCGAGTCCCGCAGCTTGTGCGGCTTTTATAACTGTGTTGTCACTCGCTTCGGGATGATAAAAACGAATGTTGTTTGCAAGTGTGTCAGAGAAAATCGTTGGGTGCTGTGGAATGTACGTCACTTGCTTGCGCCAAGAATCCGAAGCAAGAGAATCTATAGACTGTTCTCCAATCTTAAATTCACCACTTGTCGGCGAAGTGAATCCTGCCAACAGGTCAATGAGTGTGGACTTACCGGATCCTGAAGCACCGATAATCCCGATTTTTTGTGCACCAGTTACGGAAAATTGTACGTCTTTTGCAATTTCGATGTCATGATCTCCAAGTTTTCCAATAGAAATTGCCGAAAACTTACTTGCTTTAGTAACAGTCGGAACGATGACAGCGACTTGTTGAGCGGTTGCTTCAGATTCAGCAAGCAGTGAACGGATTTCATCCGCTGCGTCTTTTCCATCCATCGTCGCATGGAAATCAGCTCCCAAATCACGGACAGGTAAAAAATATTCAGGAGCTAATATGAGGATGACGAGTGCGGCTTCCAGTCCGATCCCTCCATTGATCAATCGCAGACCAAGTTCAACAGCCACCAACGCCACAGAAAGGCTTGAAAAGAAATCCAGTGAGAATGATGACAAAAAGGCATAACTTAACGAACGATTCGTCGCTACCCGGTATTTGTCACTCACTTCTTCGATTGCTTTCTCATGCGACTTGCTGCGCCCTAAAAACTTCAGTGTTTCAATTCCTTGAATGGAATCAGCAAAATGTCGGGAAAGCTGGCGGTATGTCCCCATTTGGTCGTCGATCTTTTTCTTGGAAACAATCCCGATCAAAATCAAGAAAATGATCAGAATCGGCATGACAAGGAACAGAGTCACGCCAGACATTAAATCGGACGTGACAATGTAAAGAAGAATGACCCCTGGGATGATTCCCATCGATAATGACCTTGGTATGAACAGTTCCACGTAATTACGGAATTTCGGGACACCTTCCAAGGTAAGGGTCAACAACGAACCGGAGCCTTGTCGTGCAATCATTCCCGTTCCATCCCTTAGGAGTGCTTCAGCTAACTGGTCTTGGTAAGAACGCGCAATTTCATCTGCAAACTTGAGCGCAATGCGTTCTTTCCCCCATTGGAGGGAATGACGAATCGCATGAGCGACAAAAAACACGGCAAGCGATATAACGGTCCCCTTCCATTCTAGCCCTTGAAACATCCGGGTAATGGCTGAAGACAAGGAGAGGGCTTGCAGGATGATGAAAGCCGCTTGAATGACTGTCAAGATTCCTACAAGCGCAAAGGTTTTCCTGCTGCCGTTATACCGTAGAAGATGTCGGTCCATCAATGTTCCATGTGCTCCACATCTTCTGTAATCCGTTTACGGAACACATAGTAACTCCAAATTGTATAGGCAATCACAATCGGCACCATTGTAAGCGCAACGAATGTCATTAATTTCAACGAATAGTCACCAGATGCTGCTGCCCGGATGGTCATGTTAAATGCAGAATCCAATGAGCTGATCATTACGTTCGGGAACAAACCGATAAAGAACGATGCCATCACTGCAACGAGGGTGATCCCTGTAATAGTGAAACTGAATGCTTCTCGTCCTTTTGCAATGAAGCGATGTAGGAACGCATATAATACGAAGACGACTGCAAATAGCGGTATCAGAATGGGTCCTCTGTCTGCGAACGCTTCTGTGTAAACAGCTGTTAACGCTACAAACGCTATTATGACAGCACCCGTTGCCCAATAGATCTTAAGTGCAGCCTCTTTTGCCCGTGTCCGAAGTGATCCTTCTGTTTTCAATGTCACAAACAGCAATCCATGTAAATAAGAAAGAAGTACAAACGCTGCTCCCCCTACCACGGTGTAGACATTGACGAAATCAGTGAATCCAGCGTAGATGTTCATGTCCGCATCCACCGGCATACCTTTCAACATACTGGAGAATAGGACACCTAATAGGAAAGGCGGCAGAATACTTCCCGCAAAGATTGCCCAATCCCAAGTTTTCACCCATTTGTCCGATTCGATTTTCTCTCTGAATTCGAACGCTACTCCGCGGGCGATCAACGCCATCAGCAACACGACAAACGGCAAGTAATATCCACTGAAAACCGTGGCATACCAATGTGGAAATGCTGCAAACATGGCTCCACCTGCAGTGATCAGCCACACTTCGTTCGCATCCCAGACAGGTCCAATCGTATGGATGAGCATCTTTTTATCTGTTTCATTTTTGGCTAAGAATTTCAAACTCATTCCGACACCAAAGTCAAACCCTTCTAGAAATATGAACCCTATGAACAAAACAGCGATGAGCACAAACCATAATTCACTTAGAGCCATTAGACACACCTCCTACATTAAACGGATCTGTTACGGATACGTCTTTTTGCTTACGCTCTTCAGGTCCGAGTTGAATGACCTTCACAAATAATACAACCATGATAATCCCGAGGATCGCATAGATTGTAGAGAATGAAATGAGTGAAAACAATATCTGTCCTGCCGAGACGTTAGGCGAAACACCATCCGCAGTCTTCATAAGACCGTTGACGACCCATGGTTGACGACCGATTTCAGACATGATCCAACCGAATGAGTTCCCGATGAACGGTAGGAAGATGACTGGAATCATCACTTTCAAATACCACGTAGTGGCAGCGATTTTTTTGCGGAACAGTAGGAACAGTCCAAGAATACTAGCCACTACGAGAGCTCCACCCGTTCCCGCCATGATCCGGAAACTCCAGAATGTCGTTTTCACAGGAGGAATGTAATCTCCCTCTCCATACTTCTCAATCATTTGCTTTTCTAGACTTTCCATTCCTAATACTTTACCTGAAAATTCATTGTATGTTAGATAGCTTAGTAAATAAGGAATTTCGATTCGTCCAGTTGTGACACGGTTTTCGGTATCAATATTACCGATAAGTGTCCATGCTGCCGGGTCTCCACTATCTTGCCAGAGTCCTTCTGCAGCAGCCATTTTCATTGGTTGAGCATGCATCAGGTACTGTGCTTGGGAGTGACCTGTCAATGCAAGACCTAACCCACCAACAAATCCAACGAGTAAACCGATGGCGATTGACTTCTTAAAGAAATCAACTTGGCGCTTCTTAATAAGATAGAACGCACTTACTCCGACAACAAAGAACGCACCTGTTGCAATACTGCCGAAAATGGTATGAGGAAATGCTACCCACAATTTCTCGTTTGTTAAAAGTGCAACAATGTCGTTCATTTCGGCACGTCCATTTTGAAGAACATAGCCTACTGGATTTTGCATGAAAGAGTTTGCTGCTAAAATCCAAAAAGCTGAAAGGATCGTTCCGATCGAAACGAGCCATATAGAAGCTAAGTGCATTTTTTTAGATAGTTTGTGCGCTCCGAAGATCCAGATTCCGATGAATGTAGACTCCAGGAAAAACGCGAGCAATGCTTCTACTGCTAATGGAGCACCGAATATATCTCCAACAAATCTGGAATAGGTCGACCAGTTCATCCCGAATTGGAACTCCTGGAAAATCCCTGTTACGACCCCAATCGCGAAGTTAATAAGAAAGAACACACTCCAAAACTTCGTCATTTTCATATATATCTCTTGTTTTTTTACAACGTAGAGCGTTTGCATGATCGCTATGATCAGCGCCAATCCGATAGACAACGGGACAAATATAAAGTGAAACAATGTTGTCGATGCGAACTGGATCCGTGCAAGTAAAACTTCTTCCATCTCTACCTCTCCCCTCAATCTCAATCTCAATCTGTCTCCATTATAAATTAAACGTTAAAATACTTTGTGAGCAATTAGCGTATGATCTGTTACAAACCTCAAAACTTCAGGGGGGTTCCGGGGTCTAATGTTGAAATGTTGTCACAAGGTCCGTTTTTTCGGGAATTTCTTCTTCCGAGAATAGAATTGTTGCAACTCTAACTATCTGTTAATAATAACTTCTCCTTAACGATAATTATTCTAAACAAAATGCTAGCTATCTAAGAAACGCTCTGCTATAGTTAGTTTAAAGCTTCACAAACCTTTATGTAGGAGGAATACACATGAACAATAATGAGAATGAGTCTCGTAAAAAGTTAACTACTGCTGCTGGTGCACCTGTAGTTGATAATCAAAATTCAATGTCAGCAGGTCCAAGAGGTCCTCTGCTGCTTCAAGACGTATGGCTTATCGAAAAACTTGCGCATTTCGATCGGGAAGTCATTCCTGAACGTCGCATGCATGCAAAAGGATCAGGTGCATACGGTACTTTCACTGTGACAAATGACATTACAAAATACACGAAAGCTAAGATCTTCTCTGAAGTCGGTAAGAAGACAGAGATGTTTGCACGATTTTCAACGGTTGCAGGTGAACGGGGTGCAGCTGATGCAGAACGTGACATCCGCGGATTCTCATTGAAATTCTATACTGAAGAAGGAAACTGGGATATGGTCGGAAATAACACACCAGTCTTCTTCTTTAGAGATCCACTTCAATTTCCGGACTTAAATCACGCAGTCAAACGAGATCCACGAACCAATCTAAGAAGTGCCACAAACAACTGGGATTTCTGGACATCACTCCCTGAAGCACTCCATCAAATCACGATTTTGATGAGTGAACGCGGAATCCCGCGCACTTATCGTCACATGCACGGTTTCGGCAGCCATACGTATAGCTTTATCAGCCCTGATAACGAGCGTTACTATGTGAAGTTCCATTTCCGTTCACAACAAGGAATTGAAAACCTTTCCGATGAAGAAGCCAGCAAAACAATTGCTACCGATCGCGAAAGCCATCAGCGCGATTTGCTTTTGAGCATCGACAACGGAGATTTCCCGAAATGGAAAATGTACGTTCAAGTGATGACAGAAGAACAAGCAGCAAATATGCCTTACAATCCGTTCGACTTAACAAAAGTTTGGTATAAAGGCGACTTCCCTCTTATTGAAGTGGGTGAATTCGAACTGAATAGAAATCCAGAGAACTATTTTGCAGAAGTTGAGCAAGCTGCTTTTACACCAGCTGCAGTCGTTCCAGGCATCAGTTTTTCACCAGATAAGATGTTGCAAGCCCGACTCTTCTCTTATGGGGATGCACAACGTTACCGTTTAGGTGTCAATCATCACCAAATCCCAGTCAATGCGCCTAAATGTCCGTTCCACAGTTTCCATCGTGACGGTCAAATGCGTGTAGACGGTAATCATGGCAGCAGAACTTCTTACGAGCCCAACAGTGTAGGTGAGTGGCAAGAGCAACCTGATTTCAGGGAACCTCCTTTGAAGCTGCATGGTGCTGCAGATCACTGGAACTTCCGTGAAGATGATGATGATTACTTCACTCAACCAGGAAAGCTGTTCAATCTTATGGACGACGAACAAAAACAGCTCCTATTCCGGAACACAGCGGATAACATGGGCGATGCACCCGAAGAAATCAAATTGAAACACATCAAGCACTGCTATCACGCGGATCCAGCTTATGGTGAAGGTGTTGCGAAAGCACTCGACATTTCGATGAATGATGTTCTTGTCAACTAAGTGATTGCCTGAGGCCAACAAATGAAAAAAGAACGTACAGAGGATTTACAATCCCTGTACGTTCCAGACTGTAGACAAAAGGGTTGGAAATCGAAATGATTTCCAACCCTTTTAGTTTTTGTTCGTATAAATCTGCAACTCATCTAGAGCCGTTGATCTCCGTTCCGGTCGGACGCTTTCCAGGGGGCTTGCCCTCAGCCTCCTCGTCGCTTTGCTCCTGCGGGGTCTTCGCGCTGCGCTGATCCCCCAGGAGTCGCCGACCTGCTCTCCAATCAACTCGATGTCCCATAGGATATTCCATATGTATGTGCATTTTCCCTTACAGATGGGATCCATGTCCAGCTGACAAGTTTCTTCAAATTTTGGGCAGCGAAAGTAAGCATCGCCTGCATAGACATTTTTTTAAGTCCCCTCAGGGTTGTCCATCGCATACCATGCTTCTCCTTGGCATCGGCAAAGACTCGTTCAACCGTCTCTTTGCGTTTTCCGTATATTTCTTTGATTTCATAATGGTGTCTCAAGTCTTCTGCTACATCTAGATAGTCTTGCCAGATATGACGCTGTATCAGCTTTTGTTGATTTTTACTTTTCGTACACTGATCGATTACTGGACAAGATGCACAAATGGAAGGTGTCGATGCGTATTGGCGATATCCTTCCTTCGTTGTCGTACGGTAATTGAGCGCTTGTCCTTCTGGACAAAGATAACAATCGAAATGCTCATCATAAACGTACTCATTTTTCTTGAAGAAGCCTTCCTTTGTCATTGGCCGTTTATAAGGAAGCACCGGCAATATCTGATTTTCTAGGAGAAAGTTTGCAATAGCTGGTGTCTTATAGGCAGCGTCAGCGGCGACAGCCAGTGGACGTTTTCCTTATCGATAATTTTCTGGACCAGCGGTTGAAGCATATTGCTATCGTGAACATTACCTGGAGTAACGATATTTGCGAGTACAAATCCTCTTTCATCCGTGGCTGCGTGAAAGGAATAAGCAAACTGCTTTGTTCGCTCATCTTTTACATAGTAGCCACTTTCCGGATCCGTTGTAGACTCCTTGATTTCTTTATGCTCATCCTTTTCAAACTTCTCTGGTGGAAATGGTTTCTTCCCGTTCTTCTCACGATCTATGTTGAGCTCTTCTTGAAGCTTTTGCTCATAAGCTCTGCTCTCTTTACGGACGACTTTCTTTTGGAACTTCCGTTTGTTTGCACTTGCTTTCACGTGTGTCGAATCGATAAAAACGTGTTCCGAGCTAAGTAGCCCACGATCTGCGACTTCCTTTAGTACTTGATAGAAGATCTGTTCGAATAGATCTGTATCTGCAAAACGGCGGACGTAGTTTTTTCCGAATGTAGAGAAATGAGGAACCTCTGTGTGAAAACCGAATCCAAGAAACCAGCGATAGGCCATATTGGTTTCAATTTCTTTGATGGTCTGACGCATCGAGCGAATACCAAAGGTATATTGAATGAATGTCATTTCAATGAGTACAACTGGATCTATGCTGGGTCTCCCAAATAATGAATATAGATCTTCAACCAATGGATAAATGAAAGAAAAATCAATTGCTGCATCTAATTTACGAACCAGATGGTCTTGTGGAACTAACTGTTCTATTGTAAGCATTTCCATCTGTTCCCGTTCATTAACTTGATTCTTCGTCATCAATTCCATCACCTCATTTGATAGTTGGGAGATTCCGTTGATTGTAGCGGAGAGCGGCGACTCCGTAGGGATCAGCGAAAGCTGTGACGAAGAACAGCTTTTGCGAGTAAAAGCGAAGCGTTAGGAGCACGTGTTTTCGAAGACCCTGGACTGAGCAAAGCGAGGGAAGCGGCTGAGAGCAAGCCCCTCGGAAAGCGTCCGCTCGCAGCGAAAATCAACTTTTTCTAGTTAATACTATTGTAAAAGAAAAAAGACTGTAGGCACCCCCCCTGATTACTGGAGTTTGTCTACAGTATGGAACGTACAGAGGATTTACAATCCCTGTACGTTCTTTTTCATTTGTGTAATTCAGAAACAGTGACGAACTTGTAACCCTGACTTTTTAAATAAGCCATGACATTATCCAATCCATCTGCTGTCGACTGATGAATATCATGCATTAATATGGTACTTCCATCTTTGGTCGACTTTTTCACTTCTTCAAGAAGTTTAGTAGAATCCCGATACTTCCAGTCTAAGGTATCCACATTCCACAATACGATAGGCGGGATCCTTTGCTTGCTCAGCTGATCTGTATACGCACCATACGGAGGACGGAAAACTGTCGGTTTCTCACCAGTCACTTTTTGAATGATATCAGTGGTCCGGTTAATTTCTTCTAATGCCTTAGCTAATGGCATTTTACTTAAATCGGGATGATTCCAAGAATGATTCCCAATTTCATGTCCAGATGCTTTTACGGCTTTAGCCGCATCTTGATAATATTCTACTCGGCTTCCCAACATGAAAAATGTAGCTTTTGCATTATACTTTTTCAACGTCTCTAAAATCTGGATTGTGGATTTAGGGTCGGGACCGTCATCGAATGTAAGTGCAATTTTTTTCTCGCCAGTTTTCTCTGCTTGAGTTGGACTTTTCTCGTTTCCAGACTCTTGCTCCTCTTTGCCATTTACATTGTCAGCTTCGCTTTCCAAATCCTTCTCTCCTGTAGAATCCTCTTTCTTTGAAGTGTCAGATTGGTTGTCTTCATCCCCACTAGTTGGAGATGCTGATACCACTTGGTACTCCGGTTTCAACAAATCATTCATATCTCCTATTGGGATCATGGCAATTTGCGGGCCAGCCTTCACATCTTTCAAAGACCCGCTTTCAAAATAGAAGAACATGAACTTCTCAGAGATTGCAAAATTCTCAAAGTTTTTCCACTCAGGTTCAGTACGGATCTGCATTTTGTCAAGAATCAATCCTTCGCTCAACTTCTCTGAATGCTGGATTTTCTCTCTCACTCGATCCGTAATCTTTTGCAACGTAGTCGTGTCTTCTTTAAAAACTGTTTGAATATCCAGCTGTTCACCCGATTTTGAATTCAAATGAAATGACTCAATTTCTGATAGACGTTTTTGTCCTTGAAGATACTCATTATTCATCAATACAAAGGAATAGTTCCCTTTCTTGTCAACATGCGTCTCATAAGAAATATTTAGTTCACTTTTCCGCTTGTTATTTTCAATTTCCACATTGCGGATAGCTTGTAAATAGTTTTTCTTTGCCTGGTGGATATATGTAGAGACATGATTATTGAACTCTTCATTTTTACTTTGTGGATACTGAATGGCATATTTCCCTAAAGGGTCATTAGAGGTTTCGGTAATGATTTTAATACCTTCGTATTTTGAGTCTGATTTGTCCACGACTACCGCATCTTTATCGGATGATTGGCTTATGGCGGATTTTAAATGACTACCAGAACTTCCTTTTGTGAAAATCAGCACAATGGCTGTCATTGCTAAAAACACAATGATGGTTGTCAGTAACACGTCGATTAATTTAAATCTTCTATTTCTGAAAGTTTTCTTCATAACTGTAAAACCCCTTCATAGCGTACTTCCAAGTAATTAAAGGCCATTTTCTCAACAGTATTTCTTTCCCATGGTAAATTATTGTTTCTATATCCATACTAAATACTAGTATAAAAGTTGATAGAATACAATTGTTTCTAGTCGAATTTTGTTCACTTTTTTAGATTGGTGTTTTATGATATACTGTCATAGTCCCGGATCTTGCACATGCGGGTTTCTTTTATGTGTAAAAAACTGTAATTGTACCGGGCCGACTGTTTTACCCTATTGCAAAGTGAAAAAACAGAAGGTGGTTAGAACCATGGAAAGAGAAAATTATCGAGTATTGTTGTTTTACAAGTACGTTCAAATTGAAGATCCAGAAACATTTGCAGTCGAGCATCTGCAATTTTGTAAAGAAACGGGCTTGAAAGGCAGGATCTTGGTTGGAGAAGAAGGTATTAACGGAACATGCTCAGGTACCATTGCACAAACCGATGCGTATATGGCACACATGAAAAATGATCCTCGATTCGAGGACCTTTGGTTTAAAATAGATGAATCTGACGGTCATGCATTCAAAAAAATGCACGTCCGCCCACGTAAGGAAATCGTCAACCTGAGTTTAGAAGATGATGTCAACCCTTTAGAAACCACAGGGACTTACCTTGCTCCTGAAGAATTTTTGGAACAAATGCAAGATGAAAATACAGTGGTCATTGACGCTCGAAATGACTATGAGTATGACATTGGTCATTTCCGGGGAGCAATTCGACCGGATATCGAAAACTTCCGTGATTTACCTGATTGGGTGCGCGAAAACAAAGAACAGCTTGAAGGTAAGAAAGTTCTTGCTTATTGCACAGGTGGGATACGATGTGAAAAATTCACAGGTTGGTTGAAGCGAGAAGGATTCGAAGATGTAGGACAGTTGCATGGCGGTATCGTCACTTACGGTAAAGACCCAGTTGCGAAAGGCCAATTATGGGACGGCCAATGTTATGTATTCGATGAACGGATTGCAGTTCCTGTAAACCAGGTTGAACACGTCATTGTTGGACGCGATCATTTTGATGGCACGCCATGTGAACGTTATGTAAACTGCGCAAATCCTGAATGTAATGCAAAAATCCTTTGCTCAGAAGAAAATGAACATATGTACATGCGCAGTTGTTCAGATGAATGCCGTACACATCCGCGCAACCGCTATTTTGTGGAGCATGATCTAACTAAAGAAGAATTCAACGAACGGTTAGCGGCAATTGAAGCTCATCGTGCTGAAACACACGTATCATAATGAATGAAAATGGCGCATAGACGGCACCATCCGACTATGCGTTTTTCTATGCCTGAATTCCCCTTTTTTTCTGTTGTTAGTCTAGGAACATTTCCTACCTAATTCACGTCATAGATTCAAGCACTAAATTGGAGGATACACAAATGGAATGGAGAAATATTTACAGAGGCTTTTTAATGGGTATCAGTGATTTAATACCAGGAGTCAGCGGTGGAACCATCGCATTTTTGTTAGGAATTTATGATCGCTTGCTCATTTCGATCAATGGCGTATTCAGTAAACATTGGCGCAAACACATCGGCTTCCTTGTGCCGCTTGCGATCGGTATGGGAACGACGATTGTATTGTTTAGCCGAGTCATAAAATTTTTGTTAGCGAATTACTTTGCGCCAACTCAATTCTTTTTCATCGGATTAATAATCGGTGTTTTGCCTTTTATGGCGAAACAAGCGAAGATCAAAACCACTTTTAACTTGTGGCATTATCTTGTTCTAGTGATAGTCGGTGTTTTATTAGCGATGACTGCGTTCATAAAACCGGCCGACTCTACACTCATCACATCTTTAACGCCCACTACTACACTAATTCTATTCCTTTCCGGCTGGGCTGCAAGCACAGCCATGTTATTACCAGGAATTAGCGGCTCTTTTGTACTTCTATTGCTCGGTGTGTATTCAACTGCTATCGGCGCCATATCCGATTTTAACATTCCGATCATCATTGTAATTGGATTGGGCGTGACTTTAGGCTTCCTGATCAGCAGTAAGGTCATTCACTATCTCCTCAACCATCATGCGACAATGACGTTTTCAATCATCATCGGATTAATTATCGGATCTGTTTTTGTCATTTATCCTGGCGTGCCTGAAAGCGGTACTCCATTCGTTATGAGCGCTGTTTCACTAATCATGGGACTTCTCGTTTCGAACCTATTCAGCCCACCAGAGGCGGACCCAGAAATTTAGTAAATAAAAGCCCAGAAGATCTTATCTTCTGGGCTTTTGTTTGTTAGATTATGAAAAGACACTTGTACTATGCAATGGTTGTACACGGGCTTTAGGATCGACGTAAGCTTTCGCATTATTTACAGCAATTGGAGCTTCACCAAGTCCAACAGCAATCAGTTTTACTTTGCCGTCGTAACTAGTGATATCACCAGCTGCGTAAATTCCATCAATATTTGTTTCCATGCGGGTATTCACGACTATGGAATTCTTATCCATCTCCAGACCCCATTCTTTAATAGGTCCTAAAGAAGAGATGTTACCATAGTTGACAATGACATGATCCATCGGCAATATTTCTTCAGTACCGTCTTTGTGAATAATTTGAACTTCATTCACTTTACCATCTTCTCCGCGCAACGACTTTACCGAGCGAGAAGTCATGACATTGACTTTGGATTCCATCAACTGGTTGACACTCGTTTCGTGTGCTGTGAAGCGCTCGCGACGGTGTACCAGTGAAACTTTATCCGCAATGTCCTCAAGCATTAAGGCCCAGTCAACTGCCGAGTCGCCGCCACCACATACAAGTACTTGTTGTCCTTTGAACATCGCTAAGTCTTTGATGCTATAGTGCAAACTCGTATTTTCGAAATGGACTTCTTCTTCAATTCCGATTTTCCGCGGCTGGAATGCCCCGATTCCTGCAGTTAACAAAATTGTTCTTGTTAAATGCTCCCCTTTGTCCGTTTTCAAAACAAAATGGTCTCCTTCACGAGTCGCGGAAAGAGCGGCTTCCCCAAGAAGAATTTCAGGGTTGGAATGATGCGCCTGTGTCACCAAATTGGCAACGAGATCTTTCGCAAGGATTTTTGGGAATCCTCCAACATCATATATATATTTATCGGGATATAGCTCGATAAGCTGTCCTCCCAGTTGAGGTAGGCTATCGATGATTTTCACTGACATTTCACGCATACCTGCATAGAAAGAGGCAAAAAGACCTGTCGGCCCTCCGCCAATGATCGTAATATCGACGATTTCTCGATCCATTGAAAACACTCCATTACTGAAAAATTTTGTAGAACATCCGGACGTTCTGTTGTTTCGACGCCCAACCATTCGGTTCTACGTTTATTATCCACTATTTTAAGAAGAATTTCACGTTATTTGAACGCATTTACAACTTTTTTAGTTGTTTTTTGACGTTTCTTCTACTTTTTCCACATTATTTCTGCAGAACGCAAGCACTTCTTCGAGTTCTTCTTGCTCCAACTCGAAATCCATTGCTTGCTCCGTTCCTTTTTTAAAGAAATAACTAGCCATTATCTTATCGTCCTCACCGTCAACGACATAGATCGTCCGGATTCCCGCAGTATCTTCTTCTAACAATTCGTCATCTTCTTCAAACTCCAGAAACAGATGGAATTCATATCGCTTCCCCGTAAGGATGCCTGTCGGGTCTTTCAATTCTGAAACTGTAAACTGAATAATATTCATAAGTAAGTTGTATTCCCTTCTTGAATCAATTTAACATTCGTTCATGCGTACATGCTCTCATCATACCATGATAAACAGGTTGAGGATACATTTACACTTTTTTCTCTGAAAACTTCCTTTTCGGAGGATACTTTTTGCATTTTCCTAGATTTTCAGGAACAATAGAAAGGAATGCATATTATTACTAGAGCGGAGGAAGATTATGATTACGTTTGACGAGTATCAGTACACACGGCCTGAAATGGAAGATATCAAAAAAGAATTCACTGAACTTTTGGATGAATTCCACAAGTCCGATTCATACGAAACACAAAACACAGTGATCGAAAAGATCAATTCGATCGGTAATGACTATTCAACTCAATTGAACCTTGCTTATATCAGGTCTTCCATCGACACCAATGATGACTATTACCAACAAGAGCGGGATTATTTTGATGAAGTCAGTCCTGAATTCCAAGGTCTTTCCACAGAATTTTACAAGGCATTGATCACTTCAAAATTCCGGTCAGAGCTAGAGGAAAAATGGGGATCTCAATTATTTGCTCTAGCAGAACATGCCATCCGTGCATTTTCTCCGGAAGTGATGCCCCTTCTTCAGCAAGAAAATAAACTGACTTCAGAGTACGCTAAACTTGTAGCTTCCGCACAAATCGAATTTGACGGTAAAGAGCTGACACTTGCCCAACTTGGCCCTTATATGGAATCGACTGATCGCTCCATTCGTAAAGAGGCGATGACTGCTCAGTACTCGTTCTACGAAAAAAATGAAGACAAGTTTGATGGAATTTACGACCGTCTTGTCAAACTTCGGGATGAAATTGCGAAGAAGTTAGGATTTGCGACATTCACTGAATTAGGATATGTAAGAATGTCCCGAGTCGGATATGATGCTGAAATGGTTAAAAATTTCCGTGATCAAGTGCGGGATTACATCGTTCCAGTGGCTAACAAGTTATATGATCGCCAAGCCTCACGAATTGGCGTCGAAAATCTGAAATTCTACGATCAATCACTCGATTTCCTGACAGGCAATGCAGTTCCACAGGGATCGCCAGAATGGATCATTGAACAAGGCAAGGAAATGTATAAAGAATTGTCACCAGAAACGGATGAGTTCTTTTCGTATATGACTGAAAAGAAATTATTGGATCTCGTTGCGAAAAAAGGAAAAGAAGCGGGCGGGTATTGTACGTTCATCGACAACTACGATTCTCCGTTCATCTTCTCGAACTTTAATGGGACTTCCGGAGACATCGATGTGCTGACTCACGAAGCAGGACATGCGTTCCAAGTCTATTCAAGCCGTAACATCGGAATTCCTGAATATGTTTGGCCGACGAGTGAAGGCGCAGAAGTTCACTCGATGAGTATGGAATTCTTCACATGGCCGTGGATGGAATTGTTCTTTAATGAACAAACCGATAAATATAAATTTTCTCATTTGAGCAGCGGCCTTCTATTTCTGCCCTATGGTGTAGCAGTCGACGAATTCCAACATGAGGTGTATAACAATCCAGAAATGTCCCCAGCTGAGCGTAAAGCGGCTTGGAAGCGTATTGAAGGGATTTACTTACCGAAGCGAGATTACGATGGAAACGAGTATTTGGAAAGCGGAGGCATTTGGCAGCGCCAAGCACATATTTATGAAATTCCGTTTTACTATATCGATTATACATTAGCACAAATATGTGCGTTCCAGTTTTGGAAAAAGGATCGCGAGAACCACGAATCTGCATGGAATGATTACGTGCGCCTTTGTAAACTAGGAGGTTCCAAGTCATTCACTGAATTAGTCAAAGAAGCGAATCTGATCTCTCCTTTTGAAGATGGATGCGTTGAATCGGTCGTGGGTACCATCGAGGAATGGCTGGATACAGTGGACGATAAAGCTCTATAGGGTTGAACCGGGAATGCGATACCATTCTACTTATATAAAACAGCTCGTTATCTCAAATGGAGGATAGCGAGCTGTTTCGTTATACAGTAAAAACTATTTTCCCGAATTGAGAACTGGATTCAAGCATCTTGAATCCTTCGAGTGCGTCATCTAATGGCAGACTACAATCGATAATCGGTCGAATGCGATACTTTTCCGTAAATGCAAGCATTTCTCTCAACTCATCGCGGCTCCCCATCATCGAGCCGATAATTTCTTGCTGCTTATTGAAGAGTTCACGTAAATCCAAGTCAATCACGTCTTCAGTGGTTGCACCGAACACGACAAGTCTGCCACCTTTTTTCAAACACTCCAAAGACCTGTTGAATGTAGCTTTCCCGACACTTTCTATGACAAGATCGATTGTTTCGTCCTTCAACTCTTCTTTCCATTCCGCATTTGTGTCGATTGCGCGATCTGCACCAAGTTTCAACGCCTGCTTTCTCTTTTCTTCGCTTCTCGAAGTGACAATGACTCGGGCACCTGCAGCTTTTGCAAACTGGATTATGAACGTGACCACTCCACTTCCTGCTCCAGGAACAAAGACAGTATCCCCTTCCTTCACCTTGCCACGCGTTATGAGTGCACGGAACCCGGTTAATCCCGCTAATCCAATACTTGCAGATTCTTCCCAAGATAAGTAGACAGGGCGTGGTTCCAGCTGTTCCTCCGAAATCACAATTTTTTCAGCGAAAGTTCCGTTGTCAGGCATTCCTAGCGGCCCAAAGCCTTCAGGTGAGCCATCACTCTTTTCAAACCAATTAAGAGATGGGTTGATCAACACCTCCTCTCCTACAGACCATCTCGTAACACTTTCGCCTAAGGATTCCACTACCCCTGCACCATCTGAACCCAGAATCAGATCCCGTCCTTTGTTTCCTCTTCTTTCCGGTATGTACAAGTCTCTGCGATTCAGTCCTGCAGTTTTGATAGCCACCACCACTTCACCTTTTTCAGCCACAGGAGCTGGCATTTCTCCTAGTCTTAGTCCCTCATCTCCATGAATAATCGCTTTCACTGTCAACTTCCTTTCCATATCAGTATTGTTTGAATCTTTCAGTTACTTTCTTCATCATACCGTAATCCGACAAAAAGCAAAAATAAAAACACAATAGACATGAAATCCATTGTGTTCAGCTTCCATTATTTTGTTTCAGATGTTTTTTGAAGACGACACTTCAACTTAGCGAGCTCGAGTAATTCAAGGACATCTTTTTTTGGTAATCCTGTAAGTAGATTTAGTAATTCACGTTCAGCAAGACGTCGTCCCTTTCCACTGCGGTAACGAGCTTTGTTACTTGCATCCAATTGTGCATAAAGCTCATCTGTTCCTTCGTCCTGTTCGTCTGCAAAGCCATCAACTGTGATTGTTTCACGTAAGCGTTCATATAATGACTCTGCACTAGCAGCATTCGCTTGTTTAAAAGCGGAAGATTTTTTCGAGTCACCAAGAATAAGCTCGTCCGTGGATACATTGAAACGTTCAGAAATTTTAGCAACCCATGCTGCTGATGGCGCATTTTTTCCTTTTTCCCAGTCTTTAATGCGACTTGCTGATGTCCCGATAGCAGCTCCGAAAGCCATCATGGATAATCCTCTTTGCTCTCTTAGTTCCTTTAACCTAATACCGAAACCTTCTTTACTCCAGTCGTTCACAAAAATCCTCCTCTAATATCTAGTAATCCTATTATTTTTCATTTCTAGGTATTTGTCAATCTTTTATTTATTAATAAAAAACGGATCTCAATAAGGCTCTCTTTAGCGAAAGATCTATTTCAATATCCTTCCTTTTGTCTTTCATAATTTTTCTCATTTTTTTCAATGTAGGCATCGTAAATTTCTTGTAATGAAAATCCAAGCTTTTCAGCGAGCGTTCCATACTGATTCCAAAGACCCGTATATGTCTCCATATTTGGATGCTGACCAAATTGAAGGACTGCCTGATTTGTTTGAATGAACGCAGTTGTTAGAGAATCGGTAGAAGTATTAAATCGCCACTCATTGAAACTCATCAAGTCTTTGACAATTCCCAATGATAAGAGAAAATGAATGGAATCCACATATTCTTCGAGTACGATAGATCGATCCGATGATCCTTTTAAGCTCCAAAACTTAAAACATCTCGTTTCGTTTGCCAACTCGGAAAGTTCGACGAGCAACGCGAGAACCTTGTCTTCAAAAAGATTTCTTCCTGTGAGATCATGTTGTGCCTGTATGTATGAATCAAGTTCTTGCTGCATGTAAAATAATTTCTTCATATCCAATGTGTTCTCCCCCTATTGTATCTTTTTCACCCTATTAAAAGAGTTGCGATAGCGCCGGCATCTTAAGACCGATGAAGTATAAGATGACTGCCAGATCTATAAGTGCCAGCATCAGAAATCCTACCCGGAATGAGGTATGAAGCGTTTTATGGCGAAACACTTGCATTCCGAAATAAGCACCGATTCCGCCTCCCGCTATTGCCAGGAGCCAAAGAGTCTTTTCAGAAACCCGACTTTTCTTCCGTTTGGCTTGTCGTTTGTCATATCCCATTGCAATAAATGCCCAGATGGATATAAACGCGATCCATTCGATTCCGAGTGTTCCCATAAAAATATCTCCTCTCTTACTGATCAAACACGACCTTAAGATCTTTATCACTCTTTATAATAGATTTTCACGAAGAAAAAACGTCACGTTCCGAATCGATTCGGAACCGTGACGTTTAGGAAATCAATTATTTAGCAAGTGATTTCTTTGCTGTCTCAGCAAATTGAGCAAATGCAGCTGCATCTGTCACTGCAAGATCAGCAAGCATTTTACGGTTTACATCAATGCCAGCAACTTTAAGACCGTGCATAAGTGTGCTGTAAGACATACCATTTACACGAGCTGCCGCGTTGATACGTGTGATCCAAAGTCTGCGGAAATCCCGTTTCTTCTGGCGACGGTCACGATAAGCATAGTTCAATGACTTCATGACTTGTTGGTTTGCTACTCGGTAGAGACGGTGTTTAGAACCAAAATACCCTTTTGCTAATTTCAATACTCGATTACGACGCTTGCGCGTCACTGTTCCACCTTTTACGCGTGGCATAGTTCATTACCTCCTGCTATTCCTGTAAGAATATATTAGATTTGAATTCAATGGGTTTGCTATCAATAGTGATCAGCTAACCGGGCTGATGCTATTACTTCATGTAAGTAAGCATCTGACGAATACGCTTGAAATCGCCAGAAGAAACTAGTGAAGATTTGCGCAAGTGACGTTTTGCTTTAGTCGACTTGTTAGCAAAAAGGTGGCTTGTTTTAGCGCGTCCGCGCTTCAACTTGCCGCTTCCTGTTTTTTTGAAACGTTTCGCGGAACCGCGGTGTGTTTTCATTTTTGGCATGATCTGTTCCTCCTAAATCGTTTGTTCAGCTTACTTTTTCTCTGCTATTGGTGCAAGCATCAAGAACATGCTGCGTCCTTCCATCTTAGGGCGGACCTCAACTGTTCCAACTTCTTTACAAGCTTCTGCAAACTTGTCAAGAACGCGCTGACCAATTTCTTTGTGAGTAATCGCACGTCCGCGGAAACGGATGGATGCTTTCACTTTGTCGCCTGCTTCAAGGAATTTGATTCCGTTACGAAGCTTTGTCTGAAAATCGTGTTCATCGATCGTCGGACTTAATCGGACTTCTTTAACTTGGATGATCTTTTGATTCTTCCGGACTTCCCGTTCTTTCTTCTGTTGCTCGAATTTAAACTTTCCATAGTCCATAATACGGGCTACAGGAGGTTTAGCTGTCGGTGCTACCAGGACGACGTCCAAGTTAGCACGAGCAGCAATTTCAAGTGCTTCAGTACGGGTTTTAATGCCCAGCTGATCTCCATTGTGGTCGATAAGTCTAAGTTCACGGGCACGAATTCCTTCGTTCACATACATATCTTTGCTAATCGTAATCCACCTCCGAATAATATCTCGTGAATACACCTGTTTGAGCATTCTGCCCCGATTCGGAACAGCTTGCAAAACCGTTCAGCATTCTGAGCCTTCAGGTAATGAGGCAATAAAAAAAGCAGACAAATGATCATTTGTCTACCCGCAATCGCACACGTATTCACACACGTGGCTTCACTACTGTGCTAACCTCAACAACTACCGATCGGCGTCGTTCAGGTGAGAAGCGGGCAGCTCCTTCTTGTATCACAAACTGTATTCTTTAACCTTATCTACTTTATCATCGATTAGAGATAGTGTCAAGGGGTTTCATTCGAAATAAATAGCACTGTGTTGATTTACGTTACAGATGGACGCTTTCCGAGGGGCTTGTTTTCAGCCTCCTCGGTTCGCTTCGCTCCCTGCGGGGTCTTCAAACTGCGCTGATCCCTCCGGAGTCGCCATCTTTCACTTCAACCAACAGTATAGTGTTTACATCCCATATTCATTAAAAAGAATTTTGACCAGAAAGTATTAATGAGCTACGTCACTATTCAAGAGTTCCAGGAAGTCTTGGAAGCTCATGGATTCGGAGTTTTGTTCTCCGTATTTACGGACGTTGACGTTGCCTGATTCGGTTTCTTTGTCTCCGAGTACGAGCATGTATGGTACTTTTTGGACTTGTGCTTCGCGTATTTTGTAACCGATTTTTTCATCGCGGCCATCGAGGTCGACCCGGAATCCAGCAGCTACAAGTTGTTCACGGACGTTGTCTGCGTAGTCGAAGTGCGCTTCAGGTGAAACCGGAATGACTTCCACTTGGATTGGAGCGAGCCATGTTGGGAATGCACCTTTATATTCTTCGATCAAGAATGCGACAAAGCGTTCCATTGTCGATACGACGCCTCTGTGGATGACAACTGGACGGTGTTGCTTTCCGTCTTCTCCAATATAAGTGAGGTCGAATCGTTCTGGCAGTAAGAAGTCCAATTGGACAGTGGAGAGTGTTTCTTCCATTCCGATTGCCGTTTTCACTTGGACGTCGAGTTTCGGACCATAGAATGCCGCTTCTCCGTCTGCTTCAGTATAGTCAAGCCCCATGTCGTCCATAGCGTCCTTCAACATGTGTTGTGCGCGTTCCCACATCGCGTCGTCATCGAAGTACTTTTCAGTATCCGCAGGATCACGGTATGAGAGACGGAACGTGTAGTCAGTAATGTTGAAGTCTTTGTATACGTCAATGATGAGTTGGACTGTACGTTGGAATTCATCTTTAATCTGGTCTGGACGGACAAAGATATGCGCATCATTCAAAGTCATCCCACGAACCCGTTGAAGGCCTGATAGCGCTCCCGACATTTCATAGCGGTGCATAGTTCCGAGTTCCGCTATGCGTATCGGAAGGTTCCGGTATGAGTGAATGCCATTTTTGTAGATCATCATGTGATGCGGACAGTTCATCGGACGCAATACTAGATCTTCGTTGTCCATGCTCATTACCGGGAACATGCCATCTTGGTAGTGATCCCAGTGCCCGGAAGTTTTATACAATTCTACACTGCCTAAAACTGGTGTATATACGTGATCGTAACCAAGACGTTGTTCTTTGTCGACGATGTATCGTTCGATGACCCGACGTATTGTAGCGCCTTTCGGAAGCCAAAGAGGAAGTCCTTGTCCAACCTTTTGAGAGTTCATGAACAAATCCAATTCTTTACCGATTTTACGGTGATCACGCTCTTTCGCTTCTTCAAGCATTTTCAAGTGAGCTTGAAGTTCATCTTTTTTGAAGAATGCTGTTCCGTAAATACGCTGAAGCATTTTGTTATCGGAGTTACCGCGCCAATATGCACCAGCAATACTAAGTAATTTGAATTCTTTGAGCTTGCCTGTATACGGAACATGGACACCGCGGCATAAGTCGAAAAACTCCCCTTGTTCATAAATGGAAACTTGTTCGTCTTCTGGAATGGCTTGCAGCAATTCCAATTTGTATTCATCATCTATTTCTTTAAAGCGGAGTTCCGCCTCAGCACGTGACACATCATGGCGGACCACTTCCAAGTTTTCTCCGATAATGCGTTTCATTTCCTTTTCAAGTTCAGGAAGATCATCTGCAGTGATGGGTGTCGGCGAATCGATATCATAATAGAATCCATTATCGATTGCCGGTCCAATACCGAGCTTCGCATCCGGGAATTTGCGTTTTACGGCTTGAGCTAATAAGTGCGCAGTACTGTGACGCAAAATTTCAAGCGCTTCCGGAGATTGTTGAGTAATGATTGCAATCTCTCCATCTTGTTGAATAGGTGTTTTCAAATCGACCAGCTGATCATCCAGCTTGCCTGCAAGTGCACTTTTTCGCAGTCCAGGGCTAATGGATGCTGCGACATCTTCAGTTGTTGTGCCTGCAGGAAACTCTTTTACCGCGCCATCCGGAAATTTTAAATGAATTGAATTCGACATGTCAATGCACTCCCTTTATCTATTTTTGAACACAAAAAAGCCCCATCCCATAAAGGGACGAGACTTGTACTCGCGGTTCCACCCTTCTTCCTCCATTCCGGAAAAACCGGAAAGATGAAGCTTCAAGCGGCTAACGGGCCGGTGCCGTCAATAGGTACTGGAGAGCGGACTCTACGGTTCCCTATTGCTGCTCAAAGGTGGTAGATCGATGTCGTGTCCTGCAAGGTTCTCAGCAAACCCCTTGCTCTCTGTAGGCCGTTCCAACAATCATTGTCCTTGTCAAAGCATTTTATCATCGTGTAGTGCTCATTATAGTGAACATGAGCATGAAATGCAAGGGAATTATGGAAAACAATCAGTCTTTTCCAGGATTCCTGCGATTTTTCCCTGATAACAACACTGGGTCACTCATAATTTTGATACGTTCCATGATACGTGCTGCTTTGATCGGTTCTTTTTCACCTCGCTGAGAAAACGTAAGATGATGCTCCAGTTCAGACAAGGTGAAGTTTGATGTGAAAAATGTAGGCAATTGATCTGCCATGCGATATTGCAATATGGTTCCTAACACTTCGTCACGTGCCCAGGCTGTCATCGATTCAGCCCCGATATCGTCAATCATGAGAACCGCTGCTTTTTTTACAAACTCGATTTTTTCGTTGAGGGAGTTATCTTGGATGGACTGTTTGATTTCCCGCAAAAACTCAGGTAAGTAAACGACTACAGTACGGATTTGGCGACTAGCCAGTTCATTTGCAAGTGCGCCTAGTATGAAGGACTTTCCAGTACCGAATTCGCCGTGGATATAGAGCCCTTTTTCAGGCGGTACCCCAGTCTTCACATATTGGGAGATGAATTCACTGGCTTTCTCCACGATATCCAAACGGCTATTATCGTAATACGTATCCACGTCAATAAGTTGCGCTTTCATGACATCTTTTGGCATATACAAGCTATTCAGCATCTTATTAACCGCCCGCTTTTCATCGTCCAGTTCTTTTCGCGGACAACGGATATAAGTTACATCGATGATTCCCTGATTCAAGGTCAGCTTCGGTTCAAATCCCTTCATGACATTGATGCAGCCTGAGAGATTTGGACACTTGTCGCATTCGTGAGATGCTGTTGTAAACTCATAGAGTTTGTTCAAACTCTTCTCAATAACTTGTTTATCAATTTCATCTGCATGTTCTTCGATGAATTGCTGGATTTTTTCATTGGCAAGGACTTCATTTCTTAACTCATCATACCGCGCAGCGAGAGTAGGCGCGTTAATGACTCTTTTCATAGCTTCTCCGATTCGCTCCATTTAATTCACCCCGTTTCGCATAGATTCTAATTTGGCTAATAACGCTTTGCGTTTTTCTTCCACTTTACGTTTTTCATCACTATCATCTTTGTTTTCTGAAACAGCCGGTAGTATTGTTTCTTTTTTACCCTCTTTTTTATAAAACCATTCAGGCAGCGGTTCTTCCCGAGTCGGCTTTCTTGTCCCTTTGTTGGATTTACCGCCTTCACTCATCCATTTTGTATATTGAGCGTGCTCTTGTCTAGCGATTTCCATCGCTTTTTCAGCAGTATCAATCTTTTTCAGCGCCCAATGGGAAGCAATGCGCTGTGCAAAGCTTGTAGTGATTTTCATATCATTCCGTAAAAGGATATATTGCAATAATACGTTCACCACACTCATTTCCAGCCCATGCCCATTGACTAGATTTTCAGCGAGCTGGACATCGACTGGCATAGGTTCTTTTCCTGTCAGATGCAAGAGCATCTCTCTAGGTGATGTACTTTCGAAGTACGCGATGAGTTCGCGGTCTTTTGTGGGCGGTCCTTCATATACTGGCGGTAAAGCTTCCGTGTTGTAAGTTTTTTCAAGTTTTGGAGGGGTTTTTGATATGTTCATTTTATAGAAGTCCTTTGCAGCTTTTCGGAGCCGCTCTTCGGGAACTTCCAGATTCTCATCCAGTGCTATCATGATGATTTTCTGCATATCCAAAGGATTCAGAGCGTACATGAAAGCGAGCTTTGCAATGAGTTCCCTTGATATGCCGGATAATGCAGCACGCGGAACCATTTGCTCAGAAAGCCCACTCATCAACAAATCGAAATCGAACAAACTTTGTTCGAAAGGCACGCCTGTCGACCTGGTTCTAATGGATAATTCCTGATCATTTTGTAATGCATACGCATGACTGTTCACGGGTGTATAGACATCCATGAACGTTCTGGAAATTTCCGTGTACCCTGAAGTGTCACTGTGTCCTGTTGCAAATCGCGCACGCAGATCGCGGTAAGGCTGTTCTCCAATTTTACTGAACAAAAACGTCGCCAGTAACGGATCTTGGAAAAAGTCCTTTGCATCCAGCGGAGCTAGCAATTCATATACAAATGAGCGATGACCGCCTTCTGTCTTAGTGAATGTACGCAATAAGCCAATCGCTTCGAGTGAGATGCGTGCCTGAAAAATTGTCTTGAGAGGCATGGTTAAAATATTCATCAAATGATAATGATTGAATTCCCGGCTTTCCCTAACATCCGCATCCGCCAACATAGTTGCAAATAGCCCCATAGCTTCGGGGCCTGTCAACGGTTGGTACAAAAGAGTAAGAAGTTGACGATCGTAATCAGAAAATGGTGTTGATACTTTTAGCGAATACGTATCGACGGGTTGCAGTTCTTGATAAAGCATGTTCGATTTCCCTCCTTACTCTTCGGACGGCCCCTCAGAACCGTTCTTTTCACGAAGGGGACCTTTTTGCAAATTCTTCAGTTCATCTATGAACATCGTGATGTTCTGATAATCTCGGTAGACCGATGAAAAACGGACGTATGCAACTTCATCGACATCTGCGAGCCGTTCCATGACCATTTCTCCAACGTCATGCGAAGCAATTTCAGAGACGCCCCTGCTTTTCAATTCTTTTTCGATGGAGGCCACGATATTTTGTAATTCTTCCAAAGGAACAGGCCGTTTTTCGCACGCTCGAACTAGACCTCTTAACAATTTTTCACCCATGAATTCTTCACGGGTTCCTTCTTTTTTCAATATGATGAGTGGTGCTTCTTCTACTTTTTCAAAAGTCGTAAACCGATAGTTGCATTGCTCGCATTCTCTGCGTCTACGGATCGAGCTGTTCTCTTCAGCTGGTCTAGAGTCGACAACACGCGTTCCGTTGTATCTGCAAGCTGGACATTTCATAATTCGTTCCTCCGGTTTTCTGTAGTTCATCTAGTATAACAGAGAGACCGTTTTCACAACACCCGTGATAACTCGATCCACTTATGGAAATTTCTAGACGAGATTCATTTCCACAAAAAAGACTGCCGTTCCTTGCGCTCTTTCAAGCAGCAAGAAAGACAGTCTTCGAAGTGAAAATCACGCTTTTACGCTGGTACGAAGTTCTTTGGCGACCTTTTTGGTTAAGTCTACAACGCGTGCCGAATAGCCCCATTCGTTGTCATACCAAGCCAATACTTTCACTTTACGATCACCGATGACCATTGTCGACAAGCCGTCAATGATTGCCGAGTCAGATGTGTTATTGAAGTCTATTGAAACGAGCGGTTCCATTGTCAAGCTTAAGATTCCCTTCATGGAGCCTCCCATCGCTTTCTTGAACACTTCGTTTACTTGCTCTGCAGTAACATCTTTCTTCACGTCCACCACGAGATCCACAAGGGATACGTTCGGTGTTGGAACTCGAAGCGCCATTCCGTGAATTTTGCCTTCAAGTTCAGGAAGTACAAGCGACAATGCTTTGGCAGCTCCAGTTGAAGTCGGTATGATCGATTGGCCGCATGAACGCGCACGACGAAGATCTTTGTGAGGATTATCCAAGTTCTTTTGATCATTCGTATACGCGTGCACAGTCGTCATCAGACCGTTCTCGATGCCGAATTCATCATTAAGGATCTTAGCGACTGGTGCCAGACAATTCGTAGTACAACTCGCATTCGAAATGACGTCGTGCTTTTCAATATCTAATTTCTCATCGTTGACACCCATCACAATCGTGATGTCTTCGTTTTTACCCGGTGCTGACAAGATGACTTTCTTTGCACCTGCTTCCAGGTGAAGAGCTGCTTTGTCACGAGCATTGAACACACCAGTTGCTTCAATTACGATATCAACGCCAAGCTGTTTCCAAGGGAGTTTGGATGGATCGCGTTCTGCGACAAGTTCTACTCGTTTGCCGTTAACTAGCAATGCATTCTTTTCAATTACTACATCGCCATCGAACGTACCGTGGGTTGTGTCATACTTAATCAAGTGTGCTAATGTTTCGGGTGGGTAAAGGGCGTTGATCGCAATAGCGGTCACCTCATCCTCTACTATCAACTGCCTGAATACCATGCGGCCGATTCGACCGAAACCATTAATCGCTACTGATGTTGTCATGAAAAGTCCTCCCAATATGTATGATGTTATACTGTTTACTTAAATATCGTAATTAGTATAACACATTTTTGCCATTAGGAAAGAGTTTGTGCAACATTGAACAATGTTTGATTTTTCAGAACCGACTCAAATGAGCCAGTTTTGCACTATGTCATTTACTTGTCGTTCGGTTTCGGACAAATCTCCGTTATTATCGATCACAGCATCTGCGCCTTGTTCTTTAATCTTGATGGGTAATTGAGCGGCGATCCTTGAATCCGCTTCCTGCTCGGATAACTGGTTACGGCTCATCAGACGTGCTTTTTGAATTTCGGGTGTGACGGAGACAACGAGGATCTTTTCTACATAATCGTGCAGCTTGTTTTCAAAAAGTAACGGGATATCTAAAATGACGGTTTTCGCTCCTGCCGCCAGATGCGCTTCTTTTTGGGAAATGAGTTCTTTCCGGATCGCAGGATGAATAATAGCGTTCAGCTGTTCCCGCTTCTTCTCATTGCCAAAAATCAGCTTGCCCAAAGCAGTACGATTCAAAGAACCGTCTTCAGAAATGACTTCAGTACCAAACACGGTTGAAATTTCCTGAAGCACATGACTTCCGGGCTCCACAACGAACCGTGCAATCTTATCTGCATCGACAATGGGATATCCCCGATCTTTCAATAGATTGGCGACTGTACTTTTACCACTCGCAATACCGCCCGTTAGACCAATGATCATATGAAGGCTCCTTTTCAATGCTGACATTTTTTGCAGTAGGTTGAGGTGCGGTTCGCAATTTGAATGGAAGCAGTCTCCGCACCGCACCGGGGACACACTTTACGTCCATACATTTGCAGACGGTTCTGCATGGAACCCGCTTCCCCGTTACTATTTCGATAATCGGATATCGAACTCCCACCCGCTTGAATACTTTCATCCAATACAGTTACGATTTCACGGAATAACTGTCGTTTTCTTTGGATACTAATTCTTCCGGATGATCGCTTCGGATGGATCCGCATCCTGAACAGCGCTTCTGTCGCGTAAATATTTCCGCATCCTGAAATGACTTGACCATCCATGATCACTTCTTTGATCGCCTTTTTTGCATAGTTACCTTGATTCGATTTTCCGATGAAAAATTCTTCCGCACCGGGATCGAAAGGTTCAGGAGCCATTAACGTGAGCGGCGGATGATCCTGTTCACACGTCAGCAAGCGGAGTTCACCGAAACGGCGTATGTCCGAATAGACGAGAAGACCGCCATCTTCAAACTGAAAGATGGCGTGTATGTGGTTACGAAACTTTTGTTCACGGATTTCAGAGATTGCATTCACAACGAACCACGCTCCTGTCATCCCTAAATGGCTGACAAGGAGACGACATGCATTATCCTTGATGAGATGAAAATAAATATATTTACTGCGTCTCGTAACGGCTTCGATTGTGTATCCAGCTAGTTCTGCAGAGAATCTATCAATTGAAAGTCCTTTTACAATGGCTTCCTTTCCTGCAGCTTTAGAGGCAGCTACCGTTTCGGAAACAGTCACATTGCATATTGTACGTCCGCTTGCCGCTGGTGCTAACGAACGGACAACTCCTTCTACTTCCGGTAATTCCGGCATCTTGCTCCCCTCACTTCGTCTCGTACCAACTTGCACCATACGCGGAATCCACTTTTAAGGGTACATCCAGTTCCAATGCGGATTCCATCACTTCAGGTACGATTTTCTTCAGTTGTTCCAATTCTTCTTCAGGCGCTTCAAATATGAGCTCATCATGCACTTGCAGCAGCATTCGAGCTTGCAAACCTTCTGATTCCAAACGTTTGTCCATATCGATCATCGCTTTTTTTATAATATCCGCTGCTGTCCCTTGAATCGGTGTATTCATTGCAGTACGTTCTGCAAATCCTCGTAAGTTAAAGTTCGAGCTTGTAATATCAGGCAGATAACGACGACGATTCATCAGTGTAGAGACAAATCCCCGTTGCTTTGCATCGATGATAATATCATCCATATACTGCTTGACTCCGGGGAAGCTTGCCAAATAGGTGTCGATAAACTCAGCAGCTTCCTTCCTTGGGATATCCAGACTTTGTGATAACCCATAATCACTAATTCCATATACGATACCGAAGTTAACTGCCTTTGCTGCACGCCGCATGTTGGATGTCACTTCTTCTTTCGTGACACCGAATACATCCATGGCCGTTTTCGTATGAACGTCTTCATCTGCACGAAATGCATCTATCAGTTTTTTGTCCTGGGAAATGTGTGCAAGGACACGCAACTCGATTTGTGAATAATCCGCCGCGAACATGATCCAATTCGGTTCTGACGGAACGAATGCCGCACGGATCTTTCGTCCTTCCTCAAGACGGATCGGGATGTTCTGCAAGTTAGGATTGATGGAGCTTAGACGTCCGGTTTGTGTTAAAGCCTGCTGAAAACGAGTATGGATCTTGCCATCTTCATGGATTTCTTTTGATAATCCGTCGATATATGTGGATTTCAGCTTCCCGAGCTGGCGGAATAAAAGAATGTGCTCGATGATCTCGTGCTCAGGCGCTAACTTTTCCAACACATCCGCAGCCGTGGAGTAACCTGTTTTCGTTTTTTTGATTGGCGTTAACCCGATCTTCTCAAAAAGAATCATTCCAAGCTGTTTTGGGGAATTGATGTTAAATGGCTGTCCAGCCAACTCATAAATTGTCGTTTCCAGATGTTCAAGACGGCTTGTCAATTCCGTGCCGATCGTTTGAAGTGTAACCAAATCCGTTTTCACGCCAGTGGATTCCATCTTGCCGAGAATGATCGCAAGAGGCAATTCCAAATTATAATACAGTTCGTATTGCTCGTTCTGTCGAAGTTTTTCAGTAACGGTCTCAAACAAATTCCAAACGGCCACTGCTTTAGTTCCTGCATGTTGTGCAATTTCTTTGGTTTCCGGAGCTGCTTTCTTAGCTCCTTTTCCATAGACTTTTTCGTCTTTCTGGATACCGTTCCAGCCTACAGATGCAGCGGCTTCCGATACGTCATCAAAAGACAAAGACGGATTGACGATATACGCAGCGAGTGTTAAGTCGAAATCGATTCCTGTTATTTCGATGTCATTAGCGGCCAAAGCTGCAAAAAGAGCTTTCGCATCCGTCGTGTATTTTTTAGTTCCGGGGTCAGCAAGCCACTTTTTCAGTACATCATCCTGTTTCAAATCATCCATCGATACGTAGAAAACGTGCTCGCCATTCGTCATCGCAAGACCGAATAGTTCAGACGTTAAATAGTTATCGTCCATCATCTCCAAGTGGACTGCCATCTGATCGGAAAGGTCCGCTTCAGTCAACTCGCGCTTTGTTTCTACTTCGATTGCTTCGACAGGTTCAGACTCCACGCCTTCTACACCCATTTTTTCAAGGAGCGTTGTGAATTTCAATTCTTTATACAAAGTGGTCAGTTGTTCTTCGTCTGGTCCGTCGTATGACAGATCCTGTATACTGATCGTGATCGGCGCATTCACTTCAATCGTGGCCAACTGCTTACTCATATACGCCTGTTCTTCGTTATTCGTTAAATTCTCTTTCAGTTTTTTCCCGCTGATTGCGTCAAGGGACTCATATACGTGCTCAACGGATCCGTATTCCTTTAACAGTTTCAGCGCGGTCTTTTCACCGACTCCTGGTACACCGGGTATATTATCAGAGGTGTCTCCCATTAGTCCTTTCATATCAATGATCTGCAGGGGTTTGATTCCATATTTTTCTTCAATATGAGCAGGTGTATAGATTTCCATATCAGTGATCCCTTTGCGTGTAATGCAGACAGTCGTTGAATCCGTTGCAAGTTGCGTCAAGTCCTTATCCCCGGAAATCACAACGGTCTTCGCTGCTTCTTCACTCGCAGTACGGCTTAGTGTTCCGATAATATCGTCTGCTTCAAAGTTCTCCAATTCATATTGTGGAATCTTGAATGCGTTTAGCAGCTTCCGTAAGTAAGGAAATTGTTCTGAAAGCTCAGGCGGAGTTTTTTGTCTTCCACCCTTGTACTCACTGAACGTACTATGGCGGAAAGTGGTTTTCCCTGCATCCCAAGCAACGAGCACATGGGTCGGCTGTTCTTCCTTAAGTATGTTTTGAAGCATCATCGTGAATCCATATACAGCATTCGTATGGATTCCGCTGTCGTTTGTTAATAATGGCAGTGCAAAAAATGCACGGTAAGCCAAACTGTTCCCGTCAAGTAATACAATTTTTTTAGTCGCCACGTATCTCGTCCACTCCTTCATAAAAAAAACGTCGTCTCCCTCCATCTTACCACGCAGGCAGGATGAAATGAAAACGACGGGTTCCTTCTCTATTCATTTGAAATCGGATGCTGACGAACGGGAAGTTTAATGAAGAATACAGATCCTTCACCTAACTCACTTTCCACCCAGATACTGCCGTGATGTGCTTCCAATAAGTGCTTTACGATGGCGAGTCCGAGTCCAGTACCGCCTGATTCACGGCTTCGTGCTAAATCGGCACGGTAAAATCGTTCAAACACTCTTTGCAGCTTTTCCTTTTCAATACCAATACCTTCGTCCGCTATTGAAATCACAATTGAATCCTGATCTTTCTTTCCCGTGATACGGACCTTCGTACCTTGTTTGGAATAAGTGATTGCATTGATGAGTAAGTTGACGAGCACTTGCATAAGACGCCCACTGTCAGCTTCCAGCACTAATTCACCCATCTCTTCAATCTCCACCGTCATTCGTTTTTCAGCAAGCTTCCCAGATACAAGTTGTGTGGCTTCCTGGATTGTAATGGCAGCATCCACTTGAGACAAGTTCAGTGTGAATCCATGCTGTTCAATTCCTGACAACTCCAGCAGATCCGTCACAAGAGAATGCAGCCGTCCACTCTCTTTTTCAATAATCGTGATGAAATCCCTGGAAATTTCCGGATCCGAAAGTGCTCCATCCAGTAAGGTTTCAGCAAACCCTTTGATGGAAGTGACAGGAGTCCTCAATTCATGCGACACGTTTGCGACGAAGTCTTTTCGAACTTCCTCCAAGCGGATGATTTTGGATATGTCGTGAAACACCACGATGATCCCTAACCAATTGCCGTGACGCCCGATAACGGGTGCCCCGTAAACCGTCATGTCAATCGGTTTCTTATCGTGCTGAATACGGATTTGCTGTTCGTGAACTTTTTCAGATAGGAAAACATCTTCAATTAACTTTTCAACCGCTAAGGGCAATCCGATTTCTTTATAAGATTTCCCGATCGCATCAGGCGAAGAGGCATTAAATGTTTGGGCAAATACCCCATTCATCAGATTCACTGTTCCCCCTCTGCCAAGCATAAGTAAACTGCTTCCAATACTCTCAATGAGAGTCTTTAGCCGTTCCTTTTCCATCGATCTCACAATTTGAGTTTCTTGACCATTCCTTGCAATCTGGTTGATGGAAACGGCTAAATTCCCAAGATCCTTAAACTCACTCACACTTACCCTCGCTTTGTAATCCCCACTTGCAAGCTTTCTTGCTGCGAGTGTCAATTCGTCAACCGGCTTTGTGAAATGATAGATAACCCGAGAGACCGTAAACAAACATAAAATTAAGAACAGAAGTATCACTACAGTCAAATACAGAAGAAATTTCCTTTCCAAAGAGGCATCCGAATTTACATCCATAATATTGAAGAACTGACTGATAACAATCCACAATACAATTGAAAAGACAACTAGTGCAGCACTAGTTGTTAGTAGGATTCGGTGGGAATGGCCTTCTTTTTTCATGAAAACTCCTCGAATTTATAGCCGATTCCCCGCACAGTTTTTATGGACCGTGGTTTTTTCGTATCTTCTTCGATTTTATCGCGAAGGTGGCTAATGTGCACATCCACAATCCGAGTATCTCCACTAAAATCATAATTCCACACAGCCGATAACAATTGATCCCGGGATAATACACGGTTTTTGTGTTTCATGAGATAGACAAGAAGTTCGAATTCCTTTGGTGTGAATTCAAGCAGCTCTCCATTCAGTTCTGTTTGGTAGCGCTCAGTATACACGGTTAATCCGTTGATACTAATACTGTCACTTGGTTGTTTCGGTCCATTAGCACGGCGTAATACCGCCTTAACACGTGCAGTCAATTCACGTGGGCTGAACGGCTTGGTCATGTAATCGTCAGCACCAATCTCCAAACCTAATACTTTATCGGTTTCGTCCCCCCGCGCTGTCAACATAATAATGGGTGTTTCCATATTACGTTGTCTTAGATTCCGGCAGACATCGATGCCATCCATCCCAGGGAGCATAATATCCAGTACGATCAAATCAGGTTTATTTTTCGTCGCTTTTTCCAAAGCATCTATGCCGTTTGTCGCTATCAAAGTCTGATAACCGTTTTGTTTCAAGTTATAGTCAAGTAATGTACAGATCGACGGGTCATCTTCTACGATTAAGATCGTTTTCGTTGAAATCACTTCAATAGTATCCATATCAGAAATTATCCATTGATTGTGATGTGAGTTGTTTTTCTTTCAATTCAGGAGCCGCAACACTAACAGTTCCAATAATTATTTGGTCATCTGTTTCATTCACAGCATTTACAAAAATGTCAATTCTATTCTCTTCGGTATGAACTTCCTGGACTTCTAATGTGATCGTTACAGTTTCGTAATGATGCACCGGCACAGGAAACTCCAAATGTTGAGCAAGAATGTAGGACCCTGGGCCTGGTAAGTATTTAGAAATAGCCGAAGTGATGATGCCAGTCAGCATGAGTGTCGGTACAATCGGTTTTTTTACATCTGTCTGTGAAGCAAAATCATGTTGAATATAGATTGGATTGGGATCGTTTGTTAATCCTAAGTATAGAAGCAGATCTCTGTCTTCTATCTTTTCAGTCAATTTAAGTTTTTCACCAAGCTTAATCTCATTAATCCCTCTTCCGACTCTTCTCTTTTTACCAAGCATCAAAAAAAGTCCCCCTTATTTAGGTACTAACCTTCCTCCTTAAAGTTTATCATAAAACAAAAATAAATCGAGTAGTGTCTACTGTCACTACTCGATTCAAAATTTTTCAGGCAAGCACTTGCATGACCGCTTTAACGGATTCTGCTGATTTCCTCAATGCTTGTTTCTCTTCATCCGTCAACTCAAGCTCAATAATTTTTTCGATTCCATGTTTTCCAAGTATCGTTGGAACTCCTAAGTAAATCCCGTCCATTCCAAATTCGCCTTCCAGATAGGCAATTGCAGGGATAATGCGTTTCTGATCTTTCAAGATCGCTTCTGCCATCTCTACAAGGGAAGCAGCTGGTGCATAATAAGCTGATCCAGTGCCGAGGAGATTCACAATTTCAGCGCCGCCTTTACGAGTACGTTCAACTATTTCTTCGATTCTCTCAGTAGAAATTAACGACCCCAACGGGACGCCTCCAACTGCTGAATATCGAACGAGCGGCACCATATCATCTCCATGCCCACCTAATACAAATCCAGATACGTCCTTCACTGAAACGTTCAATTCTTGCGCAATAAATGTCCGGAAACGCGCCGTATCGAGAACCCCTGACTGACCAATCACTTGCGCTTTTGGCAACCCGGACTCCTTATAGACCGTATACGTCATCGCATCAACTGGGTTCGTCAAGACAAGGATCGTTGTATTAGGAGAGTGTTTCATGATTTCAGATGTTACAAACTTCATGACTTTCTGATTGGTCTGAACAAGGTCATCCCGACTCATCCCAGGCTTACGTGCAATGCCTGCTGTAATGATTACGATGTCGGAATCCTTGGTATCTGCATAATCAGCCGTTCCAATTATCGAAGCATCAAAGCCTTGGATCGGACTCGCTTCTAACATATCCAGGGCCTTTCCCTTCGTTGAATTCGCCATATCGGGAATGTCCACCAGTACCACGTCACACAATTCTTTCTGAGCAAGCAGAAACGCAGTGGTAGCTCCCGTAAATCCAGAACCGATAACAGAAACCTTTTTACGAATCATAGACATACTAAAACACCCTTTCAGAATTGGATTAATAAAAATGAACGGTGTTGATTTTCGTTGCAGGCGGACGCTCTCCGCGGGCTCAATCTCAGCAAATCGAACCACGAAGAGTTCGATTGGCCTTATTTCTGTGCACTTTACAGAAATTAAGGCCGCCTAATCGGTGCTCCTTGCGCTGCGCTTTTGCGAAACAAAAGCGCAGCGCAAGGAGC
>NZ_JBCMNO010000018.1:0-288802 GCF_050459885.1 Sporosarcina gallistercoris | reverse complement strand
CCAACATTTGATTTAGAACCATATTTAAAAACTGCCCATTCCCTGGCTAATGAGCGGTTTTTGATAACTACATATAAATATAGTGAAAGTTTTAATGTGAAATTATTAGAAAAGGATATAGAATCGGAATTTTAACTAAAGACTAACTAGTTGCTTTCTCTCCGGTGGTACATTTTTTACCCTAATACTATTTGCTGGGCTCCACACGCTTTTCACTCATTAAATCACTAACTGTACCTAGTTGGATTCCTTTCTTTTTTATCCCTTCAATTATTGCACCTAATCCCTCGGCAGACGGTTGAGTCGGATGCATCAATAGCATGGATCCATTTTCCATTTTCGATAATACACGAGTTACCATTTCTGAAGTGTCTGGTTTTTTCCAGTCGACCGTATCGACCGTCCAAAGAACCGTTTTCATCTTCAATTCATGGGCAACATCAATAGTGGATTGGTTGAAGCTGCCACTTGGCGGTGCAAACCAAGTCGGATATATGCCAAGTGCTGCTTCAATGACATCATTTGTTTTCTTTAATTCTTTTACAGTTTCCTCGCGGGAACGCTTGGCAAGGTCTGGATGACTGTATGCGTGATTCCCTATCTCATGTCCTTCGAGACTGATCATTGTGATCATGTCGCGGTTTTTTGTCACCCAGCTGCCGTCAAAGAAAAAAGTAGCTTTTACACCAGACTCTTTTAATGTTTGTATCATACTAGGAATATGCTCTTCCCCCCATGCCACGTTGATTAATAACGCTGCCATCGGCTTTTGCGGATTGCCTCTATAAATAGGAGAGGGAGGAAGATCATCTAGATGTACATTCGGTGGAACCTCTTTAAAGACGAGATGGGCAGGGTTGAACTCGTTATGGTCCACCATTTGCTGATAGGATTTCCTGATGTCGACACTCAAACCATTATACCCTGGGATGGCCTTCCAAACCCGGTCAATCGTTGCATCGATTGGCTGTACTTCATGCTTCTTTGCATAGGTTTCAATCTCATTGAGGTAAAGATCGGTTTCGACGTCTCGGGTTGTAGAGTTTGAGGCGGGAATCATCATTTCTTTTAAAGCGGAATTTTTTATATTTCCTAAAATGATGATTGCGACACAAGCTACAATCACGAGTATGAGTGGAAAAATTCGTTTCATTATATCCTCCCTTATTGAAGTTGGAGTTCATCTGAGTTGGTATGCCCGAACTTCAGTTATTAATACGACGGAATAAGGACTTTCAACGCAAATGCCACTATCAAGTCGACATCAAGAATTGAATAGAACTATGCTTGATGTCGACTCTCTTTTTTTATGTGTAATAAATAAGACACTACTATTTTGATAGAGCAAATAAAGGTGGTTCGGTACCAATTTGCTGAAAGGAGGTACCTGTTGAATAAGTGTAAGTAAAGCTTCAATAAGCATTTCTTTTGAATAGATGGGCGTCGCTTTAAAGTCTCTAATGAGTTAAATTAAGCTACACCAAACAGGCTATACCCGTTCAGTTTGTCAACAGGTATAGCCTGTTCTCAATGTACAGATAACTTACATTTTTGGATGCTATCCTTTACTTTTAAATGTGCCTGAATTTCATGCAACTTTTCGGGGCATCCCTATTTATTTAATAATAACTCCAGCATGATTCTGCTTCTTCCTACTATAGAAGGTTACTGATCTGACCTCGAAAACCTTCTACCTACCCTATTTTCCACTATTAATCAATCTATATATTTTACCAAATATTACATCTATGTATGCAAATGTTAACATGCTATATTGATAATCGTGAGCCGAGAAAAACAATGTGTACATACTTATACACGTGACATTCAGTTCATTCTTATTCCATTCTCTTATATACCAGGTTTAAGGAATGGCGATCCAAAGCAATTCATAACACAAAGAAAGGAAATGAAAAAAACATGCTGAATCTGTACACGGCTAACCTTGCAGAATATACCGCTGGTAATTTAGTGGGGGAATGGATATCGCTTCCGACGGAGAAAAAAATGATCGAGGCCCATTTAAATTCAGTGCTAGGTACCAATAAGGGAATCGTCATTCGTGATTATAAAAGTTCCTTGCCAATCGAGGTCCGTGAAAACGATGACATCTATGAGTTAAACCGTGTCATGCAGTATCTTGAAAGGGTTACAGAATCAGAAAGACAAATTATTGTACAGATTGCGAAAACGAAAGGAATGGAATTGGCACAGGTAATCCAGGTACATCGAGAGGGCGAGTATATGGCCTTCAACTGTCATAATTTGAAAGAGCTTGGTCATTACCTGAATGACGAAGGGTTTCTCTCCTTTGAGATTCCTGAAGAAATCGAAGAGTACGTAGATATGGAGAAAATCGCAGCCGATTGGTTGAGGAAATTTGATCATATCGACTTATCTGACATAGGATTTTACATTACATATTGAAATTTGTACACAACACATACAGAATAGAGGACTTATAACATGACAACTAACCAAACAAATCCTAAAGTGAAAAAACCATTATATAAAAAATGGTGGGTATGGGTTCTTGCAGTCATCGTCATAATTGCAGTTTCGACGAATGGTGAGGATGAAGCGAAAACTGCGGAACCTAATACGTCAAAAGAACAACCTGCAAAAGCCGAAACTCCAGTAAAGTCAAAACCGGTAAAGAAAGAAGTTAAGGTTGCTGGAATTGGTGAGGTTGTAAAAGTAGGGAAAGTGGAATTCACAGTGAACAGCACATCCACGGCTAAAAATGTAGGTGGCGAATATGGAGAAAATGCACAAGGTACGTACTTACTTGTTCATGTAGCTGTCAAAAACTCAGGTAATGAATCGATCACAACGGATACTTCATTCTTCCGACTTAAAGCTGGAGAAAAAACATATGATGCTGATGGCACGGCATCCATCTATGCTAATGAGGCAACGGATTTCTTCCTGGAACAGATAAACCCTGATTTATCAGCAACGGGCGTCGTCGTTTTTGATGTGTCCGATGAATTAATCGCTAACCCAGAGCTGATGTTGCAAGTACAATCAGGATTCTTTGGTACTGAAACAGGACTCATCAAAATCAGTCAGTAACATACTCCATTACTACATGATGATTTGAAAGTTAACCCTTTCAAATCATCATTTTTTTATAATGGAGATGGTACCTATTTATCCTCAAAAAGAGCTACGGAATTTATGAGTTTCCTCCTCTCTAAGGTTCCGGTACTTTGTATTTGAATTCTTTTCCCTGCTCCTGCATCTTGTTTAGGCTGCGGAATCTGCTATTCCTTTTAAATCCGCAAGCAATCTTCTGCTCATTCCTATTCATCGTGACCTCGTATACTAGAATACGTACATTCATCACCACTCATTAAATTCAAATCAGAAATAAAGACGTAACTGAATTTCAGCAATTAGAGATGCAACTTGTGTCATAACCCGCTATCATTAAAGCAGAAGACCATGTACCTGTTGGTAAAGGAGCGAATACATATGCAAAGTTATTTCGTCATGCAAGGCCGTACCTATCACGAAGAGAAAGAATTAGGCATCCTCTGGTCGCTGCAGCAAGACAGCGCCGGTAATACTCAGCATTTCTGGGAACGTATGAAAGAAATCGATGAGGGGGATCGTATTTTCCATTATGTTAAAGGCCAAGTTGTCGCAATCAGTGTGGCAAAAACAAGCTACAAGGAAGAGCGCAAACCTTACACAATCGATCTGCCTGGAAGTGAAGACGAGAAAGGCTACCTTATCGAGACCGAATACCATGAACTCGAAAAGCCCTTAACGATTGACGATTTCTTCGATGAAATCCTTCCGCTTCTGCCGATAAAATATTCGCCGTTTCAAGAAAACGGCAATGGCAATCAGGGTTATCTTTATCCGTGCAACGAAGAGTTGACGATCAAGCTGGTCGAGCTGATCGGGGATTTGAACATCTATGAGATCGACGAAGAGCAATTGGAATTCGTGATGGGAACCGTGCGACGGACCGAGCACGACTTCCTCACGCCGATACTGGCTGAAACAGAAGCGGAAGCGAAAACAAAGGTGCGACTCGGACGCCAGCGTTTCCGAAACGAACTGTTGCCGCTCTGGAACGGAAAATGTGCCCTCTGTGACATCGAGTTAACTGAACTGCTTCAAGCAAGTTACGCGAAACCATGGAAAGACAGCACCAAAAGCGAACGAGTCGATCCGAACAACGGCATCCTTCTTTGTCGCAACCATGACGCGCTCTACTCAAATGGGTTGATCGCGTTTGATGGACAAGGGAAGATCCATATTTCATCGAGGATTCCTGGAGAGGATTATGAGAAGGTTGGACTTCATGGGAAGATGCGAGTGAATCGGACGGTGGGGAATAAGCCGTTTTTGAAGTGGCATAAGCGGTGGGTGTTTCGAGGGTGAGTAGCGTGAAAAAGTATAACTAAATCTCAAACGACGATTATATCTATGTTAAAATGTTCATTTTTTCAAAATAAAAATTTCACCACAGTGTAAGCTCCTCGACGCGGGAGCTTTTTTGCTGTAATAAGATAATGAAGGTTAGAAAATATGGTATGATTACACTAAACACTTTCCATCTATATCAGTAAAAATAGCAGTCGACTAAAATTCATACTGCTTTTCTGGAAAGTGAGCAAGGCACTACAAGTACATAATGAAAAGCGGGGAACAGAACATGTCCGAATTAAATTCAAGATTATTCAGTGCAGCAGACAATCTGCGCAGCAAAATGGATGCATCCGAATACAAAAACTATTTACTAGGTTTAATTTTCTACAAATACCTATCCGATCGACTGCTTGTAAACGTCGTGGAGCAGGCGGATGAAACGTTGGAAGAATACGATACTGCGAAAAAACAAACTCAGTTATACACCGAACTATTGGCGGATAACGAGGTCCGTAATGATTTAATCGAAACGTTGGTCGATACGGTCGGGTACCATATTGAGCCCGATTATTTATTCAACGTGTTAACCGAAAAAGCTCAACAAAATGTCTTTCAATTAAATGAGTTGACGAAAGCATTTACGGACTTATCGACTCGATACACACAGTTCTCCGGCTTATTCGATGATGTGGACTTAACATCAAAAAAACTTGGGTCTGACCCGCAGCAACGCAACATTACGATTTCAGAAGTCATTAAGAAATTGAACCCCATCAATCTATTAGGTCATGGCGGCGACGTCATCGGCGATGCATATGAATACCTCATCAGCCAATTCGCGTCAGAAGCGGGCAAAAAAGCGGGTGAATTCTACACGCCACACGAAGTATCCGTCATGATGGCGCGTATCGCGGCAATGGGACAAGAAGACAAACAGCTATTCAGCGTCTATGACCCAACAATGGGATCAGGGTCCCTTATGCTGAACATCCGAAATTACATCAACCATCCTGAAAGCGTAAAGTATCACGGACAAGAGCTGAATACAACGACGTTCAACTTAGCGAAGATGAACTTGATTTTGCACGGTGTGGATAACGAAGACATCCGTCTCAGCAACGGCGATACATTGAACAAAGACTGGCCGACAGACGAGCCGTATACATTTGACTCGGTTTTAATGAATCCACCATATTCTGCGAAATGGTCATCAGATGATACGTTTTTAGACGACTCACGGTTCAATCGGTACGGCAGACTTGCACCAAAGTCAAAAGCTGACTTTGCGTTTCTCTTGCATGGGTTGTATCACTTGAAAGACTCGGGTACGATGGCAATCGTCCTACCACACGGCGTGTTATTCCGCGGTGCAGCGGAAGGAATTATTAGAAAGAAATTACTAGAAGATGGCAGCATTGACGCAGTCATTGGCATGCCATCTAATCTATTCTTCGGAACGTCTATACCTACAACAGTCATCATCTTAAAGAAAAATCGTACCACGCGTGATGTGTTGTTCATTGACGCAAGTAGTGAATTTACAAAAGTGAAGAACCAGAACAAATTATCAATGGAAAATATTGATAAAGTTGTGGGAGCTTATCGAAAGCGGGAAGACGTGGAGAAGTATGCACACGTCGCGAGCTTTGAAGAAATTAAAGAGAACGAATTCAATTTGAACATTCCACGATACGTTGACACATTTGATGAAGAAGAAACTATCGACATGGCGGCGGTAGGTGCTTCAATTAAAGTTATTAGAAAAGAGAAAGCTGAATTAGAGGCTAATTTGCATGAAATGATTTCTTCATTGGAGTATGGAAAAGAGAATGCAGAGTGGATTGCCGGTGCGTTAGAGGTGTTTAATCGTGGGGAATAAGAACGTTCCGGAAATTAGATTCAAAAAATTTGAAGATAAGTGGAACCATGGAAAAATAGGTGACTTAGGAACAGTTACCATGTGTAAAAGGATATTTAAAGATCAAACAAGTGAAGTTGGAGAAATACCATTCTTTAAAATAGGTACATTTGGACGTGCACCTGACTCTTATATTTCACTTGATATATATAACGAGTATAAACATAAATATCCTTATCCTGAAAAGGGCGATGTACTCATATCTGCATCAGGAACAATTGGTAGGACCGTAGTATACAAAGGTGAAGATGCCTATTATCAAGATTCGAACATTGTTTGGTTAAAACGAAATAAAAACTTGCTAAATAATTTATTCTTAGAACAATATTATAATATTATTAAATGGGGAGGGATAGAAGGAAGTACTATCAAAAGATTATATAATAGTAATATACTTAACACAGAAATCAATTATCCTATACTTGAAGAACAAATTGTGATTGGAAAATTTTTAAAAAATATAGATCAAGCTTTTAGTTTCCACCAACAAGAATTAACCACCCTCAAAAAAACAAAACAAGGGTTCTTGCAAAAGATGTTTTCGAAAGAAGGCGAGACCGTGCCGGAAGTTCGGTTTCCGGGGTTTAGTGGGGAGTGGGAGGAAAAAAGACTAGGAGATTTTGCAGAAATCTTAACAGGTGGAACTCCTAAAACTAAAATTAAAGATTATTGGGAGCCGAAAGAAATACCTTGGATGTCCTCAGGCGAGATTAATAATAAACGTCTTAAATCTACAGATAATAAAATTTCTCAGCAAGGTTTTGATAATTCGAGTGCTAGATGGGTGAAAGAAAATTCAGTTTTAATTGCATTAGCTGGCCAAGGTAAAACTAGAGGCACAGTAGCTATAAATGAAATAAAATTAACAACAAATCAATCGATAGCAGCGATTGTTCCTTTTGCAGAATTTTATTTTGAATTTTTATTTAGTAATCTTGAAATGAGATACTTTGAATTAAGAAGTATTTCATCAGGTGACGGAACACGGGGAGGTCTGAATAAAAAAATTATTTCAGATATAATAATCCCTTCACCATCTATCGAAGAACAAATCCAAATCGGCAATTTTTTCAAACAACTAGACAAAACCATCACTCTCCAAGAACAAGAACTAAAAGCCTTGCAACAAACCAAAAAAGCATTCCTACAAAAGATGTTTGTCTAAGCAGCTGGAAAGGAGGATACCAGATGACCAAACTCCAGTATAACGATGAAGCGGAAGTGGAACGACGTCTCATTGAAGTATTAGGCGAAGGGCACAATCAGTGGAATTATCGGCCGGATTTGAAGTCTGAACAAGACTTGTGGAACAATTTACGCAAGATTATTACTCAAAATAATTTATCCGAAATCGGAGAGACACCGCTAACGGAATATGAATTTGAAACCATTCAAACTGAATTGCTGCAAATGACGAAAACGCCGTTTGAAGCTGCCAAATGGCTCAAAGGGGAAAACGGGATTGCACGCATTACGATTGAACGTGAAGACGTATCCCTCGGTTCGATGTCCCTAGTACTTTATTCCAACCAAGATATAGGCGGCGGCATCTCGACGTATGAAGTTGTCAATCAGATTGCGAAACAGAAAGTGGACGATTCGGGCCGTGACCGACGATTTGACGTGACGCTGCTCATCAACGGATTGCCGATTGTGCAAATTGAGCTGAAGCAAGTAACAGCCAAAGACGGGTATTTCCAAGCGTTCAACCAAGTCAAGAAGTATGCAGAAGAAGGTGTCTTTAAAAATAACATTTTCTCGACGCTGCAGTTGTTTGTCATTTCAAACGAACAGACAACGCGCTATTTTGCGAATGCCTTGCCGAAAGATTTGCACAGAAAGTTCATCTTCGGCTGGCGGACGCCAGATAACGAAAAAGTCGACAACTTGTATGACTTTTGTAAGCAAGTGCTCAATATTCCAGATGCCCACCGTCTCATTGCAAACTATACAATCGTCAGTGAAGACCAAGATAATAAAGTGTTGATGGTCTTGCATCCGTACCAAATCCATGCGATTGAAGCGCTGTTCGCCTCGGCCATGAAACACCAGTCAGGATACGTGTGGCATGCGACCGGATCAGGGAAAACACTGACGAGCTTCGTCTCAACAAAACTGCTGGCACGTAAGCCTGGTGTCGATCGTACCGTGATGCTCATTGACCGAAAAGACTTGGACAATCAGACGACGAGTGAATTTACGAAATTTGCATCGGAATTCAATACGGGGATTTCTTCAGGCAACGCTCGATCGAACAGTTTGATCGTCGGGACTGGCAGTTCAAAAGAACTCAGTGAAACGCTGTTGTCGAGCGCAAATTCGAGTGCGGTCATTATCACGACGCGTCAAAAGTTAGAAGCTGCGTTAAAGCATGCAAAAAGCATCGAAGAAGAACGGGGAACGAACCGATTTAACAAGCTCATGGGTGAGCATATCGTATTTGTAGTCGATGAATGCCACCGTGCACTCAGCGCAGAAGGTATGAAAGCTATTCAAGAATTTTTCCCGAATTCTACGTGGTTCGGGTTTACAGGCACTCCCATTTTCGAAGAAAACAAAAAACAAGCACAAGGCAATCTGGCGCGAACCACTCATGACCAATATGGAGAAGTGCTGCATACGTATACCATTAAAAACGCTCTCGAAGACGGAGCGGTACTCGGTTTTCAAGTCGAGCACGAAGACACGATTGAACCGATTTCCTTGCACAATACGATTTATCAACAGCTTCGTTTAAAAGAGAAATATGCCGACATGCCGAGTGAAGAATTGAGCAAGTTGATCGATGAAATGGACCCCATTCAAAAAGAGGACTTTTTAGATACGTCCACGTACGAAACGGAAGAGCATATCCATGAAGTGCTTCGCAAACTACTGAAGCCTGACAATGCGTATTCAAAATTCGATTTTAAAAACGGACGCCCAACGAAATCTGCGATCCTGACGACGAGTTCTATCGCCATGGCGAAGCGTTATTATCATGCCATTAAGAAAATGACTGCAGATCCAGACTGGATGGAAATCGAATTTGCGGCTCACCCTTTACGGAAAGGTCGTACAATGGATGATCCGGATTTTCCGCGCATTGCGATTACGTACTCTTTAGATGAAAATGCAGCAGATGCCAATGAATCCCAAGAGGAAATGAAACAAATCATCGCGGATTACAATGCGTATTACGGTACCGCATGGTCGCTCGAGGATATCGAACGTTACAATGGAGACATTAACAACCGACTTGCGCGCAAGCGTGCAGAGTTTAAAGAATTGGATAAACAAGTCGACTTAGTCATTGTAGTCGATCGCTTACTGACAGGATTCGATGCCCCGACCGTCCTCACGTTGTTCGTCGATCGGAACCTCAGTTATGCGAATCTGATTCAAGCGTTCTCCCGCACCAATCGGACGTATCCGGATAAGAAAAAAGGATTGATTGTCACATTCCGAAAGCCTGCAACGATGCAGCGCAATGTCGAAGAAGCGACAAAGTTGTATTCACAAGCTCAGGAAGAAACAGAACTGGTCTATCCGTCGTATGAAAAATCCAAAAAGCGCTTTGACACTGCACATGTGGAGTTTAAAACGTGTGTACCGGATCTCTCCGCAATCGATGAGCACTCTCCGTTAGAACAACGAGTGGAATTTGTGAAAGCTTTCCAGGAACTGAACAATGCGTTTGAAGCACTGGTCACGTATGATGACTACAACGACGAAATGGAGCAATCACACGTCTTGCAAGAGCAAGTGAAGACTTTAGAAGAGTATATTGGCGTCTACAATACAGTCAAAGGCTCTTTGATCAACGAACCGTCAGAGGAAGGCGAAGGTGAGGACTTTTCGGAGATTGAATTCTACGGGAACAACACGACCAAACTCTACGATATCGATTCGGCCTACATCGACCAGCTGTTGGAAGTATACGCAGTGACAGAAGATAAAGAAAGTGCACGTCAAGAGTTGGTGCGAGCGCTGCATAAAATGGATAAGCCAGAAGCTGTGAAAAATATCTATTACAGCATGCTCAATGAAATCGACAACCGGCTCGTCTCACCGGATGAGGATATCTTGGCACTCAAACGTCAATACTTCACCGACGCATCCAACGCAGCCATCGAAGAGCTATCCAATACATGGTTCGTCAACGAAGAACAACTCCAGCTCTCTGCTCGGCAATACGTACCGGGATCCAAAGACATTCCCAACATGAGCGGCATCTTGAACAGCAAGCAATTCGACAAATACAAAAAACTCCACCCAAACGCCAAACCGTTCAGCTACAGCCCACAAATGAAAAAAGAGTGGCTTAAGACATTGCAAGATGAGATTGTGCCTTATGGGGACGAGTTGAGGTAAAGTTATATATAGTTGTATAAAAATATACTATCCGTTCTGTTAGGTTACACAATAGAAGGGATAGTTTTTTATTTTTACATACATCAATGACGAATATATGAGTATTGTGTAAAATACTGGAGATGATATAATGATAGTAAAGGAAAATAGTTAATTTTTCGACAAAATATTTAAGTAGCTATGTGAGAAACTTTCATGTTGGTTCGGCCAATCATGTTCATTCAAGCATTCATGCTAAATTCGTTAATAGACATTAGAATATAAAAAAGATGAAGTGCAGAGAAAGAGCTATGGTACGAAAAACCTCAAATGGTTAAACAACCTGTGTTAGTAGGTTATAACTATTGTGAATGACTAATTTTACTTGGAGGGAGAGATTTTTTTGAATGATATAAATAATGAATCTGAAAATGATTTTACACTATCTGAAGCACTTTATTTTGAAAAAAGACAATATTGATATTTCTTTAGATGATATTATAAACTTAATGAAATTAGCACCTAGTATTAAAGAAATGGTTTTAAAGATAACTGATTCTACTTTCAGCTCATCAAACAAGGTATTAGATTTGTTGAAACAGACAATTCAAATTTATGAGGATGAACTTAAAAGAGAGGATCTCAGTTAAGAACAGAGAGAAAGTATTTACGAAAGAATAGACACGCATGCTAAGAATGCGCTAGAACATGACGATAAAAATAAAAAATTCTTGGCTGGGTTAACTGGGGTAGCTTTAACAGCGATGGTAGGCACTGCAGTTAAATTTGGCCCGAATATAATTAAATCTATAATTAGGAAATGATTGCTTTTAGTGCGAAGCAACTGTGTAAAAAACTATTGCGTTTTGATAAGTGCCTGTGCGAGAAACATTCGTGAATGTTTAAACAAACATGAAAGTTTGCTACACAGGTACCCTACACTAATTTTTAAACTTCTGAATCACTCAATGACTAAGAGGTGACAAATGATGATTGAAGAGAGAATATATTTTACGGGATACTTTTTACTGTTCCCACTGACATTCTTAATCAGGTCATTTGTATGCGGTCCAGGTACCGATTAACTACGTATTGGAAACCCGAGACCATGCAGCGAAGTCGAAGAAGCGACGAAGTTATACTCACAGGCTCAAGAGGAAGCGGCACTGGTATATCCTTCTTATGAAAAATCAAAAAACGCTTCGACACAGCACATCAAGAATTCAAAACGTCAGTGCCAAATATTGCAAACCTCGATCAGAATTCACCGCTCGATCAACGAGTGGAATTTGTGAAGGCATTCCAGGAGTTAAACAATGCGTTCGAAGCACTCGTCACCTAAGACGATTACAATGACGACATGGAAAAATCGGAAGTATTGAAGGAACAAGTGAAGATACTGGAAGAGTATGTAGAGATTTACAATACGGTCAAAGGATCGTTAATGAATGAAAGCGATCTAACTGATGATGAACCGGATTTATCGGAAATTGAGTTCTATGCAGACAATATAGCTAAACTCTACGTACATTGACCAGTTGCTTGAAGTCTATGCAACGAGTGCGGACAAACACGACGTACGTGTAGAAATCGAGCAGTTGCTTCAGAAAACCAACAAGCCACAAGCCGTCAAGAACGTGTATTACAGCATGCTAAACGAAATAGATACAAGATTAGTAACATCAGACGAGGACATCCTAGCCATCAAACGGAAGTACTTCACCGACGCTTCCAAAGCAGCCATCGAAAATCTGTCCAACACCTGGTTCGTCAACGAATACCAATTGCATCTATCGGCTATCCAATACGTACCAAGATCCGAAGACATACCAAATATCAGCGGCATCCTTGACAGCAAATGGTTCGATAAATACAAAGAAGTCCATCCAGATGCGAAACCGTTGAAATATGGCCCGCAAATGAAGCGAGAGTGGTTGAAAATGTTGCAGGATGAGATTGTGCCTTATGAGGATGAGTTGCGGTAGATTTGTGAAATCAATCTTATGTAGTCTAGGGAGTTAGATGTTATGGATAATTTATTACTATGCCTGCGTAAGAAACAATCATTAATGTTTAAACAAACACAAAAGTATCATGCACAGGCAACGGGAGTGGGCGCTAGCTAAAATACTAAAGGTAAAATTAGTAGGTTGTGTAAGATATAACTAAATATACTTTAAAAAAGTAAAGGGGTTTATTTATGGTAAAAATCATTTCGTTATTCAATAATAAAGGCGGGGTAAGTAAGACGACTACAACATTCCATTTAGGTTGGATGTTGGCCGAGAAAGGACAAAGAGTCTTAATGATTGATGCAGACTCACAATGCAATTTAACAGGAGTATGTCTAAATTTAGCTGGAATTGAAGATATCGAAAGTTTTTATGAAGGAAGTGAAAATAATAATATAAAGAGTGTTTTGGAACCTGTTTTTGAAGGGTTGCCTAAGGAATTGGAAGCCGCAAACTGTTTTGAAATACCTGGTAGAGATAATTTGTTTCTCTTGCCAGGACACATTGCCTTTTCAGAATATGATGTACCTATAGGTATTTCTCAAGAATTAACTGGTAGTTTAAAACTCACTCAAAATATACCTGGTGCACTACATGGTATGATTCTTTTAACTGCAGAAAAGTACAATATTGACATTGTGCTAATTGACATGAGTCCAAGTGTTACAGCTACAAATGCCAATATTTTAATGCAAAGTGATTATTTTATGGTTCCATGTAGCCCTGACTATTTCTGTAATATGGCAATTAACTCACTCATTAGAGTGCTGCCTGAATGGGACAATATTTATTCGAGAATTAAGAGAGAAACTATTTTCAAAAATGCTTATTATAAATTACCCAATAGTAAGCCGAGATTTATTGGGACCATATTGCAAAGGTATCGTCCAAAAAACGGTATCCCATCCAAATCTTTTCAGACTTGGATTGATAGAATAAATAATAACGTTGAAGCAAATTTGATACCTACTTTGAAGGATAGAAATATGATTGTAGAAGAATACAAATTTGAAGAAATACAAGAAAATATTCTTAATCCTGATCGCTTCAATTTAGTATATATTTCTGATTTTAACAGCTTAATAGCGCAGTCTCAAAAGTATAATGTTCCAGTTTTTTCATTGACAAAAGATCAGTTAGAACAATTTGGTAAAGTATTATCTACACACGAAAAAAACAGAGATGTTTTTAAATCTGTATTTAGCGACTTAGCCGATAAAATTCTTCATATAACTAGGTGAATACTTATGTAAATAAAAATTGTTGCCTGTGTAAGAAATAATCATGAATATTTGAACAAACGCAATAGTTTCGTGTACAGGTAAACAACACCACACTGACAGCAATCATATAATGTTAGGAGTTAGTTTATGCCTAAAAATATTTTTATAAAAAGAATTTTTGGTGTTTCAAACTTTGTTACAATATTAATTATAATTCTAGTAGGGATATTATTTTTTTATCTATCAGAATTAACGTTCGGAACAGTTTGGAAAGCAATATTAAACAATATAGGTGCAGCTTTACTAATATCAGGAGTTTTTACCGCAGTTAATGACTTTTTTATGAAGGACAAATTAGTAGAGTTAATTTTCAAGAAATTAAAATTAAAAGAAGATATTCAGAAAACTGGTATAGATGAAACAATTTTAGATATTACTACTGTTGATTATGGTTATTATATAAAGAACGCTAAAAATAATATTGATGTGTTTCATACATACGGGGAATCGTGGACTAAAACTAATCATGATCACTTTGTAAATAAATTAAGAAATTCAAGTTGCAAAATTAGAGTTTTTTTGATTTCACCTGATTCAAGATTCTTACCAGCATTAGCTCAACAATATAATACGACAGAAGAAGAATTAAAAGCTACGATAGAAAGAGTGAAAACGTTATGGGAAAGTATAAATGAATTAAAAAGAGAGAATAAAAAGAGTGGTCTAAAATTGTATTTTCATGATTTATTTCCTGCTAGGACTATTTATAGAGTGGACGATCAAGTCATTGTAGTCGATACTAGGATTATGCCGGGAAGATCGAGTAAACTACCAGTATTGATATGTTCAGACACCAAAAAATCAAACGATTTCTTTGATTATTATGTTGATGAATTAAATGAAGTAGCCTCGTTGTCAAAAGAGCATACATTTAATTGAAAAATGACTGTTTGTGATAAAAGAAATTTAAATTCGCCCTGCTTGTGTTAGAAACAAACATGAAAGTTTCGTGCACAGGCAGCGCAAAAAAATTACTTACACTTCCAACCCCGCGATACCAAATCCTCCAGGACCCGAATGCGTCGAGATCATCGCGCCCGCTTCAATCCATAAACTATTCTCGAATCCTTGTTCCAGCGCAATCTCGTCGATCCGTTGTTTGATCGTCTCACTCAGCCCGATTGAATAGATGAAATAGATCTGCTGTCTGTCGATAGTGTATTGCTGTAGATAATCATGAAACAGACTTTCAGCGACCTTTTCCATTTTTCCGCGGTATTTCCGAGTCGACATAAGCTTACCGTCCACCAATTCAATACACGGCTTGATCTTCAGCAACGCACCACCAAGATACGCCATATTACTGACCCGTCCTCCAGCCCTCAGAAAGTCCAGGCTGCCGGGAAGGAATGCCAATCGTGACTTCGGAACCTTTGCCTTAACCATCTCCACCAGACGTTTAGGATCGATGTCAGGCTCTTTCTCGAGCAGGACAGCCGCATACATCACAACCGCAGTCAATCCGCCCGTGACGTTCAACGCATCGAATAAATATATATCCTCCACATCTTCCGCAGCCGTCAGTGCATTCTGATAGGAAACCGACGCTTTGGATGTATATCCTACATGAACGATGACGCTGTCAGGAAACTCCGTCCGGATCGTTTTGAAAAACTCCTGGTACTCATGCATATTCGTCGCAGCGGTGGAAGGGATCTTTTTCGTGCGCTCATAGAAATTAAAGATGTCCGAAACTGGCAACTGACCGTCTAGATAGTCCGTGCCATCCATGATAACGTGCATCGGTACTACGTGAATGTTGTGTTTTTTCGCCAAAGATTCGGGCAGATCGGCACCGCTTTCGGTTGTTAGGATGATTTTTTTCACTGTGTGTCGCCTCCAGTTTGTATTGTTTAAGGTAATGGATGTAGTTTCACTATACAGGGTATGTAGGTGGGGTAGGGGATTATTTAATTTGATAGATGCATGAAAACAAACTTCAAACAACCGCTATATTGTTTTAAAGCCTTTGAATGGTATGATTATAGTAAGATAAAGACATATACAATAGCGAATCTCGGCTATTTAATAAGGAAATTAAATTGATTATATCAGAAGAAATTGTAAGAGGATTATGTGAGTGTTTAGCGCAAGATAGTAGTACATAGTTATGAAATGGAAAAGTACATCAAAAAATGATGCCTGTGAAAGAAACAATCACGAATGTTTGAACAAACGCAAAATTTTTGTGCACAGGCAGCGCAAAAGGTGGAGGTGATATGATGTCGTGGGGAATATACGCGCTGCTGATTGTAGTGGTTTTTTTCATTTTGATGAGAAATAGAGGAGACGATGATCTGAAGCAGTTTTCATCCAGAGATCCTGAGGAACGAAAGCGAATTCAAGATTATGCAAGAGAGACCCTCAAAACAACATCGGATATAAAAACGATCAAAATACTGCGTGAGGAATTTGGTTTGACTTTGTTAGAGGCAAAACAAGCCGTGGATTCAATAAAATGAAATGAACTTGGCTACCAGTACCTATTCGAGAAACTACCATGTTAGCTTGAAAATAAAAACTCGATGCTGCATTAGAAACAATCATGAATGTTTGAACAAACATGAAAGTTTCGTGCACATGCATCTCAAAAAGACGATACCTGTGTGAGAAACAAACTTTCCTGTTTGTTTTTCACGCAGGTATTTTTATTCATGCACTCGTACGAAAATCCCGTCAAAGTTGAAGGTCGCAACTTTCAAAACCCACCTTTCGTCAATAGTATGCTGTCCACTACTAATAAAACTACGCAGTTAAAAAGCAGGAGAATCTATATGAAAAGATCCGAATATAAAAAAAGACATAAGAAAGCAATGAAAAAGAAAAGCAGCCTGAAGAAAAAGGTCATTCGTTTCGTAAGTGTTGGTATCGTGCTTGCCGTCCTTTCTGTACTACTTGTACTGAATCTTTTCATCACATTCAGCGATGTCAGTGAACTCGAAGGACCCGCGCCCCGATCGACGGTTATTTACGATCCGAACGGAGAAGTAATCAGCAAGGTTTCGAATTCGAAAATAGAAGGTGTGTCGATCGATCAGATTCCGAATACACTGGTTGAAGCTGTCATTTCCGTGGAAGATCAACGCTTCTATAACCATCATGGCATTAATTATTTGAGGATGGGGCGCGCCTTAGTCGAGAACGCGCTTAAAGGAAAGATCGTGTCAGGAGGCAGTACGATTACGCAGCAGCTTGCGAAAAATGTGTTTTTGACGCAGGAGCGTACGTTCTCCCGTAAATTCAAGGAGCTGATCTTTGCCAAGAAAATTGAACGGACGTTTTCGAAAGAGGAGATCATGGAACGTTACTTGAACTATATCTATTTCGGCAACGGGGCGTGGGGTGTCCAACGTGCGGCACAGACGTATTTCGGTAAGGATGTCAGCGAATTGACGTTAAGCGAATCTGCGACAATCGCAGGAATTATTAAAGCTCCGTCAAATTTATCGCCTACGAAAAATATGGAAAAATCGCTGAAACGGCGCAATCTGGTGTTGTCGCTGATGTTGCGTGAACACTATATTAGCCAGGAAGAATATGATGAAGCGGTTGGACAGAAGCTGGTACTGTCTGATTCGACAGTGCCACGAGACGAAAAGAACTATCCGTATTATATCGATCGTGTAGTCGACGAGGCGGTGAATACGTATGAGTTGACGAAGGATGAAGTGCTGTCCGGTGGATTGCATATTACGACTGCAATCAATCCAGTCGTCCAGGATGCGCTCGAAGACGTATATGCGGATGACCGGTATTTTCCGAAGAGCACCCCGGATCAGCTTTTGCAAAGTGCCTCTGTTTTCATAAACCCTAAAACGGGCGGGATCCTCGCGTTAGTCGGTGGGAGAGGAGAGTATACGCAAGGACGCTTCAATAATGCGACCGATCTCATCCGGCAGCCCGGATCTGCGCTAAAGCCTCTTGCTGTCTATACTCCGGCACTTGAAAACGGATATAATATGTCGGATTTGCTTTTGGATGAACCGATCGATATGAAGGGGTACTCCCCGAAAAACATTGATCAGCAATATAGAGGAGAAGTAACCATGTACGATGCGCTTACCCACTCGTACAATATCCCTCCCGTCTGGCTGTTAGATCAGATCGGCATCCAAGAAGGCGTGAGTGCGGTGGAACGGTTTGGGATTTCATTGACAAAAAATGACCGTACGCTTGGATTGGCGCTTGGAGGGATGGACAAAGGAACCTCTCCTTTACGGATGGCACAAGCGTTTTCCGCGTTTGCGAATGATGGCGTGATGGAAGAAGCCCATGCGATTACAGAAATTAAAGATTCGGAAGGAAAAGTGCTCGGGAAGTGGAAGGGAGAGTCCGTGCAAGTGACTGATGCGGAAGTTGCCGAGCAAATGACGTATATGTTACAAGGGGCTGTAGAGGAAGGGACTGCGAAAAAAGCACTGGTTTCGGGTATGGACGTAGCGGGGAAGACGGGCACCACACAGCTCCCGTTTGAAGGAGTAGAAGGTTCCAAAGATCACTGGTTCGTCGGCTATACACCCGACATTGCCGGTGCGGTCTGGCTCGGATATGATAAAACAGATACCGACCATTATTTAACCTCTACGAGCAGCTTTACCGCACCGCCCATTTTCGCGCAGGTTGTTTCGCAATCAGCCGGTGAATTATCTACGAAGAACTTTGATTTGTCGTTAATTGATGATGAAATAAAAGAGCTGAAGAAGCAGAAGAAAAAGGCGAAGGAAGTAAGAGAAAAGAAGGAGAAGAAAAAAGAAAAGGACGAAAAGAGAAAAGAGTTTTGGGAGAGTATTGAAAAGTGGGGACAGAAGTGGTTTAACGAGTAGTGCGAGGTACCTGTGTGAGAAACGATAGTGTTAATTTTAATACACATGTTAGTTTCATGCACAGGTACTTCAAAAATATTCAACCCGCTCGTTTATCCGTGCAACCCGCCCGGTCCCGCGGTAATTCCCTTTATCCTACTCGAATCCAAGCTCGCGACCAATCCTTCTTTTCTCACTATCAAAACCAAGCTTGATTGGTGTGCTCCGCTTTGCTGCGCATTTTAGAATCGGGGGTGTAGGCTGAACTAGTTGTCTTCGACCCGATCGTTTCTCCATGCAACCCGCTCATTCCGAGTCAGAACCCGCTCGTTTCCCCGTTCAACCCGCTCATTCCGCGTCAGAACCCGCTCGTTTTCTCGTGCAACCCGCTCATTCCAAGTCCCAACCCGCTCGTTTCTCCGTGCAACCCGCTCATTTACCGTGCAATTCGCCCGTTCCCGCGGTAATTTTCTTTTTCCTACTCGAATCCAAGCTCGCGACCAATCCTTCTTTTATCACTATCGAAACCAAGCTTGATTGGTGTGCTCCGCGTTGCTGCGCATTTTAGGATCCTGGGTGTAGGCTGAACTAGTTGTCTGTCAACCCGCTCGTTTCTCCATGAAACCCGCCCATTCCAAGAACGAACCCGCTCGTTTCCGCATGCAACCCGCTTATTCCAAGTCTGAGATTCCCAAGAACAGAACGAAATCTATGACAACCCGAAAAACTCGATAACAACTTTCGCGATTCTCGAAAGCAAAACAAATAAAAAATACTATGTATTTCGAATCTCATAGTCTATAATAGTCTTGTCTTGTGTAAAGACACTTGTAAAAACACTTTACATAAACCGTATTCGTTACAGCAAAAAGGGGGAACATTCGATGAAGAAACACAGTATGTGGTCTATGAAGTTTTCAACAGCTGCACTTGTCCTGATCCCTGCAGCTATCGGCATTAACTATCTCGGGAAATTAGTTACCGAGTTACTGAGACTGCCCTTGTGGTTGGATTCGATCGGTACGGTACTCTCAAGTATGTTAGCGGGTCCTATTATCGGGGCGCTGACAGGAATCATTAACAACGTCATCTATGGGTTTACAGCGAGTCCGGTATCGTTTGTGTATGCCATAACTTCAGGCGTCATTGGCCTGGTTGTGGGAATCATGGCGTACCGGGGGTGGATTGCTTCTGTTGGAAGGGCACTTGTTCTTGGCTTGGTTGTCGGAGTGATTGCAGCTACTGTTTCCACACCGCTCAATATTCTCTTTTGGGGCGGGCAGACAGGCAACGTTTGGGGAGATGCCTTATTTGCAACGATGATTGCACAAGATCTTCCATTATGGCTTGCTTCTTTTGCAGATAGCATCGTGGTCGATGTACCTGACAAAATCGTCACAGTATTGATCGGTTTCCTGATCTTTAGAAATCTGCCGAACAACTTGACCCAACTTTATGATAGCCGGTCAGAAATTGAGCGGTTGTAGATTAGGGGGAATACCATGAGGAAGATGACACTCTATGTGAAAAAAGATTCCATCATCCATGACGTCGACCCTTTGACAAAACTACTTTTCGTTTTCGTTTCGGTGGCGGTGACGTATATTTTACCGAATCATACATTTGTCATAGGGGTTCTTACTTTCACACTATTGCTGCTTCTCATTGGAAAAGTCATCCACGCGATTCTTCCTATTATCGGACTTAGTTTCGTACTCATTCTTTCAATTATTATCGTGCAGGGATTTTTCCATCCTGACCGTACAACGGTATGGGGAACAATCGGGCCACTCACCATATACAAGGAAGGGTTTTCGTTCGCACTGCTGCTGACACTTCGAGTTCTTAATATGGTATGCGCCTTTGGTGTTCTCATTCTCACGACCAAGCCTGACGATTTAGTCGACTCGCTTATCCGGAAAGGATTGTCGCCCAAAATCGGCTATGTCCTGTTGTCCGTTCTGCAAATCATTCCGCAAATGATCGCGACAAAGAATCGGATTACGGACGCTCAGCGTTCACGCGGGATGGAAACGGAAGGGAATCTGTTCACTCGTCTCCAGTCCTTCATTCCATTGCTTAGTCCCGTGGTGTTAAGTTCACTCAGCGATACGCGAGAGCGTTCGATTGCACTTGAAATCCGTGGCTTCAACTCAAAAAACGTTCGAACGTTTCTCCACGAGCCCATTCACTTTAAATATGGGCTCGCTGTTAAAATTCTGTTAGTCGTACTACTGGCTGCAGTCATTGTCTGGAGGGGAATCCTTTGAGCCGTATCCGAGTCGAGCATCTCACCTATAAGTATCCAGCGAGTCGAAATTTTGCATTAAAGGATGTCTCCTTCACAGTTGAACAGGGTGAATTCATCGGGATTGCTGGTAAGAATACTGCAGGGAAATCTACACTTTGCTATGCACTTAGCGGTTTGATCCCCCACTTCTTTAAAGGGACGTATGGCGGAAATGTCTTTTTGGACGAATTGGAAGTGTATGCCCATTCAGTAAGTGAGGTCACATCGAAAGTGGGGCTCGTCTTGGAGAATCCGTTCTCCCAAATGACGGGCGCGAAATTCACAGTATATGATGAAATTGCATTCGGACTCGAAAACTTAGGGGTTCCAAGAGCAGATATGCACCGTCGTATTCAAGAGTGCATGCACCAGTTAGGGATAGAAGAGTTGCGGGATAAGAATGTATTTTCTCTTTCGGGTGGTCAAATGCAGCGTGTCGCGATTGCGAGTGTCCTCGCGATGAGGCCGGATATTCTGGTATTGGATGAACCGACATCCCAGCTGGACCCGCAAGGCTCTGAAGAAGTGTTTAAAGTCGTCGACCAGCTATCGGAGCAAGGGATCACCATTATCATGGTTGAACAGAACATTGAAAAGTTGGCCGCCTATTCAGACCGTATTTTTTTAATGCATGAAGGCGAGTTAATCCAGACGGGGACGCCTGCAGAGATTTTTTCCAGAGACGATTTAGAAACCTATGGAATCGCGCCACCCGTGTACACGTCAGCAGCAAAATTACTCAATCTGCCTAGAGATGCAAAAAGAAATCTGCCCGTCGTATTGGAAGAGATGCCGACGTCTGGTTTGGAGCATGTAGCTCCACCTGAAATCCAAGAACCTGTACCCCATCTCCAAACCGCTGAAATGGTTGTGTCGGATCTTCACTTTGGCTATACAGAAGATGTAAAAGTAATGAAAGGATTGGACTTGACATTGCGCGGCATGCCGATTGCAATGATTGGCCAAAATGGTGCCGGTAAAACAACTTTTGTAAAATTACTTAAAGGATTATTAAAACCTAATCATGGTGAGATCATTATTGATGGAATTAAAACAGCTGACCATACTGCTGCGGAACTGGCTGCTGTGATTGGACTGATCTTTCAAAATCCCAATGACCAGATCTTTAAGAATAGAGTATTGGATGAAGTGATGTTTGGTCCGATAATGATTGGCCAATCAGAGGAAACCGCAAAGTTCAATGCACTGAAAATGCTGGAGCTTGTTGGTCTAATCGGGAAAGAGGATGATAATCCATATGATTTAAGTTTTGCTGAAAGGAAAATGGTTGCGGTCGCATCGATTTTAGCAATGGAAACAAAAATTGTGATCTTCGATGAACCCACGATGGGTAAGGACGCTGAAGGAAAAGCGAAATTGGCTGCAATCATCCACGAATTATACGCACAAGGCAAATTAGTCTTCTGTATTTTACATGATATGGATTTCGTTGCAGAGACCTTTGAGCGTACAATTATTTTGAATGAGGGCCGTGTCGTGTTCAACGGGCGAACGCGTAGTGCGTTTGCTCAAAAACAACTTATGAGCGAAGCAAGATTGGAACAGCCCCATCTTACACAGCTCGCTCAACGAATGGGGTATACCGACATCCTATTGAAAGATAGTGATTTACAGAGATTAGTAGAATACAGTTGAAAGCTCTCATGTGATAAGGAATCGTGGAAGTTTGAACGGATAATAAATTTCCTTGCCCAAAATTTGCAAAATTAGAAGACTGTGGTGAAATGTAAGGACCTAAAAGGGGAATCACAAAGGATCTGTACAGAGAATGATGATGACAACCCACTGTACGGATCCTTGCTGGGTTTTGGTGATAAATAAGATGGCTCTTCGAGAACAAGTGAATGATCTTGAGGGTGCTTGAGCAGTCGCCTCATCGCTCATCCTCCGGTCCCTTCATCCATAGTTCAGTGAAAGGAATTTGATATACGGTGTAGAGCTTTAGAATCTCGTTTGCCACCAAGGATGCTTCCCGCGTGAGTGTCCGCATTATATAATAGTTTCTTGCAAAGGGATTCATTAAATTATAACTCCTACCTTTGTAGTCCTGCTATTTCCTCTTCAGTCAAGTAGCGCCAATGACCGCTCTCTAATGAACCGAGCTGAAGATGCTTAATACGAACCCTTTTCAAATGGATAACTGTATATTGAAAATGTCTGCACATTCTTCGGATTTGTCGATTCAATCCTTGTGAAAGAGTTATCCGAAATGTATAATCATCTATCTGAACTACAGGGCAAGCATTGGTTCTGGTATAGTCCTTTTTTCTGGGATTGTAAATATCGACACCGTTTGATAACTCAACTAGTAACGATTCAGTGATTTTTTTATCGACGGTTACAATATATTCTTTTTCATGGTTATTTTCTTCTTTCATTAACTCATTTACAACGCTTCCGTCATTTGTCAAAAGAATAAGGCCTTCTGTTTCTTTATCTAGTCGCCCCACCGGAAAAATACGTTCTGGATAGGATAAATAGCTAATAATATTATGGGCAATGGCAGGTGAGGCTGTACATATAATCCCACTCGGTTTATTGAGTAGCAAATAAACTTTTTGAGATGTGTTCTTAATACGATGCCCATCTATTACAACGTGATCGAACTCTGTAACAAAACAGACGTGAGGGGCAATCTTGCCATTCACTAAAACTTTATCTGCGGTAATATACCGCTCCGCTTGTCTTCTGGAACAAAAGCCAGAAGAACTAATATATTGATTCAACCTCAAGGTTTCCGCTCCTAATCCAATGCTTCTCACTCCATCATAGCATGTTTGCTAGTTTGTTGAACCCTCCGAAAAAGGGAATCGCATTCGTTTCTGGTGTGGTATAATCGGCCTGTTAAAGCGGAACGGAGTCAATCACCCGTGTTCCGTAGCATACATCTGAAACAGACAGGCGATTGCATAATGGCGTAAATGGAGGGACTTGCATTGGACATCGGTAAAAAGCAACTCATTATAGAAGCAGCCAGGCTCTATTATCAGTTTGACTATACACAGCTTTCCATCGCTGAGAAGTTAGGCATTTCAAGACCTACTGTTTCCCGGCTGCTGCAGCAAGCGAAAAGTTATGGATATGTGAAAATAGACATTATTGATCCTTTCCGGGATAACGACGAACTTGAGAAATCATTGCAGCAGAAATATCAGATTGAAGAAGTGAAAATTGCCTACTCAGCCGAAGAGGACGAGCAAGAGTTGCTGCAAGCCATGAGTGTCAAGGCTGCAGCGTATTTGCACGATGTCGTTAAAGATGGGGACGTCCTCGGCGTTACTTGGGGGAGAACGATGTACCGAGTTGCAAACTCATTGCGGAAAAAAGATGTAAAAGGTGTCGAGGTCATTCAGCTGAAAGGTGGCATTGGTCTATCGGATGTCAATACATATGATTCTGAAACAGTTTATAAATTTGCGGAAGCTTTTCATACCGTACCGCGGTACTTACCGCTGCCTGTGTTAGTGGACACACCTGAAGTCAAGGCAGTCATTGAATCGGATCGGTATCTGCATCGGCTTATTGAACTAGGAAAACAAGCGAATATCGCTGTGTTTACTGTGGGTACCGTAGATAATGACTCGATGCTGTTTCGTCTGGGCTACTTAACGGCTGAAGAAAAGACATTGCTTCACAAAGAAGCGATTGGTGATATTTGCTCGCGTTTTTTTAAAAGTACAGGGGAAATTTGTGAATCCGGCATTAATGACAGAACGATTGGCATTCAATTAGAAGAGTTGAAACAAAAAGAGAAATCGATTCTTGTTGCTGGCGGCAGTCGTAAAGTAGAAGCGATCCATGGCGCGCTGCTTGGTGGATATGCCAATGTTTTCATAACGGACCAATACACTGCACAAGCGTTATTGCTTCACCAATAATGTAAAAGATGAATCCACTTATGGATAAGTGTGATTCTTTTTTTTATTGCGAATGAACAATTTTTCATGCTCATTGCACATTTGTTCTGAACATGTGGTAGTATGGAATTGAAAGTAAGAGGTCTGACCTTTTAGGAAATAAAACTTCTTATAAATGTGAGTTGTAAGCGCAACCATCAGTTGCGTGTAAAGGAGGAAATAAGATGAACATTGTATTTTACATAACTGGTTTGGCCCTCGTATTTGTGGTTGGTTTTATCAGCAGTATGGATCGCAAGAAAATACGGTACAAACCAATTGCGATTATGCTTGGAACGCAACTGATCTTAACCTTTATTCTAATGAATACAAAATTCGGCGTAGTTTCTATTGGATTTTTCTCCATGTTATTTTCAAAGCTCATTGACATCGGGTTAACAGGTGTAGACTTTGTTTTCGGTGGATTGGAAAATGAAAAGGGATCTGTATTTTTCTTGAATGTACTGCTGCCGATTGTTTTTATATCCGTATTAATTGGCATACTGAACCAATTTAAAATTTTACCATTCATCATTAAATACGTTGGACTCGTACTGAGTAAGTTAAACGGTATGGGGAAAATGGAAAACTATATAGCGGTATCCTCTGCCGTGCTCGGGCAGTCTGAGGTATTTTTGACTGTGAAAGACCAAATGGATGGCATCTCTAAAAGGCGTTTATATACATTATGTACATCAGCGATGAGTGCTGTCAGTGTCGCCATCGTCGGGGCTTACATGGAAATCATCGAACCTCGGTTTGTTGTCATTGCAATAGTGCTCAACATCCTATCTGCGTTAATTGTCGCGAGTATTATTAATCCTTATAAATTATCCGAAGAAGAAGATACGCTAGCAATCGAATCGCAAAAAAAATTATCATTCTTCCAGATGATCAGTGAAAGTATTATGGATGGCTTTAAAGTCGCAATTATCGTTGCTGCTATGCTGATTGGGTTCATTGCATTGATGAATGGGATTGACTATCTCTTTGAATTAGTGTTTGACATCTCTTTCCAATCTATTTTAGGATATCTGTTTGCACCGATTGCATTCATTATGGGCATTCCTTGGGCAGATAGTGTACAGGCGGGGAGCATTATGGCGACAAAACTCGTCACAAACGAATTTGTAGCCATGATTAGTTTCACAGATATTTCTGCAGGCTTATCTGCAAAAGCATCGGGTATGATTTCTGTATTCCTAGTAAGTTTTGCAAACTTCAGTTCAATTGGAATCATTACTGGTTCAGTTAAAGCATTAAGTCCTAAGCAAGGTGACGAAGTGGCGAGGAATGGACTGAAATTGCTCATGGGTTCAACGTTAGCTTCAGTTCTTTCAGCTACTGTCATTGGGCTGTTTTTATAAGAGAAACCGAACAAAATAAATCACATAGGAGTGTTGGATGCTATGCGTATGGTCGATATGATCGAGAAAAAACGTGATGGACAAGCGTTAACAAAAGAAGAGATTCAGTTTGTTATTACAGGATACACGGAAGGCTCGATTCCCGATTATCAAATGTCAGCTTTCCAGATGGCGGTGTATTTCCAAGGTATGACGGTCGAAGAAACCGCTGAATTTACGATGGCGATGGTGGAGTCTGGCGACCAAGTGGACTTATCTGCAATCGATGGCGTTAAAGTGGATAAGCACTCAACAGGAGGAGTCGGAGATACGACAACTCTTGTGCTCGCTCCACTCGTTGCAGCACTGGATATCCCGGTTGCTAAAATGTCCGGACGAGGACTCGGACATACGGGCGGCACGCTGGATAAACTTGAATCGGTTCCAGGTTTCCATATCGAAATCACAGAGAAGGAATTCTTCGACTTAGTGAATACAAACAAGATTGCGGTTATTGGACAATCTGGAAATATCACACCTGCGGATAAGAAGATTTACAGTTTGCGCGATGTAACGGCTACCGTTAGCTCGATTCCACTGATTGCAAGTTCGATCATGAGTAAAAAAATCGCTGCTGGGTCTGACGCGATTGTGCTTGATGTGAAAGTCGGTACCGGCGCGTTCATGAAAGACTTACCGATGGCTCGTGAGTTAGCGAGTGAGATGGTGCAAATCGGAAATCAAATTGGCCGTCAAACGATGGCGGTGATCTCGGACATGAATCAGCCGCTCGGTTATGCAATTGGGAATGCGCTTGAAGTGAAAGAAGCGGTTGAAACGCTACAAGGAAATGGGCCAGAGGATTTGCATGAGCTTTGCTTAACTCTCGGCAGCCATATGGTCCGCCTTGCAGGGAAAGCGGGCACGACAGAAGAAGCACGTAAAATGCTGGAAGAAGTCATTCAAAACGGTAAAGCACTCGAAGTGTTTAAGCTATTCCTGAAATCTCAAGGCGGCGATACATCAGTAATCGATGATCTATCCAAACTGCCGGCAGCACGGTACCAAATCGATGTGCCTGCGAAAGAGTCCGGTTATGTCTCTGCGATTACTGCGGATGAAATCGGTACAGCGGCGATGCTCTTAGGTGCAGGACGTGCTACAAAAGAATCGGAAATTGACTTAGCAGTCGGTTTGGTCTTGCATAAGAAGATAGGCGATCCTGTTAAGATCGGAGAATCGATTGTAACAATTCACAGCAATACGGAAGACGTCGAAGCAGTGAAAGAAAAAATCTATCACGCTTATGGAATGTCAACCGCTGAAGTAGGACCTGTAACATTAGTACACGATGAAATTACAAACTAATTGAAGGAGATGGATCTAATGAATAAAGCACAAATGATTGACCACACATTATTGAAAGCAGACGCAACAAAAGATAAGGTAACGGCACTTATTGAAGAGGCAAAAGAATACAAGTTCAAGTCCGTATGTCTGAACCCGACATGGGTAGCGTATGCAGCCGACCAGCTTAAGGAATCTGACGTCTTGGTATGTACTGTGATCGGGTTCCCCCTTGGAGCGAGCACATCGGCGGTAAAGGCATTTGAAACGAAGGATGCAATTAGTAACGGCGCTGGTGAAATTGATATGGTCATTAATATCGGTGCATTAAAAGAACAAAATGATGAATTGGTGGAAGCGGACATTCGTGCAGTTGTGGATGCAGCCAATGGAACGTTAGTAAAAGTCATCATTGAAACGTGCCTATTAACGGATGAAGAAATTGTACGCGCATGTGAGCTTTCTGTGAAAGCAGGAGCTGATTTCGTCAAGACTTCCACTGGATTTTCTACAGGCGGCGCAACGGTTGAAGACGTCGCTTTAATGCGCAAGACAGTTGGTCCGGACATCGGCGTGAAAGCCTCGGGAGGAGTGCGCAGCGGTGAAGACTTCGATGCACTTGTCAAAGCGGGAGCAACACGTATTGGCGCAAGTTCTGGTATTAGCATTGTAAAAGGTGAAGTGTCGGATTCCAATTATTAATGTGTAAAAAGGGCTGTTCTGTCTTTGTACAGAACAGCCCTTTTTTAATTACTTCAAAAATATCCGACTGCAGCGATACAGCTCGTTCAAGCTATCGAACACTGTTTAGTGTGCAGCCCTATATCTAAACCCACTTAAATCGTGAAACGACCGTCAAACCCATTTTAAGAATGAAGTGACGGCCAATGATTTCGCATCAATTCATCACTAATCCGCCATCTACAACCAGGTTTTGACCAGTAACAGAGCGACTCCAAGGTGAAGCGAAAAAAAGAACTGCATCTGCTACGTCCTCGGGTGTTGTCACTTTCTGCAATGGTGTACTCGATTGGATAATGTTGAACACACCGTCAGGCGTCGCTGCGCTCGCATCGGTTTTGTATAACAGGCCGCCAGAAACCATATTTGCCGTGATTCCGAATGGGCCGAGTTCTTTAGCCATGTTACGCGTAAAACCAAGCAGTGCAGCTTTGCTCGTATTATAGTCATGATAGGCAACTACAGGATTTTGGAACAAATTTGTGCCGATATTTATAATCCGTCCAAATTTTGCTTCGTCCATATCTCTTAGACCGCATTGTAATGTATTTAATGAAGCCTTCACACTGCCTTCGAATTGTAAAGAGAAGTCGGCCCATCCAATTGTCTCCAAATCTTTCTTTTGGTCTCCATTAAAGGAAAAGCCCACGAGAGCATTATTAATGATAGTTGTGATCGGCTTCCCAAAATGATTCTTCGTTTGTTTAAACATGTCCTCAACCTGATCTTTCTCACGGACATCTGCTTGGATCGCAATGCAGCGTTCTGAACCAATTGACTCAACAACTGCATCGGCAAGCTCTTTACGTGTGTAATAATTGACAACAATTTTTGCTCCTTCACGTCCAAATGCCTCTGCAATCGCTCGACCTAAACCTCGGCTCGCTCCGGTCACCAATACAACTTGGTCTTCAATATTCATCCACAAATCCCCCTAATATATATTTACCCAATAAAAAAAGACCACTTGAAGAAAGTGGTCGCAGACTGTAGACAAACTTCAGAAATCACGGGGGTTGCCTATAGTCTTTTTCTTTTACAATAGTATTAACTAGGAAAAGTTGATTTCCGCTGCGAGCGGACGCTTTCCGAGGGGCTTGCCCTCAGCCGCTTCCCTCGCTTTGCTCAGTCCAGGGTCTTCGAGCTTCGCTGATCCCTACGGAGTCGCCGCTCTCCGCTACAATCAACAGAATCTCCCAACAATCAAATGAGGTGATGGAAATGATGACGAAAAATCAAGTTAATAAACGGGAACAGATGGAAATGCTTACAATCGAACAGTTAGTTCCGCAAGACCATTTGGTTCGTAAATTAGATGCAGCAATTGATTTTTCTTTCATTTATCCATTGGTTGAAGATCTATATTCATTATTTGGGAGACCCAGCATAGATCCAGTTGTACTCATTATTGTGCTCGCAAATATCGTTACTCCCGGTAATGATCACGATAGCAATATGCTTCAACCGTTGATCCAAAAAATTATCGATAAGGTAAAACGTCCACTGGCTGTCGCCGCTGACGCTGCCTATAAGACACCAGCTATTGCAAACTTTCTCCTGAAAAAATAGATATTGCTGGTGTTTCCTTATAAACGGCCTATGACAAAGGAAGGCTTCTTCAAGAAAAATGAGTACGTTTATGATGAGCATTTCGATTGTTATCTTTGTCCAGTAATCGATCAGTGTACGAAAAGTAAAAATCAACAAAAGCTGATTCAACGTCATATATGGCAAGACTATCTAGATGTAGCAGAAGACTTGAGACACCATTATGAAATCAAAGAAATATACGGAAAACGCAAAGAGACGGTTGAACGAGTCTTTGCCGACGCCAAAGAGAAGCATCGTATGCGATGGACAACCCTGAGGGGACTTAAAAAAATGTCTATGCAGACGATGCTTACTTTCGCTGCCCAAAATCTGAAGAAACTTGCCAGCTGGACATGGAGCCCACCTGTAAGGGAAAATGCACATACATATGGAAAGTCCTGTGGGATATGGAGTTGATTGGAGAGCAGGGCGGCGACTCCTGGGGGATCAGCGCAGCGCGAAGACCCCGCAGGAGCAAAGCGACGAGGAGGCTGAGGGCAAGCCCCCTGGAAAGCGTCCGCCCGGAACGGAAATCAACGGGTCTTGACCAGTTGCAGATTTATACGCTCAAAAAACAAAAGGGGTGGAAATCATTTCGATTTCCACCCCTTTTGTCTACAGTCTGAGACCACTTGAAGAAAGTGGTCGGCAACAAAGAGTATCCGACACTTCCCTACGCCGATATGAATCGGATCAGGTTCAAAGGGTCGGAAATCATGTCCTCTCAGCCTACAGGCACCCCTAGTGTTCAGTTTCTATTGAATTGTCATTCAATCATATCATAGCTTTCGGATTTAGTTGACAGATACAAGGAAATGGTCTTACGATCGAATGCTTGTTGAGGTGAACATCTTGTAGCAAATTTCAATGCAGTTCTCTTTATGTTACGTTGGCTTTCAATCGTCATACTCAACCGATTTCACTAAAATCGGGACTTCAGTATCTTCTTGTCCCGTCACGATCTTGAAGGACGTTAACTCGGTAGATAGTTTTTTATCAATCGCAATTACGAAGTTGCGCGGAGACAGGTCTGCTGTACAGGCATCATTCAGCTTTTCAAAAGTAATCGTTAACTGGCTTTCTGCTGCGTTAGCCATAAGTGAATCGACAATATACGGGCAGCTGCTTGACTCCATCATGCCTATAAATAAGACGTCATTTTTATTGAAATCAACTTCAGGAATCGTGCCTTCCAGTTGAAACTCTTTCCAAGAATCCTCGTATACATCCTGTGTTTTCACAAGCTCAGCTTGAATCCCTTTTGGTTCGGATCGATTGCTAAGGCTTTCAAAATTGCTCGGCAATGTTTTTTCGGAAGCCACTAATTGAGCCAATTCTGAATGTGGTTCCGCCGTATTACTTTTATCAGAAGAACAGCCAGCCATAACTACGATCACACTCATTATGAAAAACAGTGTCAGTCTTTTCATATCATCACTCCTCTGCCTAGTAGACGGCATGACAAAGGGAAAGTTACATCCAATGTGTTGAGTCCGTGTGTAGATAGAGTGTGATGTTAACATTGTCATTTTCGCTGATGTAGTGTTCGGAATTGGTGAGTACAAAAGGAACATCATGAGGCGATTGCTATCAACCTCAGGCTCGATCCGTAGTGCGACACGCGGGATTTTAAATTTTCGAGCTATGATTCGCATTTCAATCTGCATAAGTATCTCCTGTTAGTTAAAGGCGTGCATCGGGCAGACGACTCGTTAATTTTTGTGCGGAGATGTTTTACAATATTACTACACGCATTAAAGAATTGGACTCAGAGCCCATCGACGGCCATCTGATCATCAACTCTAATGGCGTATCCGGATTCTATAATCTATCAGCTTGAAGATGACGGAATGTGAAAGTTGAATCGGAAGACACCTCTCACTATTCAATCATGGAACAGTTTTTCAGCGACCGGGAAAGACTGGTGCATCCTCTGTTCAATTGATGAAAAACCCTTTATAACTTCGGCTTCAATCGGGTCGCTTTAGACACTTACGAATGGAAGGAAATAAGATATTTTCGAGTAGGAAAGAGTGAATGTGTGAAGCAATAAGTACTCTATAAACTAACACAAAAAAGTAATCATCCGCTGCTGATGTGCAAGTAGCAGGGTGATTACTTTTTACATGTTTGTTCAACTGTTCGCCGCGCGCGGCCTTTTTTAGTTGAGACTGGGTTGACTGTCCTACGATATAGAAAGCGGTTGTTCTCCTGGTTAAATGAATGGTAGTTCCACTATTCAGATAAATCAAAGAAAAACTAAACTATATAGAATCAACCCAATCATCTAACCCGTTGCTTCCTCATCCATTGCGTCGCTACCCACTTTTCCCCGATTTCCACAGGAGCCCCGCCGTGCAGCGTTAAATCGTTCAGCGATGCATCATTATAGAAATATTCAAAGTAGACGGCTGTTCCTTTTCGTGGTGAGACAGTAAAGTTCAGGTGGGGGAAGAACGTTTCTCCGCCTTGCTCGACATCATTCAAATACATGACTAGCGTACTGATCCGGTTGTTTGTTACACGACTCTTCGCCGAGAAGAAATCATGATGTGCCCTGTATTCTTGACCCGGCGTATAGCGGAGGACCTGAAGACCTTCCCCATGCTCAATCGGGATATTCATCACCGCTTCAATTCTTTTTTCAATTCTCGCGACAATTACGTTCTCGCTTTCTTCTATAAACATACTGCTGCTCGTTCTCAACTCGTTTTCTTCACGCGTCGTACCGATTTTTGAACGTTTCATCTTGTCTGTCGCCAATCGGATCAGTTCATCGCACTCTTCGTTACTTAACAGGTTGTCTAATACGACGATCATTGGTTCCTCGATTTTCGCTATTATTTCTATTTCTCTATCTGTCTGTATTTTCTTTCCAACATGATTAAAAATCGTTTGCTCTCTATTTTCCGCTATCAACTTCGAACACCTCTTCATTTGCTTGATTTTCAAATCAACTTCGTAATTATGCAATGAGTGTACAGCTAATGTCGGACTTCTTGTACGGTTCACACTTCCTCTTTGGATATAAATTCATTTTATTTTAGCACGCTGGATAAGATATCGTAAAATGTGAGCATAGGAAAAAGGATAGTTATATATTCCTGTTTTTAGTAATGAAATTTAGTTTTCACCAAGAGTCAGTGGGTCAAAATCAAAACGAACACAGCGATACTGAACTATCTTTTTATTCTTTTTTATTTCTCAGACAAGCTGGGATGCGCCTCACATTTACATCTACCTATTTTCATGATATATTTCTTATGTCCAATCATCCTACAACTTTTTAAACTCACTTTGGAGGTGCTCTCTTGCTGAAAAAAACAGAACGGCTGTCCTTAGTGGAACAAGTCGTGATTCAAATGGAACAGCTGATTGAAAACGGCCATTGGAAAATCGGTGATCGATTGCCTGCTGAGACGCAGTTAATGAAAGAGTTTGGCGTGAGTCGAAACACACTAAGGGAAGCGGTAGGCGGGTTAGTTCATGCCGGGTTACTTGAGTCCAAGCAGGGAAGCGGAACTGTTGTGAAATCATCAAGTGCTTTTGGAGTAGCTATCCATAGGCAAATTGAAAAGTCGAGTGTGATGGAGACGTTGGAGGTGCGCCTAGCATTAGAAAGGGAAGCGGCCCAACTAGCAGCAATCCGTCGTGATGAGAGCGATATAGAAGCGATGACCAAGTCGATCCAGATGTGCAGATCGGCATCTGAAAAAGGGGATGTACAAGAATTTTTACAAGCCGACATCCTATTCCATAAATCCATGGTGAAAGCATCACATAATACGATGTTAGAGCGTATATATGAGCATATAACGGAACCGCTGCGCTCTTCCATTGAAGAAGTGATGATGGCGGCCGAAGACTTTAGTTATAACGGAGAAATTCATTACGAACTACTTGAAGCCATCAAAAAGCAAGACGTGCAGGCAGCTATTAGTCACGTGAACACCTACATAAACGGCTTTAGAGAGAAGATAGAGCTCATACAGGAGGACTGAATTTGCAAAAAGATTCATTATCACATCAAACAGCAACAGAAACTAAGAAGAAATGGTTCTTAATGATCGGAGTGATCTTAATTGCCATCAATTTGAGATCACCCCTTACGTCAATCGGTTCCTTAATCACAACGATACGAACGGACTTGGAGTTGAATCATGCGTTGGCAGGAACGATTACGACACTTCCTTTGCTCGCATTTGCCCTCCTTTCCCCGTTTGCTCCAAAAATAGCGCACAAAATAACGATGGAACGGACGATTTTCCTATCATTGATTGTATTAGCCATTGGTATTGTTTTACGTTCATCGTTTGGAACCGTTGCGCTTTTTGCAGGAACGATATTAATTGGCGTGGCCATTTCATTTGGCAACGTCCTGCTTCCGGGATTCATCAAATTGAACTTCCCATTGAAAGTGGGCATCATGACCGGAATGTATGGCGTGTTCATGAACATATTTGCAGCACTTGGGTCGGGCTTAAGTGTCCCCTTATCATCGATCGGTGATATCGGCTGGAAAGGATCTCTCGCATTTTGGTCGATCCCGGTCTTCATAGCGATTGTTATTTGGTCCCCCCAACTGAAAAAGGCAAAAGAGCCAATCGCCTATTCAAAGGCAGCTCCCAACGAGAAATTGTCGTTAGTGCGATCGCCGCTTGCGTGGTCGATTACGTTATTCATGGGATTGCAGTCTCTTATTTTTTATACGTTAGTGACATGGTTACCCGAAATCCTGCAAGGTATGGGGTATAGTATGAGTGGAGCAGGGTGGATGCTATTTTTAATGCAGATCGCCATTCTTCCATTTAACTTCATTATTCCAATCCTAGCCGAACGTATGAAAAACCAGACTCTGCTAAGTGCCGCGACTGCAGCTCTGTTCATACTCGGTATTTCAGGCGTTTTACTTGGAAAACAATCGCTCATGCCGGTGGCAGTCATTATGATTGGTATCGGTGCAGGGAGCGCATTCAGCTTATCGATGATGTTCTTCAGCCTGAGAACAAGCAATGCTGTAGAAGCATCGGATATGTCAGGTATGGCGCAATCATTCGGTTATTTACTTGCAGCTACAGGTCCAATCGTATTTGGTGCTTTACACGATATGACAGATAGTTGGACGATCCCTCTAATCATGCTGATTGTGTTGGCTGTCGTCATCCTGATAGTCGGCTTGTCAGCTGGAAGGGACAAAGTTATTGGAAATAAAGTAGAAGATGAGCCATCCCGCTCATGAATTGTAGCTGCACTGGCATTTATTAATAACTCTGTTTTTCGCATTCACTGAGCTTCGATAAAGCCTGGTTTGTGAAATCCTGATAATTTATGTAGCTGGTGCAAAGATCAACAAAAATTAAAATAGAAAACTAAAAGTCCAATTCTGTTGATCGTTAAAACAGAACTGGACTTTTTGGTTTCCCATCAAAACTATCAGCTGCCGCCAACACTAGATATAGATTGTAATGAGCCACTAACCGGAATGGGGGCAATTGTCTATCTGGCCTGTGAGAAAAGAGTGGAAGTATGTATTCCGAATAGTTTCCAAATGCTGTATGATGAAGATATGAAAAATTTATGGAATAAACTAAATCTTATAGTCTGGATTCAAGAAGAAAGGAGACCATCTTATGAACAAGCGAATCCGAAACGGAGCATTGTATGGGTTCATCATTTCTATAGCACTTGGTCTGCTGCTGGCGAACTATACGGCTACGACTTATGAGGGGGATTTGACCATCATCACCTACTTGCCTATTTATGACTACGTCGTGGAAGTCCTAAGATACGGTGCAATAGGCACACTTATTGGGATGTTTATCGGCTGGCGGAAAAACAAGGCGGAGGATCAAGGACCGAAAACCTATTATGGTGAAGTGTTTCTCGGAGTCTTTTTTCTCTCCATAGGCATCGCCGCACTCGCGTATTTGTGGAGTTGAGAGTCGAATAGTCCCCAACTAATAGAGGGGGATTGAATTGACCGAAAGTTTCTTGCTTCATGAATCTTTGGATCACAATCCCTAACGACACATAGTCAGAGATAACTAGATTCGGAAGAAAAGATAACACACCTAATTCAAAGTCGGAAGACATAAATATCCAATATTGCGATAAGAGGAGGCACTGTGGGGATGTGTGGTATTTGATATCCGCCACGAACTTGGAGATCAGCTGTACGAGATTCTGAATGGCATTACTGATCCTTCTTGTTATTGGAGAATGGGTCACGGGGAATCATACTTTGCTGGAACTCGGTTTTTACTGCAAGTAATATTATGGGTGGACTAGAATTCATTACTCATTTAGTCTCTGGCCAGCAGAATATGATAGTTGCTGACTTAAAAGTGTTTCCATCCTTAAACGTAGTAAGAAAAATAAAAAATTACAAAGATTTCATGGAGAGCTCCTGTAGTCTTTCACTTTTAGTCATTGACTCTGTCCAAGTCATCGCCATTGCTAAAGATGACCAGTTGATATCAGATTTCACTAATCGCGCCAAACAGCTTGGAAACACAAAAATCGAACTAGTGAATAACGTCGACCTGAAAGGTCTGCTAAATTCCGTTTGGGAAGAGGAGGTTTCCGCTTAGGTGAGCTGATTTTTTCTTTTTGTACACCCTGTGAAAAGGGGATATTTTTGATGAGATGAAAGATTTGCTTTTCAGATTCTGGTAGCTTAAATAGTACTCCTGCTATTCGATATTTGTCACTGTAGTTAAAGTATGGAGAGATGGAAATTAATTAAAAATTGAGGAGTAAAGACTGATGGAAAAAATACCTTTTGAACGTCCAAAAAACTTTTATGATGAACATTTGTATCCGATTGATGAACAGATTTGTGCTTTATTAAAACAACGTAAGGATCTCTCGAATAATAATCCGGGTTATCCGTCGGATGAAATGATCGCTAATTTGGCTGATAAGTACGAGCTCTACGAAGACTTTTTAAGTTCGATATTCGGAACGCTGAAAATGGAAGATTTATTTAAACCGCGTGTGGAACCAATTGGATTTAGAAAGCACTTACCTGTTTTACAATCAGTTGAAAAAGATGAGCGTTTATATTCTGTAACTTTTATTAGGCAGTTCGAGAATGCTAGCGTCGTGAACCTCAATATCGATTGGGATGGTACAAATGATCATCCACACGAACTTGATCATGATAACTTCGAATTGTCTGTAGGCGAATCATACGATTGCCGAATGGAAAGCGGAGGGGGCTCGACAGGATATTACCATTATAATTATATTGTTTCTCCTCCGTTACCAGATGATTTTTCTGGCATTGACTTAACATTTAAAGAATATAAAGACCACTTCAAAGAGAAACCTACAGGTCTTGAGTTCCGTATTCAATTGTAATACATTCCCATAACGAATAAAAAACCTGTGCAGGAAACAATCATGAATGGTTGAACCATCATGAGAGTTTGCAGCACAGATACTATTTCGTTGTCCAAATTGGTTGTCCCTCTACAAAATCAGGTGCTTGTAAATCCAATAACTCATATAAACTGGGAGCAATATCTGTCATTGTAATTCTGTAGTTCAATTCACCAGCTGAAATCCGAGGGCCTGATGCAAACAATATCGGGCGTAGTCTCGGGCGCTCTGGATTTCCGCCATGACTGCCCAGGTCCAGCGTTGGTTCATAAAGAAATGTTTGCGTCTTTCCCCATCAAAAAACCGGGAGCGGCAGACAAAAAAACATCTCCGCTATTTCCATTACTTATGGATGCATATTCATCGTCTTTATCTGACCAGATTACCTCGTATGGTGTGACTTCCTCCTGATCTGAAGAAAACATGGTCAAATTCGGGTAGGCTTTGCCTTTGTAAACAGTATCTTTTTTTCCGTTCAGCCATTTGAACACTGGATTTGCTGCTTTACGAGGGTCACGATAGAGAGGGGAGAAAACGGGTCGATTTGTGAATGCTGATACAATTTCCTGAGTCACTTGATCGAACTCCGAAGGCTCCACAATCCCTTGTTTTTCCCTGCCTTTTAAGTTTACATAAATATGAGCAAGCGTCCCACTCGCTTCAGCGTAAGCTTTTGTTTTGGACGAATCGATCTTGCCCTCCTTATCTTTCACTAGAAGACCTGCTTTTTCGAGTTCCACATTCGGTGACAACCGAGTATGAATCGGCTCCAGTCCGTGATCTGAGATGAGCAGTAAATGATCGTCAGATTTCTGATTGCGTTTTATACTCCCGATAACCTTGTCTACTTGTCCGAATGCCCAACTCACATACTTCTCTTTCTCCTGGACTGCTGCCAGATCATAGCCAGGCTGTGCAGGTTCTCTCAACAAAAATTCATGGAGTTCCGTATCCACAGTAGGATAATAGTAAAACAGCAAATCAGGTCGATATGTATATTTAATGTACAAACTGACATCGGTCACCCAATCGGTAAACCGTTCTCCAGCCTGTTCATATTCTTCTCTAGTGATTGTTCCGGAAGAAAATGCTTTTAATTCATCAGCAGCCGGATAAAATCCGAATTCCGATTCAATTTTTTTCGAAAAATCATCCCGACCGCGGTAGATTCCACCCATCACCGTCCCTTGGAACATTTGAAGGCCCTCTTTTTTCGAGATATCTCCTTTTAGCTTGATATATAATCCGGAGCTATCGAAATAGGGTATATCCAAGACGACAGCATTCCAGTCGTCCACTGAGATCTCTTCCCCGACATTGTTTGGATCTGTGGAAATATAAAGCTTCGGTTGTTTTTCAACTGTTCTCAGCACGAATAGTTGCTGAGTGGGATAGTCTTTAATATCCAATGTAACTACGGCTTCTTCAGCTTCTATTGATTTTGAAAATAGGTGGCGGGCTCGTTCATCTTTTACTGATGAAAATTTCAAATCATGAAGGGCGGATTCGGCCAACGTTCCACCGGAGTAAACCGCATATGTAGCAGAAGAAGAAGAATTATTCGGATTAGAGTCAGGGAAAGCCACAGTTGCTGTAACCTTTCCCTGGTTTTTTGCCTCTTTCCAAATCGGTGTCACTCCAAGCGTCTGAGAAAACCCACTTTGATCGTCTTTGAGTTTTTTTCCCTGACTATGAAATTCATTGCTGACGATGCCAGTTGCTGCTGGTCGAGCACCTGTCGCCATGGCTGCATGCGATGGTGCGGTCAGGGAGGGCATTACAGTGACGAAATCTGTGGCATAGGCTGCTTCCTGTTGAAACTCCTGCAAGTTAGGCATAATTCCTTTATTCATATAGTGCTGGGCGTCCATATAACCTAACCCATCGAATGACACTACGCTGATGGTACCTGTCGTCTCACCCGCATAAGCGAACTGAGTGCAGTTATGGGCAATTCCTATAAGAATGATGATACTGAAAAATTTTATGTATTTATGTATTGTAAACTCCCTCGCTTTTCAAAACTACTAACTTGAAGAGTTTTCCCTTAACCAGATCAAGTTAAACACGTAGTTCAAATAAGCGCTCTCTACGGCATCGTACACTGGTGTATATCATCGGTGTCAGAATGAAATCGAAAGCTTACCAAATGAGCCTTTGGAAATATCTTTCAGCATATCCATCACTTTTTCGTTCTTAAGCAAAGACGCTAGTTTAGGGTTTTCAATAGACACATTGACGACGTCTTTGCTTGTGAAGTCTAATGTCACCTTGTTTTCAGGCTTAGTTTCCTCTTTGTATTCTTCCGCTTCATCCAAGTAATCTCCGAGTGTCATTTGCGCTCTCTTCATCATTGCCTTTTCCTCCTCGCTCAAAGGGGACTCAAATCGTTGTCCATTCACTACAATCCAACGCTTATCTCCATCTTTGCCAAGCTCGCTCCATTGGTTATCCGGATGGTTGGTCGTATAAGTTGCTATCTTTTGAAAAGTAGCATTGTCTACATATAACGTCGTAAGGGCAGCAGTTCCTTTGTCTAAGCTAAGAATACTCCCAGACATTTTGTTCGCCCCTGGTAGTTGGATGGTATCTTTCTGATCCGTATGGATTTTGGTGATAGTAGGGGAGGCATGATTCTTCTTTGTTATAGTGGGCAACTCTTGAGTGTTTCCGGCGTACCTATCATTTTGAATGTGCAAAATCATCACTCCGCTTCATAGATTTTTATCGAACAGTCATTATATCGGTGTTCAGAATGAGTTGTTTAAATAGGTCCGCTTAACCAGTAAGTACTCTCCGGGGGGTCTAAGAAATTCGCATGATTGTAGGGGGCCCACCTTTTTCACTTTTCCTTCCATATGAGAAGGCGGTGTGAACAACCCCTTTGCACCCGAGTTTTCAATAACCGTTACATTCTCGGGCTCTACCGAGATGAAATTGTAATCTTCCATATAGGATGACGTCAGCGCCCATGTCGTAAAGGTGAAAAATAGTTTGATGGCTGCAAGTCCAATAAGTTTTTTAACTTTTCCGTCACTCACACACCTAATTGCTCATTACTTCTATCTTAGCGGATTCGTAGGAATGGGATACAAGAGTCCTGTCGCGATTTGGGCATGGTATAGAATAAGAGGGATCATTATGGAGAGTGGATACTGAAATTACTAATAATTACATAGTAATTCCAATGTATATAATTTCTATGAATCTCAGTGCTTTAAAACTATGGATAGAGAAGGGGGCAAGGGTCTTGGATATTTTCTGATATTAAAAAAGTATTTACTAATTCTGAAACTATGTGTTAATATAAATTATCAGTTAATTTCAGTTGAAGATCACAGCTGCTTACCAAACTGAAAAAAGGGATTGCACATATTGTCATACAGATATTTATAAAAATGAGTGTCAGGGGGAAAATCATGAAGAATGCATTCGTTAAGTGGAATCAAATCAGTCTAGTAAAAAGAATTGCACTTGGTATTATTGTCGGTATCATCTTAGCCTTGACGCTTCCTACAGCTGCAAGCGGGGTCACTATATTTGGTACACTGTTTGTAGGTGCTTTAAAAGCGGTGGCACCTGTTTTAGTCTTATTTTTAGTGATGTACGCACTTGCTGCACATAAGCGAGGAACGAAAACGAACATGAAAACGGTGCTTGCTCTATATGCAATTGGTACGCTTCTTGCAGGGGGTGTCGCTGTGGCTGTAAGTTTCATATTCCCGGTGACATTGACGTTAACTAAAGGAGCCGAAGGACTTACTCCGCCAGAGGGGATTGTCGAAGTTCTCAAAACCTTACTATTCAATATGGTCTCCAATCCTGTAGATGCGCTACTGAATGCTAACTATTTAGGTATCTTATTGTGGGCGGTTGTTCTTGGTCTTGCATTAAAAAGTGCAAGTCAAACAACGAAAGACGTATTAGGCAGTTTCTCAGATGCGATTACAAAAGTCGTACAATGGGTCATCAATCTAGCTCCGATTGGTATTATGGGACTTGTTTTTGATGCGATTGTGACGACTGGTCTTTCCGCTCTGCTCGTGTACGGTAAATTAGTTGCCATTTTAGTTGGATGTATGTTGTTTATCGCACTTGTTATGAATCCATTGATCGTATATATCTATATACGCAGGAATCCTTATCCATTGGTGTTCAAGGTTTTAAAAGAAAGCGGTCTCACTGCCTTCTTTACTCGAAGTTCAGCAGCAAATATTCCTGTAAATATGAAATTATGTGAAGAGCTCGGTTTGGATGAAGATACGTATGCGGTCTCCATTCCGCTAGGCGCCACAATCAATATGGCGGGTGCAGCCGTTACCATTGCTGTCCTCACTCTTGCGGCAGTTCACACGCTTGGCATTGAAGTTGACTTCATGACTGCACTTCTGTTATCTGTAATAGCGGCAGTTTCTGCAGCGGGTGCATCAGGTGTGGCGGGTGGTTCACTTCTTTTGATACCGCTTGCATGCAGTTTATTTGGAGTCCCGAACGAAATTGCTATGCAAGTTGTGGGAGTAGGCTTCATCATCGGAGTCGTTCAAGACTCTTGTGAAACTGCACTGAATTCATCAACTGACGTACTGTTCACAGCTACAGCTGAGTACGCTAAAGAGTATAAGGAAAGTAAAGTAGGTAAAGCAGTTACAGTGAAATCTTAACGCATTAGACAAAAGAAGTCCCAATTACCAAAGACGATTTGGTGATAGGGGCTTTTTGATTTACATCAAATTAAACCTCTCCTCACAGATATTCAATGACTGCTTGGCCAATCGCTGCAATCGTTTTCTGGCCATCGTGGTTATGAACCCAGTTTGACGTGAGCACTGCGATATCGACACGTCTATTGTCCTTTTCAAAATATGCGATGTCATGCTCGATTCCTGGAAGGCTGCCGGTTTTGTTTCCGATAATCAGTGTCTCATTGAAAATCGGCTGATAGGCTGGAAGCTTATCGATCAATTGCTGATCGCGCATGATCATTTTCAATAGTTGTTTGCTAGTAAGTGACAGAAATTCACTAGCGGGGTCTAAGCACTGTAGGAAGAGTACCATTTCTCTCGCCGTAGCGACATTATCGAATCCCTTTGCCAAGGCATCATAGTCCATGAATTTCCGGCTTACTAGGGAATGCTCAACGCCGACTTGTCTGAAAAACGACTGGATGCACTCCAGACCAATGTGGTCGATGACGAGGTTAGCTGCCGTATTGTCGGACACGATGATGGATAAGGTTAGGGCATCGCGCAACGTAATGTCTTCGACCCCGGTCAAATACGCTAAAACACCCGAACCGCCCACAGGTTCAACGATCTTTAGTAGTGTGTCCAAGTCGATTTCGCCACGATCCGCAGCGGCGAGACACGCCATGGCAACCGGAACTTTCAAAATGCTTGCTGACCTGATCACTTCATTCGGCCGTATTGCAATCGTTCCATCAGGAGTTTTTGCGTACAGCGAGACGTCTCCTGCTGCGTCGTTGGATATTCTGTTTAGTTCATGTTCCAATTGTATGTATTCGATTACTTTCACCTTCCAAGTCGAGTGTGTAATTGCAAGATAATTAAGAGCATTAGCGATTGGAATTCGATTCCCGGAGATTATGTCTGAATTGTGCGACACACCTTGCATAATCGTAGCACTCGTCTAATAAAATTGCACTTATTGAATTTTGATAAGCGAAAATAAGATGTAGAGGGATGCTAACGGCAATCATATAGATCTTGACATCAGTTGTGAGGACAATGTTGGCGATGGAGGACTGGATGTTTCATTTTAAAAAGTATTGCGTCAACTTCAACCGACTGGTAACATATGGATGTAGGTGATCGGAATCCGGTGCTTTTTAGCAAATAATAAGTTCTCATGGCAGATGTTTCAAGTGGAATTGTCATAGAATTGGAGTCTGGTCGATAAGCTGGATAGTCATGTTGTCCAGGGTAATTGAGTAACACATTTCAATCATATGAGGAGAGATACTAATGAAAAGAATGCTAATAATGTTAGCGGTATGGGCAATTGCATGTATAGTAGCTGTGCAGCCAGTAGTCGCGGCGCCGACTACTTTTCCAGATGTTCAGAAAAACGATCGATTTCATGATGAAATCCAGTTTTTAGTCAACAAAGAAATCATTAGCGGCTATTCCAATGGAAAGTTTCAGCCAAAGCATCATGTAACTCGTGGAGAAGCGGCAATTATGATCGGTCGTATGCTTCGGTATGATGGCAAACCACGAGCGACACGGTTCAAGGATGTGACTGCGCAACACGGGGCAAGTGGATATATTGCTGACGCAGCCGTCTATGGAGTCATTTCTGGATATCCCGACCGCACATTCCGTCCTAATGAGTCCATTACACGAGGCGATATGGCGATTATTTTATCACGTGCTTTTGAAATTGAAACGGGTTCGGCCCGGAAATTTAAAGATGTTGGGGACCAGATGAAAGCAGCTCCTGCAATCCGTGGGATTGCAGGAGACTTAATAACGACTGGTTATGCAGATGGCACATTCCGCCCGACTAGTAAAGTGACCCGTGAACAGTTTTCTGCATTTCTTGCAAGAGGTCTCAGCGCAGAATATAAACAAAGAACGGTCAAGAAAGATGGCTATTCTCGTGACATGACCAAGAAGTACGTTTTCAGTACTTTAACCGGTGATATCCGTATGGAATACAAAAAAGTAACGGGTCAGTTTGTTCAAATTTCTTACACTGGATTCTTCTGGGTGAGTGAAGGTCCGAAAACAGGGGATATCTCTTATATGCAGCAGGAAGAGACGGATGAGATGCTAGTTGAATCCTATCCTTTTTCCGAGTACTACACCGAACTGAAATATCCTGTGAAAGTAGGGCATTCATGGACGGGTCCGTCACCAAGTGATCATACTAAAATTACAGGGATTAATAAGACAGTGAAAACACAATATAAAACATTTACGAATGCTGTGGAAGTGACCGTAAATGGTCATAAACTATACTATGTCAAGGGAATAGGACGAGTGAAGACGGTTGATCCTGCTGGTAAACTGGTAAGTGAATTGAAATCCATTCAATAACAGAACTTTTAGACGTCGGTTACTATCCGACGTTTTTTTGCGGGATGAATTTGGCAGAAAGGTTCGTGAATCGAATTGTTTTTATGTTAATGGCTAACTGTATTGATTTAATCATGAATAGTTGAACAACCGCTAAAAATGACAGAAAGGACATTAGTATCTTTCATTTACCTTTTTCATATTCATCATTCTTCTGTGGTTTAGTAACGGGTATCAGGTTACGGTACACCAATACGTTGATTTTAAGTCGTCAAAGCTAGTTACCTTTCTTTCGAATATCCCTCATTCTCTTTAGGAGTAATTGACTATCTATTCGGAAAACTGTATAGTTTGGTAAGACCAGAAATTAATGTGGTCTTACCTAATAATGAATATCATAGGTTAGAATACCGTATAATTTTTTCCGTACGATAGGAGGAGTGCAGATGAATACTAAATACTTGAAAGAGTTTATCACATTTCCTGATATTGCATTCATGTTGATTTTGTTTATCCCGCTCATGGGCTATACGTTGTTAAATGCTTTCTATTTTGCTACGTGGATTGCATTCGTTATTGGAATGGCTACTTATGCAATGAGTGAGTATGTAATCCATCGTTTTTTATTTCACATGAAGACCCCGGAACATCCTTTTCTACTGAAATCCATAAAGCGCTTACATTTTGATCACCACGCAGATCCAAATGATTTAAAACTGTTATTCTTACCGCTTTGGTTCAGTTTACCGGGCTTCTCGATTTTTGCGCTCATTTTTTACTTAATAACAGACAATTTCCCCTTAATGTTTGCTTATCTCGCAGGAATCGTAGTCTATTTCTTATATTACGAATGGAAGCACTACATTGCGCATCGACCCGTTCAACCGCGAACCGAAATGGGGAGAAAAATTAAGAAAGCTCATCTCTGGCATCATTTTAAAAATGAAAACTACTGGTTTGGTGTGACACATACATCTGTTGATAAAACGTTCGGAACCTATAGAGATCAAAAATCGGTTGAAAAAAGTGAGACTGCTAAGAATTTAGAAAAGCGCACTTGAAAAATTGCGAAAAGGAGACTTTGCAATGAATCGAATAGAATCAGTTGAAAAAGAACTCATTAAAGCAATTCTTCAAGGAGAATATCTAGCAGGCAGTCAAATTGAGACGGAAAGAGAATTGGCCGCTATCTATGAAATAGGACGCCCTGCGATTCGGGAAATTTTACAGCGCTTAAGTCATGGCGGTTGGCTGACACTTAGCAAAGGGAAACGTGCTGTTGTGAATGATTATTGGTATGGCGGAAATATTACCACGATTGTCGATATTATCGAGTACTTTGAACAAGTGCCCGATGCTTTCGTCCTCTATTTCTTAGAACTGCGAGTTGCACTCACACCCCAATATGTTAAAAAAGCAGTAACGCTGAATCATCCTAAAGTAGTAGGCTTGCTCTCTCAAACGGATGAGCTGTCAGATACTCCGGAAGCTTTCGCGTCTTACGATTGGAAATTGCAAAAAGAGCTAGCGGGATTATCAGAGAACCCTCTTTTTGCACTCGTACTTAATAGCTTTGAGAAAGCCTATTTGAAAATGGCAATCAAATACTTTGAAAGTTCGTTTCGTCGAAGTGCATCGTTGTCCTATTATAAGAAATTAATGGATGCTGCATCACAAGGCAGTGAACAGCAAGCAGAAGAGATCGCCCGTATGATGATGGAAAAAAGCTATATGTTATGGGAAAAACAATTATCATCCGATGAAAAAATAGGTGTGAGATTTAAGTTCGATGACTTGTAATAAGCTTGTGGTACGTTGTACAGAAACGCATAGGGAAGAGTGATGACAATTTCTAAATTGCCAATCGGATTTTTTTCAGTTGTCCTACTCATAGCGATAGTTTTCATTCTGGATGTTCCAAGCGGAAACGCTGAATCTGCTGAAAAATCGATAACCATCCTTTTTACGCATGACTTACATGACAAGTTCCTTCCGTATGAAATCGAAAGTGAACAAGGGAAAAAGACTGTCGGCGGCTATGCTAGGTTACATAGTGCGATTCAGGGACAAAGAGTAAAAGATCCGGATGCCCTACTGGTCGATGCGGGTGATTTTGCAATGGGGACTTTGTTTCAAACAATTTACCAAACGGATGCACCAGGCTTAAAAATGATGGGACGAATGGGATATGATGTAACCACAATAGGGAATCATGAGTTCGACTTCAGAGCCGAAGGATTAGCGAGAAGTTTACGTGCTGCGAAGGACAGTAGAGGAGAACTCCCTAACATTGTCGCTTCAAATATGAAGTTTCCGACAGACGAAGATGGCGAGTTACCCGACAACGTAAAAGCTTTACAAGAAGCGATGAATGAGTACGATGTGAAAGATTATATGGTTATCAGACGTAGAGGGGTTAGAGTTGGTATCTTCGGGTTGATGGGACATGAAGCTGCTGGCAACGCTCCTATGTCCGGTGTAACGTTTAATGATGCAATTGAAAGTGCCAAGTCAACGGTTGCTGTGCTTAAGAATGACGAAAAAGTGGACCTTGTCATTGCTCTATCCCATACAGGTACGTCTGAGGACCCATCCCAATCAGAAGATGAACGCATCGCAAAAAAGGTTCCGGACATTGATGTCATTATTAGTGGGCATAGCCATACAATTCTGGAGGAACCCATTGTTGTAGGGGATACAATAATAGGTTCAGCCGGCGAATATGGAGAACATTTAGGTGTGCTCACTATTTCACAGAGTGAAAAAGACAATTGGACAGTAAATAATTATGAATTACAGGCAGTCGATGATTCTCTTGTTTTAGATCCGGAGATTTCCAAGACAATTGAGGAATATAAACAGACGATTCAGAACGACTATCTTCGTCATTTCGGAATGGAATTTGATGAAGTGCTTGCTTATACCCCATTCGACTTCACTCCATTCACAGAGTTAGGGATCGAGCAAAAAGAAGAACCAATCGGAAATTTGATTGGAGACTCCTTTATTCATACCATTCAACAATTGGAAGGGAGCGAGGATGAGCCGATTGCTGCTGCCGTTGTCCCTGTTGGGAATATTAGAGATTCTTTTACTGAAGGGAATATTACGGTTTCAGATGTGTTCAATGTGAATTCTTTAGGCATCGGACCCGATGGGATTTCTGGGTATCCTCTTCTGGATATTTATTTGACAGGGAAAGAATTAAAGACCGTTGCGGAAGTCGATGCGTCGATTACGCCAATTATGAACGAGGTTCAATTGTATATCGCAGGTTTAAGTTATACGTTTAATACTAATCGTCTTCTTTTCAATAAAGTGACAGACATCAGCTTACAGTCCCGGGGTGGCTTAAAGGAAGAAATCGATGATGAAAAACTCTACCGTGTCGTAGGTGGCTTATATTCAGTTCAAATGCTCCCTTATGTAAATGAAAAGTCTTTTGGAATCCTCTCTGTGGTGCCAAAGACAAAAGAGGGGAAGCCTGTGACGGATTTTGAAGACCATATTTTTTATATGAAGGATCATCAAGAAGTGAAAGAGTGGTACGCCATTGCCAATTACATGAAATCCTTTGGAAAAGTCGATGGTGTGGCGCAAGTACCCATCTATTACAATCAATTGAAAGATAGAAAAATCGTAGAGCATGATGCCAATATTTTTGCGGTCCTTAAACATCCGAATGGCATTATCCTAGCCGCTTATGGAATCATCCTAGCATTCGTCGGAATCCTAGCTTTACTGATCACCTATATTGTGAAAAGGAAAAAGCGTAAGAAAGAAACTGTAGGTTAAACTGCTGTCTTGGAACGGCACAACTTAGTAACAGTCATGGACAATGATGAAGTTATGTGGTGCACAAGCAGAGTGGAAGAAGGAGTTGAGTTACTTGCGTAAAGCACTACTGGCCTTAATCACCATAATGGGGTTTGTCTATATTTTTCTAATTCCGGAGGAACTGCTGGGTGCTAAAATAGTATTTAAACTAGTTCCTATGACGTTGATCATCCTGTATGCAGCTACCAACACGTCCCTTGTTTCCCCTCTCTATAAAAAGATTGTTGTTATCGGCCTTGCGATCAGCATGGTAGCGGATGCGGCAATTTATTGGTTCATGGCTGGTCTTGCTACTTTTTTTGTTGCTCATTTGTTTTATATCGCAGCTTTCCGGTCAGCCCGCCGCAAATCAGTCCCTCTAATTGCTGCAATACCGCTTGTTCTATATGGTCTCTTTATGGCCTATTGGATTGCGTTTCCACAAATCGGTTCAGGTGATGTGGTGCTCGGCGTGGCAATCATTGCTTATATGGCTGTCATTTTGCTGATGGGGTGGGAAGCGATTCGGACGCGGTTGCCACTGGTGATAATAGGGGCATTTCTGTTTATTTGCTCGGATTCATTCCTTGCGATCGACCGATTTGTCACGCCGCTTCCAGCACGCGATGCACTCGTCATGGTTACTTACTACGCTGCGCAAGTCTTTTTTGCCGCAAGCATCGGAAGTCAGTTTGTAAAGCTAAGTCCTGACAAGGAAAAGACGATATCTAGATAAGAAGAATAGGTAGGATTTCTTCACGAAAGAGTATTGGAATCCAAAAAATATAACCATCTCATCTACTTATCCAGGTAGGGGATGGTTATATTTTATTTTGGCTGACTGTGTATCACCAAACTCGGAACGGTTCTGAATGGAATGGAAGTTGAGTGGTGCACTAGAATAACTGACAAGAGTTATTGAATTGAGAACTGTTTTCTTTTTTAGTATACTTGACGCGGAAAGATACTTATGAGTACTAGAGGGATTCCTTCTGCGGTAACATCTGGGTATTACAAAAGGATCTGGTAAAGTTGGGGTTGTTCAGAAAACAATGCTACGAGTTAGCAGACAAGAAACCGGTAGCTAAACAAAAAGAATGGAGATGAATTATCCAATTTATGGATATATCAGAAGTGAAACTAACAGAAGAGGTGTGACGAATGGCATTCGGAGTTGATCGTGCAGAATTGAACGCGTGGAAAGAGAAAGTACGTGGCGGGGAGATAGCATTCCTTACCCATTACTGGCTGGATGATCGTTTTCCTGGTTGTAAGACAGTGACGAAGGTAGGCTGCGCGGATCTTGATCGACTGATTGCATGGGGAGCAGACTATGGGCTGAAGCCTGAATGGATTGACTACAAAAAAGAGTATCCTCATTTTGATCTGTTCGGAAATATTGAAGTGGACGCATTGCTCGATGCTGGGTTTGCAGACAAGGTGAAACGTTTTAACTTGATAAAAAAGCATGAGGGATAGCAAGTGAAAGGGGGATGAGTAAATACTGCTACTTTTAAATGCCGTATTCCTTCTCTTCACTATGAAGCTGATGTTCAGAAGGCATTCGATAGTAGATCGGTGGATATTGCCATTTTTCTTAACCATCTAAAGGTTTTTATTTCCTATTTACAATATACCTAATTCTCACTTATACTTAGCTGAATTGTTAAGTATAAGGAGATCAGTATGAAAACACATGGACCTTGTCCGAATTGCCAAAAAGCAATTACTCTTGAAGATTTCGAGGATTTTTCGTCCCCTTTTACTATGAAGTGCCCATACTGCCAAGCGAAGTTAAAAGAAACGAAAGTAACGCCGTTTTTAATCGTGGGTGTGATTGCAGTAATTCCAATATTTATTTATATAACGGAACTCGTTATTAGCTTGCTGTCCGGCATTGTGCCGGTTATTGAAAAAATGCCTACAGCTGTCGTGTTTCTAGGGTTGCTGTATCCCTTATATGCCCTGTATGAGCGAGCGAATGGATTGCTTATGTTCAACAAAGGGAATTTGCAATTGAAAAGGAAGCCGTGATGAGCGTGGCATTCCACGCTTTTTTAGTCCGTAACACCCTATTTTTATATGGACTTAATCATCTTTTCAACTTCTGGATTTCATCTGCCACTACAAATGCCAAGTCTTCATTTCCGAACATTTGGAGTACATCCAGCATCGTTTCGTTGTCGATTTGAAGTTCGTCAAACCCTTCATCGCTATCGACTACATCCTTTAAGACTTCGTTTGCAGATTGCTCCGGGTATGCTTTTTGATAGAGAAGTTGGGGATTCAAATCATGATTTGCACACCATTGTACAAAAAGACGAACCATTAGGGTCTCATCTTCTTTGTATTTTTGGATGATTTGATCTTCGAGATTTTTAAATTCCATTGTCTGGACCTCCTGTGTAAATCTATGACTTTTAGTATATACGAACAACGTGATTTCTGAAATGTAAAGGTTCACACTTATAATGAATAGAAACGTAAAAACCAGCGACCTGTATAGAAGGTCACTGGTTTTTTTAATTTCGCCAATTAATAACTCTGAAGTTCAGACTGTATATAATGATAAAGCAGTTGCAATGTACATGCCAACGACTCTTCATGTGTGCGTTCAAACGCATGAGAAGAATCTATTCCCGGTCCAATCAGTCCATGGATAATGTCATGACCTGCTTTAATGGCAGCTGATGCATCTGAGCTATAGTACGGATAAATGTCCAGCTTGTATGCAATGTCATGTTGCTTTGCCAACTCTACGAGAGAGTTCCGCAGTCCAGCGTGATAGGGGCCGCTTCCATCTTTTGCACAAATGGACACAGTGTATTCATCCGTGGACTGCCCCTCGCCCATGGCACCCATGTCGACGGCGAGGTACTCAACGGTTTGTTCGGGAATGTTGGAGTTTCCTCCATAGCCGATTTCTTCGTTGTTGGAAATGAGGAAATGGGTTGTATAAGGCAAGAGTGTTTTGTCTGATTGAACCTGTTTAATGAGTTGAAGCAGGATCGCGACACTTGCTTTATCATCCAAGTGGCGGGACTTGATAAACCCATTCTCACAAATTTCTACTCGTGGATCGAGTGACACGAAATCACCGACTTCAATTCCAAGAGCGCGGACTTCCTTCTCATTTTTCACCTTAGCATCGATACGCACTTCCATATTCACTTGGTTTCGTTCTGCTTTACCAGCATCTTTGTAAACGTGTACCGACGTTTGATGCATCAATATGGTACCTGTAAACGTTTTGCCTGCAGCTGTATGGATTTGGCAATATTCACCTTCGATAGAATTGTAATGATAGCCGCCAATTAAATCGAGGCGCAAACGACCATTGCTTTTCACTTCTTTCACCATAGCGCCAAGGGTATCGACATGAGCAGTCAACATGCGGTGCTCATTTTTGTTTTTACCAGGCAATGTTGCAATCAGGCCGCCTTTGCGGTTGCGCTTCGTTTCTACATCAAGTTTTTTCAAGTATTCTTCGACAAAATGGATAACCTCATTTGTATAGCCTGAAGGGCTTGGAATCGAAACAAGTTGTTGAATCAGATTTTTTGTTTCAGTTGTGTCTGGTTTATACGCCATATGTATTCTCCTTTCAAAATGGTTCGCCCCTCTAAGTTTATCGGTTTATAAGAATTGTCACAACTATTCGTTTTGTGAAGTCTTTCATAAATAGTACGTAAATTGAAAAAGTACTTGTCCCTCATTTATCGTGGATGTTCACACAATCACGAATAGTGATGAACAAGTACAGGATTAACAAGAATTTCACTCGAGCAGTTCAGTCTTCATCCATAAAATATCCAAGCTATTACCGGCCCTAGCATCGATCCGAAAATTGCAGATAGGGTCATGGCTACAGAACTCAATGACGCTTCCTGTTCACCGTATTCAATCGCTTTTGAAGTTCCAATGGCATGGGTGGCAACGCCTAAGCCGATTCCACGACCGAGTGTTGTGTCCAACTTGAAAAATGCAAGGAAATAGTGACTGAGCAGGACACCTGAAATTCCCGCAATGATGACAAAAACGGCTGATAGTGCTGGAACTCCGCCAATTTGCGTTGCAATTTGCATCGCAATGGGAGTCGTAATGGATTTAGGTAAAATGGATAGCACGAGTTCTTTTGAAAACCCTGCATTTGCCGCAAGCAGTACTCCTGAAAACATCCCCGTCAAACATCCCGCTAAAACTCCAGTTAAAATCGGAAGGATCTGACGCTTCAACAGTTCCCTTTGTTTGAATAGGGGAATTGCCAACGAGACAACGGCAGGGCCGAGTAGCTTATCGATCCACTGTCCGCCCACCATATAGGTTTCGTAAGGAATATTAAACAGAACCAGAATTAGGATAATGACTACTGTAGTCGTGATAATGGGTACTAAAAATGGTAGGTGGATCTTCATATAGAGGACAGTCATTGCAAAATAGGTGGCAATCGTCAGCAGTATGAATCCCATTGATAGAATGATCAGCTGCATTCAGATCCCGCCTTACTTTTGTCCATCCGCTTCGCTATGGATTGGCTTACGAAACTAGCCATCCCCATCGTCACAAATGTACTGACAATCGTAATGAGGATTAGCAAGCTACCTTTTCCTGAAAAGAAATGACCGTAATTCATGACTGCAACTGTTGCAGGAATGAAGAAAATCGGCAAAACGGATAATAGGGAATTCGCTCCGGATTCTATCCATTTAAGACGTAGAATGTTCGTACTTAATGCCCCCCATACTAACAATAACCCTAAAATACTTCCTGGAAGCGGGATATGGAAGAAGTCGTGGATCCAGCTTCCCACTACGTAAAAACCATAAAGAGCGGTTATTTGAATCAGCTTAATTAGAATTTTCATGGCCTGCGAATTCCTTCTTTCATCTATTTCGAATGAGTAAATGTTAAAAGACTCTACTAGATGTTGCTCTCAAAACGGTTTTACTCAATTCTCTTATTATATAAAACAGGTTCAATCAAACGCAAAAGACATTGTTTTCAGTGTTTGCCAAAGAGCCCACTTAGAGTTAAATTTCGAATGAACTTTACCTTGCTTAATAAAAAACGACGCAAGCACATTTCTTGAATGTCAAATTAGGTCAGTGTAAAATGGAGTTAAGGTTAAAGATAGTCAAAGTCAAATGATTGATTGAAATCTGAAGGAGGAACTTACTATGAGATGCCAACATTGTGGGAAAAACCAAGCAACTATGAATTTACGACTGCAGATAAATCAGCAAGCGATGCAGGTGAATCTATGCGGTTCCTGCTTTCAAGAATTACAAGGTCAATTAGGTGCGGGCAACATTCCGTCATCCTCACATGAATTTTACCAGGCGAATGGAACGAAGCAAACCGTTACGCAAGTGAGAGAACCTGAAACGCACGAGCCGGGCTTATTAGACGAACTAGGTAAGAATATATCCGATGAAGCGCAGGAAGGGTTGATCGACCCTGTTATTGGACGTGATCAGGAAATTAAGCGCGTGATTGAAACATTGAATAGAAGAAATAAAAATAATCCAGTTCTAATTGGAGAACCAGGTGTTGGTAAAACGGCAATCGCTGAAGGTCTTGCCGTAAAAATCCATGAAGGTGATGTACCTGCGAAATTGCTGAACAAAAAGGTATATGTATTGGACGTGGCATCACTTGTGACGAATACGGGAATCCGAGGTCAGTTTGAAGAACGGATGAAACAATTGATCGGAGAGTTGGAAACCCGGAAAGATGTTTTATTGTTTGTAGATGAAATCCACTTACTCGTTGGAGCCGGTTCAACTGAAGGGTCGCAGATGGATGCAGGGAATATTTTGAAGCCGGCTCTAGCTAGAGGTACGTTGCAGCTTATCGGCGCAACTACTCTTAAAGAATATCGCCAGATTGAAAAAGATGCAGCTCTTGAACGCCGCTTCCAGCCGATTATCGTTAAGGAACCGTCTGCAGAAGATGCAATTAAAATTTTAAATGGTATTAAAGATCGCTACGAAAACTTCCATGGCGTAAGTTATTCAGATGAAGCGGTACAAGCATTTGTGGCGCTATCACAGCGCTATATCCAAGATCGATTTTTACCGGATAAAGCAATAGATCTGATGGATGAAGTGGGAGCACGATTAAATCTGGAACAGACATCTGCTGGTGATTCGGATTCACTGGAAATGCGTTTGGAGGAAATCGTTCAGCAAAAAGAGCAAGCTGCAGAGCAGGAGAACTATGAAAAGGCAGCGAACCTGCGTGCAGAAGAAATGCAATTACGGAAAAGATTAGAAGAAGTAAAACATAATGGGCAAGCCGGCCATATAGAAGTAGCTGTAACGGATATCGAATTGATCGTAGAAGAGAAGACAGGTATTCCGGTGACAAAACTTCAAGCTGCAGAACAAGCAAAAATGAAAGGACTTGCCGAAAACCTTGGTGAAAAAGTCATTGGACAGTCGGAAGCGGTTGATAAAATCGCTAAAGCGATCCGACGCAGTCGGGCCGGTTTGAAATCCAAAAATCGACCAATCGGTTCGTTCTTGTTTGTAGGACCAACTGGAGTAGGTAAAACGGAAATTACAAAAGTTTTAGCGGAAGAGTTATTCGGTTCTCGAGAGTCCTTGATTCGCATGGATATGAGTGAATATATGGAGAAACACGCAGTTTCCAAAATCATCGGTTCCCCTCCTGGTTATGTCGGTCACGAGGAAGCCGGTCAATTGACGGAACAGATCCGACGGAATCCATACTCAATCTTGTTACTCGATGAAATCGAAAAAGCGCATCCCGATGTACAAAATATGTTCCTTCAAATTATGGAGGACGGTCGATTAACCGACTCCCATGGTCGCACCGTTAGTTTCAAAGATACGGTCATCATTATGACAAGCAATGCTGGAACTGGGATTGCTAAAAAAGTCAGTGTCGGATTCAATCAGACGGAACATGAATCTGTGACCATGCTTGAAACATTAGGAGATTATTTCAAACCGGAGTTCCTGAACCGTTTTGATGCGATTGTTGCTTTCAATGAGTTAACAGAAGAAAACTTACTTGAAATAGTAGATCTGATGCTGGGCGACCTTCAAGAAACTATTGAAGTAACTGACATCATTCTCACAATCTCTCCAGAAGCGAAACAAGCACTTGTGAAGTTGGGCTATGACAAACGCTTCGGTGCACGTCCACTGCGAAGAGTGATTCAAGATAAAATCGAAGATCCTTTGACAGATCTTCTGTTGGAGGAAGAGGCCGTTGGAAAAGTTATTGTGGATGTAGTTGAAGAAGAGATAGTTGTAAAGAAATCGTATTGAATATAAGGGTTTTAATAGATAGTGATTAAAAAAGACATAGAAACCTCCGTTGCTCAAGTATGCAATGGTGGTTTCTTTTTTTATGTCTGCTTATTTCGGCTTTGTATAGAAGTCTAACTATTGTATGATTAATTTTGGGAACTCTATAAATATATGCGAGTAGGAGGGGAAGTAATGGAAACATTGCCAGGCCACAGAGTCTACCTGATCACTATATCAGGGGCGGTATGCTGGGGACTAATCGGATTATTCATTTCCCCTTTATATGCTAGAGGTTTTACATCTTGGGATGTCGTGGCCATAAGAGGAATTTTCAGTTTCGTATTTTTATTACTCATCATGGCATTATTCTATCGAGATCAATTAAGAACCCGGTTAAAAGATCATATCTTTTTTGCAAGTGCTGGTGTTTTCAGTCTAGCCTTTTTTAACTATTTTTATTTTGAAGTTTTTTCTCATTCGAGCTTGTCCTTGGCGGTTACGCTTTTATATACAGGGCCACTTTTTGTGACGCTTTTGTCTCGTGTTTTCTTTAAAGAACCTCTCACGATTAGGAAAGGTTGGGCACTTGCATTTGCCATAACAGGCAGTGCCTTCGTCGTCGGTTTGTTGCCATTTGGCTCACAAAGTATTCCAGGCAAGACGCTACTGATGGGAATTCTTTCAGGATTTTGTTATGCATTATATACTATTTTCACAAAACCTGTCACCAAACGATATTCTGCTCTAACCATTACAACATACACATTTTTGTATACCAGCATTTTCATGTTATTGACGAGTGATATTTTAGCTAAAGTCGATAAATTCCAGCATGCAGATGTATGGAGATCAGCCTTACTGCTAGCATTAGTCTCAACTGTTGCGGCATATGTATTGTATACTTCAGGACTAAGATATTTGGAAGCAGGGAAGGCATCTATTTTAGCAACAATTGAGCCAATCGTCGCTGTGCTAATTGGTGTCCTATTCCTTGGAGATCACTTGCTAGGATGGCAAGTGTTTGGAATTGCGCTCGTATTGTATTCTGCTATTCTAGTGGCGGGTGTCCGATTTACAAGAAAAGTTTAAATCTATATGATTTTTAAAGAAGTATATTTTTTTTGATATAATTAATTTTTCGGAATAATGATGGATAGTTAATATAATTTAGTTTTCCATACGTTTTAATGGCTTTGAAATAACAACATATTCGTATATTTATCCTTGACTTATCAGAAAATACGCTCTATAATCCAGAGCAAAGCTTTTAATCCATATATTTGCAACGAGAAGGACATGAATCATTCCACATTTTCGCTACCAGAAAACAAGGTCATTGGCTGGAAACCTTGAGCGAAATCGAGTGATTTACCACCTTTCTGGCTAACATGAGGAACTGCATACGTGCATGAAATCATGTTCGGGAAACCGTTATCGACTTAAGCGCATGTCTGCATTTTTGGCATGCGGAAACTTGGGTGGCACCACGACCGCATTCGTCCCTTATATAGGGGAGAAGTGCGGTTTTTTAATTGAATACTGAAAGCTATGACAAGGACATGAATTATTCTTGAGTTCTCACCAGAGAACAGGACCATCGGCTGAAAGTCCTGAAGAAACGAGAGGTGATTTACCGCCTTGAAGCTGACATGGAGAACCATGAATTTTTATGAAACCATGTCCGGGAAACCGTTATCGCAATGAAGTGCAGAAGCATATTTTTTTATCTGCAAAAAACAGGGTGGTACCACGACCGCATTCGTCCCTTACCAGGGAGGAGTGTGGTTTTTTATATATAAAAATTTCAGGAGGCGATGTAACATGTCCATTCAATCAGATGTAGAAAAAAGAAATCATCGTAAACTAAGTCAAGAACTTGAATTACTTATGTCATCAGAGGAAGCTCCAGGAATGCCATTCTATTTACCGAACGGAATGATTCTTCGTAATGCGTTGGAGGACTATTGGAGAGCTGAACACCGTAAAGCGGGTTACGATGAAATAAAGACACCGATCATGATGAAACAACAATTATGGGAGACGTCAGGTCACTGGGATCATTACCACGATAATATGTACTTTTCGGAAGTTGACAGTCAGAAATATGCACTTAAACCGATGAATTGTCCAGGGGCTATGCTGATCTTTAATCATAAGCGGCGCAGTTATCGGGAGCTGCCAATACGATATGCAGAATTAGGATTGGTTCATCGTCATGAGCTCTCTGGATCTTTGAATGGACTTTTACGCGTGCGGGCTTTCACACAAGACGATGCGCATCTTTTCGTAAGGGAAGACCAAATTGAAACGGAGATCGATCGTGTTTTGGATCTCATTCATGAGATGTATTCGAAGTTCGGATTCGACTATGAGGTTGAACTGTCAACAAGACCAGAAAATTACATGGGGGCAGTTGAGTTGTGGGATCAGGCGGAACGTTCACTTGAAAATGTTCTGGAACAACGGGGGATGCCGTATACGCTGAACGAGGGTGATGGTGCGTTTTACGGTCCGAAAATCGACTTCCATATACTCGACTCCCTCGGCAGAAGCTGGCAGTGCGGAACGGTTCAATTAGATTTTCAAATGCCCGAAAAGTTCAATTGTCAGTATATCGGTGAAGATAATTCGCTGAATCATCCAATCATTATTCATCGTGCGATATTCGGTTCCATAGAACGATTTCTCGCGATCTTAATTGAACATTACGAAGGTGCATTTCCATTATGGTTGGCACCTGAACAAATTCGTATTTTACCAATTGCGGATGCTCATCTCGATTATGCGTTTGAGTTGAAACGAGAGCTTATCGCACAAGGCTATCGAGTGAAAGTGGATGACCGATCTGAAAAATTTGGATATAAAGTGAGGGAAGCAGCAAAAGCCAAAATTCCATTTTCTTGGGTAGTCGGGGATAAGGAAGTGGAGAATCAGGCTGTGTCGGTTCGTAAACGAAAAGAAGGTGACTTAGGGCAACAATCATTTGAGTCCGCGCTTGAGTTACTGGAATAAGCTTAAAACAGTGCCTGTGTAATACTAGTCTTGGAAACTGTTCAGGCCCTTATTTGATTGAATAGATTTTATATAATCCTTGATTATTGTTTTTAATCACTGTCTATGTTTTGATAACACCTGAAAATAATCCGGATAAAAAGAAAGGCTGGACGTATCGGATACGTCCAGCTTTTACAAATGCTTAAGGTTGTAGAGATAGAAGCATTTAGAAAAAGAGTTTAAGAAACTTGAGTGATCAATGGAGAAAAGTACCAAAAAGCTAGAACCTTTCCTGAGTACGCCAAGGGACTTGTTCATTGTCACTCAACGTGATTTTGCAGCGTTATGCTGATAGAGCCAAACACCGACGAAGACGACAAACTCTGATGCAGGGATGGACAGCCATATGCCATTCGTACCGAAGAGTGCAGGTAGAATGATGAGAAATGCGAGCATGACCAGGATTTCCCTAGAGGCGGTGATCCAAGTTGCCATCCTGACGTTACCGACGGATTGGTAATAGGTCATCATGACGAAGTTCATGCCTGTAAATAGGTAGGCAATGAAGAACAGATGGATACCAGATTCTGCGAGTGTTGTGACCTCTCGAGGAAAATCTCCGAACAACGAAACGATAGGACTTGTAGCGAATTGTCCAACGAGTAGGGAGATGATGCCAGCACCGAGTGCAGTCGCCATCGCAAGCTTCATGGTGGTTCTTTTTCGATTCTCATCTTTCGAGCCTTGATAGTAGCTAATAAGCGGTTGGATCGCACTGCCCAGTCCGAGGAACAACATGAGCATGACACTGTGCACATAGTTCAAAATCGAAAAGGCAGCAACTCCAACAGTACCTGCTGTCCGCTCGAACGCGATATTGTGCGAAATCGTGAATACGGATATTCCTACTTCTGACAGGAAACTTGGGAAACCGATGACAACAATGGCTACAAATAATGTTTTATCGAACGAAAATCGAACCCATTTTAAGTTATTGGATGGCTTCAGGAAGTGACACGCCAATATGAGCATCCCGAGCGCTGAAGCGAGGATGGTAGCGAATGCAGCTCCTTTGACACCGTAATCGTAAACGAACAGAAATAGATAGTTCAGGATGATATTTAAAACGGATGTCGAAATAAGTGCAACCATCGCAAGATTCGGGCCGCCATCATTTCGAACAAAAATACTGAACATGTTTTCTACAGTTAAAACGACGCCAAAGAGTAATATGACATACAAATAATCGGACACGTATAGGAATGTGTCAGGGTTCGCTCCAAGAAGATATGCTAGCGGTGTGCGGGCAAGAAATGCGAGTAGACCGATGATGAGCGTAATCAGAACGATTGACACGAGGGCATGGCTGAATATTCGACGTCCTTCTTCCGGATCGTTAGCGCCCATCGCCATGGAGTATTTAGTTGCCGCCCCAATACCGATCCAAAGAGAAACAGCAAGAAAAATCGAGTAGACAGGAGCCGCGATGCCTACACCTGCAAGTGCCTCTGCGCCAAGTCGGTTACCGACCATGATGCCGTCTGCGACAATATTGACCGCCATCAGTAGCATGCCAATCATCGATGGAATGAGGTAGCGTAAAAAAATGCGACCTACGGATTGGGAGTCAATGTCATTCAGTTGTTTAGTATGTTTTCCCAAGGCACATGCCACCTCCCCGTGTATATTGGTTATAATCCATTTGTTTTTGTTGATAAATTCCCTCATTCATACAGAGGTTCATAATTCCATCCTACTTTCAATTCATTCATTGTGAAACGTAAAAACTATTTTTGTTTTATCAGTTTACAAAGTCAAGGAAAAAAACCGAACAGGGTGTCGGTTTTTTTCACATACGATCCACTTTTACCATTCCATACAGTAGGATATCGACAATTTCATCCAAAGCTTCTTCGACAGTAATACGGTTCTCCAGGAAAAATTGCCGATCCATCGTCGCATTGGCAGCTTCGATAATCAGTTTCATAAGGAGTGGTACGTTGTGGTCAGCAATGAGTCCTTCCTGTATGCCTTGCTCGATCAGTTCCTGTAGTTCATCCCATTCGTTTAAAGCCGCATGGATGCGTGTCCACTGGTCAGGATACGATTTTTTCATCTGTTCGAGTATCTGCCATGTATAGAAGTCGTTGTATTTAGGAATGACAGTCATCGTCTTCTTGATTTTTTCAATTAAGGTCAAGTGAGGGCTCTGCATGATCGCTTCGGTCTTTTCGTCGAATTCCTGAAGTGTTGAGTCGATGATTGCATCCAAGATATCCACTTTTGAGGCGAATTGCTCGTACAGCGTACGTTTACTTATGCCAAGCCTCTTGGCAAGATCATCCATCGTGAATTTCATACTCTTCTCATGCACTTCTTCTAAAAAGGCTTTCATGATCCGTGCTTTCATACCTCTTCCTCCTGACGGGTGTAAACTGTAAAAACAAAAATAGTTTCAAGCGTTCAAATAGGACTATATAATGTAATGGTCAGGAAGTCAAGCTGATCGCTCGGAGAAAAGAGATTGTAGAGTATGAATGCAGCTCATTGGGAAACAGTATTATACTCCTTGAATTCCCCATTTTATTAACGTGCAAATAGAAATCTGGTGGAGAAAAGCAGTATGCTTTCTACACCAGATTAGTTTAGCGACTTATTTGACAACACCTTGAACATTCAACTCTACACCAGTCCCGATTTTATCCAACACGAACGCATATAGCGCTGCGGATTCCTTCAATTGGTTGAAACGTCCTGACTCTCCGAAGTGACCAGCACCCATATTCGTTTTCATCACTAGAGTATGATTGTCGGTTTTCATTTCTCTTAAGCGGGCAACCCATTTTGCAGGTTCCCAATAGCCGACGCGTGGATCATTAAGTCCCGTCGTAATATACAGATGCGGATAGTCTTTCGCTTCCACATTGTCATACGGACTATAGGATTTCATATAGAAATACGCTGCCGATTGCCGGGGATCTCCCCATTCATCCCATTCCAGCGTAGTGAGAGGGATGTTTGTGTCGAGCATCGTTGTGACAACATCGACGAACGGAACCTCCGGAACGATGACTTTAAATAGATCACCTGCCATGTTAGCGACAGCACCTGCTAGCAATCCTCCTGCACTGCCTCCACGCGCAGCTAACTGTTCTGAGGTTGTGTACCCTTCCTCGATCAGATACCGTGCAGCCGCAATGAAATCGGTGAATGTGTTGCGCTTGTTCTGCATCTTGCCATCTTCATACCAATGTTTCCCCATTTCTGAACCGCCACGCACTTGCGCTATGACAAATACGATTCCTTTTTCTAATGCAGGAAGTCGGTACGGACTGAAATTCGGATCGCTGTTGGCGCCATAAGATCCATAAGCATAAAGGATGGTTGGAGCCGGTCCATTATCGAAGGCCCCTTCTTTATAAACAACGTTCAAAGGGATGTTGACACCATCTTCTGCCATTGCCCACAATTGCTTTTGACGGAAGCCGGAAGGATCATATCCCCCACTGACAGGAGCTACTTGCAGGAATCGCTTTTCTCCTGTAAGGAGATCCAGTCCATATGTTGTTTTCGGCGTAATCAAGGACTCGAAGTGGAGTAACACTTCAGACGCATCGTAACTTTGATTCGATTTTACTGAAACGGAGTAAAGAGATTCGTCCCAGTGGATCTGCTCCAACTTATCATCTCGCAACTCCCATATTTGTGTCAGGCCATTTTCACGACCAGCGACAAGAAGTTTGTCCTGGAAAGGATACAAAGCCTGTAGATAGCGGTTTTCATCATAGTCCACGAGATTTCCTCGTGCATGCAGATCGTTGAGTGGACAACTGAGCAGCTGGAAGTTTAGAGCTCCTTCATTCGTTAGAATAAGTAAGTTCTCCCCCCAGTGTTCGACGTCGTATTCGATACCGTCTCGCCGCGCATCGACCAGTTGCAGAGGAGAGAGTGGAGAATCTGCGTCAATCAGACGGACTTCACTCGTCGTTTTCGAATTCGCATGGACAAAAATATAGTTGCCGCTTTGAGATTTGTCCATATGGAGGGTGAATGTCTCATCTTTTTCTTCATAGAGGAGTTCATCCTCCTTCAATTCACTACCTAAACGATGACGCATGAAGCGGCTTGGACGTTCATTCTCATCCACAGTAATGTAGAAAATATACTGCCCGCATCTACTCCATTCCACGCTCCCGTAGATGAAGACATCCTGGATCCGGTCGGATAGAAGTTCTCCTGTTTCCAAGTTTTTCACGAAAAGGGTATAGCGATCTGTCCCATTCCGATTTTCCAAATATGCAAGGAGACGATGATCGGTACTCCATTTCAGTGCTGTCACACTTAAATAGTCACTTTCCTTAGCTAGTTCGTTCAGATCGAGCAACACTTCCTCTTGTGCTTCAGCAAGTAATTCGCGGCTGGATGCCGTTTTGCATGCATAAATCGGGTATTGCTTGGCTTTATCCAAACGGGAGTAGTAAAAATAAGGTCCATGCTGCACAGGAACGTCCATTTCCGATTCTGGCACGCGTTCCATCATCTTCTCGTAAATTTCTTCGGTTTGTTCCTTGAGAGGTTCCATCACTTCGTTATAATATTCGTTCTCGTCCTCCAGGTACGTGATGACCTCAGCATTATTGCGATCATTCAGCCAATAATAGTCATCTTCCCGCACATCTCCATGCAGTTCATGGGGATGGGGGATTCTGTTTGCGATAGGTGGTTTCATGATATTAAAACTCCTTCCTTCGATATACGTAATAGTTTCGTGAAGAACTAAGAAAAACCTCTTTTTTGAAATGTTCCGACTGCGATTGACGGCAGACTGTAGATTCTGAATAAGATTATCCGTTGTTAAATAAGAACAAGTTGTAAAGAATTTTTCATATAGAACTTCCCCACTAAAACATGAACTGAATAATTATCATCAAATTTTGTTCAATCCAAACTTTTTTAAGAACCTGCCCGTCAAATTAGTAAGACGTGAGCGCGACATGTTGAAATATGGAGAAGGTGGATCATTTGTCATGACAAAAAATGAAAAGTTCTTACAGGTGGAGCGTTTCTTAATTGAAAATCAAAATGCTCATTACCGACTTGCCTATAGTTACGTAAAAAACAAAGAAAACGCACTTGATATTATTCAAGAATCGATTTATAAAGCCCTTCGATCCATTGACCGTCTGGATGAAATCGAGTACTTAAAGACTTGGTTCTATCGGATTCTTGTGAACACTTCGATCGACTTCATACGGAAACATCAGCGTATGACGGTGATGGACGATGAGATACTCGATGGGTATCTACCCAAAACTGAAGACGAGCAGACAGATATGGATTTGCTGGATGCCCTGAATTCGCTGACTGCGAAGGAAAAATCATTAATTATCTTACGTTTTTTTGAAGACCTGAAGATTGATGAGGTAGCGGCTGTCTTGGAGGAGAACGTCAATACGACGAAAACCAAGCTGTATCGAAAACTTAAGAAATTACGTTTGGAAATTGGAGAGGGGATTTAAGATGAAACAAATAAACAAACTTAAGAAGGAATATGATGATATTGAAATACCTCATGAATTGGATGAAGTGGTGAAACAAACCATTCAAAAAGCTGCAATCTCAAAAAAGAAACGTTCACCTGTAAAAAGGTGGTCCCTTGGTGCAGCAGCTGCGGCGGCTATGTTCGTTGGCAGCATTAACCTCAGTCCAGCATTCGCAAATTCCATGGTGAACGTACCCGTTTTAGGCTCCATCGTTGAAGTCTTCACTGTCCAGACCTTAACAATGGATCAAGAGACTTACCAAGCAAATTTGAAAACCCCGGCAATTAGTGGATTGGAAAGTGAAGGGCTGCAAGCAGCATTGAACGACAAATACATTGAGGAAAATAAAGAGCTCTTTAAGCAATTTAAGGAAGACGTCAAGGACATGGAAGAGGTCGGTTCAGGCCACTTAGGCATCGATACGGGGTATGAAGTGAAAACCGATACTGAGCAATTGTTATCGATTGCCCGTTATGAAGTGAATACTGTTGGATCCTCTTCCACTACGATGCAATACGATACGATTGATAAACAAAACAATGTGCTAATCACACTTCCGAGTCTCTTTAAGGATGATTCCTATATAGAGGTCATCAGCTCCTATATAAAAGAAGAGATGATGCAGCAAATGAAGGAAGATGAAAATACCGCATACTTCGCTTTCGAAGGAGCAGATCTTGACTTTCAGACCATCCAGGCTGAACAAAACTTCTATATTACAGCTGATCATAAACTTGTGATCTCTTTCGATAAGTACGAAGTGGCGCCTGGTTATATGGGAGTGGTCACATTTGAAATCCCATCGGATATTTTGAGAGATATCCTGGTGGGAAACACATATATTCGCTAAGTTATTTTAATCAGCAGCAGATGAATGATTCCGTCTGCTGTTCCTTCTTATCCATAGAAGAACTATCAAACTTACATAAGCTATACGATCGAACTACACGGAAACATCGGATATTCATCATGACAGGAGGATCAACTTGATATGAGTGCATTAAATCAAGAGGTGAGCAGAAAAAGGAAGAGATTGAAAAAGCGATACTTCCTTATGTTGCTGCTGCTTCTGTTTGGCACTGGTTTTTTAGTAGGGAAATCTTATTCTGCCCGGGAATTGCCCAGTACGCCAGAAGAATCTACACCTATACCGGAGTCAAACGAAAAGACGGAAAAAACAAAGCCGGAAAAAGAAGAATCGGCTAATGAAGAAACTGATAAAAATGACCTTGTGGAAGAAGAAAAAGATGAGAAAGTCGTCTATCTAACATTCGATGATGGGCCTAGCAAGTTGACTGATCAGTTTTTGGATATCTTACAGGATCACGGAGTGAAGGCCACGTTCTTCATGCAAGGAAGTAATCTAAAGAAAGAGCACTTACAGAACAGTGTGAAACGGGCCGCTAAAGAAGGCCATTACATCGGAGCCCATAGTATGACTCATAATTATAAAAAGCTTTATACGGATCAGCAATTTGTACCTGAAATGATTCAAACATTGGAGTTGGTCCAAGAAATTACAGGATTGAATCATCACTTAGTCCGTCCTCCCTATGGATCTGCACCGGGGTTGAAAAGTGAACTTATGCGAAAACAACTTGCAGATGCACATATCAAAGTCTGGGATTGGACCATCGATTCGCACGACTGGGAACTTGCGGGTAAACCATCTCAAATTTTGCAGAATATTAAACAAGGGACTACATCCGACAGAGAAATCGTATTGATGCATGAAAAGCCACAAACCTTGGAGGCGCTTCCTGGGATCCTTAAATTCTTCAAAGAGCAAGAATACGAATTCGCTGTCTATGACGAGGCACATCACTTTAAACTCAATTTCCAGAATGATTCTGAGCTTTAGGGAAAAGTGGCGTTGCTAGGAAAGGTTACCAATCGATTATGAAGATTGGACGAAAGACTATAAGCAATAATTACTCATGTTAGAAAAGCCGCCAACTGTATTATCAGATGACGGTTTTTCCTTTGCGTGACAAGCTCTTTAACAAAGCCATCCTCTAAAATGAAATGATATGTATTACTAAAGATATTGAATTATCTGTCCAGTTGATGAATTCTAGAAAATTATAGGTTATAATCCAAATGGAGGGGGAATGGAAAAATGATCAAGCAATCGATAATTGAAAATGTTTTGGAGGCTGCATTGACGACAGGCGGCGATTTTTCAGAAGTCTTCATAGAAGATAAATTTGTGAATTCGATTGAATTGCAAAGCAACAAAATCGAGAGAAGTATATCAGGCAGAGATTTTGGAATTGGAATCCGGATATTCTCCGGACTTCAATGTGTGTACACATACACCTCCGATTTCTCCGAAGAAGGGTTGATTGAGGCAGCGAAGCGGGCTGCTTTAGCAATTAGTGGAGGAGGGAATGGAATTCTCCATCCTTTGCAGAAAGAATGGGTCAAACCGATTCATACGATTGCTCAACTCCCACAAACTGTTGAGCACGCACGTAAAGTGGCAGTGATGAGGAAAGCAAACGAAATTGCTAGACAGTACGACGAGCGAATTCGACAAGTGGGGCTCCGTTATTATGATGAGGAACAGAATATCTTGATTGCAAATTCAGAAGGCAGATTTGTGGAAGATCAACGGGTCCATTCCCGACTGGCGATACAAGCGACAGCTGCAGATGGAATGGAAATGCAGAGTGGATTCTATGGACCGGGAGCCCATGCCGGTTTTGAATTCATCGAAAATCTCGATCTTCAGCATTACGCAGGTGAGGCAGCCCGTATTGCAGTGACCATGCTGGGTGCGGATGAATGTCCAAGCGGAAAGTTCCCTGTGATCATTGACAATGAGTTTGGTGGGGTCATCTTCCATGAGGCTTGCGGACATGGACTGGAAGCGACTTCAGTAGCGAAAAATACTTCTGTATTCGCTAATCGGATCGGTGAAAAAGTAGCACCCGACATTGTGACATATATCGATGATGGAACACTGCCGAATGAATGGGGCTCTTTGACGATTGACGATGAAGGGGAGAAGACACGCAAGAATGTGCTCATTGAGAATGGGATTTTAAAAGGATATATGATTGATAAATTCAATGCACGCCGGATGAATGCGGAAGCAACGGGTTCTTCGCGTCGTCAATCGTATCGATTCAACCCGACTTCCCGTATGACGAATACGTACATTGCAGCAGGGAAATCGACGCCAGATGAAATCATCGCTTCTACAGAAAATGGGATTTACGCGAAGTATATGGGCGGGGGACAAGTGAATCCCGCAACTGGGGATTACAACTTTGCAGTTGAGGAAGCCTATTTGGTGAAAGACGGCAAGATCGATCGTCCTGTTCGTGGGGCTACGTTGATAGGGAACGGCGCGAAAACACTGCAGCTTATCGACAAAGTCGGAAATAACTTAGCGCATGGTGCTGGAATGTGTGGGTCTGTCAGTGGAAGCCTGCCTGTCAATGTCGGTCAGCCTATGTTACGAGTCAGCGAAATTACCGTCGGTGGGACAAAGGGGGAATAACAATGGACATCCAAACTTTTCAGGAAGAGCTTTTGACAAAAGCAAAGGATTCCGATTTTGAGGAAGCTGAAGTGTATTTTGAAAACTCGGCTTCATTCCAAGTGAATATATTTGAAGGGGAAATTGATAGCTATGAAACGTCTGAAGAAAGCGGTCTTGGCTTCAGAGGTCTGCATAACGGAAAAATGGGTTATGCCTATACAGAAAAGATCGAGGATGAGTCGATTTCATTTTTAATCGATAGTGCTAAAGCGAATGCAGCAGTGTTAGATGAAGATGACGGAACGGATATTTTTGAAGGCAGTGAACAATACTCTCAACAATCCCGTTTTAACGATGTGCTTGCAAATATCTCGATTACAGAGAAAATCGCATTCATTAAAGAAGTTGAAAAGAGAACGTTAGCCTATGATCCGCGAATTGTAACGTTAAATTATTGTGTTCTTCAGGATTTTACTCGGGAACGTGTCCTAACAAATAACAAAGGTCTTTCTTTACAAGATAAAATGAATGGACTCATTGTATTCATTTCCGTAGTTGCAAAAGATGGCGAAGAAATGAAGACGGGTGGCGCTGTCCGGTTGACTCGGGATTTCAATTCTTTAGATGCAGATGAAATAGCTAAAGAAGCAGCTGAGGAGGCACTTTCTCACCTCGGAGAGAAATCGATTCCATCTAGGAAATACCCGATTGTCATGCGTCACGATGCATCTGCTTCCTTATTAGCGGCATTTACTCCGATCTTTTCTGCCGAAGAAGCACAAAAAGATCAGTCACTGCTGAAAGGCAAGATTGGTGAAGGGATTGGAGCGGAAAACTTTACGCTTATCGATGATCCCTTCCATCCTGAAGCGTTGACAAGCAGCCATTTCGATGGGGAAGGGGTAGCAACTCAAAAAACGATTATTATTTCAGGGGGAATACTTGAAACGCTGCTGCACAATCGGAAAACCGCAAAAAAAGATGGAGTTGAATCCACTGGGCATGCAAGTAAGTCCTCGTATAAAAGTACAATATCAGTAGCACCTGACCATATGTACATTGCTCCAGGCGAAGACAGCCAGGCGGACTTGATTGCTAGTATAGAGGATGGAGTTCTGATTACAGAATTATCAGGTCTCCACTCCGGCACGAATACAATCTCTGGGGATTTCTCATTAGCTGCGACAGGCTTCCATATTAAAAACGGTGAAATTGCATCTGCAGTGAAACAGATGACAATCGCAGGGAATTTCTATGACTATATGAAGTCAATCGAAGCGGTTGGTGCTGATTTGAAATTTGTACCAGGTGGCTACGGTTCACCTTCTTTGAAAGTGAAAGAACTTTCAGTGACAGTGGACTAGTAGAAGAGAGCATGCCTGTGCAAAAAACAGTTTAGTAAGTTTCGTGTACAGGCATGCATATATGAAGAATAGGGAGATGTAAAATGACGTTAACTAATTTCGAGGAATATGATGATCCGAATCTAATATGAAAAAAAAATGAACCGTATCTTACAGAATTACCATTTTAGATGATTTGGGAATATAATACAAAAGGGCCTATTATTGACTTAGCATGTGGTACCGGTAGACTGACTATTCCTTTGGCAAAAGCGGTTATAACCTTTTAGGAGTAGATATACAAAAAGGAATGTTAAAAGAGGCTCGAAAAAAATCAAGCAATCTTGACGTGCAACTAGAATGGGTTGAACAAGACTGCACAAAACTGCATCTTCCTTGTAAAAGTAATTTGATATATTCAGTCGGAAATTCATTTCAACATTTACTAACTAACGATAAACAAGATGAATTATTAGCTTCTGTGAATAAACACTTAGAAATTGACGGAGTTTTCATTTTTGGTATTAGGTTTCCGAGCATTGAGGAATTATTACAGCCTAGTACGGAAGAGTATTGGAAATTTCACACTGATAACGAAACACTGAATATAGTGGATGTTTCCACACAAAGTCACTATGTTTCTTTGAAACAAATTTAGAACTATACGACCATCAGAAGGTCCAAAACCAAGGATGGACAAGTGACCGGTGACAAGAGAACCAAAATCAGTTTAAGATATGTATTCCCTAGAGAAATGGAATGAATTCTGTTAGTGAACGGCTTTGACATAATGAATGGTTATAAAGATTGGAATGAAAATCCAGTAACGAATGATAGTTATGAGATGGTACATGTTTGTAAAAAAGATTGCCCAAATAAGTATTATTATTTTCTTGATTATTTGCTTCTGATTGAAGTAATTGCCTTAAAAGAGGGAAACTAAGCACATTATAGATTAATATCTATCATGGAAATTGCCGATAGTTAGAATCGTTTTAGTAGATGAAGAGGACGTGTTTCGTGTTTTAGGCTTGTGCATTGATGGGCATTTTACTTTTCGATTTGCAATCAAAATTAAGTGCTCTTTACTAAAAGAGTTTTTAGTGATACTATTCTTTAAACTAAATGCGACGAAGAGAAGAGTAAATAATTAATTTCTTTTTAGAGAGCTCCGGTAGCTGAAAAGGAGTAAGAAATGATTATTGAAGCAAACCTCTGAGCAGCACCTCGGAACTTACTATAGGGGATAAGGTGCCAGGAGCTCCTGTTATAGAGCTAGAGTATCACATGTTTTTGTGTTGTACTTGATGAGATTAATATGGTGACATATTAATAAACTGGGGTGGTACCGCGATTATAGAATCTCGCCTCCAAGACACGTGTCTTGGAGGTGGGATTTTTTTGTTGGTTAAATTTAATAAGAGGGGGAGCTAAAATGAGTTTTAAAAAGTTAATTGACGGTTGGCGGTACCCCTCCATTCTGCTATTCAGCATTGGGATTTCAAGTGTTGGCAGTTGGATTTACTTCATCGCTTTAAATTTGATCGTTCTTAACCTAACTGAATCAGCAATGGCAGTCTCAGGATTGTATATCATAAGGGCTTTGTCGACCCTACTTACGAATAGTTGGTCCGGAAGCCTTATTGATCGTCGAAATAAGAAATATCTCATGATTATTCTTAATTTTTTTCAAGCGTGCCTAATTGCTATATTGCCTTACTTTTCATCTCTTGTACTTATTTATAGCATGGTATTTTTTCTAACAATGGCGAGTTCTATGTATCATCCAACATCAATGACTTATATTACAAAGCTAATTCCGATGGAGCAGAGAAAACGTTTTAACGCGTTACGAAGTTTGCTCGATTCAGGAGCTTTTCTTACCGGTCCAGCGATAGCCGGAATTATGTTTGCAATAGGGACACCCAATATGGCTATATACTTGAATGCCGTTGCTCTACTTGTGTCAGCGTTTATTACAATGGCGATGCCTAATGTTGAGGCGGATGAAGAATTTTCAAGAACAGAAGATAGGAAGTTGACTGTTGGTCTACTGAAAGACGACTGGAAACTGGTCATACAGTTTACTCGTAACTATTCATACACCATGCTTATTTATTTTTTGTTTAGTGTCATGATCGTATTGATGACAGCTACAGATTCTTTGGAAGCTGCATTTGCAACCAGAGTACTTTCCTTATCTGAAAGGGATTATGGACTTCTAGTAAGTAGCGCAGGTGCAGGCTTATTAATGGGTTCGATAACGAATACATTCACTGTGGAAAAGGTACCTACCTCATGGTTAATAGGAGTAGGTTCCCTGTTCACTGCAGTGGGATATATCGTATTCTCATCGTCTACTACTTTTTTTATAGCAATTGTTGGTTGTTTTGTTTTATCGTTTGCCTCGGCCTTTGCAAATACTGGTTTTTATACGTTCTACCAAAACAATATACCTGTACATGTGATGGGAAGAATCGGAAGTATTTATGGGGTTATTGAGGCATTCCTAATCATCCTTCTAACTGTCATTTTCGGGTTAGCAGCAGAAATGATTTCTATCAGAGTGGTTGTCGTTACCGGTTCTTGGAGTATGGCAGTAGTTGCCAGCTTCTTATTTGTTTACAACATACGGCCATCCAAATCTAACTTGTATTCCACTTCATTGAAAAAATTTTAAGCGGAGTGAGGAATCGGCGAGAAATAAGTTACTATGAACAAATGTAATAATTTGGAGTAATAAAGACTTTTAAATTTTCAGTGTTTGTGCAATAATAAGTGAAATAGATTTTAAAAAGCGATGAGAAGGAAAGTAGGTCAACCTCAATTTTCTAACAGAGAGCTTCGGAATCTGAAAAGAAGCAGAAAATAGTTGATTGAAAATGGCCTTTGAGCAGCAAAGTCGACTTTCAGTTTGATGAGATAGGCTTTGACGAGATGTGACACTCGTTATAAATGTCAAAGTACATGCGTAATACGATGTACTTACTGAGGCTAATGAGAAAACTTGTTAGCGAATTAAGGTGGTAACACGAGGAAACCTCGTCTTTAGACATTCTTTATGTCTAGGGGCGAGGTTTTTTATATTAGGGAGGGGACAGTTATGACAACATTTATTGGAGGAGCATGGCCTTATGCAAATGGATCGTTGCATTTAGGACATATCGCTGCGTTATTGCCAGGAGACATTTTAGCTAGATATTACAGACAAAAAGGAGCAAAAGTGCTATATGTATCAGGTAGTGATTGTAATGGGACTCCCATTTCCATTCGCGCCAATCAAGAGAATACCTCGACTGAAACAATTGCCAACCGGTATCACGAAGAATTTGTCCAGTGTTTTCAGAAGTTAGGTTTTTCTTATGATTTCTATACACGTACTGATGCAGAACATCATCATGAGTCCGTACAAAACATTTTCTTAAAACTATATGAGAACGGACATCTATATATAAAGACGATTGAACAAGCTTATTGCGAAACAGATCAACGATTTTTGCCAGATCGTTTTGTGGAAGGGATTTGTCCGAATTGCGGTGCTAAAGCAAGGGGGGACCAATGTGATAAGTGTTCTTCGATTTTAGATCCACTCGATTTAATCGAAAAACGTTGTAAAATTTGTGGGAATCCACCTGCTATTAAAGAAACAGAGCACTTTTACTTCTTGTTTAGTGAAAAAGAAGCTCATTGGGCTAATTTAGAAGATGTGGATGTAGACTCTTTTTAAACAATACAAACTACGGATGTTCTCGCTATACGAGAACTCCGTAGTTTTTTATTTGCGAAGATCAGTATAGGAGTCGATGAAATCCATGATGTTCTATCTAAAAAACCGTTCATATTTAGTTGAACGCTTCAGTCAGACAGTTACCAGTGACAATTGCCAAGCATTTTTTTTTGCAGCTAGTTTCACTTTATAACCAAAAAAAATAAAAAGAGGTGGCAAATTTGCCACCCCACAAATAATTCTGAACTTCAACAATCGCGCCCGTTTGTTTCACTATTTATTTTGGATATACTTTTTCAAACCGCTCACATACAACTAATATTTCTGGCGAGAATTCTTTATCATATTCTTTTAGTGCTTCGGTAAAGAATTTTTCATGCGCTTCCCACCAAAACTGATAATCCCCTTCTCCTTCTGCTAAGGCGAAATCTTCTGTTACCTCATTCATCGGAACAACTTCGACGGATTGAATTTGAATGACTGCGACAGGCTCATCTTGACCATTTAGAATAATATAATGTTCGCCTGCTTGGGGTATAGCTTCTTTTTCTAACTCATAAAACACAAAACCCGAAGTTGTCGCTGTCTTCTTTCCCTCAACAACTAAATCAGCTAACCAATCTGCCGAGACCCCAAATTGAAATGCATCTTTATATTCCGTCCCTACCTTATGATTTGCTACACAATAATCGTTCCAAAATTGTTGTACTTTATCCATAAATAATCTCCCTCTAACATAAAATTATTTCTTGTTCCGCAAAATGGCCCGTTTGCAGAACAAACGCATTAACGTAATTAGATTATTCTTTACTTATTTGCAATTTTACGAAGTAAATATAACGCATAAATGATTGCTGGGCTAGCCCCTATGTATAGAATCAATTGTATGACTCAAACAATCGCATTTAACGGAGATATTGCTATATCCATACTCATTTAATGCAATCTGATCCGTTTGTTGAAATCTATTGCATCTTATTCTACCTCTTTTTCATCTTTCAATTTCCCATTGATCTCTTCCGGTTTATCTCCGGTCAAATATCGCATTCCTAATTCGATATACTTATTTCCACCCCCAATTATACATGATTGTAGCAATCCAATTCACCATTATTAAAGCTCGCCCGCGTATACTTCCATGCATGCCTTATCAGTTAAGAGTATCGATATTCATTCCCTAGTGTGAAACGGTTGTACTTGTAATCATCCTATAGCAAGAAATTTGACATAGGCATTACATTTCTTTGGTGTTAGCCGTTAAACGCTGCGGGCTTTTTGATACTTTATTTAAAAAATTGAATGATAACTAAACCACATAAACATAGGCCCATACCTGCAAAACTAACTTTAATCCTTATTATGTACATGGGAAAGATAACATCCCTTTTCATTCAATCATTTGGCCATCTATTTTAATGGGCATCAATAATCCAACACTCCCTTCTCACATTGTCTCCAACGAGTATTTGACATTGGAAAGACAAAAACTATCGACAAGTAAGAATTGGGCAGTCTGGGTTCCATATTATTTAGAAAAATACGAAGCAGACTCTCTTCGATATTTTTTGACAGTCAATGCCCCGGAAAATAAGGATACAGATTTTTCGTGGCGGGAATTTGTCCATAGTCATAACAGTGAATTACTAGGTGCCTATGGTAATTTTATAAATCGTACACTTAAATTTATCGAAAAGTATTATAAGGGGATAACTCCTGAAGAAGAGATTGAAACAAAGATCAAAACGAGAATACAAAATCTCTATCAACAGGTGGGTTCGCTTATCGAGGATGCTCATCTGAAAAATGCACTAGAGCTGATTTTTGAATATATACGAGAAGCAAATAAATACTTTGATGATGAAAAGCCATGGATTCAAGTTAAAGAAGATTTGTCAGTATGTAACCGGACTATGGCTACCTGCATCTACATCATTTCAAACCTTTCGCAGCTCCTAAATCCGTTTCTTCCTTTTTCAAGTCAGCGTGTTCAAGAAATATTAGGGCTTAATGATTTGAAATGGCAGGAAATCGAAATTTCTGCGCATACTCTAAAAGAAGTGAAACCCCTATTCACGAGAATCGAACTTGAAAGAATCGAAGCAGAAATTGAGGAATTGAAGAACGGAGCCAATAATAATTAGAAGTACAATAAATTAGTGTGAGTGTTTGGATCAAATTGAAAGTAACTCATATCTTGCTGGAGGTTTATTGAATCGTAGCGTAGAAGGTTAATAGGGATAAGGTAGTTCTTAGGAAAATAGGTTGTGCATTTAAACGATATTCTGTAATCCTCTTATATGATATCAAACACACACAGCCTTGAAGTTTTTCCTACTCTAATAAGGATGAAGAAGATACGTATTTCAGAAGAGGTGCACTCTATGAATCAAGTTCGCAACTTCACTTTACATTGCAGATACCTTTAGGTGTAACAAAAACTAGTTTATAGATTCGGGGGATTAGATGAATATTAGACTTGCTAGGAAAGAGGACGTTGAACAATTAATGAAAATGCGATGGGATTTCACCATCGAGTTTGACAAAAGTAAGAAAGAAGAACCGTATGAAGATTTCAGAGAAATATTCAAAACATTTTTTGATGGCGCGCTTAAAAGTCGCCAATGGTTTATTTGGGTAGCGGAAGAAAACGGAAACATCTCCTCACACATATATGTGGAGTTAATACAAAAGGTGCCTCGTCCTGGTCAGACAACGCATCCATTTGCATATGTGACAAATGTTTATACTATTCCTGAATACAGAAATCAAGGGACTGGAAGTGAACTTCTTCGTTCCGTTAATAATTGGGTGAAAGAAAATAGGTTTGAATTTGTAATCGTATGGCCAAGTGAGGATTCAATTAATTACTATAAGAAAAATGGCTACATTCCTTGTAAAGAGCCTATGGAGTATTTCCCTAAATAAAATTGAATGGTGGATATTCATGAATTTATTTATTGATAAGGTAACTGCCCAAGATGCAAAAGATTTATATAAGTTCGAATGGGATAACAGGGATTTTTTTGAAGAAACGGTGCCTACTCGAGGAGATGATTACTATAACCCTGAAGTATTTAAAACCAGGCATGTCAACTTACTTGAAGAACAAGCGAAAGGGATTTCGATTTTCTACCTCATTAAAGATGAACAAGGTTCTATTCTTGGAAGGATAAATTTAGTGGACATTGATGAACTGAATAAAGTTGCTCATTTGGGATATCGGGTGGGACAAATACATGTTGGGCAAGGTATTGCGAAAAATGCATTGAAATTATTACTGGAATCAGTTGTAGAACGTAATATACAAATATTGAAGGCAGTTACAACCACCACCAACTTAGCTTCACAACAAGTATTAGAGAACAATGGATTTGAACCAAGAGAATGCGACCTTGAAGAATTTGAAATGAAGGGTAAAAAGTTTAGATTCGTTCATTATATTTGGAACAATAAAGTGACTGCTGGTGAAAACATCTAAGTAACCGGGTAATTGAGATGATTCTCTGAAATTGGGTTTATATGCAATTTCGATAGCCCACCAGAAAGTATCCTCCTTTTCATCATGAGTTTTTTTCGAAATTGCAGGGTGGGTTCATGACATATACTCATTGAGTTAACGACTTTCGGGATTGTAAGGTATAGTGGATCTATGAACGATATAGTTCATAACCAAGATACCTCCTAGAAGGATCTGTATGGAATGATCCTATTTTTACTAGATTATTAATTATCCGAGTAAAGTAAACATAATGGATAGTTTGAGGATCAGACAGAAATCGCGCAATAAATATCAGAAAAATCGTTATGTTGAAACATTGATAGGTGCACAACATTTCTGAGGAATTTTTAACGCATCCAATCATCATTTGTTCGTGGGAAAACGGGTTGTAGGTTATCAAACTGAAGGAGGCAATCCATGATTGGGAATACTCTTCAAAAGGGATGCGGTAATAATCGATTAAGTTCATTTCACGTGTAAGTATTGAACAGGACGTCAACTATTCACCACATTTGTACACTGGGATAGTAAGGGGTCAAACACCGTATTTCTGTTTTACTGGGAGATGAATTTTGTATAGATTTCTAAACGTTGAAATATCGCAATATAACAACTTTCATTGTAACTATTGACGAATTCCATGCTTATGTGCTAAAAATTATACATTGAAAAAATAAATATATGATGAATGTATATGCTTAGGAATATGGCTTAAGCGTCTCTACCGGGTAACCGTAAACTACCGGACTACATGAAAGAAAGACGAGTTATTGTATTTTTCATTAAATGCATTTCTTTTTTTCTTTTTGTGACTCCGAAACCTGGGTAAGTACTTACCCAGGTTTTTTGTATTTTACTCGAATGATTTGAGGGAAACTTGAATTTTCTTAGCTCACGCGCTTACCTATATGTAAGAGCGAACTAAAAGATAATCGTGCAATTGATAGTCTGCGGAAATCCGCCCCTTTGGAGTTTGGATTCGTGATAAAGTTTGAAACCAAGGCAAGGTACCGATTGGCTGCATATATTTTTGAATATCCATATAACAATAATTAAGGAGAAGGATGGGATTCAGTAGTGACGAAAAAACAAATCTACTTTAATCATGATGGCGGAGTCGACGATTTGGTTTCATTGTTTTTACTTCTTAAGATGGAGAATGTGGAATTGACAGGAGTATCGGTTATTCCCGCAGATTGCTATTTGGAACCAGCGGTAGAAGCTAGTAGAAAAATTATCGATCGCTTCGGAGATAGCGGTATCGAAGTAGCTGAATCCAATTCCCGCGGAAAAAATGCTTTCCCTTCAGATTGGCGCATGCACGCATTTTTAGTAGATGCCTTACCCATTTTAAATGAGGCAGGGGAAGTCAAGACACCTATAGCTGAAAAGCCTGCACATTTACATATGATAGATTCCATCAACAAGACCACTGGAAAAACAACTCTATTATTTACTGGTCCTCTTACAGACCTAGCCCGTGCATTAGATGAAGCGCCGGAGATTGAAGAGAAAATTGAACGGCTAGTTTGGATGGGAGGGACGTTTAGAGAGGCTGGAAATGTCCATGAACCCGAGCATGATGGCACGGCAGAGTGGAATGTATTCTGGGATCCAGAAGCTGCTGCACAAGTATGGAAAACTAACATTAAAATAGATTTAGTCGCGCTCGAAAGTACAAACCAAGTACCATTGACTTTGGATGTGCGAGAACGCTGGGCTAGAGAGCGAAGATATATTGGCATCGATTTCCTTGGTCAGTGTTATGCTATGGTGCCGCCTCTTGTTCATTTTTCAACCAATTCCACCTACTATTTATGGGATGTATTAACTGCTGCATTCGTTGGCAACAGTGAGCTTGTAAAGGTGCAAACCCTTAACAGTGATGTCATCTCAAATGGCCCTAGCCAAGGGCGAACAGTTGAAACACCTGAAGGTCGACCAGTGAACGTAGTGTATGATGTAAATCGCGATGCTTTCTTTGACTACATGACTGAATTGGCGAAGCAAGTCACGGGTGAAAATTCTCATTGATGGAGAAAAGATGGAGTTCGTACTGGGAATCCGATAGCGTGTTAACAGATGTTCACTCCTTCTAGATAGAAGACATTCCATTCATTATCGATACTATTCAAGGGAATTATCTAAAGGGAAATACATCGTACGTAATATGTATTCATCAAATTTATTTGTAGGACTGGAGCGAGACGATGCAATACATTTGGGGCATTATAGGTATTATTACCATTTTAACAATTGCACTATTATTATCCAAAGACAGGAAATCCATCAATCTAAGAACCGTTTTAGGCGCTTTGGCCTTTCAGCTAATCTTCGCTTTCATCGTTTTAAAATGGGAATTTGGCAGGACGGTTTTGCAGTTCATTTCAAAACTTGTTCAAACAGTGATTGACTCGTCCAATGAAGGGATTCAGTTCTTGTTTGGGGGGGTTCTGAACGCTGATAATGCGGGCTTCACTTTTGCTTTTCAAGTATTACCGATTATCATTTTCTTTGCATCATTAATCTCTGTTCTTTACTATCTTGGGATTATGCAGTTTGCAACCAAGGTCATCGGTGGGATTTTGTCAAAAATATTAAAAACTAGTAAGACGGAATCGATGTCTGCAGCTGCCAATATTTTCTTGGGTCCAACTGAAGCACCGTTGGTTGTGAAACCTTATATTGAGAAAATGACCAAATCCGAATTATTTGCTGTTATGGTAGGTGGGATGGCTTGCGTATCCGGAGCAGTTTTAGGGGGATATGCAATAATGGGAGTCCCGCTGAATTACTTATTGGCGGCGGCCTTTATGGGCGCACCTGCTGGTTTGTTATTCGCGAAAATAATCGTTCCTCAATCAGAATCATTAGATTTGGACGAAGATGTTCAAATGGTTAAAGACGAAGAATCGAGAAACGTTATTGATGCAGCCTCTCGTGGAGCAATGGATGGCTTAAAAATAGCCGTAAGTGTTGGTGCCATGCTCATTGCTTTTATCTCGCTTATTTTTTTACTTAATACGATTATTGGAGCAGCTGGTGGGGTATTTGGATTTGAATCCTTAACACTGGAACAGATATTGGGCTATCTATTCGCTCCACTTGCTTTCGTCATCGGGGTCCCTTGGGAGGAAGCTGTGCAGGCTGCGTCATTTATTGGTCAGAAATTTGTACTTAATGAATTTGTTGCCTATTCTTCCTTTGCACCTGAAATAGCGAACCTATCCCCAAAAAGTGTAGCTATGATCAGTTTTGCACTTTGTGGTTTCGCTAACCTTTCTTCCCTAGCTATGTTGGTCGGAGGTTTAGGTGGAATGGCACCTTCAAGGAGACAAGACATTGCCGAGCTGGGAATGAGAGCGATCATAGCCGCAACTTTGGCGAACCTGTTAAGTGCAACGATTGCAGGTATGTTGCTATAAAAGAATAATTTTTCATAATAACCGTCACAACAATGTAATTCAAAAAACCGTCAACTGCTAAACAGGTAGTTGACGGTTTTTTGCGATTAATGCGTTTTTGTTGTGGAAAATCAGCTGATTCAGGTACATGGATAAACCAAGATGAACGCATAATTAAGACCCAGCCATCATAAATTCAATACTGTGGCATATATTGATGTGATCAAAGATAAGGCAGGTGGTTTTATGAACTATCAATCGGATCGTTTAGGACAAATCCCTCCCTATTTATTCGCAGAGATCAATAAGAAGAAAGCTGCATTGATCGAAAAGGGAGTGGATGTGATTGACTTGGGGATTGGGGATCCCGATCTGCCGACTCCTCCGCATATTGTTGGAAAGTTAGTAGAGGAAATGCAGAATCCTGCTAATTTCAAGTATCCCAATTTCATCGGCTGTCTTGAATATCGACAAGCTATCGCAGATTTCTATTTGAGGCACTATGGAGTTGACCTTGATCCGGAAACAGAGGTACTGGCACTCATCGGTTCTAAAGAAGGCATTGCTCATTTAATCCCTACACTGATCGATCCAGGGGACATGGTTTTAATACCGGACCCCAGCTACCCTGTCTACAGGATGGCAACTTTACTTGCGAACGGACAGTATTTTGACATGCCATTGCTGAAAGAGAATAATTTCGAGCCCGATTTCAGTTCAATTCCTCCAGAAGTAATTGAACGATCAAAATTGATGTTTTTGAATTATCCCGGCAATCCGACCTCTGCAACGGTAGACATTGATTTCTTTAAGAATGCCGTGGCGTTTTCAAAACAACATGGTATCCCGATCGCCCATGATTCTGCTTACAATATGGTGACGTATTCGGACTATACTGCACCAAGTATTCTGCAGGTCGAGGGATCCAAAGATGTGGCAGTTGAGTTCGGTTCACTTTCTAAAACCTACAATATGACGGGTTGGAGAATCGGATATGTTGTGGGCAACAAAGAGATCATCAAAGCCTTATCAGTACTTAAAAGCAATACGGACACTGGACAGTTCACGCCGATCCAAAAAGCAGCAGCCTTTGCACTCAACAGCGATCAGGGATGTGTCAGTACCCATAACGGAATTTACGAAGAACGATTGGCTGTGGTACTCGAAGGATTAACTTCAATCGGTATCCATGTAGAACCGCCTAAAGGGAGTTTTTTCGTGTGGGCCCCTGTTCCAGAAGGTTTTACCTCCACTGGATTTGTCACACATGTACTAGAGAAAACAGGAGTTATCGTGACACCCGGAAACGCGTTCGGTCCAAGTGGAGAAGGGTATTTCCGGATTTCCTTATCGGTTCCGGATACAAGACTTATCGAAGCGATCAATCGGATCAAGGAAAGCATTTAGCAAACACGTAAAAATTATGAGGAGGCATTTATATGATAAATCGAAAAGCTACCCAAGTTGTTCATCCAAGTAAAAAAGGTAAGAAGACGGACGAAGGGAATGACTTGAAAAAACTACTTAACTACATCGATGGTGAGTGGTGTGAATCCTCATCGGGCAAATTTGTGGACGTGCTAAATCCTGCCAATGGTAACGTGTTAGGGGAAGTTACACAATCCACCGAGGAAGATGTGGATCGTGCAGTTCAAGCTGCTAAAAAAGCTCAAAGAGAATGGCGTCTTGTTCCAGCGCCAGAACGTGCTGAATACTTATACGCAATCGCAACTCTATTGAAAGAACGGAAAGAAGAATTGTCGCAGATTCTGACAAGTGAAATGGGCAAAGTAATCGATGAAGCTCGTGGAGAAGTACAAGAAGCGATCGATATGGCGTATTACATGGCGGGAGAAGGCCGGCGTCTCTTTGGTGACACCGTTCCGTCCGAGCTGCGGAACAAATTCGCCATGAGCGTACGAGTTCCTATCGGAGTTGCAGGTTTGATCACCCCATGGAATTTTCCGATTGCCATCGCCTCATGGAAGTCATTTCCGGCGTTAGTTTCAGGGAATGCGGTTGTATGGAAACCGGCTACTGAAACGCCGATCATCGCTTATGAATTCGCAAAAATCTTTGAGGAGGCAGGACTGCCGAAAGGTCTGTTGAATCTTGTAAATGGCTCAGGCAGGGAAGTCGGAAATGCTATGGTGGAACACCCGGATATCGATTTAATATCCTTTACGGGATCGAATGAAGTCGGGAGTGCTATCAATGCTCGTGCTGGGGAACTCTTAAAACGGACTTCCCTTGAAATGGGCGGTAAAAATGCGGTCATCGTTTTGGAAGATGCGGATCTGGATCTTGCAGTGGATGGCATTTTGTGGGGGGCATTTGGTACAAGCGGTCAAAGGTGCACAGCCACTAGCCGCATTATTGTTCATCAGGATGTAAAAGAAGCGCTTGAAAACAAGCTCGTTGAGCGCATTGGCGAACTATCGCTAGGGGACGGAGCGGACGAAACAGTGAAAATAGGCCCGGTAATAAATCGTGCCTCTCTAGGTAAAATCCATGAGTACGTGAAAATCGGTCTAGCAGAAGGGGCTACACTTCTTGCCGGCGGAAGTATGGTAACCGATAGCGGCCTCATTACTGGAAATTTCTACGCTCCAACCATCTTTACCGATGCGACGGTTAATATGCGGATTGCCCAAGAAGAAATCTTCGGCCCGGTTGTTTCCATTATTCCTGTGAAAAACTTGAAAGAAGCGATCGAAGTGAATAATAGTGTGAAATTCGGATTATCCAGCTCGATTTTCACTTCCAACGTCAATCTGGCGTTCCAGGCGATGAGGGATCTTGATACGGGAATTGTCTATATTAATGCCGGAACAACAGGTGCCGAGATCCATCTACCTTTCGGAGGAACGAAGGGGACTGGCAATGGGCATAGGGACTCGGGTGTAGCCGCCCTGGACGTCTATACAGAATGGAAATCCGTCTATGTGGATTATAGCGGGAAATTGCAGCGGGCACAGATTGATAACTATTAAGTAGGTGGAACTTTGGCCGCCTGCATCATTGACAATGAGCGATTGTCAGTGGTGCGGGCGGCTTTTAACTTTTTGTGAGTGAATTTTATGTATCATTCACAATGCCTGAACATATAGTTGATTAACTTGTTCCTCAATAGCTAGGACAACCAATGGATAAGCTCACATGGAAAGGGGGCGATTGGAATTCAGGTCGGCAGTGTTTCGAAAATAGGAGACTAGGAGGAGTAAAGATGAGGAAGTTATTCGTGTACTCGCTGCTAGCCTTAATAATAGCGGCTGCGCTTGCAGGTTGCGGAGAGAAAGGCAAGGAGAAAGTAGCGGTAGTGAACAAAGCGGATGTCGCCGATCGTGTCGCCGATTCCAAAGTCATAAAAGTGGCTTTCGAAGGGACATACCCACCATTCAACTTTCTGAATGACAAAGATGAATTCCAAGGATTCGACGTAGACATTTCAAATGAAATTGCAAAAAGATTAGGTGTAAAAGCTGAATTCATTGCGACAAAGTGGGATGGGTTGATCGGCGGACTGAAAGCGGACAAGTTCGACATTATCATCGGGCAGATGACGGTGACAGAGGAAAGGAAAAAAAGTGTGGATTTCACCGATCCATACGTGGTGACAGGTTCTGTACTCGTGACGCGTGACGATACGAATGATATTACAGAACTTCCTGATATTAAAGGTAAGAAAGTAGGCGTCGGTGGAGGGACAACTTTTGAAGAAGTTGCGAACAGTGTGGAAGGTGCAGATGTAAAATTGTATAAAGCTGTAAGCGATTACATCCAGGATTTAACGAATAAGCGTTTGGATGTCATCATTAATGACCAGCTGCTCATGAACTATAACATCAAAGAAAACAACTTACCGATCAAAGTCACCAGCGATATTTTAAATAAAGATGAAATCGGGATGGCTGTCAATAAAGGAAATGAGGACTTTGTAGAAAAAGTGAATCAGGCATTAAAAGAGATGAAAGAGGATGGAACTTATAAAGAAATCTATAAAAAATGGTTTGGAACAGATCCTTTAGATAGTTGATGCTTTCCTAGAGTGAACAGCATCAGCATGTGTTGTTTACTTTAGGATTTTCATTTTTAAAAAACAGACAGGGGTGAATAAGTTATATGAAAGTAGTGGTCTTGGGAACTGGGATGATCGGAACAACAATCGTCAGTGAAATAGCAAAATTCGAAGGAATCGAATCAGTCATGGCAGTCGACGTCAGACAGGAAAGTATCGATAACTGCCTCAAAATAGCAAGAAATCCGAAGGTGATCGGGAAGACGACATCCTTGTCAATAGAAGAGGATTTCATAAATGTGCTGGAGGGTGCAGATGTCGCAGTTGGATGTCTCCCGCATTCCTTAAGCTTGACCGCTGTAAAAGCAGCAATCGCGTCGAAATGCCATCTAGTGGACCTAGTCGGATCAATGTTTATAGAAAAAATGGAATTACATACTCAAGCGCAAGAGGCTGGAGTCACGATTATTCCTGGCTGCGGAGTCGCACCTGGCATCACAAACTTCCTCGCAGCACAAGGGATAGAACTGTTGGATGAAGCGGACGAAGCAGTGCTGATTTGCGGTGGCGTTCCTAGATGGCCAGTTCCGCCCCTATGGTACCAGGTGGTATTTCGGTTGGAAAGTGTCTTAGGACTTTATACAAAACCTGCCGTTGCCATAAAAAATGGCGAAATTATAGAAGTCCCGCCGTTATCGGAACTTGAGTCATTGACGTTCCCCGAACCGGTCGGTGCATGTGAAGCTGTCATAACAGATGCGCATAGCACGGCATTTACGTTGAAGGGAAAAGTGGGCAACTTAACTGAAAAGACGGTTCGCTATCCTGGGCACTGGGAGAAAATGAAAGTGTTAGCGGAGTTAGGCTTCTTAGACCATAATCCCATCGAAGTACAAGGGGTTATGACTGCTCCCGTGAAATTCTCGGAAAAGATCCTTTCGCCCAAGATGAAAGGAGTATCCAACGAGGATGTGACGGTGGTGCGAGTGGAGGTGAATGGAACGAAGGATGGAAAGGCGAAAACCTATACTTGGGAAATGGTTGATGTATACGATCATGAACGAAATATTTCGTCCATGGCAAAAACCACGGCTCTTCCTGCCGCATTAGCAGCAAAATGGATTGCAGAGAAAAAAATATCGGAAACAGGAGTAGTTCCAATAGAAACGGTGATAGTGAACGACAGATTTGCTCCGTTTCTAGAAGCGCTAAAAGAGCTGGGCATCCATATTGAAATGAAAGATTAACGTTATGGATAGGTTCGCATGCTTCAGTAGAAAGTCTGGAAGGAAGTGACGTAGTGGATATTACAATAATAATCGATTCATTGCCCTCCCTCTTGAAAGCAACGATCATGACGCTTTTTTTAAGCTGTATATCCGTAATCATCGCACTCGTGATAGGCTTTTCCACAGCGCTTATCCGAATTCTCAAGTTCAAGGTCTTATATGAAGTTGCCAGTATCTATATTTCCGTAATACGAGGAACACCGCTTCTTGTACAAATTTTTGTCATCTATTATGGATTGCCGCAAATCGGCATTTCACTAGATCCCATCTCATCTGGAATTATGGCGTTAAGTTTAAATGCAGGTGCTTATCTTTCTGAATCATTCCGCGCATCGATTCTTGCTGTGGACAAGGGGCAGATGGAAGCTGCGATTTCTATGGGAATGACGTATGCGCAAGCGATGAGAAGAATCATTCTCCCTCAAAGTCTCCGGATAGCCATCCCAACACTGTCGAATTCATTCATCGTTCTTGTAAAGGATACATCCCTCGTCTCTGTCATAACCGTGACTGAGCTCCTGCAAATGTCTAGTCTGATCATCGCAAAAACATTTGAACCTCTAACAATTTATCTGACAGCTGCAGCAATCTATTGGATTCTGATTACGTTCTTTACGACCTTGCTTGACAATTTCGAAAAGCGCTCATCGAAACATTTAGTTCGATAATGTTGTTAGGAAATTCAGGGGAAGGAGGGGAATGTCTTGAAGGTGATTGATGTGAAAAATCTTAAAAAAGCTTTCGGAGAAAATCCCGTCTTAGAGGGTGTGGACTTGACTGTGAACAAGAGTGAAGTCGTTGTGATAATGGGGCCAAGCGGTTCTGGGAAATCGACTTTTCTCAGATGTTTAACCTATTTAGAAGAACCGAACGAAGGCATCATACGAATTGGTCCACACGAACTCCATACAGGTGGGAAACTGGATCGAAAACGCAAGAAAGAAATCAGGGAGTTACGGAAGAAAACCGGTTTTGTTTTTCAATCATTCAATCTATTTCCGAATAAGACTGCGATTGAAAACGTGATGGAAGGTCCTGTGACGATTTATGGGGTCAAACCCCTTGAAGCAAAAGCTTTAGCGGAATCCTTGCTTATTAAAGTGGGTTTAGGAGATCGTTGTGACCATTACCCTTCGCAGTTATCAGGCGGTCAACAGCAGCGTGTTGCGATTGCGAGGGCGCTATCCCTGAATCCGACCGTCATGCTCTATGACGAACCCACGTCGGCACTGGATCCTGAACTAGTCAGGGAAGTCCTTCAAGTAATAAAAGAGTTGGCGGAAGAGGGAATGACGATGGTCATCGTGACACATGAAATGAATTTTGCTAGGGAAGTGGCCGATCGCGTGATTTTCATGGATGGCGGTGTAATTGTTGAACAAGGGAATCCTGAAGATGTGTTTGATCATCCAAAGGAAGAACGAACAAGACGATTTCTTAAGATGGCGGAATGAGTGTGTGTTTCATTTTTCTAACTATAAGCTCCACAAAAGAATGCAGGCGGAGAAGTAGCTACCTATCCCCCTGCATTTTTTTGTTGTGTGCTAGTTCGGAGTGCAGGCGGCGCATAAACAGATGGAGCGCATGCTGAAGACGTTGGAACGAATAGTGGGCGGGAATCATCTGAACAACTGGCAGTCAGTAGTCATAAGAGTGAATGGAAAAAGAAGCCAAATTGAAAAGCAAGAATCAATATGGATTCTTATCCAATGGATATTTAAGATGGCTTTTTCTGAAAAGAGGTGGTTGCATTCTAAATGGCTGTTCCAAAATCGTTCCAAGTTGTGAAGAGTATTCCGTCTGCTGATTTTGATGCTGCACTTATTCTACGTAGCCTTATTAAAAAAATGGTGCTTCTTTAATGCTAAATATAAAAGTGTGCATTGTTTAAAAGAATTTAAATCAATGCACAAAATCTCTTGAAGCTGCTGTAATCTGTATAACAGCGTATTTCGGTGAATGTACAGTTTCCTGGCGGCTTGGCTCATGTTCAGCTGTTCATCACAATAGACGAGAAAACTTTCGATGAGGACAGTGCCGTTTACATGATTTAATAATTTTTCAATGTGATTGTCCAATGTGCGCTGAGCGGGGAGTATGATTTCCTCCACACCGTGGGATAGTAGGCTCCAGTCGTCTAAGGAGACAATCGATTGTTGAAACTGATGGCGTTTGGCAATCTCCAAAGCTCTTCTACAGTCCTCATAGGATTCCAATAGACTCTCTATCGATGGAGAGGGACCGCCGAATGAAAACATGAATCTTTTGCCGATCTCGCGGGTCTCCAAGAAGATACGCAGCTTGTCTGAAGCGAGCTCCAATCTTTTCATCATCGAAGTCCTATCCTGATTATGGTCAACGACCAAGATGAGCCATTCTCCTGCAGGTAACGGCACAATAATACCCTGCTCATTTTTAATGAATAAATTCTTCAAGAATGCATATAGCTCTTGGTCTTCTTGGTTGAATAGTTGTGTTTGTTCGAACGATGCTGAGGGCTCATCGGAAGACAGCAGATTCAGTAAAATAGCACGTTTTGGCTTTCCTAATGGGAATCCGTGCAATTCACAATAGCTATGGATGCTCTTGAAATCAGCTGTCTCTTTATAACTTAATAAACGAATAAAGAAATCCCTCATCGTTTCCATTTGTGACGCAACCGTTCGGGAACGGTGTTGTTCCATGAGCAGCATTTCTATATGGGATTGGACAAATTGGACATATCGTTCAACTTTCACAGGGTCACCAATAAGACCGAGTACCCCAACTGTTTCTTGTTGGAACCGCAATGGAGCTGCAATGCCTGGTAAGACGTTGACAAGTTCGGTTGTCTGTTCCTTAGTGAAAAACATCATCTTCCCTGAACGTGTCACTTCAGCAGTCGCCATGTGGTGTGAACCTAATCGCTTATTATCGGTGCTCCCGATCACCAGCCCCTCATTATCCGTAATGCTGATCGGGATATTCAATATGGAAGAAAACTGATCAACTATTGATTGTGCATAGTGCCCTATGTTCTGCAATTCGTTCCACCCTTTCCATTGTTGGATTTTCGAGCCAGAGTGGAAGATCTGACCTGAAATTGTTAGGATTTGTTCTAAACTATTGTGCATTTTGGATGTATTACTTTCAACATATGAAAGTATATTGGAAGACAGAATAGATTCAGTGATGGGAGGGATTTCAAATATTAGTTTTGAGTGCTAAAAGCCAAATGGAACTAGTGGATATGAAAGAGATTTTACACTGTATCGAGATTGCCTTAATGGAATTTTCGGCGTCAGCCACCGATACACCCATTCGAACGATTTTACCGTTTGGCACTGAAAACTCTGGTGTCGTGATGCCTTCAGTAGCAGAAGGTCTCCAAGCAATGGGACTTAAATATGTCAATGTTGTACCTTCTAATTTGGAAATTGGAAAAAAGGTCATAAACGGTGTTGTTATGCTATCAGATGTAACAACGGGAGAACCCCTCGCCTTATTGGAAGGTTCCTATTTAACGCGAATACGGACAGGAGCGTTATCGGGAGTTGCAACAAAGTACCTTTCCCGGGAAAACTCAAAAACACTTGGGATTATTGGTACTGGGGAACAAGCCATGGGACTTTGTGAAGCGATTCTGGCAGTGAGGGATATCAATACGCTGTATATACACAATCGAAGTGAAGAAAAGGCACTCGCGTTTTCAAAGTTTGTAAGGAGCAAGTTTAATAAGGAAGTTGTCATTTGCGAAGATCCGAATGAGGTGGTGAGACAGTCAGATATTCTGGTTACCGCTACAACATCTATGCAACCTGTATTTACGGAACTTTTAAAACCCGGTGCCCACGTAAATGGAGTAGGTTCTTTCAAGCCAACTATGCAAGAGTTACCGACATCGGCCATTTGTAAGGCAGCGAAAGTGGTGGTGGAGTCGAAAGAATCGGCATTGGAAGAATCGGGCGATTTAGTTGTTCCGATCCGAGCTGGAGTGTATACCAGTGATGCGCTGCACGGTGAACTTGGACAAATTATAAGTGGGAAGTTATCCGGAAGAGAGTCTGATCAGGAAGTGACGGTCTTTAAATCGGTTGGGCTGGCCATTGCAGACATTGTCATCGCCAAATACTTTTACGATAAAGCTTGCAAAAACAAAGCAGGAGTGACTGTTGACCTTACATGAAGTAACGAAGGCGGACTACAATTTTAGGGGGAGTACAGGCTATGAAAAAAGCGGATATTATCATCGTAGGTGGCGGAGTTATGGGATCGAGTACAGCGTATTCATTGCGTAAGAACGGATTCGAGGGCGATATCCTCGTCTTTGAAAAAGATCCTACGTATGAGTATTCCTCCACATCCCGAAGTGCAGGCGGATTCCGGCAATTGTATTCGACGGCTATCAATATCCAATTGAGCCGATTCAGTTTGGAAGTCTACAAAAACTTTGCAGAAGACATGGCTATTGGTGAAGAAAAGGCAGAAATAGATTTCAAGCAGCGCGGCTACTTGTTTTTGGCTACTGAACGGATGCTGCCAGCTTATGAGAAGCAACTCAAATTGCAAAATACACTGGGCGTTCCTTCTGAAATCCTTTCAACCACCGATTTGCTGACCATCATTCCGGAACTGGAAACCAATGATTTAGCGGGAGGCTTATTCTGTAAAGAAGATGGCTATCTGGATCCGTATTCTGTCATGCAAGCGTATCGGAAAAATGCACAATATTTAGGTGTAGATTATAAGACAGCAGAAGTTTCAACTATACTGACAGAAAATGGACGAATGAAAGGTGTTCAACTACTGGACGGTTCCATTTATTCGGCACCGATTGTCATTAATTGTGCAGGTGCGTGGGGTGCAGCATTAAGTGAACAGATGGGATTGCCATTACCAGTCGTCCCGCTGAAACGTCAAATGTATGTATTTGACTCGGCAAAGAAATTAGAGAAAATGTTACCGCTTACAATTGATCCGACTGGCGTCTATTTCAGGCACGAGATGGATCGGGTCGTCACAGGATTTTCGGATGAGGTCAAACCTGGTATCGACTTTAAATGGAAACGATCTTCTTTCGATCACTTATGGCCCATTTTAGCGCACCGGATTCCAAACTTTGAAAGTCTTAAATTAGAGTCTGGATGGGCGGGAATGTATGACCACAATACAATCGATCAGAATGCGATTATCGGGGAGCATCCGATGATGAAAGGCTATTACGTTGCGCTTGGATTCAGCGGACATGGCATGCAGCAAGCGCCTGGTGTCGGTCTTGGCTTGGCAGAGCTGATCTGTAAAGGGAAGTATGAAACGCTTGATTTGACACCGTTAAGAGTCGAACGTTTCGCAGAGAACGATTTAGTGTTGGAAGATGCAATTGTATAAGTGCTTACGTATGAATTGTACTGACAAAACTAAAGGAGATGAGTAAATTGCATACGGTTATTATGGTCGAATTCGTCATGTACCTCTTGGTCATGCTCGTTGTTGGTTATCTTGTAAGCCGCCGTTCGAAAAGTCATGCAGATTTCCTTTTAGGCGGTAATCAGTTGCCAGGTTGGGCATTGGCATTTTCAGAGCGTGCCACTGGGGAGTCAGCTTGGCTCCTGCTCGGCTACACTGGTTTTGTATTTGCTACAGGGCTATCGGGAGTTTGGGTAGCAGTCGGCATCGCCACAGGTATTATTTTCTCTTGGCTGTTCTTGGCGAAACGTTTTATGAAAGAAGCGGAAAAGACAGGTACGATGACGTTACCCAGTTTCCTAGCGGCCCGTTTTGGCAAACAAGGTAAGCTCATTCTTTGGCTTTCTACAATTCTTATTTTCAGTTTCATGATGTTCTACTTCGGTGCACAAATTGCTGGTGCCGGAAAAACCTTGTTGGCCGTCTTTAATATCCCGACAAAGGTTGGTGCCATCCTAAGTATTATCGTTGTGGTAATCCTCGCCTATGTAGGAGGTTTCGTAACAGTCGTTTGGACGGACATGATTCAAGCGATTATGATGCTTGTTACATTGGTTGTATTACCGATTGTCGCCTTATTCCATATTTCAGCTGCGGATCTGTCTATCAGTGAAGCGCTCGTGGCGGCAGGCCCATCGATGGACTCGTGGACCGGTGGAGCAATTGGTTTCTCATTAGGCTTATTACTTTTTAATAACTTTGCTTGGTTTTTCGGATTCCTTGGCGGGCAACCGCAATTGAGTGCTCGATTCATGGCGCTTAGAAGTGAGAAAGAAGCGAGACAAGGGAGTATCGTCGCAATTACTTGGACTATCCTGGCTTACAGCGGGGCATTCATGATCGGGATCACGGCACTTACATTATACCAAGGTCAAGTATTTGCAGACGTTGAAATGATTCTCCCCTTCATGATTCTTGACCTGATGCCGCCATGGATTGCAGGCATTCTACTCGCTGGTATACTCGCAGCCATCATTTCTACAGCGGATTCACAGTTACTGGTCATTACAAGTTCCGTGAGTGAAGACATCATACGACTTGCTATGAATTTGAAGCTGTCTGAAAAGAAATTGGTCGCGATCTCCCGTCTTACGATCGTGGGAGCGGGGATTGTAGGTTTAATAATCGCGTTAACTTCAAAGTCCCTCGTCTTTCTTGTAGTCAGTTGGGCATGGGCTGGAGTAGGATGTACGCTGTCTCCCGCAGTCATGTTAACGTTCTTGTGGAAACGATATTCAGGAATCGGCGTTATCGCGACAATTATATCCGGCTTTGTAAGTACAGTCATTTGGATCTCCACACCACTGGATGCGATTGCGACCTCCCGCTTCACAACATTCTTCATCGCTGCGGCATTCGGTATCGTCTTCAGCTTACTGTTCCCGGACAAAAAAGAAGAGGAGCAAGATTCAGCTTCTGTAGAGAAAACAGAATCCACGCCTGTTTAAGAAAGAGGACGAGAAGAGTATCTCGAGATTAATTAAAGACGCAGACTTTTGGTTTGTGTCTTTTCTTCGTTACTATCTATTAATTCCGCGTTGCGATATCTCAAACAAAACGAATTACAAGCAAGGCTTTCGAATATACATGGCATGAGCGGAATTTGAAACTCGTTTTAAATTAAGCGGAAAACGTTGGAACAACTTGGGAAGGAGACCGAACTTGGGGAAACTGTTGAAGAAAAATGAGTTTGTGAAATTTGTAAACGACGGGGACAAACTGCTTGTAGGTGGTTTCGGGATGTCAGGAACTCCTTTGACGCTAATAGATGGCATTGCAGCCTCCACGTTAAAAAACCTGACAATTGTCAGTAATAACTTAGGTGAGCCTGGTAAAGGGTTAGGAATCCTTTTGAAGGAGAAAAAATTGAACAAAGCAATTGGCTCCTACTTTACGACGAATCGCGATGCGGTCCAAGCGTGGGTTGACGGTGAATTGGAGATTGAATTGATCCCGCAAGGTACGTTAGCGGAAGCGGTGAGGTGCGGAGGTGCTGGGATCGGAGGTTTCTATACAAAAACCGCGGTTGGGACAAAACTAGCAGAAGGAAAAGAAGAAAAAGTGATTGATGGGGAACGTTTCCTCTTTGAAAAAGCGATTAAAGGTGACGTTTCACTCATCAAAGCCCATAAAGCGGATCGATTAGGCAATCTAGTGTACGACCATACAGGCAGGAACTTCAATCCGGTCATGGCGACTGCCAGCAAAATCGTCATAGCGGAAGTGGATGAAATCGTTGAAAACGGGGATTTGTTACCTTCAGAAATCGTAACCCCACACGTCTATGTAGATTACATTGTCCTCAGTAATTATGTGAAAAAGGCAGGTGTTTTCGTTGAATCCGTCTGATCGCATTAAGATCGCAAAACGAATCGTCCGAGAGTTGAAACAAGGCCAAGTCGTCAACCTAGGTGTCGGCATCCCGACGCTGATTCCGGATTATTTAGGAGAGAAGAAACTTGTACTCCAGTCGGAGAATGGGTTGCTTGGAATGGGGCCCACTCCTCCTGCCGATGAAGTGAATATGGACTTGATAAGTGCTAGTAAAGCTCCTATCACGATGGAAATCGGAGCTTCACTATTTGATAGTTCAAATTCGTTTGCAATGATCAGGGGCGGCCATATAGATGTTGCGGTTCTAGGAGTATTGCAAGTCGATCAGACAGGGGAGATTGCCAATTGGGCAGTGCCTGGGGAAACAATTTTAGGGGTCGGGGGAGCGATGGATCTAGTTGCGGGAGCCAACGAAATCATTATAGCCACCCTGCACTCTTCCAAAAGTGGGGAGCCTAAACTAGTGAAGGAATTAACATATCCCTCTAGTGGAATACGTAAAGCGGACCTAGTGGTTTCAGAGCATGCCGTATTCAAGTTTGAAGAAGGAAAAATGAAGCTTGTTGAAATTCTGTCTGATATGAGCGAAGAGGATTTAAAGCAAATAACTGGAGCTGAGTTTGAATGCAGTCCAGTGATTTCGAACTCATCACTGGAAGATAGTGTCTCTGAAGAAGGTTGAAAGTTTATTAGACAAGCATACTCCTGTGTGAGATAGACTTTCTCCCAAAAACAGTTAAGACTTTTTTAACCAAAAGTAGTCATGAATGAGGAGGTTAAGTGTTGAAGCAAATTACTGTTGTAGGATCCGGTGTAATGGGAAAAGGGATCGCCTATTCGTGTGCTGTGTCGGGTTTTAAAGTGGTGCTGAATGATTTGAATGATGAAATACTTGCAAGAGCAAAAAAAGAGATCGACGAATTATTGGATGCGAGTTTTCGAGGAGGATTTCTAAAAGAAGAAAACTATGAAAACGCGAGAAGAAATTTGTTGGTTGACTCCAATCTCGAAGTAGCGGCAAAGGAAGCCGATCTTGTCATCGAGGCGGTTCTTGAAAAGATCGAGTTGAAAATTGATGTGTTCCAAAAGCTGGATCGAATGTGTAAGCCAGAAACGGTACTGGCTACAAACACCTCCACGATGAGCCCAACAGAAATCGGTGCCCAAACATCACGTCCTGATAAAGTCGTTGCCATGCATTTCTTCAATCCCGTTCATAAAATGAAGTTGATAGAAGTGGTCAGAGGCCTTGAAACATCCGATGAAACCGTAGAGTTTGTGAAAGGGATTGCTGCGTCACTAAGAAAAGAAGCTGTTGAAGTGAACGAGTTTCCTGGTTTCGTCACATCGAGAATGAACTGCTTGATCGGCAATGAGGCGATGAACATGCTGATGGAAGGCGTGGCATCCGCTGAAGATATCGATAAGGCTATGAAATTAGGGTTGAATCATCCGATGGGTCCGCTTGAGCTTGCTGATTTAGTCGGTTTAGATACAAGACTTCGAAATATGGAATACCTATACGCTACATTAGGTGAGAAATATCGACCTTGTCCACTGCTTGTCAACTATGTGAAAGCGGGGCGTCTCGGAAAGAAGAGTGGCAAAGGGTTATACGATTATACGTGAAGGAGGAACGGATATAGCCAGTTTCACTAATATTGTGGTGATTAAAGAAGCAGGTATCATGTGGATCACTCTGAATCGACCGGAAACACGAAATGCGCTAGATGCAAAGACGCTATTGGAAATGGACTCAGCTTTCACGGATGCTGAACTGGACAAGGATGTCCGTGTCATTGTTCTTCAAGGCGCAGGCGGTAAATCATTTGCATCTGGAGCGGATATTCAACAACTTTATGAGCGGGAGGCTCTTGAAGCGCTGATCCCTGGTATGCAGGGGATGTATACAAAAATTGAGAACTGCTCGAAAGTGACCATCGCTGCTGTCATGGGGTTTGCTTTAGGAGGTGGCTGCGAATTGGCGCTCGCTTGCGATATTCGTGTTGCAACGAAACAAGCAAAATTCGGATTACCGGAACTGAACTTAGGAATTATTCCTGGTGCAGGCGGAACGCAGCGTCTTTCAAGGATCGTCGGAAAAGGGCGTGCGCTCGATATGATCTTAACCGGAAAAATAATTGATGGGGAAGAAGCGGAACGCATAGGTCTCGTCACCTATTTTGCGGATAAAACCGAACTTGTTGAAACGGTTGAGCGAGTTGCTTCTGATGTCATGAAAAAAGGTCCGATCGCTGTACAACTTGTGAAAGCGGCCGTCCATAAAGGATTTGATATAGATGCTGGAACCGCCATGTGGATTGAGAAACTATCTCAAGCAGTCGCCTTTACTACAGAAGATAAAAAAGAAGGAACGCTAGCATTTTTAGAAAAAAGAACAGCCAATTTCATCAATCGATAAGGGGAGAAATGGGTATGGATTTCAATTTTACGGAGGATATCGATTTTTTAAGAGCAAATGTCAGGAAGTTCGTCCGGGAACAAGTTGAACCGGTCGCGATGGAAATTGAAGAAAAGGATCGCATCCCGAAAAAAATAGTGGATCTGTCTAAAGAGATGGGTCTTTTCAGTCTTGGAATTCCAGAGGAATATGGGGGGCTTGGACTGGATATGGTCGGCAAGTGTGCGATCTATGAAGAACTAGGAAAAACGCATAATGGATTTACGACGCTAATTGGTGCTCACACAGGGATCGGGACCGTCGGAATTGTAGATCTGGGAACGGATGAACAAAAGAAGAAATTCCTTCCGAAGATGGCGACGGGTGAATGGATTGGTGCGTTTGCATTGACTGAGCCAAGCGCAGGATCGAATGCAGCCAACTTGAAAACAAACGCTGTTAAAAAAGGAGACAAATACATCATTAATGGCTCCAAGCATTATATAACGAATGCTGTGGACGGTCATGTCTTTACAGTGATGGCGGTAACGGACAGTTCCAAAGGGGCACGCGGAATCACTTCGTTCATTGTCGAAAAAGACACGCCAGGATTCATCCTGGGATCGGTAGAACAGAAAATGGGGTTAAGAGGATCCCATTCAGCTGAATTGTTTTTCGATAATATGGAAGTCCCAGCAGAAAACGTTCTAGGAGAAGAAGGTTCCGGATATATCAATGCATTGAAAATACTGGCTAATGGTCGGGCAGGACTAGCCGCTCGAAACTTAGGGTCCTGCGTCAGATTGCTGGAACACTCTCTTGAATATGCTCATGAGCGAGAACAATTCGGCCAAAAAATTGTCGATATGCAAGCGGTTCAACATATGCTGGCGGAGATTACCATGCAAATCGAAGTTCTCCGTTCGATGACCTACCGTGTTGCCTGGATGTCCGATCAGAACATGCGTGTTGTAAAAGAAGCAGCGATTGCTAAACTGTTTGCTTCAGAAGTGTATAACAAAGTAGCGGATCTAGCTTTACAGATCCATGGCGGCATTGGATACATGAAAGACTACCCAATTGAACGGTATTACCGGGATGCAAGAATTACTAAAATCTATGAAGGCACCTCTGAGATCCAAAGAAACATCATTGCAAGTGAACTGAAACGTGATTATGCGAATAAGGGGCTGTAGAATTTGCGGAATTCTTATATTGTTGGGTCGGTAAGAACTGCAGTTGGACGAATGGGCGGAGCGCTTAAAGACGTCACAGTCGATCATTTGGCAGAAGCAGTGATTCGGGAAGTGATGGAAAGAACGGGGAAAAACATCCAAGTGGATGAAGTTATTCTCGGCCAAGCAAAACAGAGTGCAGATACGTCGAATTTAGCCCGTCTCGCTGCGCTTAGAGCCGATTTGCCGGTAACCGTTCCAGGATATACAGTACATCGCCAATGCGGATCAGGATTGCAAGCCATCAATAATGCAGACCAGCAAATCCGGCTGGGATTATCGGATGTAGTGATCGCAGGTGGTGCTGAAAGTATGAGCACGGCTCCTTATTACATCCGGAATGCAAGATATGGATTCACTGCGGGGAATGGGATGATTTTAGATCCGAATACGGAAAGTCAACCTTGTTCCCAACCCGCAGAAAAGTATGGGCAACTGACAATGGGCCTGACAGCTGAAAATTTAGCTGAACACTATCATATTTCGAGGGCCGAGCAAGATAAGTTTGCAATGAGGAGTCAACTTCTCGCTGACCGAGCGATTCAAAAGGGGCTTTTCAAGGACGAAATCGTCTCATTTGAAGTCAAATCGAGAAAAAGCAGTGTCCGATTTGAAGTGGACGAACATCCAAGAAAGACCACCAAAGAACAGCTTGCGAAACTGCGTGCAGTTTTCAAAGAGGAAGGAACGGTCACTGCAGGAAATGCCAGTGGCCGAAATGACGGCGCCTCGGTCGTGCTGATGATGTCAGAAGACAAATTGAAAGAGTATGGAGTCAAGCCGAAAGCAAAAATCATAGCCCAGGCAGTGAGCGGCGTCTCTCCGGAAGTTATGGGAATCGGTCCGGTTACTTCGACAAAAAAAGCATTAGAGCAATGCGGGCTCACAATCGATGATATTGACTTGATAGAATTGAACGAAGCTTTCGCCGCCCAGGCATTATCTGTTATGAAAGGGACTGGTATGGACATTGAAAAGGTGAATGTAAATGGCGGAGCCATAGCGCTTGGTCATCCGATTGGAGCGACAGGTGCAGTGCTCATGACAAAATTACTTCATGAAATGGCACGCAGAGATTCGAAATACGGATTAGTGACTCTGTGCATCGGCGGGGGGCAAGGCATTACAACGATTATTGAAAACCTTCAATAATGCAGATAGGCGTGTCCATATACTTCCTTTTAACAGTTCGGACAATGACTACAGTGAAATCAGCTCAGGTTCAATACTTTCAACGCATTATAAAAAGCTTACAGAAAGGTGTTGTCCATTGTCTTTGCATATTGTTCAAATTCTGCCGATGTATCATCCGGATGGGGAAAAGAAATTGAGGGAACTAGCTGATGTAAAGCAATTCAATGAGTTCGATGAGCAAGAAATCATTAATTACTTACAAAATAATTCCGTAGATGGGATTATTTTGAGAGCGCCCGCAAAAATCACTTCGGAACTTTTGAATCATTGTGAAAATGTGATTGCCATTTCAGGTGCGGGAATCGGACTGGACAATATTGATGTGGAATATGCAACAGCAAAAGGAATAAAAGTGTTACATGCCCCTAAAATGAACAGCACCGCCACTGCAGAACACGCTGTTGCGTTACTGCTATCTGTTATGAAGGATATCAGTGTTTTCCATACGGAAATGCAAAAAGGGAACTTCTCTTTCCGGGATGGAAGATTTACTACTGAATTACAGGGCAAAACTCTTGGATTGATTGGATTCGGGTCAATCGCTCAGAAAGTCGCGAAAATAGTGAAGAATGGGTTTGACATGGAGGTAACTGCATATGTCAGGACGATTTCAGATGAAAGACAACAACTTGCAGATTCCCTAGGAGTGGAATTGACCACTTCCATGGAAGATGTGTTCAGTAATAGTGATGCGATCAGTCTTCATATTCCGCTGACCGATCAGACAAAAGAACTGATTGACCAGAAGGTTTTCAATGTCATGAAGCCAACTGCCGTTCTTATTAATACATCACGCGGCGGGATCATTCATGAAGAAGATCTAGTGGAGGCTCTTAAGAATAGGACCTTCTTGCGGGCGGGAGTCGATGTGTTCGCTGTAGAACCCCCGTCAAAAAACCATCCTTTTTTCGGAGTGAATGAAATTACGATGACACCACATATTGGCGGCATCAGTATGGAAGCTGCGAAAAAGACTTCAGTAGTGATTGCAGAAAACTTGATAAAATCGATTCGCGGTGAAAATTTAGCTGTCATAGCAAACGCTGAAAAGTTGTTGAATTAGAAATGGTTGAGTCATCGACCTAACGCATAGGAGGATACGATGAAAACATTTAATATTGCACTCATACCAGGTGATGGAATAGGTCCGGAAGTTGTTGCTGAAGGTGTGAAGGTATTACAAGCTATTGAAAAATTGGATCCAGCCATTTCCTTTTCGTTTACTGAATTTCCCTGGGGATGTGAGTATTACTTGAAACACGGTAAGATGATGGCGGATGACGGGATCGAACAACTCAAGAAATTCGACGCCATCTATTTAGGGGCGGTTGGATATCCCGGAGTGCCTGATCATATTTCATTATGGGATTTGCTGCTTAGAATTCGAAAAGAGTTTGATCAGTATGTGAACCTGCGACCGATTACACTACTAAATCCAGCACTCACTCCATTGAAGGGTAAAACGACGAAAGACATCGACTTTCTGGTGATCCGGGAAAACAGTGAAGGCGAGTATGCGGGTGCAGGGGACTGGCTGTTTAAAGGGAAAGCAGAGGAAGTTGTGTTGCAAACAGGCGTGTTTTCGAGGAAAGGGACGGAACGGATCATTCGGTACGCATACGAAGAAGCGAGACGCTCCAACCGGACTTTGACGAGCATTAGTAAAGCGAACGCACTGAATTATTCCATGGTGTTCTGGGACGAGGTTTTTGATGAAGTTGGAAAAGAATATCCCGATGTACAAACGTATTCATATCTTGTCGATGCGGCTAGTCTTTACTTTGTAATGGAGCCTGAAAGGTTTGAAGTGGTCGTCACCTCCAATCTTTTTGGAGATATTTTGACCGACATAGGAGCAGCGATCACTGGCGGGATGGGCTTAGCGACAGGGGCAAACATCCATCCGGAACGCGATTATCCTTCCATGTTCGAACCCGTACACGGCTCGGCTCCGGATATTTCCGGAAAGGGAATTGCGAATCCGATTGCTGCTATCTGGTCTGTGAGTCAAATGATGGACTTTTTCGGAGAAGTAAGATGGGGAGAGGCAATCTTATCAACCATCAAAGACATTCTGAATGAAAAAGAATCACTAACGCCAGATTTAGGCGGTTCAGCGTCAACTAGCCAGTTAGGGAATCGGTTTGTAGAATTGCTATCGGCAAAAACCGGTAACGTCGTATAATGGATTTGGAATGTTAGAAGGAACAATGGTTTGTTCAAGTAGGGGAAGAACGTTTTACTAGATGAGTATAGTATTCATCATACGCCCATTGAAGTTCTTGAAAAAGTAGGAGCCCATTTCCATATAGAAATTGAGATACTTCAGACTGTAGACAAACTCCAGATATCATGGGGCTTGCCTACAGTCTTTTCTTTTACAATGGAATTAACAATGAAAGGTTGATTTCCGCTGCGAGCGGACGCTTTCCGAGGGGCTTGCTCTCAGCCAATCGAACGACGAAGAGTTCGATTTGCCGTATTTTAGCGAACTATGCTGAAATTAAGGCAGCACTCATCTCCCTCGCTTTGCTCAGTCCAGGGTCTTCGAAAACACGTGCTCCTAACGCTTCGCCTTTACTCGCAAAAGATGTTCTTCGTCACAGCTTTCGCTGATCCCTCCGGAGTCGCCGCTCTCCGCTCCAATCAACCGGTATCTCTTACTACTAAATGAGGCGATGGATATGATGACAAAAATCAAGTCAATGAAATTGAACAGCTAGAGATCCTGATGATTGAGCAATTGGTTCCACAAGACCATCTGGTTCGTAAACTCGATGCAGCGCTTGATTTTTCGTTCATCTATCCATTGGTTGAGAACTTATACTCGGTTGTCGGACGGCCGAGCATTGATCCAGTTTTACTGACCAAGATGACATTCATTCAATACACCTTTGGTACTCGCTCGATGCCCCAGACCATTTAAAAGATTGAGACCAACGTGGCGTACCGGTGGTTCCTCGGATTCTGCTTCCTTACAGAAGTCTCTCACTTCTCGACGTTCGGAAAGAATTACGTCCTACGGTTCGACGATACCGATCTGTTCAAACAGATTTTCTATCGGGTGCTCAAGGAAGTCGCAGATCACGTTTTGCTGAGCGCTGATCATGTTTTCATCGATTCAACCCAGGTGAAAGCCAGCGCGAACAAACGCAAGTCCGAAAAGAAGACGATTCGGAAAGAGACTATTAAACGTGTCTTTGCTGCCCAAAATCTGAAGAAACTTGCCAGCTGGACATGGAGCCATCCTGTTCAAGAAGGCTCCTGTACATATCGAGTGTCCTACGGGAAACCTAGTTGATTGGAGAGCAGGGCGGCGACTCCTGGGGATCAGCGCAGCGCGAAGACCCCGCAGGAAAAGCCGTAACGAAGAACGGCTTTTGCGAGCATAAGTGAAACGTTGGGAGCACATCTTTGCTTTCGAAGCGACGAGGAGGCTGAGGGCAAGCCCCCCGGAAAGCGTCCGCCCAGAACGGAGATCAACGGCTCTTGCCCATTGCAAATTTTCCCGGACAACACCAAAAGGTTGGAAATCATAGCGATTCCCGACCCTTTTATCTACAGTTTGAAGCAGCCCATTTCCATATAGGAAACGGGCTGCTTTTTATATGCACACTCATGTATTAGATTAGTATCTTGTCTTGCTGAAGGAGTACAGAATTCAATGAATTCAACTGCACATCTGTCAATGGCAGCATCGGTAAGCGGACGCCGCCAACTGGAATGCCTTTCAAGTTCAGTGCTGCTTTAACTGGTGAAGGGTTTGGAGCGGCAAAAAGTTCTTTCATGACGGGCAGCAAACGACGGTGTAAAGTGGAGGCTTCAAAAGTACGACCGCTATTGTAATGGCCAATCATGGTTTTCATCTCAGGTCCGATCATGTGGGCAGCGACAGACACGACGCCTGCTCCACCTATAGAAAGTACAGGCAGTGTCAGACCATCGTCCCCGCTATATAGTGCAAAGTGAGATGGTGTATTTTCGATGATTTCCGCCATGGCATCCAAGTTGCCGCTCGCTTCTTTGACAGCAACGATATTCGGTATTTCTGCAAGTCGGATAATCGTCTCAGGGCTCATATTGACAGAACTGCGTCCGGGAATGTTATAGAGCATGACGGGCAGCGATGTCGATTCCGCAATCAGCTTGAAATGCTGGTACATTCCTTCTTGGGAAGGTTTGTTGTAGTAAGGGACTACGAGCATGATGCCGTCCATACCGGCTGTTTCAGCTAACTGAGTCAGCTCGATGGATTCCCTTGTATTGTTTGACCCGGTACCTGCGATGACCGGCACTCTTCCAGCAACCACCTGTACAGTGAACTCAAATAGATTCACCTTCTCTTGTTGCGTTAATGTCGGGGATTCTCCAGTCGTGCCTGCAACAACCAGGCCTTCCGAGCCGTTTTCTAGTAAATGATGAATCAGATTGCGTGTCGCGGTAAAGTCAATTTCACCTTGCTCATCAAACGGGGTGACCATAGCGGTAATCAGTTGTCCAAAATTCATCTGTTCTCCATCTCCTTTAGTTTTTTTACAAAACATAGAGGTGGAAGGCAGTGTATCCTGAAACGCAAAAAGCAGCAGCGAGAGAACGCTGCTGCTTGGAAATAATAAATTATTTCTCTGCATCAGATAGCCCTCCATATAGTTTCCTATATGACAATTCTGCACTTATTCAGCCCAGAACCAGCTTTGAGATAATGAGCATCTCTCCACTTCGGCAAATTCCCCTTTCTACAATCTTCGTCGGATCTCATCATCCTCTGATTGTGTACTGATGGTTTTTGCGCCTCTATCCTCATTTCGAAAGTTACGAAATAAGTGAATGTTTAATTACGACTAGCTTACACTGTAGTGAATATAAATGCAACCCTGAAAGAATGACAAGTACAAATATTGGCTTCGCAATATAGATGACATGAGCAACGGATACTCCGTTGTGTAAAACAAGTAAGCATAAGGAAAGCACATCAAGAGATACAAAAAATTAAGGCTTTTTACCGGTTATGTGTAAGAACGGATGGTTTCATAACAAATGGCTGGGCTTGAGTGTATCAATGGTTGCTTGATTATCACATATAGCAATAAATAAAACAGTTAGCATGTACAACTCTAATTAGGTGCAAGTGTTTTGAAAAAAGAAATTGTCATTTTGACAAATATACTTGTCATTATGGAAGGCATACGTTACACTCCTTTTAAGAGGTGAGATCAGTGAAAACACGTTTGAAGGAGTTGCGTGCTCGGAATGGGCTGAATCAGACGGAACTTGCAAAACGGGCTAAAGTGTCAAGGCAGACAATCAGTTTAATCGAGCGGGAGGAATTTATCCCTTCCTTGCTGATTGCCGTCAGGATTGCGCGGATTTTTAATGAAGCGATTGAAAGTGTTTTTCTATTCGAAGAGGAGGAGATTGAATGAGATTGGTCATTTGGGGGATTTTTGGAGCGGTTGTAGGATTTGTTGTCATGTACACAACCCTTTCAATTCAAATCGACTACAACTTTTCGGCAGTTGCATTTCAAGTGAATGTAGCATTATCTTTCATTGCATTTGTTTTACTGCTATATGTCGCGTTAAGTATTTTACAGATGTGGAAAAAATCGAAAATGAACGTTTCGGATGATGAAGAAGATGAACTGGACATATGGCTGTACCAAAAGTTCAGTGATACCAATTTAGCTGTTATCACGACAATTATGATTGGAATTGTATCCTCTGCAATTGCTCTCATTACGAATCAGCCTGCTTGGTTGGAAGTGGTTTCAGTCCTCTCTGCAACCATCGCACTTGCATTATCCATAGGTGTCTCTAGTATGATCACTAGATTTTATCCCGACCGCAACTTGCCATCTGTTTCGGAAAAAGATTATGGAAAAAAGTTGCTGGAGGCTTCTGACGAAGGGGAGCGGCACGTTATGCTGGAGGGCCTGTACCGCTCTTTTAATATGCTGAATGGTGCGCTCATTCTCACGTTGCTTCTGCTCATCGTATATTCAATCGTTACGGGTGTTTCGCAATTATTCGCTATCTTTGTTGTTGGTATCGTTCTTTTGGGAGCAAATGCGCAATATTTCTTATTCATCCGTAAAAAAACGTAATGCCGTTCAGCTTACAAAATTAAATAGTGGAGAGCCAAACAACAAAGTTGATTCCCTACGTTGTCTATAGTAACTTGTATAATAGGTTACTAATAGTAAGCTTGTTGTGAAGATGAGCGATGAGGAGTGGTGGAGAGTGACTTCAACAGTTAAAGCATTTAACGGAATTCCATTATCCGTATTAGATCTTGCACCTATAAATGAAGGTGGAAGTCCGAGTGAAACGTTTAAAAATAGCGTGGAATTGGCACAGCATGTCGAAAAGCTAGGATTCAATCGGTATTGGTTGGCAGAGCATCATAATATGCCGGGTGTCGGAAGTTCTGCGACATCTGTTCTAATTGGGCACATTGCAGGTGCCACGGAAAGGATGAGGGTCGGTTCAGGTGGCGTCATGTTACCGAACCACGCACCGCTGGTGATTGCAGAACAGTTTGGAACGCTCGATGCACTGTATCCAGGCCGGATTGACCTTGGTTTAGGTCGGGCGCCAGGCAGTGACCAAGCGACTGCGTACGCATTGCGGCGTACTTTGAATAGCAGCGGAGAAGATTTCCCTCAGCAATTGGAAGAGTTACGTTCGTATTTCAATCCTCAACCGAATGCTCGCGTCCGTGCATTTCCAGGAGAGGGCCAAGATGTCCCGATTTGGCTGCTTGGTTCATCAGGTTTTAGTGCTCAGCTTGCTGCCCAACAAGGATTGCCGTTTTCTTTCGCCAGCCACTTTGCTCCAGCATATGTGATGCAAGCGCTGCAGCTGTATCATCAGAATTTCAAGCCATCGAAGCATCTACAAGATCCGTATGCGTTGCTTGGAGTCAGTATAATTGCTGCAGATACAGATGAAAAAGCACTATGGCTCGCGACATCATTCCAACAACAGTTCTTAAGTCTTCATAGAGGAATGCCGACACAGTTCAAACCGCCTTTGGATGAGCCGGACGCTGTGTGGAGTCCGAGTGAAAAAGTGTCAGCAGCCAATATGCTCGATTCACCAGCTACAATTGTCGGAAGCCCGGAAACGGTGAAACGCAAACTGGAAGCATTTTTGGAACAGACGAAAGCGAATGAGTTCATCATGAGCTCGCCTGTCTTCTATCAAGAGGATCGACTGCGTTCTTTTGAACTCATTGCCGATATGATGGACTAACTACGACTTTATCAAAGCGTGTGAACTATGTAAAAGACCGAATCTATCTGCGGACAGATTCGGTCTTTTTGACATGAAGAGATTTGAGTCTGTCCCGTAAACTGAAGTTCGTGTATAATTAATTTGAAAAGTCGGATTTATAAATATTTAAAGTAATTAATTGAAAACAACAAGTGAATATAATGGATCGATCAATCAAATCTAAACAAAGAGGAGAGATGTAGGATGATTGAAAAAGAGGGAGCACTGATTGATTACATTGAAGGTACTGAACCAATCGATATGCTCGAAGAAATTGGAGGGCGGATACCATCTCCTGAAGATATAAAGTTGATTGAACGTTTAGAAACGGCGCATGGACTCTCAAAACCAGTCATCAATGTTTTGCTGCAATATGTCATATTAAGTGATAATGGGATAGTTAATCAGACGAGAATTCTACGATTGGCAAGCCATTTAGTACTGCAACCTATCAAAACTGCAGAACAAGCATTGCGTTTTTTCAAGGATCAGCATGCACTGAAGAAAAAATGGGAGGAGGAAAAGTTAACGAGACAAGGTGGAAGAGAACTGAGTTTTTTTACTTCTGATGAAACCTACAAAAAATTCACAGAGGTCCTGCAACAAAAAGGCTGTAGCAACGAGGACACTGGATTCCAATCTCTAGTGAATGAAGCCTATAAAGAAGTTATGGAAATCAAATAGATGACCTACGATCTTGTTTAGTGACCAAACATTGAAGAATAGAAGACAAATCGAGATGAATGCCCTGCTCGTAGTGCATGGGAGATATCTAATCTCATATGGTCATACATTACGTTGAGCAGGTACCGTGTCGTTTGTTAACTGCTTTTCTAAAATAGAAAATCCTTTAGATCCCCATAAGGGATTTAAAGGATTTTTTTGACTGAATGCAGAACGTATATGGCTCTCCAATTATAAGTTGGCTGTATAAGGGACGATTCCCTCTTTATGTAATACTTCATAAAAGCTGAAGCTCTAACAGGTTAGCAATTTTTTTTCTATAGTTATCAAACTCTTTGACCGTTTTTAAATTTGCAAGCATCCCTTGGAGAGTGTATTTTTCGATGGTTTGTTTCTTCAGCTCGCTTATAAGAAAGACAATAACTCCTTTGAGACCTTCTTTTTGTTCATCACTATAATCCAAGATTTCAAGCTGTTCAAGCATATCCGCAAGTAGAGAGGAGGCTTTTTCACAGTTGCTTAGTGAATCAAAAGAATTATTGGAAAATATATTCAACAAGTTGCGTTTCATGATTGGCTCTTCTCCCTTATCGAAAGAAGCGACCATATCGTCAATGCGGTTCACAATGAAGGTAGGCACAAGTTTTGCATCTATCTGTAAATCTTGAATGAGGATAGCTACCAAGTAACTGCTTCTAATCCCTTCAATGAGCATGATAATATCTCCGGTATATTCTGTGATTTTCTTTCCATACACTTCTTCTAGAATGGTTTTATACCAAACCAGCATTTCGTACTGAGTTTTCTCCATCACTTGTCGCAGCTCCTTATTGATGGAAAAGCTCTGTTCACGCATATAAACCGTGAAAAAATCTTTCTGCTTGGTAAGTTGTTCAAAAGGTACACTTAGCAGACTAGTAAGTTTGTCTCGCGGTGGCAATTGCTGGACCTCGATTTCATGTGTCCTCGTTTTCATTTCTTCAAAGTAATATTTGAATATGGCGATATGTAACGCCTCTTTGGAAGGGAAATAATTGTAAAATGCTCCTTTGGAAATTCCACAATCATTCACAATTTCTTGAATGGATGTATTCGTGAAGCCATTTTCTGCAAACAACCTGATGGCTGACTCAATGATTTCTTTTTGTTTTCGAGCTTTCACTAGTCTCACCTTTTCATCGAGCATAATTTTATGTATTGCCTTTTAGTTTACCAAGCAGTCACATTTTGTCAACAATAGGTATACGGTTTTTCCACTACACATATTCTTTGACCGATGAGTCACGCAAAATGAATACTAACCAATTGATTGTTACATAAGCTTTAAGAGTAGGATACAATTATTCTTGCATTTGACTGACTGGTCATTTATAGTTTGAAATATCTTGACTGAGTGGTCAATGCTTGAAAAAACTAACAAACACGAGGAGTGTATCATTTGAAGAAAATCACTAATTTCGCACTCAATAACAAATTCGCAGTGTGGATACTGACAATTATGGTTGTTGTTGCTGGTTTGTATTCAGGTTTCAATATGAAACAGGAAACCATGCCCACGATAACTTTACCGAATGTAACGGTTTTAACGACCTATCCTGGAGCAGCACCAGATGACGTAGCTGAAAAAGTCACAGTTCCAATCGAACAACGGATTCAAAACTTGGATGGTGTCGAACTGGTTAGTTCCTCTTCGTTAGCTAACGCATCCTCTATTCAAGTTCAATTTAATTTCAAAACGGATATGGATAAGGCAACCGAGGAAATAAAAGAAGCTTTGACTACCCTTTCGTTACCTGAAGGTGTAAAAGAGCCACAAGTTTCACGTTTGAGTTTTAACGCGCTCCCTGTCTTGACTTTAAGCGTTAGCGATAACGAACGTACTCCTGATGAGATGACGACTGTAGTTGAGAAAAATGTTTTGCCTCTATTAGAAGGAATAGATGGCGTGGCGGATGTTCAAATCACGGGACAGCAATTGAAAAAAGTAACAATAGACTTTGATGAAAACCAATTGAAGAAATACGGAATGTCACAACAAACGATTCAACAAATAATTCAGGGATCGGATATTACCTTCCCGTTAGGTTTAACCAATTTTGATGGCAAAGTGAAGAACCTGGTCATCGATGGAAATATTGCCAGTGTGGACGATTTGAAAAAGTTGGAGATTCCTGCCTTACCTGCCCAAGACGGTCAGATGAATCAAGCGCAACAGGGGGGCCCGCAAGTACAGCAGGGAATTCCACAAACACAAGAACAGCAACCTCCAGCGGGAATCCCAACTATTCAATTAGGTGATTTAGCTGAAATCAAAGTAGTGAGTGAGGCTGAATCGATTTCAAGAACGAACGGGGAAGACTCGATCGGGATTCAAATTGTGAAATCAGCTGATGGCAATACTGTTGAAGTTGTCAATAATGTGAAAGATCAACTTTCTACTATTGAAAAAGATTTGGATTTAAAAGTCATTACTACGCTGGACCAAGGGGAACCGATTGAGGAAGCGGTCAGCACAATGCTTAGTAAAGCTTTGTTTGGGATCATATTTGCCGTATTGATCATCTTATTGTTCTTGAGAAGTATTAAAACGACACTCATTTCTATCGTATCAATTCCATTGTCTTTGTTGATGGCAATATTCCTCTTGCATAAAATGGATATCTCGTTAAACCTTCTGACATTAGGGGCATTGACTGTTGCAATTGGCCGTGTAATCGATGACTCGATCGTCGTTATGGAGAATATTTATAGACGTATGGCATTGCCAGGTGAGCAATTACGCGGTAAAGAGCTAATACGTGAAGCGACGCGTCAGATGTTTGTCCCGATCTTCTCATCTACGATTGTAACCATTGCGGTCTTCTTGCCAATTGGTTTAGTTGGTGGGATTGTTGGTGAGATGTTCTTGCCGTTTGCATTAGCGGTTGCATTCGCGCTCGCAGCTTCTTTAATTGTAGCGGTGACCATTGTCCCGATGCTCGCCCATTCGTTATATAAGAAGCAATTGAGCCTTGTGGGGACAAAAGAAAATCGTGCGAAAGTAGAAAAACCAGGAAAGCTTGCAACTGCATATAGCCGTATTTTGGAATGGACTTTGAATCATAAATTGATCACCTTCGGGAGTTCTGTAGTCTTACTCGTGTTAAGTTTCTTCTTAGTTCCTTTGATTGGCGTCAGCTTTTTACCGGATGAAGAAGAAAAAATGATTATGGCTACGTATAGTCCGGAGCCGGGACAAACGAGAGAGGATGTAGAAAAAATCGCACTGGATGCGGAGAAGCTCATAAGTGACCGTAAAGGTGTTACGACTTATCAGTATTCGTTAGGCGGCGGCAGCCCAATGGATGCGATGATGGGAATGGGAGGAAGTAATTCTGCGTTATTCTTCATAGAATACGATAAGGATTATAAAGACTTTAGTGGTGAAACATCAAAAGTCATAGACAAGCTCAACAAAAACTCAGCCCAAGGCAAATGGAAGAGTATGGACTTTAGTGGCATGGGCGGTAGCGGCTTGCAATTATATATATTTGGGGATAATAAGGAAGATATCGAGAAAGCAACGAATCAGATCTTGCCTATTCTAGAAGATAATAAGAATTTGGAAAAAGTTGAGTCGAGCCTTACAGACGCTTATGACCAATACACACTGGTCGCAAATCAGGAAAAACTGAACAGTCTAGGGTTAACGGCAGCACAAGTCGGCATGAATCTCATGGCTCCTGGTGAAGAACCTGCACTCACCACGGTAAAACAAGATGGAAAAGAGTTAAATGTATATATCGAAGTGAAGGAAGAACAATTTAAGAATATCAATGAGTTGAAGAACCGAGTCATTCAATCACCGTTAGGTATCCCTGTCAAATTGGGTGATGTGATGGATGTAGAAGAAGGTAAAACGCCAGATACGATCCAGCGAAGAGATGGCAAAATGTATGCTTCACTAACTGCTGATGTGAACAGCAAAGATGTTGCTGCGATTTCAACTTCAGTAGAAAACAAAATCGGTGACCTGGACTTACCGAGTGGCGTGAAAGTGGACTTCGGTGGTGTTACAGAGCAGATCAATGAGTCATTCTCACAATTAGGGCTCGCCATGCTGGCTGCAGTCGCTATCGTATACTTTGTACTTGTTGTGACATTTGGAGGAGCATTAGCACCACTTGCTATTTTGTTCTCACTACCCTTCACAATCATCGGCAGTTTAGTGGCACTTTGGATTGCTGGTGAGCCAATAAATGTATCTTCACTAATTGGTGCATTGATGTTAATCGGAATTGTTGTTACGAATGCGATTGTATTAATTGACCGCGTAATTCATCAAGAGAAGGAAGGACTTTCTACTCGAGAAGCCCTTTTGGAAGCCGGTTCTACTCGTCTACGTCCGATTTTAATGACAGCTCTTGCTACGATCGGTGCGCTCATACCTTTGGCGCTAGGTGTAGAGGGCGGCGGTGGCGGACTGATTTCTAAAGGTCTCGGTGTTACAGTTATTGGGGGGCTGATCAGTTCTACACTATTGACACTTGTTATTGTTCCAATTGTTTATGAGACGTTCATGAAACCACGCAAGAAAAAAGTGAAACGATAACTTCTGCAAATGAACATGAACAATAATCTTTTTCAAATTTAATTGGAAACAGGTACCTTGCCCTAGGGGCGAGTTACCTGTTTTGTGTTTTAGGATAAAGAGCGAATGGACTGTATCAACAGGATGTGTTTCACTACAGAATGACGCATGTTTCATATTTCATCGTTTCTCAATAAAGGAAGAAGTTATACTTTTTAGGAATGGGATGAATATCCCTGCAATATCATTTGAAGGTTCCACTGCAGTAGACTCTATTTAATGAAATAGCTTTTCAATCCGATTGTTCTAGTTTTTCCGACGCATTAGTTCCTTTTGAACCACTTCAAGCTGCGCCGCACGAATTTTTCGCTCGAACGGATCAGTCTCAAATGCTGCCTTGGCGAGATAATCCTCGTTGTACTTGATTTCAAGGTGGAGGATGTCTGTGCTTTCCATGACGGCATGACGCTTGTACTTTTCCACTATTGCTTCAAGTTTTCCAGTCTCGAACTCTGCGGGATCTCGCTTGGCGATTTCAGAAAGGATGGCGCTGATCGACTTGGTGTCCGGAGACTTTTCGTCTCTCAGCCGAGTGAGCCGTTCATACAACTTCTTGCTGGACCACTTCTTTACCCGTGCTTCAATGAATTTCATATGATCCCCCCCATTTTGCAGACCGTTACAGAGTTCATTATATTTTTTTGAATGCAAGATTTACACTTCAGAAGCTGCTCAAGCGAAAATTGAACTGGTTCAACTTTTTCGACGAATTCCCTGTTATGCAGTTTTATGATTTTTCTCCAATGCAGAATGAGTCGTACAGTTGTTTTCAAATAGTACGTACTATCCAGTCGCTATCATTATACACCGAGCTAATATTATTATAATAGACAGCTTTCGAAAGATGCGTAATAAGGTGAAGAATAGAAGAAATCCCGGGTCCATTTTTTACATACTAACAATTGAATTGTCTTAGTTAACAAACCTTTCTAAATTGAGTGATAGCGTTTACAATAGAAGGATAAGGGGAGTGAGTTGAGAATGAAATATCTAGATACTTGGGATTTGGAAAGTATATTCAAAGGCGGAACGAATTCAGAAGAAGTGCAAACTAAACTAGCGACTGTAAAAGAAGAGGTTGCCGTCTACGAGGAGCAGTTAACGTCCTGGAACGGTGAATCAGAAAACGATGCATCCGCTTTGTTGGAAATACTAAAGAAGCAGGAAGTCATCAATAAAAGTTTGGGCCAGGTGGGGACATTCATTAACATGTGGCATGATGCATTCATGGATGATGTACATGCAAGTGTTGTTAAAGGACAAGTGATGGAGCTGTACAGCGAAATTCAGCAGCTGTCAACGATTTTCACTAAAAAACTCATCGCCATATCAGAGGACCAATGGAATGAACTTCTTCGAAATGAGGACTTGAGAGAAATCAGTTTCTCACTAGAGGAAACACGTGAACACGGGAAACGTCTCTTGTCTGAGGATGAAGAGAAACTGATCGCCAAATTGAATAAGGACGGGATAGCTGCGTGGAGCGATCTTTATAATACGGTAGGCTCTATCCTAACGATTCCTTTTACAGATAAAGATGGCCAGACAACTGAGTTGTCAATAGGACAAGCGATGAACAAAATGTATGCAGACCCTGACGCAAAAGTGCGTACAGAACTTTTTGAAGAGTGGGAGAAGGTCTGGACTAAAAATGGACCGATCTTTGCAGACATTCTGAATCATTTAGCCGGGTATCGCTTAACATTGCAAGAAGCACATGGCAGGAAAGGTCACTTGGAAGAACCGCTTGAATATAACCGAATGACGGAAGAGACGCTAAACGCGATGTGGTCTGCAGTCGACGCGCAGAAACAGACGTTTCTTGATTACTTAACACAAAAGGCGAAGTTGTTAGGGATGGAGAAGCTGGGCTGGCAAGACGTCGATGCCCCTGTTGCAATAGGGGGAACAGAACCGACACGTTTCACTTATGATGAGGCATGTGATTTCATAATTGAGAATTTTGCTCTGTTTGGACCTGAATTGACGGATTTCACGAAACACGCGCTTGAAAACCGTTGGGTGGAAGCAGAAGATCGATCGAACAAACGTCCAGGCGGGTATTGTACAAGCTTACCTGAGTTTGAAGAATCCCGTATCTTCATGACGTTCACAGGTTCTCCGAGTGATACAAGTACACTAGCCCATGAATTAGGACATGCGTTCCATAGTCACGTCATGAAAGATTTGCCAGAACTGAACCAAGGTTACGCGATGAACGTAGCAGAAACCGCCAGTACCTTTGCAGAAACCATCATTGCGGATGCTACGGTGAAAAATGCTGCAACAGATGAAGAAAAAATATCTCTTTTAGCGAATAAATTAGAAGGGGCAACCGCAATGTTCTTGAATATCCGTGCTCGCTTCCTATTTGAAGATAGCTTCTATACAGAGCGCGCAAAAGGGATTGTTTCTGAAAAACGTCTGAATGAGTTGATGGTGGAAGCACAAAAAGAGGCATTTGGCGATCGTCTTTCTTCTTATCATCCACATTTCTGGGCAGCTAAGCTACATTTCTTTATCGACAGTGTGCCGTTCTATAACTTCCCCTATACATTCGGGTACTTGTTCAGTCTCGGAATCTACGCAGAATACTTGAAACATCCAGAAGGATTCGAAGAGAAGTATATTTCTTTGTTAAAAGATACGGGATCTATGAAAGTTGAAGACTTAGCCAAGAAGCATTTGGATGTAGATGTGACGAAGCAAGAGTTCTGGGCAGCTGGAATTGAACTCATTGGAAAAGACGTTGAAGAGTTCGTTGAATTGACTAACCAATTACAGAAGTGAAAAAAGAGAAAGATACGGATCCCACTACCGAAAGTGGGATCCGTATCTTTTAATAATGACTGCCTTTTTAGAAGGTAATATTCACCCAAGAGGTTGTTTGTTTACCCCGATGAATACTTGCAGTAAAATCAAATTTCTACTCGTTCTGATGGATGAGTTGTTTGAAAGAATCAGCTAGCTTTGCAGAAGAAGGGGGAGAGTCCATATGGAGGTAATCTATTTTGCAGGCGGATGCTTATGGGGCGTACAAGCTTTCATAAAAACATTACCTGGTGTTGAGTTTACAGAAGCAGGGAGAGCGAATGGCACCAGTCCGACACTAGAAGGAGATTATGATGGATACGCAGAGTGTGTGAAAACCAGTTTTGATCCGACAGTGGTTACGATTACCGAACTAATGGGGTATTTATTTGAAATCATTGACCCATATAGCTTGAATAAGCAAGGGCAAGATGTAGGTGAAAAGTATAGAACGGGAGTATACAGTGAGGAGAAAGAACACTTAGACGAAGCGAAAGCGTTTTTAAAGAAAAGATCTGATCATGACCGTATAGTTGTTGAAGTACGGCCTCTCACCAACTATGTGAAAAGTGCAGAGGAACATCAAGACAGGTTGGAGAGATATCCTGACGATTATTGTCATATTCCAAAGGATCTGATGAGGAAATACAAATAAGTGGGATTACGTTTAAAACCATAAGCCAGATTCCTTGGATTCGCTACATGGGAATCTGGCTTTGTCATAACAACGTTTACGCTTTTATCAAAATATACAGTGTCTCCAAGTCCTTCTTATTCAGAATCCTTGGGACAGGGTAGAGCGGGTTAGCCTCATTATAAGCACGGTCCACCATTAATGGAATGTCTTGTGTCTTAATACTACTGATCGTCTCAGGGATGTCCATTTTTTCATTCATTTGCCTAATGGCCTCGATGAACTTCTTACATTTCACTTCATCGGAGTCGGTTGAGTCTGTGATGCTTGTTAACTCCGCCAGCTCTGCAAGGGGTTTGTGGACTGCTTCTCCATAGTACTCAAGAACGTGCGGCATGATGACTGCATTTGCGAGTCCATGAGGGACGTTATAAAATCCGCCCAGCGTATGAGCGATCGCATGGATGTAGCCGACGTATGCCCGAGTGAAAGCTCTTCCTGCTAGAAAAGAAGCACGCTGCATGTTGGCCCGTGCTTTTAGGTTATTTCCATTCTTGTACGCTTCATAGAGGTTTTCGAATATCAGTTTCGTTGCTTCCTGGCTCCACTGTTTTGTTTGTAGTGTATTGCTCCGTCCGATATACGCCTCAACTGCATGTGTGAGCGCATCCATGCCAGTCGTAGAAGTAATATGCTTTGGAAGGCCCACGGTTAACAAAGGGTCCATCACAGCGAAGTGCGGCGTGAGAACTGGGTCATTGATGGCATACTTTTCATGCGTTTCACTGTTTGAAACAACTGAGACAATTGTCGTTTCACTCCCAGTGCCTGCAGTTGTGGGTACTGCGATGAGCGGGGGAATCGCTTTTCGGACTTTCAGTTGTCCCTTCATTTGTGCTAGGGTTTTCTTTGGTTGGGCTGCCCTGGCCGCAACACCTTTTGCGCAATCCATAGGTGAACCACCGCCGAACGCAATGATCCCCTCGCATTCTGAAGAGTTGTATAAGGAATAAGCCTCCTCGATATTTTCTATTGTCGGATTCGGGACGGTTTTGTCATACACGACAAATTGTATACCACTTGTTGTTAACCCTTCCAACAAAGGATTCATCAACCCGAGTTGTGCAAGACCTTGGTCTGTTACAATAAGTACGTTTTGAATCGACTGCCGACGCAGTAAGTCGGGCAATTCCAGTAAACTATTTTCCCCTTCCAGCAAGAGAGGGTGACGCCAGGGAAGAAACTGTGCAACCGTTCTGTATGCGAATTGGTAAGTTCTGCAATATAGTGGATTCATAAGCGCTCTCCTTTGTTATTCATAACTTCAGTGTACTAGAGTGTCAAGTTCAAAACAATTTGAAAATAAGATCGGGTTTCCAAGTCTTGAGAGGGTATCGCCTTTTTATGTTATCAATCAGTAGAGGATTAGTTGATAGGTGAAAGGTACCCCATCGGCAATTGTATTCTTTTCATATGAATTGAGTCGGTGTTTCATTTAGTCTTTCATTAATCATCACAACTACCTGGTTGCATCTCTGACTGTTTCTCGTTTGACCGAAAGGAACTTCATTGAAATTGAAAAAACGACCACACTCTAATGTTAGAGAATGGTCGTGTCTTCATTGTGACGCAGATGCTTGATAGACCTTTGCAGCTATTTCAGCTACATATCCGCTGCCTTGGTTGTCGGAAACATCTTCAATCATCATGGCAAGTATGAAAGTGGGGTTAGCTGAGTTATAACTTATGAAAAAGCCATTCTCCTGTCCGCTTTCAGCTTTCGATTTTTTCAACTCAGCCGTTCCGGTCTTGCCGGAAAGGGGGATGTTGGGAATATTGGCTGCTTGAGCATAGCCGTCCACGACGACGTTTCTCAAATCTTGCTTCAACTCATCGGCTGTTGACTTGCTTAATAACTCTTCTTTCCAAACTTGCTGGGTTTTATCATCCAATAACAATGTCGGCTTATACATAATTCCATTCGTCAAAAATGGTTCATACATTACAGCAAGATGAAGGATGTTTGCTAACATCTGACCTTGTCCGAAAGATGTATCTGCCAGCTGTCCTTCCGAACCGATGCTGCCATCGTTTGAAATTTGGGATGGAGAGAAGTTGAGCATAAAAGGAATATCCTCTCCGAATCCATAGTTTTTCAATGACTTGGTAAAATCTTCGCGTCCAATGGCAAGTGCTTGTTGGGCAAAGTAAATATTATCGGAAAAAACCAGTGCATTGTTCAAATCGAGTGGGTTGGGTGCTTCCGGGTGCAGCCGGGAAACCTTATATGAACCCCATGACGAATCTTTTTGCCACGTCTTTCCTGTAATTGAAAGTCCTTTTTTAGGATCTAACGTGCCTTTTTCAATACCGATCGCCGCCGTGATTGGCTTAATGGAAGATCCAGGTGCATAGGCTGCTGCAAAACGGTTAAATAATGGCTTCAGTGGATCTTCTGAGAGTTTTTTGTAGCGTTCGCCACTAATTCCCACCATGAATTCCGAGGGGTTGAAGCTCGGAGAACTGACAAGAACTAAGGTTTCACCTGTCATCGGGTCAACAGCCGCACTCGCTCCAGGTTCGCCTTTCATCGCTTCGAAAGTTTTCTTTTGCAGCTCTGCATCGATCGTCAACGAAATATCTTCTCCGTTAACCGCTTCGGTTTCCACTACTTTTTGAAGGGTAGCACCGGTCTCCGGTCCTTTAATATAGATTCCGACACCGTCTTTCCCCCTCAGACGATCTTCCAAAATCCGTTCAAGCCCTTGCCGGCCGATTAAATCCGTTTCCTTATAGCCCTCGTCTTTATGTTTTTCCAACAATTCAGCTGTCATTTTTCCGATATATCCTACTAAGTGGGCGGCAGATTCGCCATAAGGATATTCCCGCATTTCGGTTTCTTGGTAGGTGACCCCTGGAATGGTGAGGAGCTGTTCCAACAATGCTTGATTGTTTTTTGGAACTGGAGCGATCGGTACGAAATAATCAGGTTGAACCCAGCTTTGGTTGAGTTGCCCATCGATGAATTCAACCGTTGTATTCAGCAGTTTCGCCAGCTCGTTTTTTTTCGTTTCGTCTGTAAACTTACCTGGCACAATACCTGCTTGATAGCCAGTTCCATTCATAGCAAGAGGATTCCCTTTACGATCAAATATTTTCCCGCGTTTTGCAGGCATTGTAGAGATTTGAATCTTATCTTTCGCCGTCAGCTTAGGGAGAATGAAAGAGGGGTCCCATTCAGCGTACCAAGTCTCTTTGTCATTCAGTTTTTCGTAGTGCCATGTCATCTCCTTTTCGAATGTGATAGGACCTGCTATGGTATCCATCGATATTTGAATAGGGAAGACAGCTGGTTTCTCTACGTTCCATTCTGTATCTTCCTTAGGTTTTGTATAAGTGACTTTCAGATTTTTGAATCCTAAATCCTCTGCCAATTTATCTTGTCTGTCGACAAACTCCTCAGAATCAAACATTTTTTTCGTTTCCTCATTTAAATAGCTGCTGTACATTTCAGGGAATTTACTTTCATTCCAAGTCGAGACGTATGCTTTCATCCGGTCTTCGGGCGTTTCTTTCTCGTTGCATCCTGTCAGAAGAATGGAAACAAGTAAAAGTGAGATGACATACATTAGTTTCTTCAAAAAAAATGACCCCCTTCATCCATCATCTATAGTCGGTCTGTCCTTTTCTTCCATATAACCATCGTACTAGACCTTAGTCAGAAATTAAATAACAAATTGTAATGTTATCTCTATATCTGTGTTATGTAAGCCGATTTTTGTACACTTTCCCTAGATAGCGATAGGATAATAATGAAATCAGAATCAGAATCAAAATTTAAGAAGGTGGAAGGGAGAATGACAGCATGAAATACAATTTTGATACAGTAGTAGATCGCATGAAATCATCGAGCGTGAAATGGGATGGCGCAGAAGCGTTGTTCGGCGAAAAAGACTTGCTGCCACTTTGGGTTGCCGATATGGATTTCAAAGTGCCAGAAGAAGTCTCAAGAGCTGTTGCTGATAAGGCAGCTCATGGAATCTTTGGTTATACAATCAGAGAAGAAAGCTATTATCAATCTATCATAGAATGGATGAAAACGCGCCATAATTGGACGATTGAAAAAGAATGGATTTGTCACAGTCCAGGAGTCGTAACCGCATTGAGCTTGGCTGTTCAGGCATATACGAACCCGGGAGATAAGGTCATTGTGCAGCCGCCTGTCTACTATCCATTCATGAAAGTGACAGAAACGAACGGGCGAGAAGTCGTATTTAACCCACTTGTCAACAATAAGGGAACGTATGAAATGGATTTTGAGGATCTCTTATCGAAAATCGATGCGTCTGTAAAGTTATTGATGCTGTGCAATCCACATAACCCTGGTGGATTTGTTTGGAAAAAAGAAGACTTGCAACGACTTGGTGACATCTGTATGGAGCATGGAATTCTAGTTATTTCGGATGAAATCCATTCGGATCTCGTGTTCAAAAAAGGAAGTCACGTTCCGTTCGCTTCACTTTCAGAACAATTCGCTCAAAATAGTATTACGTGCACAGCGCCTAGTAAAACGTTCAACCTTGCAGGATTGCAAACGTCCAACATCATCATTCCAAATGAAGAGCTGCGTGAGAAATTTGCTGCAGAAACCGATAGAAATGCAATCGGCATGCCGAATTCATTTGGGCCTGTTGCAACGGAAGCCGCATACACATATGGCGGCCAATGGCTGGATGAAGTGATGAACTATGTAGAAGGAAATTTGAAGTTTATCACGGACTATTTTGCAGAGTATGTTCCCGCGATGAAGGTTTTACCATTAGAGGCGACGTACCTTGCGTGGATTGACTGTACGGATCTCGGGATGACTCCTGAAGAGCTGGAAACTTTCTTCCTATCGAAAGCGCACGTAGCATTGAACCAAGGAAAAGTGTTCGGGCCAGGCGGAGAAGGTTTTGTCCGTATGAACCTTGCATGTTCCCGCTCTATTGTCGAAAAAGCAGCAAAACAGATTAAAGATGCAGTGAATACATTGTCTGTATGAATGAATAAGAATAGTAAAAAAATTGAATTGCTTAAAAGAACCTCTTTGGATAGAATTGTCTAAAGAGGTTCTTTTTTGTTAGGAGAGAAAAAGCGATAGAAATGTCCCTCAAATCTATGTGCTAGCAAGCTAATCCATTTAAGGAGTTCAACTATGAAACGAATCATATTGGCAATATGCATCATCACTTTATTTGGCTTCGCATACTCCTACCAAAAACCTATTCTTGAAACGAACGAGGCAATCGATCATGCAAAAAAACATCTTGTCACTCCACCGGAGGAATGGAAAACATCCTTTCCGAAAGAGGGAGAGGAGATTGTTTCTTTGAAAGTGAACCGGACTGAGTTAACCAAGCACCAAGGATTTTGGAGTGGACTTATGAACAAACGAAAATGGGAAGTTGTGTTGGAATATGAGAGCAAACAAGTCACGGTTGTGATAAATGCATATACTGGGGAGTTCGTAGGAATGTATGGACCTCTTAATTGAAAATAAGTGTTGTAATTCAATCGAGTTGCTAAGCATAAGGATGCAAGTTATGAATAGAGGTGAGGAGAAGAATGGCAGCTTTCTTTCAAGAGAATATTATTAAGTGCACTTCGAAGATTCTGAAAATCGTTAAAATCTTCATTATTATTTTAATGTTATATTTTTTATTGAAGAGTATCTTCAATCAGTTTGACCGTTATTATTTAATATGGCTCTTTCTACTCTCAACAATCCTCTCTCTTATTGATGTAGTTGTTAGTTACTTAAATAAAGCGGATAAAAAAGTGATCCATTCTGAAATAGTGAATACCCTTTTTTGGCTTTTCTTATTATTTCTATTTGTACTGATTGGAATAAAATGAATTTCTATGTAAACAACTTTAACTTATAAAACTAAGGGGAATAAAAATGGCACTATTAGGTTTTATTGCACTGGCATTGATACTGGGTATTTTTTTAGTTATGATTGCGGGTCCTGTTGCAGGTGGTATCCTTGCTTTTGGAATTGTGGCGGGTTGTATATTCTGGGGAGTGTATTTACTGAATGATATTCATAAAAAAGTGTTCGAAACCTCTCCGAAAAAAGATAAAGTACAGCGAGCCTATGAACAGTACTTACGCGAACGAGGTGATTGGTCGGAATGAAAGGGTACTCGTGTTTAGCGGATGTGCCAATCATAGAAGAAATAATAAACAGGAGTGATGAACATGAAATTCAAAATCCGAACTATGAAATCAGAAGACACTCAGCAAGTTCAAAAAGTGGCGAAACTCAGCTGGAATGCTACATATGATGCCATCATACCTGTGGATGTTCAAGAAAGGTTTTTGAAGAATGCTTATAGCGATGATATGATGTCGCGACGCATTCAAAACTCAGTCATGCTCGTTGCAGAACAAGAAGGGATAGTGGTGGGGTTTGCAAACTTTACCCGTGTAAACGAAGCAGGAGAATCTGAATTGGCAGCAATCTATCTCATTCCGGATGCTCAAGGTCAGGGAATCGGAACGGCATTGCTTTTAAAAGGAATGAATTTTTTAGATGATGCAAAAACGATCGTATTGACTGTGGAAGCTGAAAATCAAATCGGTAAAACGTTCTATGAAGCGAAAGGCTTCGACGTAATTGATGAATTCGAAGAAGACTTTGATGGCCACAAGCTTCAATCCATCCGGATGCGTTATGCCATTTAAGGTTGAGAGAAGAGGGGACATGACGAACTATTAAGAAGTATTTCACTCTGCTTTCGCCGTTCATATTAGTTGGAATGCTTCTACTTTTCAATCTTTCGCCGACCCAAATTGCTTTTTTCTTTGTGGTTCCCATTACTTTCTGGATTGTTTACTACATATGGGTTTACTTCGGAACGAAGAAATCATCTCAATACCACTGACAAGTTGAATTTTCATGACTAGAAAATGTGAAAGAGTGAGTGTTGTTGTGTTGAGTGAAAAACAGTGTCGATTATGGCCGCTGTTGTGCGTATGCTAATTAACGATTCGAAACCTGTCCTAGGAGCGTAGACACTCACACGGGCTCTTGTAGCTTTACATCTGTCAGGCATCATCCTTTGTCAACGCTTGAAACAATTAGTGATATTTTTTATAGGTCAATTGCATTCTCAAATAAGTAAGTGACAATAAAACGCATTTTCTAATTGGTAAAAGAAGGTGAAAAATGAGTGAAAAAGGAAGATAGCAGCGACAGTACTGTATCATTATCGTGATAATAGGGAACGCAATAATAATACAAATGAACAATAACCATCAGGCGGATGAACGAATAATTGAAAAATGTTTTGAAAACTTCGGGGAATAAGCTAAAGCAGTCGTAGTAAAGGAGAGTTTTTGGTCATCGGTGACTTGCAAGAAACAACAATGACGAGAAGACTCGCCAAGTAGAGAAAGATTCCTTTCTAATATAATTGCTGAGGAAGAATACATACATTACAATCTCAAGATAAGGATGAACTTTAATTGAAAAAATATAGTTTGTCACTGTTTTTCTTTCTAATATTCGTGTTGTCGGCTTGTTCCAGTAGTGTAAATGATAGCTCCGAAGAATCTTCGACTATCCTCAGTGAGGGGGCGGGAATGGACTATTTCTATTCCGTATCTAAAGAACAAGAAACCTATTCCTGGATAGTTGGTTATAAGGAGAAGATTTCAATGATTGAAGAGAATGAAGAGAATGCAAACGTTTTAGAGAATTTCATGACTGCTGTCAATGACGCTTATTTAGAGTGGATAGAATTAATATTATCGGTATCTTATTTCTTACTCATCGTAGTGACGCTCGTTATTCTTTATAAGAAAAAAAGAAATATGTTGAATGGGTACGCTCTGCTTATTACCTCTTTTGGGGCGATTGCATTTTATATAGCAGTCCAAGCATTTTTCGATCTAAGCCGTATAGTAGAGGAATTGAATTATTTATATTTGCTACTTACCAGTTAAGAAGTTTGTGGATAGGTACTTTGTTGTTTATTAAATAATCCATGACAACTATATAGCGTATATGACAGTTTGATAATCCTTACCATTTAACAGATGCAGTTAAAGATTGCAAAGTTTTGGAGAGGCTTAAAAGGGTCAAAACGAAAGAACCGGGGTTCCTGGAATGTTTTTGGTGAATAATGAATGATTCTGTTAATACATCTTATAGTTGCGAGGAGGAGGTATTAGTGAACATAAAGAGTTGGATTCCATTCGCGCTAATTATGAGCTCATTTACCATTATCATGGCATATGATTTCTTTCCCGGGTTGAACAATCTACTCAGTGTCCCAAAGCAGGTTATCATTCTCCTTATGCTTCTTATCGTATTGTTAGGTTTCTTTGTAACCAGACTCCGGAAAACGCATTCGCCGAAATCCGATTTACTGTGGAGCGCAGCTTTCATGTCCTACCTGTTTGTGCTTATTCTTGTGTTCACTTTAATAGGTGGTGTTTCACAAGTTGGACTATCATTGTCCAGTCCGGTCCTGTGGTTAGTGATTGCGATTAGTGTAATCGAGCTCATACGTGAAGTTAAGAATTTGAGAGTAGAGGAGACAAAATGAGGGGACCGAAATCACATTTACTTTCCATTTGATTTGAATAGGTAGATGTGGTGCGTATAGTATAAACCTGACTAGTTTCCTCATTCTGTTCCTATAAGTCAGGAAATGGGTGGTTACTTTTCATTCGAGAGGAGGGTTTCGATATTGAAACTTGAAATTATCGCAACGAGCTTGCAAGATGCCCGTACAGCTGAACGCGCAGGAGCAGACCGGCTGGAATTATGTTCAGCACTGACTGAAGGCGGACTGACGCCGAGTCTGGGATTAATTGAAGCTGTCGTTGAAGGCGTTTCGATTCCTGTCCATGTCATCGTTCGTCCTCATAGTAGAACGTTCCGCTACGACGAAGAGGATATCCAAGTGATGCTCTCGGATATTCGTCATATTCGACAGACAAAAGCTGCAGGAATCGTCATCGGTATTCTGGATGAAGCCAATCGGGTCGATACCGTCAATCTAAAGCGTTTTTTAGAAGAAGCAAGAGACTTGAATGTTACATTCCATCGGGCTTTCGATGAAATCGAGGATCAACTGGAGGCTGTTTCTACACTCGGGGAATTTCCTCAAATCCAACGCATCCTCACGTCGGGCGGTCCAGCACCAGCTCCTGAATCGATTGAGAAAATCAGTGAATTGGTGAAGAAATCCAAAACTACTTCGGTTACGATTTTAGCTGGAAACGGTATGACGCCCGACGGTTTGACTGCATTTCTTGAAGCTACTGGTGTCACAGAAGTCCATTTTGGATCCGCAGTCCGGGAACGCCAAAGTTATCAGCATCCAATCAGTCCAGAAGTGATAACGAGCATCAAATCCATGATGAGCTAAAAATACACTATTTCGTGAGTTACCGATCACCACAGCACTAAATCGGTCATTCCAGAAGATGAAATATCTCTTGGAACGGCCTTTTTGCACTTTATCGTATTCTTTCTAAGAAACTTTCAACTAAAAAAACGTATCGGTTCTAGAGATCAGGTGCATACTTCCACTAAGACGGAGGTGCAACTGAAAGATGGAACATAAGGATTTTTTCGAAGTGGATTTTTGGGAAATGATTTTACGTACAACCATAGCGTTTTTAGTGTTGCTGATTTTAGCTCGTTTCATGGGGAAAAAACAAATTTCCCAATTAACGTTTTTCCATTATGTCACGGGAATCACAATCGGTTCCATCGCGGCAGATATTGCTGGAGAATCGGAGACGCCATTTACGGACGGACTAGTAGCGATGATCTGGTGGGCAGCGCTAACCATATTAATGAACTATATTGCGATGAAATCAAAAAAAGCCCGTGTATTATTGGATGATAAACCGATGATTGTAATCAATGCAGGCAAAATTGAAGAAGGTGCTTTACGGAAGACGAGACTTACACTAAATGATTTGAATATGCTTCTGAGGGAACAAAGCATTTTTTCTATCAAAGACGTATATTATGCCATCTTTGAAGTCAATGGAAATTTAAGTGTCATGAAACGGACGGGTTTAGAGAATGCGACAAAAGCGGATGTCAAGGCTTCTGCAAAAGAACCGAAATACATTCCTACTGAGATAATTTCAGATGGCGAGCTCGTTTTGGAAAATTTAAAGGAACTTAACTTAACGGAAGAATGGGTATATGACCAGCTGAAAAAGAAAGGTATCAATCGTGTCGATCAAGTCTTCTATGCTGAAATTCAAGGAAATGGAGATCTTCACATCGATGAGAGAGTGGAGAAAGATCGCTAACGATAGAGGACTCTTTGACATTTAATTGTTAAAGGGTTCTCTATTTTTTTATTAAATTGATGATTTCCTGCGCATTGCACTATCTGCAGATGACACTGCATACTGTGGTAGTGCTGCAATTATCCGATTAAGTTGATTGTTTATAATTATCCCACAAAGGAGGTTTTTTCTCTAAACGTGTGGAATAGGTAACAGTGAAGATATTTTACTATTTTACTAATAGAGGAGCGAGTGACATGACATACACAGTCGAACCAGTTCAAGATTTGACGGAACTTAATATTGAAACACTTATTTCTGAGAGTGAAGATGAGGGATATCGTTTCCTGACCCGGCTTGCCGAAGACTACAAAGGGGGGATCAACACTTTTTCAGCAGCGGGGGAAGCTTTGTATTGTGTGAGGGATGAAAGTGGGAAAGTAGTGGCAATAGGAGGCGTGAACCGTTTTCCTGTTCCGGGAGGAAATCAGGAGACAGGCCGGCTTCAGCGTTTTTACGTGGAAGCGAATGAACGCAGGAACGGTGCAGGATCGTTGTTGCTGAAGGAGATTGTTGACCATGCAAAAAAACATTTCCATGAGCTGACTGTCAAGACAGAGTCGTCTAAAGCGGATGCGTTTTATCGGCATAATGGTTTTGAATTTGACGATTCAGCGTCCGAAACAACTCATCGGATTGAGTTTAACCACTAAGTTGTTTTCTTATGACTACCCAACGTCCGATTTCCCGGCTCTTTGCAATGGCACAGAGATGGGGATTTGTTGAGGAACGGAATGCAGACCGTTGTAATGGGAAATCGCTCATGGGTGAGTACGCGGAGAAAAAAGGGAAGCCCGAAATAAAGTGACAAGGAAGTGGATTACTATTCATACAGAACGGAGACACATCCCGATGGTTATCGGGATTTCCTTATTATTGCTGGCACCATTTACTGTCTTTCTGTTGCCGAATTTTATAGCGAACTCGCTCTATTTCAAAACTGGAAGTTGGTTCGTCTTTGTAACTTTCGGCGTCTATGCGGTATACGCTGTAGCCTTCGTTCTTCTAATAGCTGCTGCATTCGTGCTCTATATAATGCATATTAGTAAAAAATCCATATTTGTAAGTGTCATGTTGACCTTATTGGCTGCCACTGTTTTTTACATAGCTTCACTGAACTTCACGATGTTGACGGATGAAGGTATCACCTATCGCCCTTTGTTTTCTTTCCAAACCCATTCATATTCTTGGAGTGATGTGGATGAAGCAGTTTTCAGATCTGTACCGGCTGATGACGGAAATTCGGAGTTCGATTTTAAGTTTAAAGATGACGTCGTGTTAACACTCACTACGAATCGTTTATTTATGAAATTTCTACCCCCTATTGAAAATCGTCTAGGTTATGAAAAGGTAGAAGTTGAAAAAATATTGGTCCCTCAAAAAGAATGAGCACATTATCGTCCGCCGTACATGCATACAAATGAAATGCTGTGCTATAGTATCAGTGAAAGCAGGTGACGGACGTGAAATACAAACGGAAAAGACTCCATAAGCGAGGCAATATGATTGTCTTTCCTGGAACGGTGGAGCGGTTGCTGGACCAAGCCGAAGATGCCATGCAGGCAGAGGAGTTTGAAGAAGCTGTCCGTGTTACGGAACAGCTTCTTGAGATTGCCCCGGATTCACCTGAGATCCCGGGAATACTTGCAGTAGCATTTTATGAAACCAAGGACTTTGAGAAAGCTAAGACTTATGCTGCTCAGTGGTTACAAAGTGATATGAGCGAATACTTTGAAGCAATGGAGTTATATCTTGCGATTTGTATGCAGCTTCAGGATTACGAGGAAGTGGAAGATACCATTGGGGCTCTTTTGGACGAAGGAATCATTCCGACGGAGTTGAAGCAGAAGTTCCTGTATTTGCGTGAACTGAATGGAAGGTTATTAAGCCGTTTTACGGACGATGTTTCCGTAAAGCTGAAACAAGCGATCTCATTTGAGTCGTTTTTACAGCTGGATGGATATCATCAGCAACAGATGCTTGCGCAACTAGAGAATAATGGCGCCCAGGATTCTCATTCCTTGCTCACTGAAATTGCTGTTTTCGATGAGCTTCCACCTGTTATACGGACAGTAGCGTTAGTTTTATTAAGAAATTCAGGATATGAAAAACCGCTTGTCATCCGAAAGTTCGGCAGAGGACTTAGTGTGATACCTTCCGATCTGCCACTCCCGGGTGAAGACGCTGTTTCAAAAGAAATCATCGCACGGCTCCGAGATGCCTTAGATAAAGATCCATCCCGACTATCGTTGGTGGAAGAGGCTGTAAGGAAATTCGCCTTAATCAGTTACCCTCTTGATTGGGGTGCTCCTGCTGCTGCAGTTGCTAGTGCTTATGAAAACTATTCTTCGTTTCTCTTTGAAGGGGCGCCGCTTCCTCAAACAGCTTTACACAAGCTGATAGTCGAGGTCGATCAAGACCCCGGTGAAGCGGTTGAATGAAATTTCTTGAAAGATAAAGAGACTGTGATATACTGAGAAAGTTGTCAATGGCGTATAAAACGGTACAAAATATATTCGTCACTATGATTCGGAGGTATGAAAAGATGTCAGTTAAATGGGAAAAACAAGAAGGTAACAAAGGGAAGTTAACGTTTGAAGTTTCAGTTGAGGCTTTCAACGAAGGATTGGACAAGGCATTTAAGAAGGTCGTTAAGCAAGTGAACGCACCTGGATTCCGTAAAGGGAAAATGCCACGTAAAATGTTCGACAAAATGTACGGGGAAGAAGCACTTTACAACGATGCTATCGATATCGTTCTTCCAGTAGCATACGATGCAGCTGTGCGTGCAGAAGGTCTTGAGCCGATTGCATCTCCGGAAATCGACATCGAAAAACTTGAAAAAGGCGAGCCGGTTGTATTTACAGCGATCGTGCCTCTTAAGCCTGAAGTGAAATTAGGCGAGTACAAAGGCCTAGAAGTAACACGCCAAGAGACAAAAGTTACAGACGAAGAAATCGACATGGAACTACAGACACGCCGTGAGTCAATGGCTGAAATGGTAGTTAAAGAAGAAGGCGCTATCGAAGAAGGCGACACAGCAAACATCAATTTCGACGGCTACTCTGAAGGAGAAGCATTCGAAGGTGGAAAAGCTGAGAACTATGATCTTGCAATTGGATCAGGTTCGTTTATCCCTGGGTTCGAAGAACAGCTTATCGGTTTGAAAACAGGTGACGAAAAAGATGTTGAATTGACATTCCCTGAAGAATATCATGCAGCTGAACTTGCAGGTAAGCCGGCAGTATTCAAAGTCAAAATCAACGAAGTGAAAGCAAAAGAAGTTCCTGAGTTGAATGATGAACTTGCTAAAGAAATGGACGAAGACGTCGAAACAGTGGACGAGCTCCGTAAGAAAATGAAAGAAAACCTGGAAACTGAAAAGAGCTCAGCATCTGAAACAGCACTTCGTGACGATCTCGTAGAAGCTGCTGCACGTAACGCTGAATTCGAAGTTCCTGAAGAAATGGTCGAATCCGAAACGAACCGTATGGTAGATGAGTTCGGACAACGTCTTCAAACACAAGGTATGAATCTTGACTTGTACTATCAGTTCTCTGGACAAGACGAAGCATCACTTCGTAAGCAAATGCATGACGATGCGATGAGCCGCGTACGTGTATCACTTACACTTGAAGCTATCGGTAAAGAAGAAAACATCGAAGTCACTGAAGAAGAAATCAACGAAGAGCTGAACAAAATGTCTGAGCAATTCAACATGGACATCGAACAAATCAAAACTGCTCTAGGCGGTACTGAAATGCTTGAAAACGATCTTCGTTTCAACAAAACAGTTCAACTTCTAGTGGACAACGCTAAAGTCACAGAAGCAGCTGCAGAGTAATCTGAATTGCTCCATGCAAGGTACGCCTAGCCGTACCTTGTTTTTGTATATAATGAGCAATGTTTGATTTTCTGATTTAAGAACAGTGATAACTTCTGTAATTGAAGATATGCTCACGATTGAAGTGTAAGGTGGCGACTCGGGTAGGATTCTTTCATGGAAACAACCTACGCTCGCGGCGCTCTGCCGCAACGGTTGCATGACCTTCATCCTGTAGGCTCATGTCCATCTGAAGCGGAAATCATGACTGTTTAATTTGAACGTGTCAATGCACCAAGCGCGGGTAAAAGCCGTGTACATATTGCAAAAGAACGAAATAGTTGATAAACCAGTTGGAATCTTGTAAGATTTCACTGAATAGGGGTGAGCAATTTGTTCAAATTTAACGACGAAAAAGACAATTTGAGCTGTTCGTTCTGTGGCAAGACGCAGGACCAAGTCCGCAAACTTGTTGCAGGGCAAGGGGTTTATATATGTGACGAATGTGTTGAACTTTGTGCCGAAATCGTTGAAGAAGAAGTCGGTCTTGAAGAAGGTTTCGAATTCAAAGATGTTCCAAAACCAAAGGAAATCCAATCCATTCTTGACGAGTATATAATTGGACAGGATCGCGCGAAGAAATCACTTTCAGTAGCGGTCTATAACCATTACAAACGTGTGAACTCCGGCAGTAAAGTCGATGACGTAGAACTCGCAAAATCCAACATCGTCCTCATTGGACCAACTGGCAGTGGTAAAACACTCCTCGCGCAAACGCTTGCGCGTATTTTGGACGTTCCATTTGCGATTGCGGACGCAACGTCATTAACAGAAGCAGGATACGTAGGAGAAGACGTTGAGAATATTCTTCTTAAACTGATTCAATCCGCTGATTTCGATGTGGAACGTGCTGAAAAAGGAATCATTTATATCGATGAAATCGATAAGGTCGCACGTAAATCGGAAAATGCATCGATTACCCGTGATGTTTCAGGTGAAGGTGTGCAGCAAGCACTTCTTAAAATCCTGGAAGGGACTGTTGCCAGCGTCCCACCACAAGGCGGCCGTAAACATCCTCATCAAGAATTCATCCAAATCGATACTACGAATATTTTATTCATCGTTGGCGGCGCTTTTGACGGAATTGACGAAATCATTAAACGCCGTGTTGGACAAAAAGTGATCGGATTCGGTTCTGATCCAAACGCTGCAGAAGAGCAGCGCTCTTTACTCTCACGTATGATTCCGGAAGATCTTCAGCAATTCGGTCTAATCCCTGAATTCATCGGTCGTTTGCCTGTCATTGCGACACTCGAACAACTGAGTGAAGATACTCTCTATCAAATCTTGACGCTTCCTAAGAACGCAATTGTGAAGCAATATCAGAAAATGCTCGGTCTGGATGATGTGGATTTGCAATTTGAAGACGAGGCGCTTCTGGAAATTGCTCGGGAGTCCATTGAGCGGAAAACGGGTGCTCGTGGCCTGCGTTCCATTATCGAAAATATCATGCTTGACGTGATGTACGAACTTCCTTCTTTGGACGAAGTTAAAAAGTGCATCATTACCAAGGATTCTGTCGTTGGTGAAGGTTCACCACTTCTCTATCTAGAAGATGGTACAGAAATGAAACTCGATTCAGAAAAGCATACTGCATAAAGATAGGAGGAAGCTGACTTAAAGGAGGCGCGTTTGTGCTGAATGGGTCAGCTTTTTTCCTTATTTTTTATTGTATTCAATACATAGTAGATGAGTTAAAATTAGTGATGGAGGTGTTTGTTCGATGGCATTACGACATAATATACCGCTTCTTCCTCTTAGAGGCATTTTGATTTACCCGACGATGACTTTACATATAGATGTTGGCAGAGAACGTTCCGTTTTTGCAATCGAGCATGCGATTGCACACGACAACTTCATATTCCTAGCGACTCAAATCGATTTGAATGATGAAGACCCACAGCCTGAAGACCTTTATCATCTTGGTACACTCGCGCTTGTGAAATCGATGACCCAATTGCCGAATGGCACCTATCGGGTATTGATCGAAGGACTTGAACGTGCAGAATGGACGGATTATGAGGAAGCTGATTTGTATCCTGTTGTGACCGTGAACGGTTTCCCGGATTCAACTGAAGTCGATTCGGAAACCGAAGCCCTCATGCGCACACTACTCACTCTCTTTAAAAAATATACGAAAATTTCTAAACGGATTACTGAAGATGCCTACAATTCTGTCTCGGCAATTGTGGAACCCGGCAGACTTGCAGATACTATCGCTTCCCATTTGCCTTTGAAGATTCGTGCGAAACAAGACATCCTGGAAATCCGTAACATCAAGGAACGGTTAGAATGGCTGATTAGCCGTCTGTTTAACGAACAGGAAGTCATGGGGCTGGAGCAAAAGATCAATGAGCGCGTCCGCGAAGCGATGGAACGCACGCAGAAAGAGTTTTACTTGCGCGAACAGATGAAAGCCATCCAAACCGAACTTGGAGATAAAGATGGAAAAGGTCTGGAAGTTGAAGCGTTGCGAGAGCGGATTGCAGAGTCGGGAATGCCTGCTGACGTCATGCAAACAGCAGAGCGGGAGTTGGACCGATATGAGAAAGTACCTTCCGCTGCTGCCGAAAGCGGGATTATCCGGTCTTATATTGATTGGCTTGTATCGTTGCCTTGGTCCGATGCTTCTATCGACCACTTGGATCTCGACCGTTCTGAAAAGATTTTAGATAGAGATCATGAGGGTCTGGATTCGGTTAAAGAGCGGATTCTTGAATTTTTATCCGTACGTCAATTGACGAAGTCTCTGCGAGGTCCGATCCTTTGCATCGAAGGTCCACCCGGAGTTGGGAAAACATCGCTGGCAAAATCGATTGCAGAGTCGCTAGATCGGAAGTTCGTCAGGATTTCCCTAGGTGGAGTTCGAGATGAATCTGAAATCCGCGGTCATCGACGAACCTATGTCGGTGCTATGCCAGGCCGTATTATACAAGGGATGAAAAAAGCTGGAACGGTGAATCCGGTATTTTTACTCGATGAAATCGATAAAATGTCCAATGACTTCAGAGGTGATCCATCTTCTGCGATGCTGGAGGTTTTGGATCCTGAGCAAAATAGTACATTCAGTGATCATTACATAGAAGAGCCTTATGACTTATCCAATGTGTTGTTCATTGCAACGGCGAACGACTTGAGTGCTATCCCGGGACCTTTAAGGGACCGGATGGAAATCATTTCGATTGCTGGCTATACCGAGCTTGAAAAAAAGGCAATAGCTGTGAATCACTTGATTCCTAAACAATTGAAAGAGCATGGATTGACGAAGACGCAAGTTAAATTTCAGCAGCCGGCTGTCCTGGATATCGTCCGTTTTTATACGAGGGAAGCAGGGGTGCGGTCACTTGAGCGCGAGATTGCACAAGTCTGTCGGAAATCCGCGCGTTTAATCGCCAGCGGGAAGAAAAAAAGTGTAACAATCAGTTCAAAGACGGTCGAAAATTTCCTTGGCAAGAAAAAGTTCAGGCATGGACAAGCCGAAACTTCGAATCAGATTGGTGTGGCGACAGGCTTGGCGTACACCGCAGTTGGCGGCGATACGCTTCAAATTGAAGTATCGCTCTCTCCTGGTAAGGGTAAACTGATCCTGACAGGCAAACTTGGGGATGTGATGAAAGAATCTGCTCAAACTGCACTTTCCTATGTCCGTTCCAGAGCGGAAAGTCTTGGAATCGATTCGTCGTTCTATGAAGCGAAAGACATTCACATTCACGTGCCTCAAGGTGCTGTTCCAAAAGATGGTCCCTCTGCAGGGGTTACGATTGCAACTGCGCTAGTTTCTGCGCTGACAAATCGACCGATCCGCCGGGAAATAGGTATGACTGGTGAAATCACGTTACGTGGACGTGTTTTGCCGATTGGCGGATTGAAAGAAAAGACATTGAGTGCGCATCGTGCAGGATTACGTGTTATTATTTTACCTAAGGAAAATGAGCGAGATATCGATGACGTCCCTGAAGAGATTCGTGAGGAGTTATCATTTAAATTGGTTGACGACGCCGAGGAAGTTTTGGCGATCGCATTGGAGGAACGAGAATTATGAAAGTGCATAACGTAGAAATGGTGATGAGTGCTGTCCGTCCAGAGCAGTATCCGGAAGACGGCTATCCAGAATTCGCACTTGCAGGACGTTCAAACGTTGGTAAATCTTCTTTTATCAACAAGATGCTGGGACGTAGAAATATTGCTCGGACATCTTCTAAGCCCGGGAAAACGCAGACGCTGAACTTCTATAAAATAGAAGAACAACTCTTCTTTGTAGATGTACCTGGATATGGATATGCTAAAGTATCCAAAACTGAAAAAGAAAAATGGGGCGGCATGATCGAACAGTATTTGACAAGCCGCGAACCCTTAGTTGCAGCGGTCCAAATCGTTGATATACGTCATGCCCCTTCAGCGGATGACATTAACATGTACAATTTCTTTGTCCATTATAATATCCCTGCAATCGTTATCGCAACGAAAGCGGATAAGATACCTAAAGGTAAATGGGATAAGCATAAGAAAATTGTGCGGGAGACATTGAATATGCTCGGCGATGACCCATTATATGTGTTTTCCTCCGAGAAAGGTATTGGCGTTGAAGCCGTCTGGGCTGAAATTGAAAGTAGAATGCAAAGATAGGACATATACATGACACAAGAAGCAGAGGATATTGCTCTCTGCTTCTTGTTATGCTGTTCGCAAACCATGTAGCAATGCGATTGCCCTCAAAACATACCAGTGGCATCTCACATCTATTTACTTTATAATAATTATAAAGAGGGGCATTGAAGCTGTGCAGTTCATATGATGTTCATAAATAAAGGCTTCACTCATAATATGGTATGCTATACTTATGATCAGGAAATAGACGCGAAAGGTGTGAGCACCTAGTGAAACTACTCGCAATCGGAGTCAATCACAGGACAGCGCCGGTAGAAATCAGGGAAAAACTTTCGTTTAACGAAGCTGATTTGCCGCACGCTATGGAAACTTTGCAATCAACTAAAAGTATTCTTGAAAATATTATCGTATCGACGTGCAATCGCACTGAAATATATGCAGTCGTGGACCAGCTTCATACTGGACGCTATTATGTAAAAAACTTTTTAGCGGAGTGGTTTGAACTTCCCTTGGAATCGTTTGCGAATCACTTGATCATCAAAGAAGAAGACGAGGCAATTGAACACCTTATGTCTGTTGCATCCGGTATCGACTCGATGGTACTAGGTGAAACACAAATCCTTGGCCAAGTGAGAACGAGCTTTTTAACAGCACAAGGAATCGGTACGACAGGTACGATTTTCAATGAGCTGTTCAAACAAGCGATAACGGTTGCAAAACGTGCTCATTCAGAAACCGCAATTGGTGAAAATGCTGTCTCTGTGTCCTATGCAGCTGTCGAACTTGGAAAAAAGATTTTCGGTTCGTTGAAACACAAACATATCGCCATTTTAGGTGCAGGTGAAATGGGAGAGCTGACAATTAAAAACTTGCAGGGCAGTGGAGTCGGTAAAATCACTGTGCTCAATCGGACGTTTTCTAAAGCCGAAGAATTGGCAACACAGTTTGATGGGAATGCGAAGTCCTTGCAGGAATTGCAATGTACATTGCTCGATGTCGATATTCTAATCAGCAGTACTGGTTCAAAAAATTATGTCATCGACTATGAACTCATGCAGTTCGTTGAGCGTCTTCGTAAAGGACGTCCGCTGTTTTTAGTGGACATTGCAGTTCCGCGTGATATGGATCCGCGCATCGGAGATTTACCGAATATGTTCCTTTATGACATCGATGATATGCAAGGTATCGTCGAAGCGAACCTAGCGCAGCGTAAAGAGGCAGCTGAAGAAATCCGGTCACTCATCCATGGAGAAGTGATTGTGTTCAAAGAATGGCTTGCAACTCTTGGTGTTGTGCCGGTAATTACAGCGTTACGGAAGAAAGCGCTAAGCATCCAAGCGGAAACTATGGCAAGTATCGAGAACAAAATGCCCGACTTAACTGATCGTGAGAAAAAAGTGTTAAGCAAACATACGAAATCGATTATTAACCAGTTACTGAAAGACCCGATTTTACAGGCTAAGGAATTCGCTATGGATGCGAAGTCGACAGAAAAACTGGAACTATTCCAATCGATTTTCGGTATTGAAGAAGAGGTTGAACAAGAAAAAAATCTTCAGGTACAACAACAAAAAGCGGAGCAGGAAGCCGGAGCTTCCCAAAACTCCGGTTTGCAACCTGATTTGACATATTGAGTGTGTTCCAACAAAGTCATTTCCCATCCCGCTTCTCTAGACGGTCGATGCGGGAGTGGCTTTTTTGACAGAAAGGCAGAGGTAGCCTATGGTTGAGTTGACAATGGCGCGGCTTCAGGAAGCTATGCTGATTCTTTACGCCGTCAGCCTGATTTTTTATTTTGTGGATTTTTTAAACAAAGAACCGCGGGCACAGAGAAGCGCATTTTGGTTGACTGTGGTTGTATTTCTTATGCAAACCGGTTTCCTTATACACGCTCTTATAGTGACGAGGCAATTGCCCGTGTTATCCCTTTATGAAGGGGTCTATTTCTTTGCTTGGGTACTTATCACGTTGTCGCTTGGCATTCAACTGAAATATAGCTTGAGTTATGCAGGATTCTTCTTGAATGCGATTGCTTTCTGTTTTATGACCATTCATATATTCGCGCCAACCCATCTGTCATCTTCGGGTGTTGGGGACTCGCTAATATCTGAGCTGCTGTTCATTCATATTACATTCGCTATTCTTTCTTATGCGGCGTTTGCCATGGCTTTTGTTTTCGCTATTCTATACTTGCTCGTCTATAATTTGCTGAAGAAGAAGAAATTCACTTCCCAGTTCAGTCGACTGCCTTCTTTGCAGCATGCAATGACAGGTATGAAAGCTGCAATCTATACAGGTATCCCCATGTTGCTCGTGAGTCTGATCCTAGGGGTTCAGTGGGCATACACAGCGCTTTCCGATTGGAAGCTATTCGACATAAAGATTATTGGGTCTTTCTTTTTGCTGCTAGTCTACGGTGTATTGCTTTTCCTGAATAGAAGCGGAAAAGTGAAAGCAGCTGATTTTGCATGGGCAACGATTTTTGCATTTGTTTTACTCATCATCAATTTCTTTTTGGGCAGTAAACTATCTCAGTTCCATTTTTGGTTATGAAGTTGAGAAGCTCCAAAACATTTAGTAAGTATCATTCACTTCGGGAAGGAAGATTACATTGAGAAAAATAATTGTCGGTTCACGGAGAAGTAAGCTTGCATTAACCCAAACGAATTGGTTCATCGATCAAATGAAGGCATTGGATGTTCCATTTGAATTCGAAGTGAAAGAAATCGTGACTAAGGGGGATCGGATTATCGACGTCCAGCTGTCTAAAGTCGGTGGGAAAGGCTTGTTCGTTAAGGAAATCCAGCAAGCGCTGTTCGACAAGGAAATCGACTTTGCTGTACATAGTATGAAGGATATGCCATCCGTCTTACCTGAAGGTCTGATTGTCGGGTGTATCCCGAAGCGGGTGGATCCCCGTGATGCCTTCATATCTAAGGGTCATGTTGCATTCAAGGACCTTCCAGAAGGAGCGGTAGTCGGTACTTCCAGTTTGCGCAGAAGTTCTCAGCTCCTCTTGCTTCGCCCTGATCTCGAGATCAAATGGATACGGGGTAACATCGATACGCGCCTGAAAAAAATGCAGGATGGGGAATACGATGCAATCCTTCTTGCTGCATCAGGACTTAAACGAATGGGCTGGAGCGAAGAAATCGTCACGGAATACATGAGTCTTGAAGATTGTATTCCTGCAGTGGGTCAGGGAGCATTATCGATTGAATGCCGTTCAGATGATGCAGAGCTTCTTACACAGCTTGCGAAAATGAACGATGAACAGACATTCAGGGAAGTGGAAGCAGAGCGCACATTCCTCCGTGAAATGGACGGATCGTGCCAAGTGCCGATTGGCGGTTTTGCTCAACAAAAAGAGAATGGTATCGAATTGACTGGATTCATCGCTGCTCCCGACGGTTCAGAAGTGTATCGTCATACAGCTACAGCTGAAACTCCTGTTGAAGCGGGTAAAGTCGTTTCCAGTGTCCTCCGTAAAGAAGGGGCAGCAGAAGTCATTCAACGAGTGAAGGCTGAAATGGATGGTCAATAAGTACCCGTTGTCAGGAGAGACCGTGATATTCACGAGTACTAAAAAATCCGAGGAGCCTTATGAGCTTGTAGGACGGCTTGGAGGGACTCCGGTTTCATATCCGCTGATCCGCACAGAAGAACGGGTGTCAGCAGATGATGCTGCTCGCATCATGCAGTCACGGACCTACGATTGGCTGATTTTCACGAGCCAAAGTGCAGTTGCTGCCTTTCATAATAAGCTTAAGCGTTTTAAAATGGATGCACAGGATTACAAGCTGCGTGTGGCAGCAGTAGGTGATAAAACCGCACATGCGCTTGAACGTATCGGATTTCGTGTGGATTTCATCCCTGACGTATTCAGTGCAGATGTTTTTGTCCGGCAGTTCAATCCTGATGGACACTCCCTGCGGGCACTGTTCATTAAAGGCAATTTAGCCGGTACACTAATTTCAACTGAACTCTCGTTACTCGTCGATGAATGGACGGTGTATGAAACCCTACCGGAAGTTTCTTCTGCAAATCAGATAGCTGAGTTAGTGAAAGATACCTCATCAGTTACAGTACTGTTCGCCAGCCCTTCAGCGGTTTCTGTGTTTAAAGAACATGTGGCGCCTGCTATTGGATGGACGGGCTATACAATTGGTGCGATCGGACATATTACGGAACGGGCGCTTCATAAAGCGGGGGCGCCTGTCCACGTTATGCCGGAAACATATACATTACCTGAACTCGTGCGAACGCTAGCCGAGTCGAAAGGAAGGAATTGACAGATGACTAATTTGAATTTCCGCCGGCACCGTCGGCTTCGCAGCACGGCTGCAATGCGTGCTATGGTTCGTGAAACGCATCTCCAAGCAACGGACTTCATTTACCCGATTTTCGTGATTGAAGGGGAGAATGTGAAAAACGAAATCCCTTCAATGCCTGGAATATATCAGCATTCGATGGACCGACTGGGTGAAGAGCTGGATGAGGCAGTGGCACTTGGAATTCCTTCTGTCATTTTCTTTGGCGTTGTTAGTGATAAAGATGCTGTTGGAAGTGGTGCGTACCATGACCACGGAATCATTCAAGAAGCAATCCGTCTTGCGAAAAGTCGCCACCCGGAACTGATTGTCATTGCGGATACGTGTCTATGCGAATATACCGATCATGGACATTGTGGTGTCATCGATGGGGAACGCGTACTGAATGATCCTTCTTTGGAGTTGCTCGTGAAGACAGCTGTTTCACAGGCGGAGGCTGGAGCAGATATTATTGCGCCGTCCAATATGATGGATGGTTTTGTCGCTGCGATCCGCCAAGGGTTGGATAATGCAGGATTCGAAGAAATTCCAATTATGTCTTATGCGGTGAAGTATGCATCGGCATATTATGGACCATTCAGGGACGCTGCGGATTCCACACCACAGTTCGGTGATCGTAAAGCATATCAAATGGATCCTGCTAACCGCATGGAAGCATTGCGTGAAGCAGAGTCGGATATCGCAGAAGGCGCAGATTTCCTAATCGTGAAACCTGCGTTGTCGTACTTGGATATTTTACGCGATGTCAAAAACAATACGTTGCTTCCGATGGTTGCCTATAATGTGAGTGGAGAGTACGCGATGGTGAAAGCTGCTGCCCTTAATGGCTGGGTCGATGAACAACGGATCGTCCTTGAAACGTTGACTAGTATGAAGCGTGCAGGTGCCGATCTGATCATGACGTACCACGCGAAAGATGCCGCTCGTTGGTTGGAGGAGACAAAATGAGAGACTATACAAATTCAAAACAAGCATTTAGTAAAGCTGTAGATCTAATGCCTGGCGGCGTGAACTCGCCTGTCCGTGCGTTCAAATCAGTCAATATGGATCCGATTTTCATGGAGAGCGGTAAAGGTGCGATCATTACAGATATCGATGGCAACGAATACATCGATTATGTGTTATCGTGGGGGCCTCTGATTTTAGGACATGCTGAAGAAGGTGTCGTATCTGCCATTCAGCAAGCGGCAGTGAAAGGGTCCAGTTTCGGTGCACCCACATTGCTCGAGAATGAACTGGCTGAAATCGTCATCGACCGTGTCCCATCGATTGAAATGGTGCGCATGGTGTCTTCAGGTACTGAGGCGACGATGAGTGTATTGCGTTTAGCACGCGGATATACGAAGCGGAATCTTATTTTGAAGTTTGAAGGGTGTTACCATGGTCATGGGGATTCATTGCTTATTAAAGCGGGTTCAGGTGTTGCGACACTCGGCCTGCCGGACAGCCCGGGAGTTCCTGAAGGCGTTGCGAAAAACACGATCACCGTTCCTTATAACGACTTGGAAAGTTTGAAAGTCGCTTTTAAAGAGTATGGAGAGGATCTCGCTGGTGTCATCGTGGAACCTGTCGCAGGCAACATGGGAGTTGTGCCGCCGCAGCCAGGTTTCCTTGAAGAATTACGCAAGTTGACAGAAGAAAACGGAACGCTTCTCATTTTTGACGAAGTGATGACCGGTTTCCGTGTCGGGTACAATTGTGCACAAGGGCATTTTGGTGTCACTCCTGATTTGACATGCCTCGGTAAAGTGATCGGCGGCGGACTGCCTGTAGGAGCTTACGGCGGTAAACGTGAAATCATGGAGCACATTGCGCCTGCGGGAACGGTTTATCAAGCTGGAACTTTGTCGGGGAATCCGCTCGCAATGACTGCTGGAATCGAGACGTTGAAGCGGTTGAATCCGTCGTCTTATGAGCACTTCATGAAACTTGGCGATCAGCTTGAAAAAGGATTCCGTGAAGCAGCAACGGCAAATGGAATTCCTCACACAGTGAATCGGGCTGGATCGATGATCGGTTTCTTCTTTACGAATGAAGACGTTATCGATTATGAATCTGCAAAGACATCGGATTTGGCTCTATTTGCTGAATATTACCGATTAATGGCTGCTGAAGGGATCTTCTTGCCGCCTTCCCAGTTTGAAGGCATGTTCCTCTCATCTGCACATACAGAAGAGCACATTTCAAAAACCGTAGACGCCTTCCACAAGGTATTCGGTCAATTAAAAAAATAAAATTCAAACAGCCTTTCGAAGAAGAAACTCTTTGGAAAGGCTGTTTTTCTTTGTCCGATTGTTCTGTAATGGCAAATGCCGACATATACTCTTACGTATAAAAGGAGGCGGCAAAACAATGGAACCAACACAGTGGACATTAACAGAGACGTTTCAATTTCCTGCAGAATACGGGAAACCGGTTTCTGCACAAGAAGTGAAAGTGACCGCGGGATATACGGAACATCAGACGGAGGATGCTGTTCGTCTTTCCGGGATTTATCATGTAGCGGCCAACGTCGCATTTGACGGTGAAGCTCAAGCAGAAGCCTCAGAAGCGGATGCCATCCTCATCGATGATGTGGACGTTGAAGACAAATCGGGTTATTTTGAGTACGCCGTGCCGTTGCTCGTGGATCTGCCAACAAGTTCAGGCGGACAACTCAAAGCGTCTGTGATCGAGGCGAGTGCATCCGCTACGGATGATGGAACCCTTACAGTGATGTGGACAGTTGAGGCTAAATTGGCTGAAGTCGAAGTCGCTGATGCGAAGTCCAATGATAAGGATGAAGCGCCAAAAGCAGAAACGGCGACTGCAGCGGTTACAGCAGATCTGGACAGTTCCAGCGTGAATCTGATTGAAACCTCGCTAGGCTACTCCGAAGACCATGAAATGCTCGCATTCATCAGCGATTTGGAAGATGATGTTACGGTAACATCCTTCCGATTAAATGATGTTTTTGTGGAATAAAAAACAACATCCGCAAAGGATACAGAGGAGTAAAAAATCTCCTGTCGTAGGGATGATCAGTAACCGGATGAGCTGGAAACAAGAGATCGGAATAATGATCATTTTACAGTAAAACCGGCATTTCCTGAGCCATGGCGGAAGCAAATAGGGATTGTAACCTCTTCTCATAACACCATCCTTTCAAAGCGGGCTTGACGGGTACGCTATACATCCGGTAAACTATTGGAAACAGTATAGTGATGCGTTTAGCGGGAGAGTAGATCGGTCGGTTTTTCCAGAGAGGGTCCGGAGGGTGCAAGGACCTATTATCGGCAGTTTGAAAGTCACCCGTCAGCAGTTTCCGTGAACGTTTTTTCCAGTAGCGGAAGCCGGTTAGAAGCCGTTATTCCCATTGAGGCACCGTGCGTTACTTGCATGGCTGCGAATAAAGGTGGTACCGCGAACTGACTCCTTCGTCCTTTAACGACGAAGGGGTTTTTTGTGTTGACTTTTATAGGGGCTGCGTGTTGGTTAACACTGCAGGAGTTGCCGCCTGCTGTTGCAATCAACGGAATATAGTCGGTGAATTAACCCCTTTAAAGCTCAACTTCTTAACATTGAGGAGGAATGGATATGACAGAAAAAGAACAGTTGGAAATGCCGACTAAGTATGATCCGCAAACGATTGAAAGAGATCGTTATGAATGGTGGTTGAAAGGTGAGTATTTTAAAGCACAACCGGAGAGTGGCAAAGAGCCGTATACGATTGTCATTCCACCACCTAACGTAACAGGCAGATTGCACTTGGGTCACGCTTGGGACACGACACTACAGGATATCTTGACTCGCATGAAACGCATGCAAGGTTATGATGCGCTGTGGCTCCCTGGTATGGACCATGCCGGTATTGCGACACAAGCGAAAGTGGAAGAAAAGCTGCGCGCCAGTGGGCAGACACGATATGATCTAGGGCGAGAGAAGTTCCTGGAAGAGACTTGGAAATGGAAAGATGAGTATGCAGGCCATATTCGTGAACAGTGGTCTAAGCTTGGTCTAGGACTGGATTACTCACGAGAACGTTTCACGTTGGATGAAGGTCTGTCACGTGCAGTGCGTGAAGTATTCGTCAAATTGTATAATAAAGGCTTGATTTACCGCGGTGAATATATTATCAACTGGGACCCTGCAACGAAAACAGCATTATCCGACATCGAAGTGATCCATAAAGATGTAGCGGGTGCATTCTATCATATGCGTTACCCACTGGCAGACGGAACTGGAAGTATTGAAATTGCAACAACCCGCCCTGAAACGATGCTTGGCGATACAGCAGTTGCTGTTCATCCGGATGACGCGCGCTATCAGCACTTGATCGGAAAAACCGTGAAATTGCCGATTGTCGACCGTGAAATTCCGATTGTCGCGGATGATTACGTAGAAATGGACTTTGGAAGCGGTGCGGTTAAGATTACACCAGCTCACGACCCGAACGACTTTGAAATCGGAAATCGTCATGATCTGCCACGTATCCTCGTGATGAATGAAGATGGCTCGATGAACAAGTTAGCTGGGAAATACGAAGGAATGGACCGTTTCGAATGCCGTAAAGCAATCGTTCAAGATTTGCAGGAGATGGACGTCCTCTTTAAAATCGAAGAACATAACCATTCAGTGGGTCATTCGGAGCGGAGCGGTGCAGTTGTAGAGCCGTATTTATCAACACAGTGGTTCGTCAAGATGCAGCCGCTTGCTGAAAAAGCGATTGAGCTGCAACAAGCAGAAGGCAAAGTGACATTTGTGCCTGACCGCTTCGAGAAAACGTACTTGACATGGATGGAAAACATTCACGACTGGTGTATTTCCCGTCAACTTTGGTGGGGACACCGCATTCCAGCTTGGTATCACAACGAAACTGGAGAAGTGTACGTCGGTGAAGAAGCGCCTGCAGACATTGAAAACTGGCATCAGGAAGAAGACGTACTGGACACATGGTTCTCTTCTGCACTATGGCCGTTCTCGACGATGGGCTGGCCGGATACGGAAGACTCCGAGTTCAAGCGTTACTATCCGACAGATGCGCTTGTTACAGGGTATGATATCATCTTCTTCTGGGTGTCCCGCATGATATTCCAAGGCATTGAGTTTACCGATCAGCGGCCATTCAAGGATGTGCTTATCCATGGTTTGGTTCGGGCTGAAGACGGACGTAAAATGTCTAAGTCGCTCGGTAACGGCGTGGATCCGATGGATGTCATCGATCAGTACGGTGCTGATGCATTGCGTTATTTCCTGGCAACTGGTTCTTCACCAGGTCAAGACCTTCGGTACTCAACTGAAAAAGTTGAAGCAGTCTGGAACTTTGCTAACAAAATCTGGAACGCTTCCCGATTTGCGTTGATGAATATGGACGGGTTGAGATATGAAGAAATCGATTTATCGGGCGAACGGTCCGTTGCAGATGACTGGATCTTAACGCGTCTCAACGAAACGATTGAATCCGTGACAAAGCTATCAGAACGCTATGAATTCGGTGAAGTCGGCCGTGCGCTTTATAACTTCATCTGGGATGATTTCTGCGACTGGTACATCGAGATGGCCAAATTGCCATTATACGGAGAAGACGAGAAAGCGAAGCGTATGACACGTTCGGTTCTTGCATATGTACTCGATAATACGATGCGTCTGCTGCACCCTCTGATGCCGTTCATTACGGAAGAGATTTGGCAGAACTTACCCCATGAAGGCGAGTCCATCACGGTAGCCCCATGGCCGGTTGCGGATGCTGGATTGACGAACGTGGAGCGTTCCACACACATGAAGTTGTTGACTGATGTCATCAAAGCGGTGCGTACGATCCGTGCGGAAGTGAATACACCAATGAGTCGCCAAGTACCGTTATACATCACTGCAAAAGACGAAGCGACAGCAGCTGTCTTGAAAACAAACAGCCAGTATATCGAGAAATTCTGTAACCCGGAAACACTGGAAATCGGTGTAGACGTGCACGCTCCAGGCAAGTCAATGTCAGCAGTAGTTACAGGTGCAGAACTCTTCATGCCGCTTGAAGGTCTACTCAATATCGACGAGGAAATTGCACGCCTCGGTAAAGAGTTGGAAAAGTGGGCAGGCGAAGTGAAACGCGTCCAAGGTAAATTGTCCAACGAACGTTTCGTTTCCAAAGCCCCTCAATCTGTTGTGGATGAAGAACGAGCAAAAGAACAAGATTATCTCGAAAAACAAGCGGCTGTTCAGCGCCGCATCGAAGAACTGAAAGAGATTTAAGTAAGGGAGGGCTTTCTAGCGAAAGCCCTCTTTATTTTTATTGGGGAGATGCTCATAAATCACGAATTACGCTCATAAAACAGGAAAAGTGATCATAAACTCATAGACCCGCTCATAAAACTTTGAAAGTGCTCATAAACGCTGGGAATCGCTCATAAATCACGGGAATAGCTCATAAAATATGAAAAACGCTCATAACGCCTAAAAAGCATCAACCTGTCCATGTGGGATTATATTAAAAATGGAATTCAAACCAATTAACTCCTTATTGAAATCTAAATGCATCCGTTATTGAAAAGTTCCCTGGCTTATGGACAAAGGCATAGAACTGTCGCAGAACGAATATCACACTGAGCAAACTAATGCGATTGCTCAGCAAAAAACCTTATAAAGTGCTGGCTCGCACATCATAAGGTTTTCTCGATTTTCCTGCATATATGCTGCATGACTTCACGCGCGACATTCACTTCACTCGTCTCATAAAGCGACCTGGCCCCTACAGGATCTTCCAATTCATTCAGCAACCAGACATTATCTTTATTCTGAATGAAATCCACTCCGATATAGTCACTCTTCAAAGCTTTTGCAATCCTCACTGCGAACTCGCGTAAAGGGGAGGGAGGAACAAATCGTTCGGCCGTCCCGCCTAATGCGACATTTGCTTTAAAAGTTCCCACACCAGTGCGTTTTACCGCCCCAACCACTTCATTGCCAATCACATATAGTCGGACATCTGAGGAACCATGCTCGATATAAGGTTGAATCAGAAGCTGTCGATCAGCATAGTGAGCGACTATTTCATCCACCTCAGCTTCAGTCGTACATAAATGTACCTCAGCGCCACCGTGCCCATCTGAAGTTTTTATAATAACGGGGTATTCCCGAACGTCCAGAGAAGAATTCAACCGCCTCGTGGGGATCGCTGGAATCCCCAAAATAGCTGCGAGCTCACAGGTCTGGATTTTGTCGTTCGCTATACGATTTACCTCGCTGCGATTAATGACAATAATACCATCTGATTCGAACTGACGGCTTTTGCCAAAGTCCCTGCCTCGATAAAGGACGAATTTCGCATCATCAGGAAGGTCTGCATCCCCCGTCAATAATTCAACATCCAACTGTTTCTCAGTGCCTTCTTTAATGAGCTCATCAATGAACCAACGATTTCGAACCGCATCTACCTCGTCATAATAGATATACCCCTTCACGCAATCACCTCTAAAATATACTCAATCATCGCATCCGCCACATTGATACCCGTAACGTTATAGATATTGCGAATATGGGCAGCGGCGTTCACTTCACAAACTAGCGGTTCTTCGTTAACGCCGAACAATAAGTCCACTCCTGCAAAAACTGCGCCTACCGATTTCGCAGCACGTAAAGCGACATCGATTTGGGCATCCGTCAATTCCACTGTCTCCGCAATCCCGCCATTCGTAATATTTGCACGGAAATCCGTCTCGGAATGTCGATACATCGCAGCGACAACTCGGTCCCCGACGACATTCACACGAATATCGCGTCCGCGACTGGAAGCGATGAACTCTTGGAATAAATGGTCAACCCCACGCAAAGAATCCGTTTTCTCATAGAACTGCTCAACAGTTTCGATCAAATAGACATTCATTCCGAAAGAGCCGCGTGCTTCCTTAATAATCATCGGAAGACCAAGTTCCTGTAAAACGCGTTCATAGTAGCCGCTATCCTGTATTGTGAAGTTCCGATATACTTTCGGCGCTACAATCGTCCGTGGCATCGGGATCCCATCATACGCCAAAGTAATTGCTTGTTTTGTTTTGTTGTCACAGCGCTCAATCACTTCCGGATCATTGAATACAGGAATACCAAGGGACTTCAAAAACGTCGCCAGCACGATATCCTTATCTAAAAACACGACGAAATCAGGCAGTATTTCAATTTCTGCGGTCACATCCATGAACACTTCGTAATTTTTGTAAATAGATGCGGAAATTCCAGCTCGGTAGGCGGCTTCTTGTACGAGCTCCGCCTGATCCCGGAATTTATTATTCACTAAACTTCCATTATAAATTATCCAGCCACTTTTCAAATGGACCCCTTCTCTCTCGTGCTATACTCTTAAGAAAAGCCTTCTCGAGGCTATTGACTATTAGTTTAGCATAAGGTGGGGATTAGGTATGATACCGAAGTTGGAAGAGTATAAGAAAAGTGTGAATATCACAAGTGATAATGTGATAAAACCAGGTCTCGCGGCAATAGAACACGCGATGGACATCCTTGGATCGCCACAAGAAAATCTGAGGGCAATTCACGTCGCTGGCACCAATGGAAAAGGATCTACCATTTGTTTTATGGAGTCCATCCTTCATGAGGCTGGAATCAGCACGGGAGTTTTCGCTTCGCCAGCGATGGTGGATATCCATGACCAAATCCGGATCAATGGCGAGAATATTACAGAAGAGCAGTTGACAGCTTCTTTCCAAAGAATTAAAGATGCAGGGCTTGACGGCATGTTGACAGACTTTGAACTCTTAACAGCAGCTGCATTTGTCACATTTGACCGCCTGCAGCCGGATGTTGTCCTCATCGAATGCGGTATGGGTGGGAGATTTGACAGTACAAATGTGATAACACCGATGGTTTCCGTGATTTCATCCATCGCAAAAGATCATGTCGGATTCCTTGGTGACACGATCGAACAGATTGCCTGGCATAAAACAGGGATATTTAAAAAAGGGGTGCCCGCTGTCTGTGGCCAATTACAAGAGGAAGCTAATCAAGTGGCAGAAAGAGTTGCGGAAGAGGTTGGCTGTGATCTGATGATTTATGGACAAGACTTCCGCATGGAAAAAGGGGCACCTGAACAGTTCCAAGGAAATCTGCACCTTACAATTCCGCATAGACGGATGAAAGGTCCCCACCAAGCAGTCAATGCAGCGGTTGCGATAGAAGCGCTTTGCGCCACAGGGCTACAACTTTCGGCTGAAGCGATTCAAGCGGGGATTGCAACCGCACAGCTCTCCTATCGATTCGAAGAAGTCGCCCCCGGTGTTTTTTTTGACGGAGCTCATAATCCAGCCGCAGCCGCGATGCTTAGACGGACGGTTCAAGAGCAATTCCCTGGAGAAAAGTTTGATTTCGTCATCGGGATGATGGCAAATAAGGAGATCAAAGCGACACTCAACGAATTATTGCCCGTTGCGCATTCGTTTTCCTTTATTGAGTTTGAAATACCTGGCGCGGCGACTGCACAATACGTATACGATCAATGTGAATTTGGAAATAAAAAGGTGACAAAGGAAGATTGTGAGTCTATAATACTATCTAAAGGCCTACACAGAAAGAAAATAGTCTCAGGATCTTTATACTTGCTAAACAGCCTAAGGACTCATATACTGTAATTATCAATAGATAGAAAATTCCGTGTGATTGGCGGGGAGTGGAAGGATGAAGAAGATGAAGTGGAAAGACCGGCCATTGGTACTTCTATTCTTAACGTGGTTATTTGTTGTGCCGACCGGCATTGCGTATCTTCTCATCACCCAACCCCCTGACAACTTGAATTGGACATGGTTGCTTTTTTCAATCCTATTAGGGTTTCTCAGCCTTTACTTTCCTATTATCTATAATGGAAAACCTGTTATCCTTTTTGTCTGGTTCACTTTGCCGATTTTCATATTGTACGGGCTAACTACTGAATTATTGACTACCCAGTTTATAGTAGCGATTGCCGTCTTATCGCGCAGGAACTCCGGTGATCTCTTATACCGCTTCTTATATAACTCACTAGCTTATTTTGTTCTATCAGTGAGTGGGGCTGTCGCATATTTTCTTGCAGGCGGTGAAACGGGCAGTACATCATTTTGGATGTTAGCATTCAGGGTGCTCTTCTATCAGCTCGTCTATTCGCTTCAGTATGATTGGATTTTTAAATTATACAGCAGACTTACGGGCAGAATGAGAAGAAATTCTCTAAGAGAAACCATATTGCATTATTTCCGCATGATTGTGGTAGTTCCATTGTCGATCTCCCTTTATTACCTTCTCCAATATTATGGGCTCATAGGTTTCCTGATTCTGGCTATTCCTTTCTTTTTTATTACGATAGTTATTCGCATCAACACACAGACAGAGGATTTGAATGACTTTATCAAGGAAGCTGGTGAAATCGGTCAACAGATAGCAAGAATTACGGAAGAAGAAAAAGTGATTACAGAGTATTTATCTAAAACTGCCGTTATGTTTAATGTTGAATATGTATACTTGTTTAAACACATGGATGATTGGCTTGAAATGACTCATTTATTCGTCGGTGGCCGACAAGTACCCATAATAGATGGGACAGTGCTTAGGGGCGAAGGTATTGCAGGGGAAATGCTCTTTACAAATGAGCCACGCTTATATTCCCGCCGAGAAGAGTGGATAAGTAAGTCTTTGAAGCTGGCACCTGAGGGAATTGAAAGCTTGTTGTGCATGCCGATGATACGAAATCAAAAGACGGAAGGTGTATTGATCCTGGGACATGCGAGGATGAATGCCTTTAAAGACGTTCACTTGCGAATTTTAGATCTTTTGAATTCATATTTCATGGTGTCTTTAGAAAAATCCAGATACATTGAAGAAGCACACCGTGTCAGTGATCGATGTGCATTAACGGGTTTGTATAACTACCGGGCTTTTGAGGAAAAGCTGGAAACTTCCATGGAATTGCTTAGTCAGGGGATTTTCAGTAATCTGTCTTTGGTGATGTTGGATATCGACCGGTTTAAGCAAGTGAATGATACGTATGGACATGAAAGTGGTAACACCATATTAAAGCAGTTTTCGGCATTGTTGGCAGAAAAATTGCCTACGGATGGAACGTTAGCGCGGTATGGAGGGGAAGAGTTCGTTTTTTTACTTCCGGATTTTTCTAAGGAACAAGCAGTTGGTTTTGCTGAATCACTCTGTCATGAAATTCGCAATGAACCTATGCGCCTTTCTGCAGGACTATCGAATGCTAATGAAGAAATAATAATAAAGATTACGTCCAGTCTCGGTGTTTCATCTGCATTGGAAGATACTGACGAAGCAATGACCTTACTGCGAAATGCCGATAGAGCTTTGTATATTGGAGCTAAACAAGCTGGACGCGACCGGGTTGCGTCCTATGTAAAATGAAAAATCGGAAGGAGGGACCGGAGTGAATATCACACCACAAAAGCAATGGATTGTGTTATTAATGTGGCTGGCAGTGGTTCCGGTCTCTTTCTATTACATTTACTTCAATTTTCCATCTCAAGATAGCAAAAGTTTATTTGTTTTGATAAATTTTATTATCTTATGTTTGACAATGGCTTTTCCATTAAAAATATTAGGGGATTATATCGCGCTTGAAAGATGGATAATCTTCACCATCTTTTTTCAGCATGGACTACTTACCGAGATGCTTTTCATGCAGGCGGCTATTATCGTGCTTCAAATTTCAACGAAATCTCCTCTGCCGGCAGCATACCGGTTCTTAACGAATTCCTTAATGTTTGCGATCGTTTCAATAGGAAGCGCAATCATGTTCTTCTATTCAGGAGGAGTGGTTAACGCAATCGCGAATCCTTGGCAACTTGTTTGGACGGGCTTAATTTACGCATTATCCTACAGTATTCTTAATAACATTGTCATCTACCTGTTCCTAAAATTTGAAAAAGCGGGTACAGAAGGTTTCTTTACCGTGGCTCTTTGGGATTTTGTAACAACCCTCGTTGTTCTTCCTCTAGCGATTTCCTATAGTTTGTTAGCGAACAAACTAGGTATCCAATCTGTCATATTGCTAGGCGTGCCTTTTTTGCTTATGCTTCTTATATTCAAAATGTATTTCTCCTCAGAAAGTTTGAACAAAAAAATTTCTTCGGCCGTAGAAATCGGTCATCAGTTAACAGATAGTCTTCGCACCCTCGAAGTATTGGATATATTCATAGAGAAAATTAGAAATGTCGTGAATTACGATCAAGCATACTTGTTGGACTTGAGAAAAGGTGAATTTTTAGTTCTTCTATCTAGTGTTGAAGCGGGTTCATTAACCAGGACCCCGCAATTTTTTAACTTTGAAACGAAGATCATAAGCGAACTCCCTATAAGCCAAATAAAAACTTATGCAAAATCAAAAGAACTTACTGAATTGAAGCAATTCCAATTTAGTCAAGCAGTTGAAAGTGTCATGATCGCTCCGATAAACCGAGCTGGACAAATAGAAGGATATCTTGTGATGACTTCTTTTAGAAAGCACTTTTTTGAAGAATTGGATAAGAAAATGGTCGATTTGCTTACCGGGTATTTTGAAGCTGCGGTTTTAAAAGCGGTCCATTATGAACGTACGATTAAAAAAGGGGAAATCTGTGGTTTAACGAAACTTCACAATTTCAGGTATTTGACTACCAAACTTCAGGAGGAAGCAAACCGTATCAGTAAGAAAGAAATTTCTAATCTAGCTGCCATCATTTTGGATATTGATCACTTCAAATCTATCAATGATACTTACGGGCACCAAAGCGGTAATGACATTTTATGTACATTTGCTCAAATTCTTAAAAAATATGATACGGATGACCGTACATTAGCCCGCTATGGAGGCGAAGAATTTGTTCTGCTTCTTCCTGATTATACAAAACAGGAAGCGGTCATCATTGCCGAACGGATACGACAAGAAGTGGAACACTATAGCTTTGAGATTACTCCCGACCTATCTCAAGACGTTGGGTCAGTAGTTGTTAACCTGACTGTAAGTCTGGGTGTGTCCGCTATTCCGGAGGATACCAATTTAGAAAGTAGTTTGTTGAGAAATGCAGATCGGGCCCTCTATATTGGGGGGAAGCAGGCAGGAAGGAACCGTATTGGGGTGTATGAAGGAGAATTGGCAAAACCCATGGAGACTATATAAAATGGATTCACATCAAAAGACTGCGTTTGCAGTCTTTTTTTGTAACAATTAAGAAAAGAACTCTATTGAACTCAGAGGAACACTCCGTTATGCTAGAGATAGGCAAAAGGAACGAATTGAGGTGTGAGATAAGTGATTAAATGTAAAACCACTGAAGAGTCTGGACTGACTTTAGTTGAAATTCTCGCCTCACTTGTGATATTAGGCATAGTTTTTGTTGCGTTCATGACGATTTTCCCTCAAATGACACTATTTAATAACCGGACCGAGACGAAGTTGGAGACAATGAATGAAGCTCGGGTTGTTTTGGAGGAATATAGAAAAGTTAAATGGAAAATAGCCGATTTGTCCGATAACCGATTTATAAGTGATGGAGATTGGTGGACAGAGAGAAGGGATAGTAAGACAGTTACTATAATTAAAATTAAAAAAACACCAGATGAAGGTCCGAAATTAGGAGAGACATTGAAATCTGGAGTGGTTAGGCTACATAGAATCCAAGTTTATGTATTAAAAAATGACCGGATAATTAGTGAGTCTTTTGGTTATATCCAGGTAAAGTAACTAAAAGGGGAGCATGGGTTTGAAGAAAAATGAGTCAGGACTATCACTCGTTGAGTTACTTGCTGTCTTAGTTTTAATTTCTCTTGTAACTGGAATAATATGGACATCCATGAGCGTAAGCATGAGACACAATGTTGTCGAGACTACCAAATTACAATTGCAGCAAGAAGCTAATACAGTAATTACAAAAATACAACAGGAGCATAGGAAGCGGATATGCTATCAAATAATAATAAATAAAAACAGTATTGAATTAATTGATTGCGTGACTAAATCAAAATATTTAGAGATAGAAAGTGAAAAACTCTTATATGGGCCGGATATGAATGAAGTTATAGAACCCAAGCAAGAAGACTTGAATCTAGAAGGTTTCTATGTAAAAACAGTTGATAACAAAATGATAGTTGAAATACCGACGATTATTACTAGATTTAAAAGTGAACGTTAGGAGTGGATATTGTGAGGGGAGTAAGAAATGAAACTGGATATGCGTTGTTATTGGTCTTACTTCTTATTGTTTTCATCACGATCTTAACAGCAGTCTTCCTAAGAGGTTCTATTAGTAATGCGAAACAAGAGCAGGCTGTAGACAAAAATCATTTAACAGTAATCAGTGCCGAAACTGGAATGGATTACTATAAAAATTATTTTTCTAATATCTATTATGATAACATTCCTGAATTGGAAGTTGAAGCAAACCGGTTAATTGAAGCCCAAAAAAACAAAGGCAATTCTTCTGGAAATAGTAATAATGGAAAGGCTGTGGCTGTCGATTATGTTTTAGTACAAAAATCAATAAATGATTTGCTGCTTACTAAAATGAAGAATGGTATACAAAAGGTAAATGGTACATTAGACAAGTTTGGTATATATCAAGATTATACTTTTTTTCCTGAGAACTTGAAAGTTGAAAAAGCTTCAGAGGGAACTTCTGTTAAAGTCACTGGTACAGTTCGAGGAACTTACCGAAATGCAGAAATTGTGAAACGTTTAAATTTTACTCAGGAATTTAAAACCATAACTTTTGATCCTAAAAATACTTCTGAATTGCCATCCCAAGGTGCTGGTAACAGTGTTATTAATATTAACAATCTTTATCCCGGAAATGAACCTAATTCTCCATGCCTCGAAAGCAAAATAAAAGGTAAAAAATGTACAGCTGGAAACAATTTCTACATTAAAGATATAGAGGAGTCTACAATCTTTTTCCCAAAGGGATATATGAATGAGAAACAAGGGAACGTTAAAATAGATGAATCGACTATCTTTTCAAATGGGCCCTTTCATGTGAAAAATATGAATGATCTTGAAGATTCACACTTGTATATTAATGGGTCCTTTAGTGCTAAAAATATGAATGATGTGGAAGATACACTTATGGTGGTAAATGGAAAAATAGATATAGATAGTAATATAGAATTTGAAGAGTCCCAACTGGTAGTCAATGGGGACGCAACGATTAAGGGGCATCTTGATATTGAAGAGAGTAAAGTTTGTATTGCTGGATCTCTCTCGGTTGGGAAAACTTTGAGTATTGATAAAGATAGCATGTTATATTATTGGAATAAATTAACTTACAAAAGTTTAAATGGAAACCAAAAAAATATAGCAAAATTAAAAAGTGCTAGTGAAGTATTGGAAAAATGTAAAATTTTCAACTCGAGTGATGTATCTAAAGAAAAATGGCAATCACCATCTATTGACGTCACCTATCAACAATCTGTCGGAGGTTCAACATGATACCTTATCTACTCTTGCTCATAATTTCGCTGTTATTCTATGTAATCATATCCCTGCTTATTAGATCCAACCGTTTGCCAGCAATCGTGATTCAGTTCATCCTCCTAGGATCATCCACTGCATTCCTGGCAATGCTAGTTTCACAGACAATGTCAATCTGGTATGCATTGCTAGTAATCCTAGGCTTATCCTTCGCGACAGCAGTTTTGCTTGTGAAGCAGCAGGAAGCGAAATCGCATGATTGAACGAAACAATAATTCTGAGGGGAGGCGTCCAGTACGTGGGTAATCGAACAGTCATCACTTATTTTCTAAGCATCATGGGCGCTTCTTTACTGTTTTTTGGAATTGCCACGGCGGGGGCGTTTTTTGCGGAAAACCTCTTATTCGGCAAACGGTTTGGTGACCATACATACGCAGGGCCGTTTAACCTTTCGAAACAGACGGATCAAGAAGCTGAAGTGAAGCTGACGTCCGAATTGTTAGGGATGCAAGATAAACTGCAGGCGGATTTACTCTACCAAGATGCAACGATTCCGTTGCCTGTAGAGTTAGTCGAATATAACCCTACCGCAACGATTGAACAAGCTAAATCCGAAGCGGAGAATTCACTGATTGCGACGGTATCTGAAGATGGGCTTAGCACGTTGTTGCAGCAGCAGTTACCGATGCTTACAATCAATGAATCGGAACTCCAATCGATCGCCAGCGGAATTAGTGAGAAATTGGAATCAGGAATCATGCCACAATCCATAATTTTAACAGATTTTCTCGAATCGACGCAGCCAATTACTGAAATTGCGTCTGCTTCCATTAAAATTGACGGTTTGACCGCTCCGATGCTCGAGTTGATCAGTAAGTTGGATGGTAGTGAACTGGAGCCGAAAACCCCTTTTTCATTACTTGAATTCATTGAAAACACGCAGCCAGGCTTATTGGATGTAGAAGAACTCACGATTCTTGCGTCCACCCTTTATCGTGCTTCGTTACAGACGAACTTCTGGATTGAAGAACGTTCAATCCGAAGAGAACTCACGCAAGGGGTGGAACCCGGATTCGAAGCGGCCATTAATACGCAGCTTGGGCTCGATTATGTCATGACGAATCCGAATTACACTTCTTATACAATGCATGCAAAATGGGAAAGTGGATCCCTGAACATTTCCATCGAAGGGATGCCTCTTCGTCATGAATACAAGCCATACGTGGCGGATACGAATACATTCGATCCGAAAACAGTCGTTCAATATAGTGAAGATCTCTCACGAGGACAAGTCCGTGTTGCAGAGTCGGGCAGAGATGGATTCGAAGTGATTGTGCAGCGTGAAATCTTTGAAGACGGCACTCTTTTGACAACCGAACCTGTATCGGAAGATTTTTATCCTCCGGTTTCCCGTGTGGAACAGCTGCCGTTAATCGAAGCAGACACGGGAGGTACGACTGAGCCTGGAGCTGATTCTTCCCAAGACAATGGGGAGGTAAATAATTCCGGTTCCTCACAGGACAACGGCAATGCGAGTACAGGAAATGATCCAAATACCAAGCCGGATTCAAGTGGTGATTCTTCTACTGAAGAGAAGCCTTCAGGAAACGGTAAACCATCTGGCAAGCCTGGTGATTCTGCAGATCCTGATGACGGAAAGCCAATGGCAAAACCTGGAGAAGAAGGATATCTGTACGATAAAGGCGGTAATTTGATCGAGTAACACCTGGTTTGGAGGGGGAGTTTCAATGGCGGTACCACGAAAACGGTTAGGGGATTTACTCGTCGAGTCCGGACTGATTACAGATGTTCAGCTCGACATGGCATTAGCGGAAAAGCCTCGGGACCAACGGCTTGGCGATGCCTTGCTTGGGCGGGGATATATTACAGAACAACAACTCATCGAAGTATTGGAATTCCAACTCGGGATTCCTCATATCAATTTGTTCAGGTATCCGTTTGATCCGAAATTGTTCAATATCGTACATAAGGACTTTGCGAAGCGTAATTTACTGGTTCCGTTGAAAGCGGACGGCGATCGGTTGTTCGTTGCGATGAGCGATCCGATGGACTATTTGACAATAGAAGATCTGCGTTTATCAACCGGTTTCCATATCGAAACGGCGATCGCTTCTAAAGACGACATTCTCCGGACGATTTCCAAGTATTACGAAGATGAATCGTTCGAAGATATTTTCATTGATCAGCCTGAAGAAACGAAGCAGCAAGAAGAACTGACCGATCTCGATTCTCCGATTGTCCGCTTGGTGAATCAGTTGATGGTGTCTGCGGTCACTCAAAAAGCGAGTGATATCCATTTGGATCCGCAGGAAAATGAGCTCGTCATCCGCTACCGGTTAGACGGCATGTTGAAGACAGAGCGTGTTCTGCCTAAGCATATGCAAGGCATGTTGACCGCTCGCATCAAGATTCTTGCTAACTTGGATATTACTGAACAGCGTCTGCCCCAAGACGGGCGTATTAAGACAACGATCGATTTCCGTCCAATCGATTTGCGGGTATCGACGTTACCTACTATTTTCGGAGAAAAGATTGTCATGCGGATTTTGGATTTGAGCAGTTCATTGAGTGATTTGAAGAAACTCGGATTCAATGCGTTGAATTTGGAACGGTTTTTAGCGGAAATCAATCGGCCGAATGGCATCGTACTCATATCGGGTCCGACGGGATCTGGGAAGTCATCGACGCTATATGCGGCACTGAACAAATTGAATAGCGAAGAAGTCAATATCATTACCGTTGAAGACCCAGTCGAGTATCAGCTTTCAGGTGTCAACCAAATCCAGGTCAATCAAAACGTAGGGCTGACCTTTGCGACAGGTCTGCGGTCGATCCTGCGCCAAGATCCTGATATTGTCATGGTCGGCGAAATCCGTGATCGGGATACGGTTGAGATTGCCATTCGTGCTTCTCTGACTGGACATTTAGTACTCAGTACCATTCATACAAATGATTCTGTCGCTTCCATCACCAGGTTGCTCGATATGGGTGTGGAACCGTTTCTTGTCACAGCATCTCTCAACGCAGTAGTGGCGCAACGCCTCATTCGAAAGGTGTGCAGGGACTGCGGGAAAAGGATGCCGGCATCGACACGGGAACAGGAAATTTTTGCGAAACGCGGCATAACCATAGGGGAAATCAACCGAGGGTCCGGGTGTGCCTCGTGTAATATGACTGGTTATCGAGGTCGTGTTGCCATTCACGAAGTGCTGCTGATCGACGAGGCGATGCGGGAATTGATCAACAGCAACGCGACTCCGGCTAGAATGCGCGAAGCCGCAGTGAACAGTGGAACGATCTTTTTGATCGATGATGGGCTGAATAAAGTGAAGGAAGGATTGACAACGACGGAAGAAGTGCTTCGCGTTGCTTTGCCTGAATAAGGAGGGGATATCATGATGAAACAACAGATCGATGAGTTACTGACGAAAGCGGTTGAACGTCATGCTTCTGACATTCACATGACGATAGATTCTCCACCTGTCTTTCGGATTAACGGAGATTTGAAACGTTTCGGGAGTGAACCGATAGATGAACAATTTACGATGGGGGTTGCGGAAGCGACAATCCCTGATAAATTATTCACTGAATTTAAGGAACAAGGGCAGATTGACTATTCATATGAGCTACCCAATGTTGCACGTTTCCGTGTCAATGCATTTCAACAGCGCGGTGTGACGTCTCTTGCGTTTCGTACGATTCCAACGGATATTCCGACAATTGAGTCTCTGCAAATGCCGGGCATTTTAAAATCTCTGGCGGACACAAAGCAAGGACTTATCCTTGTGACTGGACCGACGGGATCCGGTAAGTCTACAACGTTAGCTTCGATGATTGACTATTTGAATCAAACCTCAAGGAAGCACATTTTGACGCTAGAAGACCCGATCGAGTATATGCATAGTCACGGTTCAAGTATCATCGACCAACGGGAAGTCGGTTTTGACACGGATTCATTCGCAGATGGTCTGCGTGCTGCGTTACGTCAAGATCCAGACGTCATTCTTGTTGGTGAGATGCGGGATTTGGAGACGATTTCAACTGCGATTACAGCTGCAGAAACCGGGCATCTAGTACTTGCTACGCTTCATACTTGGAGCGCTGCATCGACGATTGACCGGATTATCGATGTGTTCCCTCATGGCCAACAAGCTCAAATCCGTGTCCAGCTCGCTGGTGTGTTGACTGCGGTTTTATCTCAAAGGTTGTTACCTACTAGGGATCTATCGGGTAGACGAGCTGCGACTGAGCTAATGATTAAAAATGCCGCAATCGCAAACTTGATCCGTTCAGAAAAAGTTCATCAGATCCCGAATGTTATTCAAACGAATCGAGCTGCGGGGATGCATATGATGAGTACGTCTGTTAAAGAGTTATTGGATGGCGGAGTGATCAGTTATGATATCGCTGAACCATACTTGCAGGAGGAATCTTAATCGTGGCTCGTTTTAAATACGATGGACGAGATGCAAAGTCTGTCAGATCAGGAATTGTAGTGGCGGACAACAAAAGAGAAGCGGCGTTGAAGTTGAAACGCGACGGGATTCGTGTGAAAAACTTAACGGAGCAAGCAGAAACAACGCTTACAAAAGAAATACAAATTGGAAAACCAGTAAAACGCCAGCATTTCATCATGTTTTTGCGTCAGTTTTCAACATTGCTCCGTGCTGGAGTAACCATCGTCGAGGCAATTCGGATTTTGGCACTCCAAGTGGAAGGAAAACAGTTCAAAAAGATTTTGACAGAAGTGAATGAAGATTTACGAACTGGTGGAGCGTTGTCGGATTCATTTGCAAAGCACCCGAAAGCGTTCGAACCACTCGTCGTGAATATGATCAAAGCCGGTGAGTTGTCAGGCACACTGGATGATGCACTGGACAGGCTCGCGATCCACTATGAAAAAGCGTATAAGACCCGACAAAAAGTGTTGTCTGCACTATCCTATCCAGTAGTCGTTGGAATTGTAGCAGTCGGAGTTGTCATTTTCTTACTGACCTTTGTCGTGCCGATGTTCGTGGATTTGTTCGCCAGTGTAGGTGGAGAATTACCGATGCTGACACGCTTTGTCATGAGTGCAAGTGATTTTGCTCTGTCCTATTGGTATGTAATTGTCATGACCGTCGCAGCGATTGCAATCGGGTTTTATCTCATCCGAAATAATCCTGCTGGAAAAATGATGCTCGATACGATTTTACTTCGTCTGCCGATATTCGGGGATATTGTGAAAAAATCTTTACTGGCAACGTTAACTCGAACGCTTAGTTCTTTGTTCTCGAGTTCAGTTCCGATTTTGCAATCAATTTCAATGACAGAAAAAGTGATCGAAAATGAAGTCGTGCGGAAAGTGCTTGTAAAGTCACGCGAATCATTGGAGCGGGGAGGGTCTCTTACCGAGCCGATGGAAGGGCATTGGGCGTTTCCACCGCTCATTCCTCATATGATTGCAATCGGAGAGCAAACTGGATCTTTGGATGCCATGCTTGCGAAAGTTGCGGATTTCTACGAAAGCGAAGTCGATGCGTCGACAGAAAGACTGAAAGCACTTATCGAGCCGATTATGATTGTGCTGTTAGCAGGATTAGTTGGGACTATTGTCCTCGCAATTTTACTGCCGATGTTCAGTCTATTTAACGAGATAGATAATTTGTAACAAGTAAAACTTAAAGTCCATTAAAATTTTATAAATTAGTAGAATAATAGTTCCTCTCGACCAGAACTTTTGGTATACTGACAACAGGAACAAAAGCACGTACACTAAGGAGGAATAAGAAATGAAGAAATTTTTACAGAAGAAGTTGAAAAATGAAAAAGGTCTGACACTCGTCGAGCTACTCGCAGTTATTGTGATTTTGGGTATTATTGCGGCGATTGCTATACCCTCAATTGGAAGTATTATTGAGAATAGTAGAATTAAAGCTGTTAAAGCAGACGCTCAAACTGTATTATCGGCAGCAAACATATATTTTGCGGAAGGTAATACGGGGAATGACGGAAATGCAGGTGTTGTTAGTGTAACTCTGGTAAAGCTCGTAGAAGAAGGGTTTTTAGAAGATACTGCTTCTTTTAATAAAGACACAAGTGCAAAGGTTTATAAAGAAGGCACTAACAAAGCTTTAAAAATTTCAGGCACGGGTACTTCTAAAAATGTAAGTGTAACTTTTACTAAAGCAACAAGTGAACAAATCACATTAAGTGGTAACGATGTTAAAGTCCCTAATTCATAATATCAAATAGTAACTGATTTATTTTCATTATTAATCATTAATCATTAATCATTCACTAAGGAGCCAACCCATGCCATTCCCATTCTCCCGCCCAAAGCGGCCCATCTCACTTACAATTGAAGAAGACGCCGTGCGCTACGTAAAGCTGAAAGCGGGAGATCCATTAACCGTGGAAGAGGCGGTGGAAATACCACTTCCGCCCAACACCGTCCATGACGGTCGTGTGGTGGATACAGCTGGTTTGGCGACTGTGCTCGACGGGCTTGCGAAGGAATGGGGCATTGCGAAACGCAGTGTCCAGTTCCTTGCGCCCGATACATATGTCATGATCCGGAAAGTGCCATATCCGGAAGACGTCATGGAAGATGAACTCAAAGGGCACTTTTTCATAGAAATCGGGTCGTCGATCTATTTGCCGTTCGATGATCCGGTTTTTGACGTGGTGCCCTACTTGCCGAATGAAGAAACTCGTGAAGCGATTTTGATCGCTTCCAAGGAAAGTGTGCTCACTGGATATGAGACCGCGTTAACAGAAGCGAAATTGGTACCTGCCGTCGCGGACATTGCACCGCTCGCACTTTATCGGTTGGCGCATGAAAAACATCAGTTCACGGGGGACGAGCATGTTCTTTTAGCTGATCTTACCGCAGGAAAACTCGTCGTCTCGATTTTCCATCAACACTATCCGCAATTCATGCGTCCTGTCGATTTGGAGAATGCCACGGAACTCGATGTGTCGGCGACTGAATTATCGACAGTATCCAATGGATTGTCTCCTCGTGCGATTGTCCAGGAGCTTGAAAAGCTCGTGAATTTTTATCGCTATAATATGTGGAACGGCAGTGCGACGATTACGCATCTCCTCTTTAATGGTGAGTATGCGGAAATAGACGAGCTGCTGAGTCAAGTATCCGAACGTCTGAATGTGGTGGCAGGCCCGCTGTTGCCCGAGCCGCTTTCATTTACAGATGGCGGGATAGTCCCTGCGTCGTTCAATCGGACGATCGGATTGGCGCTGAAAGAGGTGCACCATGCTAGTCGACATTAACCTATTGCCGGAAAAGGAGAAGGAGCGCTCCGGCCTCCTCTACGCTGCGCTTGCGTTTATCGGCGCGGCGCTTCTTTTCTGGCTCATTTTCTTTTTTCTTACACGGAGTATGACCTCGGATACGGAGCGTTTGGACAACCAATTGGTGAAACTTCAAGAGACTCAATCTGAGCTGTCCGGCCAATTGGATCGCTCGGATACTGCCCAATCTCATGATCAGCTTGCTGCAAGTGTGAAATGGGTGGAAGACTATCGCTATGAAACGGCTCCGTTGCTTGAAGACCTTGTCGCACAACTTCCGCGACGCGGTTTTTTCCGTTCGCTTGCATTTGCGGCACCTCATCAAGCGACAGTTGAAATCCAGTTTGATGATAAGACGGAAGCAGCTTACTACTTAACTCGCATAATGTCATCTGACTTAGTGGAGACTGCATCGATCGAATCGATCGAAGCCGAAGAAATCGATCAGGAAGAGGGTGTCGTGAGCAACTGGTTACCTCGTTATCTAGCGACGTATACCATTTTCTTTACAGATGGACGCCAAGTGATCGATGGGGCGGCTCCTCCGCTTCCTGAAGAAACTGTTGAAAACAACGAAACTACTGAACCACCAGCAAATGATGCTGATAGCAATGAATCTACTGTTCCGGAAGAGGAGGGGTCCGATGCGGAGTCTAACTAAACGTCAGAAAGACATCGTTCTTCTCATTCTTGCCGTCCTCTTTTTCGCAGTGCTCGTCAGTTACAGCTGGTTTCAGCTCTATGCGCCTGCAAGGGAAGAGAATACGAGAGTCATCACTTCACTCGCGGACCAGCGGGAAGTGCTCTTTGAGTTACAGAGGCAAGTGGCGTCCCAGCCGGTTGAACAGTCGAATAGTTCCCGTCCATTGCAACGGAAAGTTCCTGTCCTACCACTCGAGGACCTGTTGCTCCTTCAACTTGAAAAAGCCGAGGTGAAGTCGGAGGCATTGATAACGAATGTGACGTTGGCTCAGGATGAACTAAGTGAGGCACCTATTGAAGCGGGTGAATCAGTAGAACCTGGTACGGAAGATCCCGAACTTGCTCTAAAACGCTTGACCGTCGAAGTCGGGTTGACAGCATCTTCTTATGATCAGATGGATCGATTCATCCGTGAAGTGGAAGCAACGGAGCGTATTTTTGTAGTACAATCCATCGAACTCGGTACACCCGAAGAAATCCGGGAAGCAAGTGCTGAAAAAGAGCCGCTTGAACTGATGGTGTCATTCCAAGCGTTCTACCGCCCCGACCTCCAGGAGCTCGTACCGGAACTACCTAGACTGGATGCCCCGATGCCTGCTGGGAAAGAAGATCCGACAACTCGTGCAGGTGAAGAGGAATGACGGCTGTCTGGACAAGCTTTTTCTTCGTTTACGGACTAGTATTCGGATCGTTTTTTAATGTCGTCGGGTTACGTGTTCCAAAAAAAGAATCGATCGTCTCGCCGCCTTCTCATTGTACAATTTGCGATCGTCGTCTGACTGCAATTGACTTGATTCCTGTAATCTCATTCGTGTTTCTACGGGGGAAATGTCGTGGATGCGGAACGAAAATCAGTATCGTATACCCTTTAATGGAACTCAACACGGGAGCTTTATTCGCCCTGTCATTCTATTATCTGGGCTTTTCACTAGAACTTGCAGTGGCACTGCTTTTTGTTTCCATGCTCGTCATCATTACGGTTTCAGATATTATGTATATGCTGATTCCAAATAAGGTCTTGTTGCCATTTGGAATGGCAATTGCCCTGTTGCGCTTTTTTAGTCCGCTCTCCCCGTGGTGGGATAGTCTTTTAGGAGCAGCAGTCGGTTTCTTAGTGCTCTTACTGATCGCGATCGTGTCGAAAGGCGGCATGGGCGGCGGTGACATCAAGCTGTTTTTCGTCATCGGACTTGTTCTAGGCACTCAACTGACATTGCTGACGTTGTTTTTAGCGGCATTCATCGGCTCGCTTGTCGGGATTCTTTACTTGCGCAAAACAAAGCAAGGGCGTAAAACACCCGTCCCATTCGGGCCTTCCATCGCTGTGGCAGCGGTCATCAGCTACTTCTGCGGCGACACCCTTGTCGGATGGTATCTGACGCTGTTTACTTAAGTCGAACAATTTTCCAGAACAAGACGACACGAGTCTTGTTCTTTTTCATGTCCGCTTTGATACGGTTAATGAAACTGGGGGGATTGTTATGAACTTCAAGAAAAAGTATTCGAAACTGACAATTATGCTGGCGCTCGGACAAGGCGTGTTATTAGGGATTGCGGCAGTTGCAATTGTCGGATTCATCCTATTGAAAACAGAGAAACCTGAAAGTGCTGCATCACCTAACGTAAATGTGCCGGCAAGCGGTCCGGCAACCGGTCAAACGAGTGGAAAGAAAGAGGAAACGAAGCCTGAAAAAGCCGCTGCTGGCGCACCCATTGCCATGTATGCGAAACAGCATGGGGTATTTTCGTCCAAGACATCCGCAACGACTTTCATAGCGGATGAAAACTTGCCGAAAGCTGCAGCTGTCCATGCTGATGGTCAGTTCTATGTATGGAGTGCACTTGGACTTTCTGAAAAAGATGCAGACCCCGCTGGTGAGGAAGGGGTATTCCGTAAACAAGTGACCGTTTCTCCGCTCGTCTGCGACAGTGGAGAAGGCGAATTATTGAGGAGTGTGCTCGGTGCTTCGCAAATTTCCGAAATTCAGGATTTGGTCACTTCACGGAAACAGACCGTCGGCAAAGGGAAAAAAGATGCATTTGCGAGTAATATAGCTGCGATCACTGCATTTACAGACGATCTGAATATCATCAAAATGCATGTGTTAGCCCACTATTCAGAGACGGGTGAGTGTGTCAAACTTGATTTTTGATCGTTGAAAAGGTGCCAAATCCTTATTTTGCAGTTTTCCACACAATTTTCTTCCGGATCACATTGTCGTATGATGTGGCAAAGGGGGAGTTTACGTATGTTTTTTGAAACGAATGAAACCATTATTTTAGCTTCAGCTTCGCCACGGAGAAAAGAGTTGCTTGGGAGATTGGGAGTACCGTTTATAGTGCACGCCAGCAATGCCGTTGAGCGTCCGATAGAAAATGGTGAAAAGCCGGAAACTTATGCACAAGCTCTGGCGTCCATTAAAGCGTCCGCTATATACGAAGACCACCCGGGGACTCTGGTTATAGGAGCCGACACGGTGGTCGCGTTAGACGGAAAGGTGTTCCCGAAGCCGAAGTCGGCTGCTCAAGCAGAGGAATTCCTTCGAGAGCTATCGGGACGGACTCACAGTGTCATAACCGGCGTCACGCTTATAAAAGACAGCGCGGTCACCAATTTCACATCCACAACTGAAGTGACATTCAGAAAATTAGATCACGCACTTATTCATGCATACGCAGCAACAGGTGATCCGTTGGACAAAGCAGGCGGCTATGGCATTCAAACAGCAGGCGGATTGCTTGTCTCGGAGATTACTGGTGATTACGATAACGTCGTCGGACTTCCTATTGCAGAACTGGCGGATGCTATGCGTTCGAGTGGTCTGATCTGGTTGAAAGGGGACGATCTCTGATGCTGACGGATTATAAAGATACGTTAATGATACGGGATATCCATTTCTCAGACAGACCGCGCGAGCGCATGACACGCCAAGGTGCATCCAGTTTGTCCAATCAGGAGCTTGTTGCGATTCTGCTTCGGACGGGCTCACGTGAAGAATCTGTCCTGGTTCTTGCGAATAAGCTATTATCCGAGTTTGATAAGATCCAGGATTTAAGAGATGTCACAATCGAAGAGCTGACTTCCGTCAAAGGTGTGGGAGATGCGAAAGCGGTGCAGATCATGGCTGCGGCTGAACTTGGCAAACGAATCTATTCAGTTGCGCAAGACGGCCGGTATACCATCAAATCACCGGAAGACGCCGCTGCCTATTTGATGACGGATATGTCAAAGTTGACACAAGAACACTTTGTCGTCCTGTTCCTGAATGTGAAAAACGAAGTGCTGCATAAGCAGACGATTTTCATAGGCAGCCTGAATTCGTCCATTGTCCATCCGCGGGAGATTTTCAGAGAAGCGGTTAAACGCTCGGCTGCGTCTTTAGTCGTCGCTCATAATCATCCTTCAGGAAATGCAACCCCTTCACCGGAAGACATCGAAGTGACGAAACGGCTCGCTGAAGCGGGGGAGCTGATGGGAATCGATCTTTTGGATCATATTATCATCGGAGACCAGCGCTTTATCTCGCTTAAAGAAAAGGGATACATGTGACACTGTGAATTTGTTCGCCTTTCCGTTATACTATGGTGTATGCTTTTAAGAAGCCTCATAAAAACGGTACTGCAGAAAGGAAGAACGAATTTGTTTGGACTAGGAGCGAGAGATGTCGGGATTGACCTCGGCACCGCCAATACGTTGGTTTTCATCAAAGGAAAAGGAATTGTTCTGCGGGAACCTTCCGTAGTTGCAAAAAATACGATTACAAATGAAATCGTAGCTGTAGGTAGTGCTGCGAAAAATATGATCGGCCGTACGCCAGGATCGATCGTTGCAACACGCCCGATGAAAGACGGAGTTATTGCTGACTTTGATATCACTACGGCAATGATTGAGCACTATATGAAAGAAGCGACAAAAGCGGCAGGCGGTTCATGGAAGAAACCGAATGTAATGGTTTGCGTGCCTTATGGAATTACTTCTGTTGAACAGCGTGCAGTCATTGACGCGGCTCGTCAAGCTGGCGCAAAAGATGCCTTCACGATTGAAGAACCGTTTGCAGCAGCAATTGGTGCGAACCTACCTGTGTGGGAACCTACTGGTAGTATGGTTGTCGACATCGGTGGCGGTACGACTGAAGTTGCGGTTATTTCTTTAGGAGGAATCGTAACTAGTGAGTCGATTCGTGTCGGTGGGGATACTATGGACGCAGCGATTATCAGCTATATCCGTAAAACATACAACTTGACAATCGGTGAGCGTACAGCTGAAGCGGTTAAAATTGAAATCGGTTCTGCTAGTGTACTGGAGACATCTGAGAAGATGGAAATCCGTGGACGGGACTTGTTGACAGGTCTGCCGAAAACACTCGAAATCTCTCAGGACGAAATTGTCGAAGCGCTTCGTGAATCGTTGCTGCAAATTGTCGACGGTGTGAAAAAGACGTTGGAAACAACACCGCCGGAATTGTCAGCTGATGTAATGGAACGCGGTATCGTCTTAACTGGCGGTGGTGCACTTTTACGCAACTTGGACAAAGTGATTTCTGATGAAACGAATATGCCAGTATTTATCGCAGAAGATCCTTTGGATTGTGTGGCAATCGGAACAGGTAAAGCACTTGACAACTTTGACGTGATTAAAAAAATGCAAGCGAAATAATTGAGGGAGGATATCGGCAATGCCGCGATTTTTTTCGAACAAACGATTAATTTTATTGCTCGTGGGCGTAATTGTCTTAGTGGCATTGATAGCTTTTTCCCTTAAAGACCGGCAAAGCGCCAACCTCCCTGAAAAGATGGTGAAGGATGTCGTCGGTTTTGGACAATCCCTATTTTCCAAACCGGCTCATTCCATTACCGGATTTTTCGATGACATTGATGGTATTTTGAATACATATGAAGAAAACAAGGCGTTGAAAGCCCGTCTGACCGAGTATGCTTCAACTGAAGTCGAATTGGCAGATATCAAGGAAGAGAATGAGCGTTTACGTAAGATTATCGATAAGGAAGATGATCTGCGTGCGTATGATCCTGTTCAAGCAACTGTCATTTCACGGAATCCCGATCAATGGGAAGAGAAAATCATTGTCGATAAAGGAAAAAGTCAGGGGATCAAACTCAACATGGCTGTGTTGACCGCAAATGGGCTGGTCGGGAAGGTCGTCCTTGTGACGGAATATACTTCCACGGTCGAATTGCTGTCGACTGAAAACCAGAACTTCCGTGTGTCTGCAATGATTCCTGGAAAGAAAGATATTTTTGGTCTGATGGAAGGATACGATCCCGAACGCGGCGAATTGATTATGAAACGGATCGATTCCGGTTTTGAAGTGAAAGTGGGACAAAAAGTCATGTCCTCCGGTCTCGGCGGTATTTTCCCGAAGGGTCTCTTAATTGGAGAAGTGACAGAAGTATCGACGGATGATTACGGACTCACGAAGTTGGCGTATGTACGCCCGGCTGCTGAGTTCTCGATGCTGGATCACGTCATGATCGCAAAAAGACAGTCTGCAACTGTAAAAGGGACAGATGACCCTGGAACGTCGGCAACGGAGGGGGAGGATGGATCATGACCCGGTTCATCGTCCCTCTTATTGCTGTCGTTCTGTTTTTTCTGGAACCGGTCTTCAGTCTGTTTTCACCAATTGAACTAGGTGATGTCCGCTATACACTCGTTCCGAGATTTCTCATTGTTTACTTAGTATTCATCGCTTCCTACTATGATCTTCGCAAGGCGGTTATCTATGGTTTCTTATTTGGCCTCTTGTATGATATGTATCACATTGATATCATTGGAATATATACGTTTCTCTATCCGTTGATTTGTTTCTTAGCTTTTGTGATCATCCGTCAAGTGCATCGGTCTACCGGGACTGTTATGCTCTTGTCTCTAATTATGGTCGTCTTGCTGGAAATGATGTCATATCTGTTCGCTAGTCTGATTGCGCTGACGTCGATCAAAATGGAAGTGTTTGTGACAGCGAGACTTGTACCTACAGTGATTGCTAACTTGATATTCATTATCATGTTTGGCTGGTTGTTCAAAAATCTGATTTACAAACGGGTCGTAGAGAAGCAAGCCGGTATGTAATTTTCGCATGGGGCGGGGTGACGCAAGTGTCGAAACAGCAAGCAGTAACAATTAAAGGGACCAAGGATGGACTCATCTTGCGCCTTGACGATCAGTGCGCCTACTCAGAACTACTGGAAGAGTTAGGCAAGAAAGCACAGGATCCCGGTCTCGAGGGAGCTGTCGAAGTGCAAATCCACACAGGATCTCGCTATTGCAGTGAGCAGGCAGCAAAAGAGATTATACAGGTTGTCCAGTCTGCTGGACATTTACGAGTTTCCAAGATACAAAGTGATGTCATTACATTGGAAGAATGCAACCGCCGCGTCCAGGAACGGCAGTCCGAGACATACATTGGCATTGTGCGTTCCGGTCAGGAAGTATATGCCAAAGGTGATTTGGTTGTCATCGGTGATGTGAATCCGAACGGACATGTCTCTGCGGCAGGAAGCATTTATATACTTGGCAGGCTGAAAGGGAAAGCGCATGCAGGAAACGCCGGCAACCGGGAAGCGGTTATTGCGGCTTCGTGGTTGGAAGCGACACACCTCATGATTGCGGACCAAATTGAAACGATGACAGATGAGCTTGCAATTTTGTCTGAACATCCTGAAATGGAGTGCGCATACTTGCACACCAATGGATTCATCGCCATTGACCGTCTCCAGGACTTAAGATTATTGCGGCCGGAGTTGTCAACATTTAAAGGGGGGAGCTAATGTGGGAGAAGCGATTGTCATAACATCTGGGAAAGGCGGAGTTGGTAAAACTACTTCGTCAGCAAACCTCGGTACTGCATTGGCCCTTCAAGGTAAGAAAGTTTGTCTAGTCGATACAGATATTGGATTGAGGAATTTAGACGTCATTCTTGGCCTTGAAAATCGTATTATTTACGATCTGGTAGATGTCATAGAAGGCCGTTGCCGAATACAGCAGGCGCTCGTCAAAGATAAACGGTTCGAAGATCGATTATTTTTGCTGCCTGCTGCTCAGACGACCGATAAGAACGCAGTTACGCCGGAGCAGATGAAAGAATTGATAACTGAGTTGAAACGTGATTATGATTACATTTTGATTGATTGTCCTGCAGGTATTGAACAAGGTTACAAAAACGCCGTAGCAGGGGCGGATCGGGCGATAGTCGTGACGACGCCTGAAATTTCAGCAGTACGAGATGCGGACCGGATTATTGGTCTACTGGAAGCGGAAGATATCGAGCCGCCGAAGCTCATCATTAATCGGATCCGGAGAAATCTCATCAATTCAGGGGATACCCTCGACGTCAATGATATTACTTCACATCTCTCGATTGACTTGCTCGGAATCGTGCTTGACGATGAAAACGTTATCTCGTCTTCCAATAAGGGAGAGCCGGTTGTCATGGACCCTAACAATCCGGCTGCACAAGGGTATCGTAACATCGCCCGCAGAATACTTGGGGAATCCGTTCCATTGATGTCAGTGGATACTGGAAAACCAGGATTCTTTGGTAAATTGAAGTTGCTATTCTCAAAATGAGATCTCCAATCCTCTGTACCTTCCGGTGCGGAGGATTTTTTTGTTGAGCAATCCGTTTGTCGGGATTGTCTCTTTGCATACTAAACTCCGTGCTCACCCGACTATTCAGGAGTCATGCTTCATATACTGAAAAAAAGGGGGTGTGCGTGTGAGAGGGAAGACGAAGTGGGTCTTGGCGCTCGTTTTTACGGTCTCTATCCTTGGGGTTGCTAAACTAGAGCAACTCGGCGTAATGGAACGGCCTGTCACTCAATATCTTTCAACGGGTCAAGATTTTGTGGCGATGAAAAAATGGGTGGCTTCGATGGTAGACTCTGAGGAATCCGGAATGATCCAAGTGAGCGGAGAAGTGGAAGCAGTCGATCCGTTTGCAGCGTACGAATCGATGCAACCGTATAAAACGGGTGTGATCCTGTCTTATGCTGAACCGCTTCCGATTGCGGCTCGGGGAAGTGGTCTTATCGTGTTTACTGGATTCACCAGACAATCGGGTAAAACGCTCACTGTACAATATGATAATGGGGATGAAGTCACTTACGGATTCGTAGGCTCGTTTGCAAAGTTGCCATATACGGCTGTCGACAAAGGGGACACGCTCGCGGTGATGGAAGAAGGGACGATGTATTTGAAAGTGAAGCGGGACGGACTTGTACTTGACCCTACGTTACTGCCTGCATTCTTTTCGGAAGTGAGTCCTTGAGGTTCCGGTTGCATCCGATTCTGCTGCCAGTCTTCATTTTGCTTGCTGTAATGGGCGGACTCGCTGCTTATGCGATTGTGTTCGGCTCGTTGCTCATTCACGAAGCCGGACATTTAGCAGCGGCAAAGGCGAACCGAATGCGCGTCCGTTCGATAACCATTCTTCCCTATGGGGGAGAATTGGAGATTGCAGGGCGTGCTGACCATACGCGGCGTGCACGTGTTCTGCTAGCACTTGGCGGTCCGATTGCCACTGCAGTGTTGCTTGTAGTAGCAATGACAGTACCTTTTCCAGGTTCTTTTGAGGTGGTCCGCATCCAGCTTTTGATCCTATTCGTGAATTTACTGCCGATTTTGCCGTTAGACGGCGGACAGGCGTTACTTGCTCTAGCTGAACGTGAAGAAAGCCGATATTTCGACCATACTGCATTTCTTTTGTTTTCAATCGCGTTTCTGATTGTCGGCGCTGCTATGTTAGTGACAGGGTTACCTGAAACTGCACTTTTAATAAGTCTCGCAGTATTTTTATGTTTGCAGAATATCAGTGTTTTTCGATTCAGACGATATCGACGGATTTATGAGCAATTGAAAAGGAAGGACTTGACGTAAAGTTCTGTGCATGTTATTATTCTAATGTTATGTTTGTAGCGCACCCGTGCTGCAACCGCACTGAACCAGGTACAAGTATCCGTATGGATCACCTGGGAAGGCGAGTCTAAGACTATTTGAGGAGGTGCAAGTATGTACGCAATTATTGAAACTGGTGGAAAGCAAATCAAAGTTGAGCAAGGTCAGGAGATCTTCATCGAGAAATTGGTGGGAGAAGCTGATGAGGCTGTAACATTTGACAAAGTTCTTTTTGTAGGTGGAGATGACGTGAAAGTTGGCGCTCCATTCGTGGAAGGTGCTTCTGTAACAGCGAAAATCGTTAAACAGGGCAAAGGCAAAAAAATCACTGTCTTCAAATACAAGCCGAAAAAGAACTACAGCAGAAAACAGGGTCATCGTCAGCCTTATACTAAGGTTGTTATCGAAGGCATCAACCTGTAAGCTGTTATGATTCAAATCACCGTAAAGGAACAAGCATCTGGCCGAATCAGCTCTTTTGAGATGAGCGGACATGCCGATTACGCAGAACATGGGAAAGACTTAGTGTGTGCAGCTGCTTCAGCGGTGTCTTTCGGCGCTGTGAATGCGGTTATTTCACTCACTGGAAATTCACCAGCGATCCAACAAGGAGAAGATGGCGGATATCTGAAAGTCATTCTGCCGGAGACGGAAGATGATCATGATCAGCAAGTGATCGTGCGTGCGATGATTGTTTCCATGCAGACGATTGAACAAGACTATGCGCAATTTATAAAAATAACTTTTACCAAGTAGGAGGTGGAATACATGTTACGTTTAGATCTTCAGTTTTTCGCATCGAAAAAAGGGGTAGGTTCTACAAAGAACGGTCGTGACTCCGAATCGAAACGTCTTGGCGCTAAGCGTGCCGATGGGCAATTCGTTTCTGGTGGTTCTATTCTTTACCGCCAGCGCGGAACGAAAATTCACCCAGGTGAAAACGTAGGTCGCGGAGGCGACGATACTCTTTTCGCTAAAGTTGACGGCGTAGTACGCTTCGAGCGTTTTGGCCGCGACAAGAAAAAAGTAAGTGTGTATCCTGCAGTGCAGGAAGCATAAGAATTGAATTCAAAAAGGACTGCACGCGCCAAGTGTGCAGTTCTTTTTTTATTTTGCAAATCTGTAAACAAGAGGATTATATCATTTGCGAGCTTTAACTGGTGAGTGAAGCGGTTTCAGACAGCGCCTCGGCAAGCATTCGTCTGAAGTGGGAATCTGGACAGTCGATTGAACCATATATAATGTGGAGTCCCCGTCTTAACTTTTTGACGAACAATACCCTCATAATGCTATACTGTAAAGAACGAAACTGCAGGCGGTGAAGAAGATGGAAAAATCGGAGTTGACTGTCCGGGATGCGATGAAATTCGCCCGACATGATTTTTTGAATGAGCTGCAGCTCATTCTCATGCATATGGACCTCAATAATGTCCCCGAAGCGCGGCGCAAACTCCTGGAAGCAACAGAAAGAATGCGTACCGATTCCCAACTGAGTGGACTAGATATGCCCGCACTCGAAACGTGGATGTTAACTTTCGACTGGAACTACATAGCATTCACTAAAGAGTTGAAAACGACAATTGGACCAAAAACATCTGCACGTAAAGCAGATGCTCAGGCAATCGTTGCTGTATTGGACGATGCATTCCAGCAGCTCGTCATTGGCGCAGATCCTTACGCTGACTCGATGGTCAACATAGTAGTGACCACCGCAGAGGACGAGTGGAATGTTTCAATTTCGCTACCCGGACAAACTGCGCCGATTGTATGGAATGATGTATATACGAAAGACTGGACAGCTAAACTGTCTTTAGAAAACGAGTATTGGACGTTCACGATTCGTGGACAATAGGAGGAAACCACATGTTTGTCGATCAGGTAAAAGTTTACGTTAAGGGTGGAAACGGCGGAGATGGAATCGTCGCGTTCCGTCGTGAAAAATATATAGCATTCGGTGGGCCCGCAGGGGGCGATGGCGGAAATGGCGGAGATGTCATATTCGTCGTGGACGAAGGACTGCGGACATTGATGGACTTCCGTTATCAACGTCATTTTAAAGCACCACGTGGAGAACACGGTGCCAACAAGAACCAGCACGGCCGTCGAGGCACGAGCATGGTTATTAAAGTTCCACCTGGCACAATTGTGACGGATGTGGAAACAAAAGAGATTATTGCAGATTTAGTGGAAGATGGCCAAACTGCGGTGATTGCTCGTGGCGGACGCGGGGGACGCGGTAACAGTCGCTTTGTGACAGCGCAAAACACAGCACCCGAGCTATCTGAAAAAGGAGAACCAGGCGTTGAACGGGAAATCATGCTTGAACTGAAAGTTCTTGCGGATGTCGGTCTTGTTGGATTCCCGAGTGTAGGGAAATCCACATTACTGTCTGTCCTTTCTTCGGCGAAGCCTAAAATTGCAGATTACCACTTTACGACACTCGTTCCTAACTTGGGACTTGTTGAAACAGAGGACCACCGGACATTTGTCATGGCGGATCTGCCGGGGCTTATCCAAGGGGCTCACGAAGGGGTTGGACTCGGACATCAGTTCTTACGTCATATTGAGCGGACTCGTGTCATTGTCCACGTCATCGATATGTCAGGGTTGGAAGGAAGAGATCCATTTGAAGACTTCGAGACCATCAATGAAGAGCTTGAGCAATATAACTTACGGCTGATGGAGCGTCCTCAGATCATTGTGGCAAACAAAATGGATATGCCGGATGCTGAAGAAAACCTCCAAGCGTTCAAAGAAAAACTGGGTGAAACTGACCACAAAATCTTCCCGATTTCAGCAATTACCCGCAATGGATTAGATTCGCTATTATTTGCAATTGCCGATCTATTGGAAGTGACCTCTGAATTCCCGATGCACGAAGTGGAAGAAACAGAAGAAGAGCACTCCGTTCTATATAAATACGAACCGGAAACACCTGACTTCAAAATTACACGCGATGACGATGGTGCTTACGTATTATCAGGATATGCCATCGAACGATTATTCAAGATGACTGATTTCAACTTCGACCAATCTGTCCGTAAATTCGGACGTCAGATGCGTGGTATGGGCGTGGATGATGCTCTTCGCGAGCGTGGCGCGGAAAACGGAGATATTGTTCGTCTGCTTGACTTCGAATTTGAATTTATCGATTAATAGAGAGCCGTTCTTCGGTTGCAGGGGGATTAACGATGAAACAACGGGGGGAAGACCAATTCTATTTGGTGCGTGAAGATGTCTTGACTGAGTCCATGCAAAAGATGCTTGAAGCTAAACGACTCCTTGTATCCGGAGACGCGACAACTATTCAAGAGGCGACCGCTCAAGTCGGATTATCGAGAAGTGCTTTCTATAAATATAAGGACGCGGTATATCCATTTGAAGCGATAGCGCGAGAACGTGTGCTGACAGTATTCATCCAATTGGAAGACTTGAAAGGTTCACTTGCAGTGTTGATGGAACTCATTTCTTCATCGCATTGTAATGTGCTGACCATTCACCAAACGATACCTGTTCAGGGCAGGGCTAACATTACGTTGTCGCTGGATGTGACGGAGATGGATATCTCGATGGAGGCCTTCATCCTTAAACTGAAAGGACCGAGCTTTGTAGACTCGGTCCATTTGGTCAGTTCAGGCGCATTGTGAAAGGGGAATTTGATGATGAAACAGGAATCTTTAACACCATCCGTTGCTTATTTAGGGCCGGAAGCTTCATTTACACATATTGCTGCGACAGACTTTTTTGGATCGGATGGCCTCATTCCGTATCGATCGATTCCTGATTGTATAGAAGCCGTCACGGAAGGTCATGTTGCGTATGCGATTGTACCGCTTGAAAACGCGTTGGAAGGGTCTGTGCCGCTCACAATTGACTATTTGTTCCATGGCAGTGATTTGTTCATAAATGCAGAACTTTCAACACCTATCCGCCAACATCTGATGGTGCATCCTGAACAAGCGGAGAAAATCGATTCAGTAGAGTCGATTCACTCACATCCTCATGCGCTTGCACAATGTCACAAATACTTACAGTATCACTTCAGACGAGTACCGCTCATTCAAACGTCATCAACGGCAGCAGCAGCTAAATACGTCTCGGAGCATCCGGAGCTTCCAATTGCTGCGATAGGCAATCATCTTGCTGCTGATACATATGGACTCCACATTGCTGAAGAATCGATACATGATTTCCATTTCAATCATACGCGGTTTGTTGTCCTGTCGTTACGGAAAGAAACGTTAGCCTATGAGGGCGGAGGAATTCCGAAAACCACTCTTATGATTAAGTTGCCCGAAGATGATCAGCCAGGTATGCTTCATCAGATTTTATCGGTGTTCTCTTGGCGCAAGCTGAATTTAAGTAAGATTGAGTCCCGCCCCTTGAAAACGGGTCTCGGAAATTACTTTTTTATCATTGACGTTGCAGAAACGGAAAGTCATCCGATGATGAAGGGTGCAATGGAAGAACTGAAGGCCCTCAATTGTGATGTGTCCTCATTCGGATCCTACAGTACGTATAACCAACATTCACCTGCCGGCAAGTAAACGGCAGGTATTTTTTGTGAAGAAGTACTATTTACCTCTACTGATTCGTATAGTTGAAAGAGAAGGTGCCTAACCGAAAGCGTGGTCACACATCCAGGCACCCGTTCATAAGATGAGTCGATGGAAGGGGGACTTTACAGAGTGAATGTCCATATTGTTGTAAAAGGTGACACGCTTTGGAAGATAGCGCGTCAGTACGGAATTGCGTTTGAAGAATTGAAAAAGGTGAATGCACATTTAGCCAATCCAGACTATATTGTGCCAGGTATGAAAATTTTTCTGCCTGAAGGTAAAGGACCTAAATCACCTGTAAAACACGGGGGGAAAGAAAAACAACCTCAGCATCATGAAAAGCCGATGACACCAGCACCACAACCAGCGCCACCGGCTCCACCAGCTGCTCCAATTCCGAAACCAGCACCACCAACGCAGAAACCAGCTCCGCCACCGCCGAAGCCAGCACCGAAACCGGAAGTGAAACCACAACCGGCGCCAGAACCGGAAGTGAAGCCACAACCGTTGCCTAAACCTCCAGCGCCGCCAAAGCCTGAAGTGAAGCCGATACCTAAACCGGAATCCCCGAACTGCGAAGCGCCACCAGCACCGCCGCTGCCGCCGGTCCAGCACCAACCGGTTGTTCATCCGATGTATATTGGCATTCCTTGTGGTTGGATGCCGATTTACGACGCTGACTGCCATCCTTGCGCACATCCGATGCAACATCATATGCATCAACCGATGATGCCTCCGATGCCTTCGATGCCGCCGCAAGTTCCTGTACAACCGCCATTATGGAACATGCAGCCCGAATCACCGGAATGTAAAGATGAGTCCCCGATTATGGCTGGCCAAGGGCCGGGTGTTTCTCCAAATCATTGCGATAGTATGAAGAAGTGGGAATCTCCAATGGTTGAAATGCCGAATGTCGAGTCTTCAGGATTTGACTTATCCCCACCTGCCTATTGTCCGCCTGAACAAGGATTTGTTCCACAACAGGTGCCGCAACAGAGCTACCCGCAGCAGTACCCAACTAGTCAGCAATTGCCGATGCAAGGGATTCAGGCTGCTCAACACCCGCAATACATGCATTTATGCTCATCTTGCGGTTCAAATATGACACCGACTCCGTATTACGGAATGCCAATGATGGGGGTACAGCCTTTATACGGAAGTTATCCACAAATGGGGTATCCTTCACAAGGTCACTACGGGCAAAACCAAATGGGTTCGTATTGATCGGCCGTGGAAGTTGAGAAGAGATTTTCTCGCATTAAAAAAAATGTTTGGAGATTAGAAGAAGGCGGGATTGAGTATTCCGTGAAACGTTATGCGGATGCTCGGGATGCCGACAAAATCAGGCAAATACATGAAATGTTACAAAACGTGGAATTTCCTTTTTGCACACCAATCACGGAAAAAGGGAATGCTCACATTGTCGTACAACCTTGGATACTGGATGCTAGTCCGGCGGATTTCACGAAACAAATGGATCGGAGGGCTTCCTTGACTGCACTGGAGGCCCTCCATGAAACGGAAAGTGTTGTGGATTGGGAATCGCTTCCGTTTTTAAAAACCTATTCAGTGTTGGATAAATGGAGATGGCGACTGGAAAGGTTTCGCTGCAATCGTCAATGCATTACCTCTTATTTAGGGGAGGATGCATTCAATCTGATTGAATGGTATAGTGAGCGGGGACTTGACTGCTTACAGACTGCACCTGCTAGAAAATCAACCCATACACTCCTTCATGGAGATGTGGTCCATCACAACTTATTGAAAACTTCTGATGGCAATGTGATGTTAATTGACTTTGATCTTGCGTGCACGGGTCATCCGGATGTGGAAATCGCATTATGGCTTCATCGTGTGCTACCGAAAGTCGATTATAACGCAGCCTTATTGTTTGAAGAAGAACCTAGATTGCAAGTATTGGGTCATCAGCCGATCGCCATGTTGCAGTATCCGAATGAAGTATTACGAGAGTGGTCGTATTTAACGACTCTTCCTGAAGAACGCCAACAGATTTTAGCACAGCAGCTCGTGCCATTTACGGAAATGGCATTGATTCGGTGGCCGGACTTATGTCGATTTTCCAACGATTTACTTGAACACAATCACTATCTCCCATAAGGACTGCCTGAGGCCGTATTGTCTAAGCCAGGCAGTTCTTTTTGGTGTTTAGACTGCGCTGTATAGTACGTTCATGTGGTATACTTGAAGATAAGACTCTAGGGGGTAAATGGCATTGTATGATTACATAAAAGGGTTCGTTACCCGAGTGACACCAGAATATATTACGATTGAAAACAGAGGAATTGGTTATCAAATACTGACGCCGAATCCGTATGCGTTCCATGTGACGGAAACAGAACAGCAGATCTTCATTCATCATCATGTGCGGGAAGATGCGCAGCTGCTCATGGGATTCCTGTCGTTGGAGCAGCGGGAACTGTTCCGGAAACTGATTACCGTATCAGGAATCGGTCCGAAGGGGGCACTGGCCATTCTTTCAAGTGGGATCCCTTCACAAGTGATCAGTGCCATCGAACGCGAAGACGAGGCGTTCCTAGTGCAGTTTCCTGGAGTCGGTAAGAAGACGGCGCGTCAAATGATCCTGGATTTGAAAGGAAAATTGGTGGATCTCTTCACAGAATTGGACATGCCGGAAGACGATGGAAATACCTTATTCACACTTACAGAAAACGGCGCACTTGAAGAAGCAATGCTTGCATTGGAAGCGCTTGGTTATTCGGCACGGGAAATCGCGAAAGTGAAAAAAGCGCTCGAAAAAGAGGACTTAACGACTGAGGGCTATATGAAACGCGCATTGCAGCTGTTGTTGAAGCAGCAATAATACAAGCTACGCTAGTTGAAAAGGAGGGAGAACAATGGATTCACGCGTACTTTCAAGTGAACTTTCAGATTTCGACGAAGGATTTGAACAATCCCTACGCCCCCAAAGGTTAGTGCAGTATATTGGTCAAGAAAAAGTGAAAGACAATTTGTCGATTTTCATTGAAGCCGCCCGAGGGCGGAGTGAAAGTTTGGATCACGTCTTATTATATGGACCGCCTGGACTTGGAAAGACAACCCTTGCCGCGGTCATTGCAAATGAGATGGGCGTCAACTTACGCATGACAAGCGGTCCTGCAATTGAACGGCCGGGCGATTTGGCGGCGGTCGTTTCATCACTCGAGCCAGGAGATGTCTTATTCATCGATGAAATCCATCGGTTGAACCGGGCAATTGAAGAAGTGCTGTATCCTGCCATGGAAGACTTTTGCCTGGACATTGTCGTTGGAAAAGGTCCATCTGCCAAATCGATCCGGCTCGATTTGCCTCCATTCACTCTGATTGGGGCAACTACTAGGGCGGGATCACTTTCCGCTCCGCTCCGGGATCGCTTTGGCGTTCCGTTGCGTCTGGAGTATTATGAGATGGAACCGCTTAAGGAAATAGTCATGAGAAGTGCAGGGTTGTTCGATGTGAAAATCGATGACCAAGCGGCTATGGAAATCGCCCGCAGATCACGGGGGACCCCGCGTATTTCAAATCGTCTGCTGCGCAGAGTGCGAGACTATGCGCAAGTGCGTGGGAATGGTACAATTTCTCTCGACATAGCAAAAGAGGCACTGGAAATGCTGCAAGTGGATTCCCACGGACTGGATCACATCGATCATAAGTTGTTGACCGGAATGATTGAAAGGTTCCGAGGCGGACCCGTCGGACTGGAGACTTTAGCTGCTAGTATCGGGGAAGAGTCGGTCACGTTGGAAGACGTCTACGAACCCTATCTATTGCAGATCGGGTTCATTCAACGGACCCCGCGAGGCAGGGTGGCGACACATTTGGCGTATGAACACTTTGGGTATCCGATACCTGAAGAACGCTGACTTTACGACATTAAGGAGATTAGATGGAATGGATGTACATGATTTTGACTTTGACTTACCCCAAAGGTTGATTGCACAGACTCCGCTTGCGGACCGAACCGCAAGCCGGATGCTTGTGATGAATAGTGAGACAGGCGACGTTGCACATAAACACTTCCGTGCAATTGTCGAAGAGTTGGAAGCTGGAGATCTGCTTGTGCTGAATGACACGAAAGTGTTACCCGCCCGATTGGTTGGCGTGAAAGAAGAAACAGGTGCTTCCATCGAAGTCCTGTTATTGAAAGAAACCGGTGACAACGAATGGGAAACACTTGTCAAGCCTGCGAAACGAGTGAAACCCGGGACTGTCATTACTTTCGGTGACGGCAGGTTGTCTGCTGAATGTATAGGGGTTGCTGACCAAGGCGGCCGGACGTTCAAGTTTACGTATGAAGGGATATTCTACGAACTGCTGGACGCTCTAGGGAAAATGCCTCTGCCTCCCTATATAACGGAATCGCTGGATGACCAATCGCGGTACCAGACTGTGTTTGCAAAAGAGAGGGGTTCCGCAGCAGCTCCGACTGCAGGATTGCACTTCACGGAAGATATTTTAGAGGAGTTGCGCGCTAAAGGTGTGGGTGTTGAATTCATCACACTTCACGTAGGTCTCGGAACATTCCGCCCTGTAAGTGTCGATTCGATTGAAGATCACGAAATGCACGCGGAGTACTATCAGGTGACTGAGCACACCGCTTCTGCGATTAACCGTACAAGAGAAGCGGGGGGACGTGTGATTGCCGTGGGTACAACGTCCACTCGGACGCTCGAAACGATTGCAAGCGAAAATGATGGAAAGATGGTTGCAGGTTCTGGATGGACATCGATTTTCATCTTCCCAGGATATGAATTTAAAGCAGTGGATGGACTCATTACGAATTTCCACTTACCGAAATCAACATTGGTCATGCTCGTATCCGCGCTATCCACTCGAGAATATATTTTAAATGCTTATGACCAGGCGATTGAAGAAGAGTATCGTTTCTTCAGTTTCGGAGATGCGATGTTCATCCGCCCGTCAAGAAAGAAGGAGAACGAATAATGCCAGCAGTTACGTACGAACATATTAAAACATGTAAGCAAACAGGAGCCCGTCTCGGAATTGTCCATACACCCCACGGCTCTTTTGAAACTCCGGCATTCATGCCTGTGGGAACGATGGCGACTGTGAAAACGATGTCCCCTGAAGAGTTGAAGGAGATCGGTGCAGGGATCATCTTGAGCAATACGTATCACTTATGGCTGCGTCCGGGTCATGAAATTATCCGCGAAGCAGGCGGTCTTCATAAATTCATGAACTGGGATCGACCGATTCTAACCGATTCAGGCGGATTCCAAGTGTTTTCGTTAAGTGATATGCGGAAAATCGAAGAAGAGGGTGTTCACTTCAGACACCATTTGAACGGAAGTAAGCTTTTCCTTAGTCCGGAAAAAGCGATGGACATTCAAAATGCACTTGGTTCCGACATCATGATGGCGTTCGATGAATGTCCGCCTTTTCCTGCAACCTACGAGTATATGAAAGCGAGCGTCGAGCGGACTTCCCGCTGGGCAGAACGGTGCCTTACTGCACATCAGCGTCCTAACGACCAAGGTTTGTTCGGAATCGTGCAAGGTGGCGAATTCGAGGAGTTACGCAAACAAAGTGCAAAAGATCTCACATCACTCGATTTCCCTGGATACGCAATTGGCGGGCTATCGGTCGGTGAACCGAAAGATATTATGAACCGCGTACTTGAATTCACAACGCCACTGTTACCTGCAGACAAACCGCGTTATTTAATGGGCGTAGGTTCTCCGGATTCCCTGATTGATGGGGCGATCCGCGGAGTGGATATGTTCGACTGCGTATTACCAACACGAATTGCCCGTAATGGCACATTAATGACAAGTAATGGACGAGTTGTCATCAAAAACGCAAAATACGAAAGAGACTTTGGACCGATAGATGAAAACTGTGATTGTCATACTTGCAAAAATTACAGCCGTGCATATATCCGTCACCTAATTAAATGTAATGAAACTTTTGGTCTGCGTCTCGCGTCATATCATAACTTGTACTTTTTGCTCAATTTAATGGAGCAAGTACGAGATGCAATCCGGAATGATCGTCTCGGCGATTTCCGGGAAGAGTTTTTCGAACAATATGGTTTCAACAAACCAAATGCAAAAAACTTTTAATTCTTGTATACTAGTCAAAGTAAGGGGGGATTTAGATGAATGCAACTTTAATGAATTTGCTGCCGTTCGTAGCGATGATCGCAATTATGTGGTTTTTGTTGATTCGACCAGCACAAAAACGTCAAAAAGCAACAAAAGAGATGCAGACAAGCTTGAAGCGTGGAGATCGTGTCGTGACAATCGGTGGTTTACACGGAACAATCGATGCGGTCGACGAAACTTCTGTATTTTTGAAAACTGCAGACGGCGCTGTACTGCAATTTGATCGTCAAGCTGTCGGTCGAGTTACAGATAGCACAACCGCTATTTAATACTGAAATTGAAGGAGACCTGCCCGCGTTCGTGGGCAGGTCTATTTTTATACCTTTATCCGTTTAAGCGAAAGCTCTTGTGGGCAAGCTACGAACGATAAGGAGGGTACAGTCATGCATGATTTGGTCATTATCGGATATCGCACAGTACTATTATATGCGCTCATCGTTCTCATCCTTCGACTTATGGGAAAGAGAGAAGTCGGTGAACTCAGTGTCATTGACATTGTCGTGTTTGTCATTATTGCTGAAGTGGCGGCATTTGCGTTAGACTCTCCCGACGTCAAGCTCATTAACTCGATTTTCCCTATGCTCATTTTACTCGTTATTCAGTTTGTATCGTCGTTTATTTCTTTGAAGAATAAGAAGTTCCGCGACATTGTTGACGGAGATACAACGATACTCATTCAAGATGGAAAAATACTAGAAGAAGAGATGCGTAAACAGCGCTATAATCTAGATGACTTGTTCCAGCAATTACGTGAACAGCAAATTGGTTCGGTGTTTGAAGTGGCATACGCATATTTGGAACCGTCCGGTAATTTATCGGTATTCAAATATGGAGAAACCGCGCCTGTTCTTCCGTTGATATCTGATGGAGACATCGATCATCGACATTTGAAGATCTATAAAAAAACGAATGAGTGGTTATTAGCAGAGCTCCGCAAAAAAGGGATTGAAGATCCCCAACATGTTTTCTACTGTTCGTATGAAAATGGAGAACTGAAGGTTCAGCTGAAACAAGATTATTTGTAACGGGCGAATAGTTTCTTGAAATGTCGGATGTCATTGCGCTGTAACTGTCCTGTGAAGAAGAGGACAACAGCTAGAAATAATGCGGTAATCCCGCAATCGACCCAAAGTCCGTAATTGCCGACAGGGAGAAAGATGGGGCGCATGATCGCAGTCATAATGAACGAGGCATAGGGAAGTGCAAACATTGTAAACCCCGTATTCGTCTTTCTGTTTTTCCTCAACGTTGCGATATGTAGAAATGAGGTGATCAAGACACCGAATCCAATCGCTAAAATAGCCCCTGTTTCTTGGAGTCCGGGTTGGGACGCGAGTACGAACATGACAACCAACTTGGCAATACCGCCGTAAACGGAGTTCATCATAGCCGCTTTCGCTTCATTTGTTGCTTGCAAAATGGAAAACAACGGACTTTGAATGTAGTAGAAGAAAAAGATTGGTGCAAGCATCGCCATATAGGATGCACCCTTTGTAATGTGGAAAAGGGATTCAGCCATTTCTTTACCATGTATGAAAAATACCGCTGCTGCAAATGCACCTGTCAAGGCGGATAATCGGAGTGATAGGTGAATGCGTTCTTGGAGCTTGCTAATATTTCCGGCTGCCGATGCGCCGCTGACAGCTGGTATGAGCACCACAGAAAGCGCATAAGAAATGAAGGACGGAAAGAGCAACAGGGGAATGAGCACACCTGAAATCACACCATAGAGTGAAGTTGCCGCGGCAGCTGTTATTCCCGATACAGCAAGTGCACGTAAAAAGATGATTGGCTCTAAAAACCAAGTGAACGTTCCGAACAATCGACTTCCCGATGATGGTAAAGCTACAGATAGCAGAGGTTTGAATGGATATTGTCCATCCTTGTCGCGTACAGCAGGGGTGTTTTTTTTGTGTTTTTTATATTTGAGCCACAAATAGAATACCGATGCTGCTTCTGCTAATAATGTGATCACCATGGCAATAGCAGCATTCAACGAAGTATTCCCATCTACCAGGAAATAAGGGAGCAGCCCAGTGATAAGTATGATTCGGATGAACTGTTCCAGGATTTGAGACCAAGCCGTCTCTTCCAATCGGGCGATACCTTGAAAAAAGCCTCGAATCATTCCCCCGATCGCTGCAATAGGAATGATCGCAATCCCGACGTAAAGAGTCGTTGCCGTTGCGGAATTACCTAACAAGGTACCGGAAAGATACGGTACAAACAAGACGGACAGCGGGATGAAAATGAAAGCCGTGCACAATGTAATGAAGGTGGAAGTGCGCATCACTTGTGAATAGCGGGCAGTTTCGCCTTTCGCTTTCAGTTCAGCGATGACTTTCGCAATAGCGATTGGAATGCCTAGCTGTACGAGGGATAAGAAAAAGATGAATGCCGGATAAGCCGTCATGTAAATGCCCACCGCTTCTTCGCCAGCAACCCTCATAAATTGTATCCGATAAACAAATCCAAGTAGTTTTGTCATGAAAACCGCAATCATCAAGATGACAGTCCCGCGAATAAATGAAGACAATGAAAACAACTCCTTCTCAAGTCCAACCAATTCATATACACTACTAGTATGCGGAAACATGTACATTTACAACTGTCGATTAAAGAAGGGATGAACGTGAGTGGATAACAAATACGAGCAATTGTTCGACCATGTCCGCCCTGCAATTGAAAGTAAGATGAACGAATTTCATTTTTATGGATATTCCACTGTAACTGAAGCGGATATTTGGAAATATTGCGTGCAAAAAAAGTGGCGTAAGCGAAATATCAGTGAAATGAGGACGTATGTACTGATCAACGATGTCATGGAGCTTACACCTGCTGAATATATGACCTACACACAAATAGAAGAACAGAGAAGCTCTGATTGGTTTTCAGACTTGAATAGTGACGAGCTGCAATTATTGCTTTCCCCTAAGAAGAATTCAGAAATTTAGATTTTAGTACGATAGCATTTGACACGGGAGACGCACTGTTTCATAATTGTTGTGTTGATGATTCTTCTTACATAACAACGTAATCAAAGTAATACCGCTTCACATATAGAGGGGGAAAATGGATCATGAAGAAAAGAGGAAGGCTGGTCGCCTTTTTACTGCTGCTCGTCATTTTTGCAGCAACAATCGGCAGTACAGCGAACCCGATTTTAAAAAATGTTAAGTTAGGTCTGGACCTGCAAGGTGGATTCGAAGTCTTGTATGAAGTCGAGCCATTGAAAACGGGATCGAACAATCAGAAGATTACTGAAGATGTCGTCGCGGATACTGCGAAAGCACTTCGTAATCGGATCGACGTACTCGGAGTCAGTGAACCGAGTATTCAGATTGAATCGAACAATCGGATCCGCGTCCAGCTTGCTGGTGTAGATGACCAGAAGAAGGCGCGTGAATTACTTTCGACTCAAGCGAATTTAACGTTCCGTGATGCGGATGATAAATTATTGCTTGACGGTGATGATTTAAAAGCAGGTAAAGCAAAGGCAAACTTCGGTGAAGGCGGCAATCCTGTCGTTACACTTGAAATGAAAGATCCTTCTAAATTTGCCGAAGTTACAGCTTCAGTCGCTGCAAAAGCTCCTGAAAATGTAATGGTCATCTGGCTGGACTTTGAAGAGGGCAAAGATTCCTACAAAGAAGAGATGAAAAAACCGGATCCACGCTTCATCTCTGCACCATCTGTACGACAGACGATCAATTCCTCAAACGTTGAAATTTCCGGTAGTTTCACAGTTGAAGAGACTAAAAATCTTGCAGGTATCCTGAATGCAGGGGCACTTCCGGTCCACCTTGAAGAGGTGTACTCGACATCGGTAGGTGCACAATTCGGTGAACAAGCATTGGATAAGACGATAACTGCAGGGATTGTTGGCGTTTCGTTGATCTTCCTGTTTATGCTCGTGTACTACCGTATTCCGGGATTAGTAGCGGTTATTACACTTTCTGTATATATTTTCTTGATCATGTCAGTCTTCACACTCATCAACGGGGTGCTGACGCTTCCTGGTATTGCGGCATTATTGCTCGGGGTCGGTATGGCAGTCGATGCCAATATTCTGACGTATGAACGGATAAAAGAGGAGCTACGGGTTGGCAGTTCCATAAAGACCGCGTTCACACGTGGGGCTAAGGAATCTTTCACTGCAATTTTAGATGCCAACGTTACTACTCTGCTTGCAGCGGTCGTATTGTTCATCTTCGGGACAAGCTCGGTCAAAGGATTCGCTACGATGCTCATCATCAGTATTGCTGTCAGCTTCCTAACTGCTGTATGGGGTTCCCGTTTGCTTCTAGGATTACTTGTTAACAGCGGAATATTCGACGGGAAAACAGGCTGGTTCGGTGTTTCTCCGAAACGCGTTCATCCGTTAGAAGATCACGTGGATACTCTCGAATTGACGACTAAGTTCGATCGTTTCGATTTTGTCCATAGCCGCAAACGATTCTATACTCTTTCGATCGTCTTGCTTATTGCAGGGATGATTGTCCTGGGAATCTTTAAATTGAACTTAGGAATTGACTTCTCTAGTGGGACGCGCGCGGAGATTCTTTCGGAAAGCCCGTTAACGAAAGAGGAAATCAGTACGTATTTGGAAGACATTGGTCATCCTACTGACGATGTCGTCATCTCCGGAGAAAAGAGCAACATTGGTGTTGCTCGATTCAAAGAGGAGTTCAGTCAAAAAGAAGTGAACGACATCAAGACTCAAGTTGCTGAAAAGTATGGTTCTGAACCGAACATTTCAACCGTATCTGACAAAGTCGGTAAAGAACTGGCGAAAAATGCGATTAAAGCATTACTGCTTGCAGCGCTTGGTATCATTATCTACGTAGCATTCCGTTTTGAATGGAGGATGGGAGTTTCAGCCATTATCGGACTGGTACATGATGCATTCTTCATGATTGCGATCTTCAGTATCTTGCGACTGGAAGTGGACATCACTTTCATTGCGGCAGTATTGACGATTGTCGGGTATTCCATCAACGACACCATCGTCACGTTTGACCGGATACGTGAAAATCTTCATAAGATCGGTCACTTGGATAATGAGAATGATTTGGCGGATATCGTCAACAAGTCACTTCGCCAAACGTTAGGGCGATCTGTGAATACCGTACTGACAGTTCTCATCGTTGTCGTCGCGCTCATTGCGTTAGGTGCAGAAGCCATCCGACCTTTCTCGATTGCATTGCTGATTGGTCTCATCGCAGGTACGTATTCATCGATCTACATTTCCGCTCAAATCTGGTTCGACTTGAAAAAGCGTGAAATCAAGAAACACGGTAAACTTAAAACAGTTAAAGAAAAGAAACAATGGGGCTCGGACGAACCCGTAGTATAATACGTTTCATCGACTCCTTTAACAGGTATACTCAGGTATACCTGTTTTTTTGTCTAGTTGCATAATTTGCAGGTGTAAGGAATCCTATTTCTATAGTTGCAGCTTATAAACAAAGGAGGAAGCCCTATGAAATCCCAATGGATGCTGGTTTTCGGATTATTATTCGCACTTATCATTGCAGTTTTTGCTGTATTCAATGTCGGCAAAGTACCAGTCGACTATGTTTTCGGGGAAGCGCACTGGCCGCTTGTTCTGGTCATTCTCGGATCCGCATTACTCGGGGCTCTCGCAAGTGGTCTCTTTACTGTCTTCCGTTCTGTCAGGACGAGACGTGAAGTCAGTGTTCTGCAAAGGCAGATCACTGAAAAAGAAAGTGTGATTGCCAATCAACAAAACGAAATTGCGATGCTTCAGAAATCACCCGGACTTGCAAATGAAGTAATGAACGATCAGTATGATGCTAATAAGTAATAGAGCGAGCGTCTTTGCAGTTACTGCAAAGGCGTTTTTTTTCGCATACTATCCTTTCGGAAATTATCTATTGCCGGTATACTATCAATGAGGAAGTGAATGAATTGATCAAATCAAATAAGAATTGGAAGATCCATAGACCTGACGAAGAGATAGTAAAAAACTTGATGGCAGAATTAAAGTTGCCATCCCTCCACGCGAAGATTCTGGTTTCCCGAGGTTTTCAGGATCCTGCGTCAGTCAAAAAGTTTCTAACGGCAGACGCCTCCGTTCTGCATGATCCATTTCTATTGTATGACATGGACAAAGCAGTCAGCCGAATACAAGCGGCTATCGAGAACAGTGAACACATTGTCGTCTATGGTGATTACGATGCCGATGGGGTGACCAGTGTTTCCGTCCTGACAACAGCTTTAGAAAGATTAGGTGCGGATGTCACCTTTGTTATCCCTAATCGATTCGAGCATGGCTACGGGCCCAACAGCGAGCTATTTCAGGAAATTGCGGATCTTGGCGCCTCTCTTGTCATCACAGTGGATAACGGGATTTCCGGCATTGAGCAGACGGCATTTGCCAAATCGATCGGACTCGATATCATCATAACGGATCACCACGAAATCGGTGAATCCTTACCTCAAGCAGATGCGGTCATCCATCCTCGACATCCTGAGGGAAGTTACCCGTTTGGAGAGCTTGCGGGTGTTGGTGTAGCATTTAAACTAGCGTCAGCACTTCTCGGTGAAGCGCCTCTTGACCTTCTGGAGTTTGCGGCAATCGGTACAGTAGCCGATCTCGTCCCGCTGTTGGATGAAAACCGGTACCTTGTGAAAGAAGGTATCCGCCGCCTCCGCATGTCGAGTCGTCCAGGGATCCAGGCCTTAGCGAAAATCGGCGGAACAGAACAGCGGCAATTCACGGAAGAGACGCTTGGGTTCATGGTTGGACCTCGTCTGAATGCTCCGGGACGACTTGGAGATGCAGACCCTGCTGTAGAACTATTGAAAGCGGAGGATAGCGCAGTTGCAACCGGAATCGCAAATGAGCTGGATCGTCTTAACAAAGAGAGACAGGCTCTCGTCAATGGAATCACAGAAGAAGCCCTCTCTATGATCGAGCAAGATTACGGGGCCGCCATACCCTATGTATTTGTTCTCGCTAAAGAAGGCTGGAACCCCGGCGTTATTGGGATCGTCGCTTCCCGATTGACTGAGAAGTTCCACCGGCCGTCCATTGTATTAGCTATCGATCCGTCTGCAAAAACCGCGAAAGGATCAGCCCGCAGTATCGATGGGTTCGACCTTTATCAGGAGCTCACGAAGAACAAAGAAATACTGCCCCATTTCGGAGGACACGCAATGGCTGCAGGGATGACACTTGCATTAGCGGATGTAGATGATTTGCGTGACCGCCTGAATAAGCAAGCAGCACAAATATTAACGGAAGAGCAGCTCATCGCGAATGTTCAAATCGACGTCCCACTGACAATCGATGAAATTGAAGTGGATGTATTGGAATCATTGGAACTGCTGCGTCCTTTCGGGATGGATTTCCCGAAACCGGTGTATATGGTTGAGCAGATCACGGTCGGTTCAATCCGGAAAATCGGATCTGCGAAAAATCATTTAAAGCTCGAACTGGAAGATGGTGCGAGCAAGTTGGATGCGATCAGCTTCGGGGCAGGAGATCTCGCCGATGAAATGACCCATGGCATGTCGCTCACTGTGACAGGTGACTTGCAAGTGAATGAGTGGAATAACTTTAAAAAACCGCAAATACTAATTCAGGACATCCGTTCCGATGAGCGTCAAGTATTCGATTTGAGAGGAATTCGGGATCCGCTTCGTTGGATTCATACAATACCGAAGGAAAATGCACTCTATATAGCGTTCCAACCTCAAACGAAAACCCACTTCCTGCCGATCCTTCAAGGGAGGGAAATCACCTTGTATGAGGACCGTCATTCTGTCGAAACTATAGACCACATTGTTCTGCTCGATATACCTGTACACCAAGAACAGCTCGCGTCGCTAATGAATGAGTATAATCCGGGACGAATATACGCGCATTTCTATGCTCCGGACTCACGCTATTTCGATGGCATCCCGGACCGGAAAGAGTTCGGATGGTACTTCAGCTTCCTGAAAAAACGCGTGACATTTGATTTATCCTCACAAGCGGAGCAGTTGGCGAAACACAAAGGTTGGAAATTAGACACGATTTATTTCATGTCCAAAGTGTTTTTTGATTTAGGATTTGTTAAGATAGAAAATGGTGTGGTTACTATCGAACCGACAGCAGGTAAGAAAGATCTTGCCGAAGCACCTGCTTATCAAGAACGGAAAAGCCAGATTGAAATGGAAGAACGGCTGCTGTATGCTCCTTACCATGAGCTCAAACTATGGTTTCAAAAGGTGCATCAGGAGATAGCCGTCAAGGAGGAAACAGTATGGACTTGAAACAATTCGTAACAGTTGTTCCAGATTATCCAAAAAAAGGGATTAGCTTTAAAGATATTACGACCATCATGGATAATGGTGAAGCCTACAAATATGCGACTGATCAAATCGTGGAATACGCAAAAGAGATGGGTGCGGAACTGATTGTTGGCCCTGAAGCACGGGGGTTCATCATCGGTTGTCCGGTTGCCTATGCACTTGAAATCGGTTTTGCACCGGTTCGTAAACCAGGGAAATTACCTCGCGAAACGATTGCTGTCAACTATGACTTAGAGTATGGTGTAGACCAATTGACGATCCATAAAGATGCCATTAAACCAGGACAGCGCGTTCTTATTGTGGACGACCTTCTGGCTACTGGCGGAACAGTTGGAGCGACAGTCGAACTTGTTGAAAAACTAGGCGGCGTCGTTGCAGGATGTGCATTCCTCATTGAACTCACGTACTTGGATGGTCGTCGGAAGTTGGAGAACCATAACATTCGCTCTCTTATGAAATACTGAATTCTTTCTCCTCCGCATTTTTCGCGGGGGAGTTTTTTGTCATCATCCTATTGCACAAAAACACAATTCGACATGTTTTCGACACAGTGGCAAAACTCCTTGAATTCATTTCTTTACAAATCTTCTATTTTCGCCATACAATAGAGGTATGTTTATTTTTTCGGAAATCGATTGAAAGAGGTGAGAGAATGGCTAAAAGTCAGGATTTGACGGCAGAGGATATCTTTGAACTAGTCGGTTCGTACATGAATAACGAACACGTCGCGTTTGTCGAAAGAGCGTACGACGCTGCAAAGAGAGCGCATGAAGGTCAGTTCAGAAGTTCTGGAGAACCTTACATTCTCCATCCAGTGCAAGTAGCTGGAATTCTTGCGGAACTTCAGATGGACCCTTCGACAGTAGCTGCAGGATTTTTGCATGACGTGGTGGAAGATACGGAAATCGGAAGAGAGGACATCGTTCGGGACTTCGGGGAAGAAGTCGCGATGCTTGTCGATGGCGTCACCAAACTGGAGAAGTTGAAGTTTAAAACAAATGAAGAAAAACAAGCTGAAAACCACCGTAAAATGTTTATTGCAATGGCTCAGGACATTCGGGTCATTCTAATAAAATTGGCGGATCGTTTGCACAATATGAGGACATTAAAGTATGTAAAAGAAGAAAAACAACGTAGGATTTCTGCAGAAACCCTTGAAATATTTGCACCTCTTGCGCATCGACTCGGAATATCTGCGATTAAATGGGAGCTAGAAGACATCGCCCTTCGCTATTTAAACCCTCAGCAATATTACCGCATCGTCAACCTCATGAAACAGAAACGCGTAGAACGTGAAAATTACTTGAAAAATGTAATGGAACAAATTAATAACGAAATTGGAACGATGGACATTCACGCAGATTTGTCTGGCCGTCCAAAACATTTGTACTCGATTTACCGCAAAATGGTGTTGCAGAAAAAAGAATTCAACGAAATTTACGATTTACTGGCAGTCCGTATCGTCGTCGGCAGCATCAAAGACTGCTATGCGGTTCTGGGTATCATCCATACGCTCTGGAAGCCGATGCCTGGCCGTTTTAAAGACTACATTGCCATGCCGAAGCAAAACTTGTATCAATCCTTGCATACGACCGTGGTCGGCCCCGCTGGAGACCCGCTGGAAGTGCAGATCCGTACGGAAGAGATGCACAAGATCGCTGAATTCGGGGTTGCTGCACACTGGGCATACAAAGAGGGGATTACGGCGGATCATCCTGACACAATCGACTCGAAACTGACTTGGTTCCGTGAAATCTTGGAAATGCAGAACGAATCATCGAATGCGGAAGAGTTCATGGAGTCACTGAAATTCGATTTGTTTTCGGACATGGTTTACGTGTTCACACCTGAAGGTGATGTCATCGAACTTCCTAAAGGTTCCATTCCCATCGACTTTGCCTATCGTGTCCATTCCGAAGTGGGGAACCGGACAATCGGTGCGAAAGTGAATGGTAAAATGGTTCCTCTTGAGACCGAATTATTTACAGGCGATATCGTAGAAGTGTTAACGTCTAAACAATCGTTTGGACCAAGCCGTGATTGGTTGAAAATCGCCAATACCTCTCAAGCACGTAACAAGATCCGCCAGTATTTTAAAAAGCAATTGCGAGAAGAGAATATTTATCGTGGAAAAGAATTGCTTGAAAAAGAAGTCAAGCAACAAGAATATGTGCTGCGTGAAGTCGTCACAGCCGAGAGTTTGCGGCGCGTGATCGATAAATACAGCTTTACATCTGAAGAAGATATGTATGCAGCAATCGGGTCAGGCGGAATTACCGCACAGCAAGTCGTCAACCGTATGACAGATAAGATCCGCAAAGAACGGGAGCAAAAAGACGCGATAGATAAGATCGTTTCCGAGATAAAGATCCAGCCGCCTCAGCCGATGACTGAATCGGGCGTGGTTGTCAAAGGGCTGGAAAACCTTCTTATCCGATTATCCAAATGCTGCAATCCCGTTCCTGGTGATGAAATCGTAGGGTTCATCACAAAAGGACGCGGCGTATCGGTTCACCGAGTCGATTGTCCGAATATCCATGCAGAAGGTGAGCAAGAGGATCGTTTGATAGATGTCAACTGGGCCGTATCGGGAACTGAGAGCGTCAAGAAGGAATTCCAGGTGGATATTGAAATTACAGGATATGATCGCCAAGGTTTGTTGAACGAAGTGATGATGGCGGTAGTGGATACAAAAACGCCGATCGTAGCCGTTTCAGGAAAAGCTGACCGGGTAAAAATCGCTCACATCAGTATGTCCATCAAGATTACCGATTTGCTGCACTTGCAACGCATTGTCGATAAAATCAAGCAAGTTCGGGACATCTACTCCGTTCAACGAATTATTAACTGAAAAAGAGGTGTCGTCTATGAGAGTGGTGCTTCAGCGTTCCAAGAAGGCCTCAGTGTCAGTCAATGGCATAGTTGCAGGTTCTATCGATCAGGGCTATGTCCTGCTCGTAGGGCTGACACATACTGATACAAAAGAAGATGCTGTTTATGTTGCAAAAAAGATTGCAGGGCTCAGATTGTTCGAGGATGAAGACGGGAAGATGAATCGCTCCATCGATGAAACAGGTGGGGCTATTCTTTCGGTATCCCAATTCACCCTTTACGGGGATACGCGCAAAGGGAGACGGCCAAGCTTTATAGAAGCAGCGAGACCGGAAGCGGCAGAGCCCCTCTATAATTATTTCAACGAACAGCTCCGTTCGTATGGGTTAACGGTGGAAACAGGTGTCTTCGGTGCGATGATGGATGTCGAACTCCTCAACGATGGCCCGGTTACAATAATTGTTGAATCCAAATGAAAAACGTCCGCTGCGGCCAAAGGATTGGCGTGCAACGGACGTTTTTTCAGTTTGTGTCAAAATAATGGAGAAGTCCTTTGTAAATTCCTTGGGAAGCTTGTTCCCGGAAGTATGAACTCGTCAATACCCGTTCTTCAGATGAATTCGACAAAAATCCTAATTCAATCAGAACGGCGGGCAATCTGTTTTCACGGAGGACCAAGTAATCTGCTGGCTGCGTTCCCCGGTTCGGCAAATCAATGGTACTTGAAAGTCCTTCATTAACGGATTGTGCAAACGCTTGTTGGGCAGACTGTGTGTAATAGGTAGTGAACCCTGTAATCGATCGATCAGGATTCGCATCATAATGCAGGCTGACGAACACATCTGCGTCTTCTTCGTGAGCTATGGATGTCCGTTTGCGGAGTGAAACGTAGGAATCCGAATCTCGTGTCATGATGACTTTAGCCCCGGCATCTTTCAATTTACCTGCAAGGAGTTCAGCCGTTTGTAAAGTAAGGTCCTTTTCATCTGATCCGCGTGTTCCTGTTGTCCCCCGGTCATTTCCGCCATGACCCGGATCGAGAGCAATGGTAATGCCTTTCAAAGTTCCAGGAATCCGCTTCGGTTTTTTAGTGGCAGCATTCGCAGAACTGGCAGATGTTTCTGCAGAATTCACAACCCACTCAGCGACATAAGCTGTGCCCCCATCTGAGAGTTGGATTTCATACCAGTCATCCTTCTTCTCGACCACCTGGAACACATCACCGGCGTCTGCACGTAAAGCAACGTCAGAGGCTGTTGTGGGTTCTACACGTACGTTTGTGCCGTTCGTGACAATCGAGACAGTCTTTCCGACGGTATTTGAATTGTCGGAGGACTTCGAGGACTTGCTTGAAAGTTCGCCATGGAAAGCATACACCCATCCAGACTTTTTGCCATCCAATGAAATCTTGACCCAATTGCCGTCAATTTTTTCAATGGGGTACGTGTCGTTCTTGCTGACAGTCCCGATCCGCTTTGATGTCTGATCAGGCTTCTTTCGGACATTCAATCTATCCACGATTACAGTAAACGAATTGGCATCCGTAACTTTAGGTTTTTCGGACTCGGATGCACCCAGTTTTTGGCCTTCCTCCACTTCAGTTATGTATGTCGTATGGACCCATCCTTCCATGCCATCAACGATAATTGACGCCCATTCCCCTTGGTATTCAACCAGTTTAGCAAGGTCACCGGAGCGTAATTTCCCGATAGCTGCAGATGTAATCGACGGTGACGACCGGATATTCAGCGAATCGACACGTGAGACGATGGTTTTGTTTTCATTGGATCCGCTATCGTTGGACTTAGTAAGCCAAGAAGCAATCCATCCGGTTTCACCATCAACCGAAATTTGCAGCCAATCATCAGAACGGTCAAGGACTTCCAATTTTTGTCCGTCTTTCAGCTTTCCTATCAAAGAATAGGTGAGCCCTGGCCCGGAACGCACATTTAACGTAGGAGAATCGACAATGACCGTTTGTCCTGAAGATTCTGCAGTTGCTAGCCGCGCATCTAGTAAGGTAACCGATAACAACAGGATAGCGGCTACGAGTTTGGCAAGTCTCGCCATTTCATCACTCTCCTTTCTCATTATTGTAAAAGAGATTGTCGAAAAAGACTAGAGGAAATGAAAAAGGTTGACACATTTGCTTCAGATGGTACTATTATTGTTAACTGCATGAAGAATTCATGTCGATGACTTGGAAAGTACTCAAGACTGTAGCTGAACAGAGAAGGGCGGACGTGGCTGAAATCCCCCTGCAGACCAACTTGACGAACAACACCAATGAGACTCTTTACTGAAACGCCCGAGTGGCATACTAGGTAAAGACGGAGCCGGCCGTTACCCGGATACGAGTGGACGTCCTTGACGTCAATTTGGGTGGAACCGCGGAAGCTGATACAAGCTCTCGTCCCTTGCATACGCAAGGGGTGGGAGCTTTTTTGTATTTCCGTTGAATTGAAACAGATGAGAGGGGTTTAGCAATGAAGTTTAAAGTGCCAAGAGGAACACAAGACATTCTGCCAAGCGAATCATGGAAGTGGCAAAAAGCGGAACAACTGATCAGGGAAACATGTGAAGTCTATCGTTATTCAGAAATTCGCACACCAATGTTCGAACAGACGGAACTTTTCCAGCGGGCAGTAGGGGATACAACCGATATCGTATCAAAAGAGATGTATACGTTCAAAGACCGCGGGGACCGTTCCATGACACTGCGTCCTGAAGGGACGGCACCTGTTGTCCGATCATTCGTTGAACACAAAATGTTCGGCTGGGTGGACCAACCTGTAAAATTATACTACATTGAGCCGATGTTCCGTTACGAGCGTCAACAAGCTGGACGCTATCGCCAATTTGTTCAATTCGGTACAGAAGCGATCGGTAGTGCTGATCCGGCAATCGATGCTGAAGTGATCGCACTTGCTCTTGAAGTCTACAAGCGGGCAGGTCTGAAGGACATCAAGCTGGTCTTGAATTCCCTTGGAGACAAAGAATCGCGTATAGCCCACAGAGATGCTCTCGTTGCACACTTCACTCCTCATATTGACGAGTTCTGCAGTGATTGCCAAAACCGTCTGGAGAAAAATCCTTTACGAATCCTGGATTGTAAAGTGGACCGGGAGCACCCGCTCATGAAAACAGCTCCATCGCTTACAGACTACTTGAATGATGAATCACGGGCGTACTTTGAAGCATTGAAGGAATTGTTGACGATAGCGGGAATCTCCTATGAACTGGATCCAAATCTTGTAAGAGGTCTCGATTACTATAACCACACCGCCTTTGAAATCATGAGTACAGCACAAGGCTTCGGAGCCATCACGACACTTTGTGGCGGAGGCCGCTATGATGGACTATCTGAAGAAATCGGCGGACCACCAGCTCCAGGTATCGGCTTTGGTATGAGTATCGAACGTCTGCTGCTAGCTCTTGAAGCGGAACAAGTCCCACTGGCAAATGACGATGAGCTTGACGTATATGTCGTGACGCTTGGTGAAGCAGCGAAAAAACAAGGATTCCATATACTCCAACAGTTGCGGTCAGCGGGCATCCGAGCGGACATGGACTATCTGGATCGGAAGATGAAAGCGCAGATGAAGTCTGCAGACCGACTGCAGTCCAAATGGGTAACGGTGATCGGGGAAGAGGAAGTCGAACAGCAGATTGTCCAACTTAAAAACATGGCGGAGGGAACGCAACAATCCGTATCCGTCACAGAACTAATTGAACTTATTAAAGGCTAATTGAAGAGAGGCAGTGTTGAATGATGCAGCGTACACAATATTGTGGAGAACTAAATGAGCAACATATCGGTCAGAAAGTAACATTAAAAGGGTGGGTTCAAAAGCGTCGTGACCTCGGAGGACTGATCTTCGTCGATATGCGGGACCGAACAGGAATCGTACAAACGGTTTTCAATCCTGCGATTTCTGAAGAAGCGCTCGCTATCGCTGACAAACTCCGCAGCGAATTCGTCATTTCAATTACAGGCAGTGTAGTGGAACGGGAAGAACGGACGAAGAACAAAAACTTGAAAACTGGCGCAATCGAAGTTCAAGTGTCAGAACTCACAATTATCAATGAAGCAAAAAACCCTCCGTTTCTAATTGAAGATGACACGGACGTCAGTGAAGAGTTACGTTTGAAATATCGGTACTTGGATCTCCGCCGTCCACAATTAGCGCGTACATTCAAAATGCGATCTGATATTACAAAGACCGTCCGTAACTTTTTGGATGGAGAAGGTTTCCTGGAAGTGGAGACACCAATTCTGACAAAATCCACACCTGAAGGCGCTCGTGACTATCTCGTACCAAGTCGCGTTCACGATGGGGAGTTCTATGCGCTTCCACAATCACCTCAGCTTTTCAAACAGATGCTGATGGTGTCAGGATTTGACCGGTATTTCCAAATCGCCCGTTGTTTCCGTGACGAAGACTTGCGTGCAGACCGCCAGCCTGAATTCACCCAGATTGATATGGAAATGAGTTTCATGTCCATCGAAGAAATTATCGAGTTAAATGAGCGTCTCATGCAAAAAGTAATGAGAGATGTGAAAAACGTTACGATTGACGGACCGTTTAAACGGATAACGTATACGGATGCGATGAATCGTTATGGATCCGATAAACCGGATACACGTTTCGAGATGGAACTCATCGATGTTTCTGAAGTTGTCCAAGAAACAGCATTTAAAGTGTTCACTGGTGCATTAGAAGCTGGTGGCCAAGTGAAACTGATCAACGTAAAAGGCGCCGCACCAGATTATTCCCGAAAGGATATCGATGGCTTTGGTGAATTTGCAGCAGTTTACGGTGCAAAAGGTTTAGCTTGGTTGAAATGTGAGGAAGACGGCTTGAAAGGTCCGATTTCAAAATTCTTTGAAGGCGAAACAGCAGAAGCACTTAAAACAGCTGCAGATGCACAACCAGGTGACTTGTTATTATTCGCTGCTGATAAAAAGTCAGTTGTTGCAGATACACTTGGGGCGCTCCGCATGAAGTTCGGCCGCGAACGTGGTCTTATCGATGAGTCCCTTTATAACTTCCTATGGGTCACAGAATGGCCATTGTTCGAATACGACGAGGAAGATGGCCGTTATTATGCAGCACACCATCCATTCACAATGCCTGCTGATGTGGAAGAGCTCGTATCCAGCCCGGAAACAGTCAAAGCACTTGCATATGACTTGGTTCTAAATGGCTACGAATTAGGCGGAGGATCTCTTCGGATTTACGAACGTGACGTCCAAGAAAAAATGTTCAAAGCACTCGGATTTACAGACGAGCAAGCGCGCGAGCAATTCGGTTTCTTGCTCGATGCATTCGAATATGGAACTCCACCACACGGCGGAATCGCATTCGGTCTCGACCGTCTTGTCATGTTGCTTTCAGGTTCTACTAATCTGCGCGATACGATTGCATTCCCGAAAACGGCAAGTGCAACCGACCTGTTGACGGCAGCGCCAGACGCGGTTGACCCGAAACAACTGAAGGAACTGCACATCCAATTAGCTAACGAACAAAAATAGGGAATTAGGACTTTTCTGAATTAAATAGATAATTTCTTATTCAAATTATTGAATCTCGTGAAGTCGTATGATATGATACATCTAACAACAAATCCTGAGGTGTTCGTTATTTGCCAGACAGTTTTGACCGAACACTTCAATCGTCGGGAGTTTAGATTCTCCTCATGATGACATGCCTGTCATGGGACCTCAGAAGTGAGAAGATCGGACACCCACCTGCATCGTGCGGGTTCAAAACGATATTACAAAGACGGCACATTCGGGATTTGTTTCTTATGTGAATGTTCACCTCTCGGCAATCTTGCTGAGAGGTTTTTATTCGTCGAATCCTGAAAAGAAAGGTTGTTATCACATGCTGAATCAGTTTTCAAGAAACGAATTATCCATTGGTAAAGAAGGCGTCAAGCGAATGAGCGATACGACTGTCGCTATACTAGGAGTTGGCGGAGTAGGTTCTTTTGCTGCGGAAGCCTGCGCACGAAGTGGTGTTGGGAAAATTATATTAGTGGATAAAGATGATGTCGATATTACGAATATCAATCGGCAATTAGTTGCGTATTTATCTACAGTGGGGCGTTCAAAAGTGGAAGTGATGGTCGAGCGCATCCAAGATATAAATGACAAGTGTGAAATTGTACCGCTACATATGTTTTATACGGAAGAGACCGCAGAGCGCTTTTTTGAACAGAAGCCGGACTACGTGATTGATGCATCGGACACAATCAGCTATAAGATCCATCTGATTGAACAATGTCATAAGCGGGGCATCAAAATTATTTCAAGTATGGGTGCTGCGAACAAAATCGATCCGACCCGTTTCCAGATTGCGGATATTTCTAACACACACACAGATCCGATTGCAAAAGTGATCCGCACGCGTTTGCGCAAACTTGGTATCCATAAAGGGGTTCCAGTCGTATTTTCGGATGAAAGTCCTATCATTGTACGGCCTGACGTCGTAGAAACGGTAGGGAAGCCAGACGCTGAAATCCGGAAAGCGAAAATGCCCCCAGCATCGAATTCCTATTGTCCATCTGTAGCAGGACTCGTCTGTGCAAGTTGGGTGTTGAATGACATCACTGCAGATATCCCTTTGGAACGCGTGAGTGACGCGAAGAAGTAATTGGTTCATGGGGAATGAATAACAGAAGGAAACGCTCATAAACCGTGAAAAATGATCATAAACAAAAGAAAGCGCTCATAACCTTAAACACCCACACAACAAAAAGCATGCACACCGAGGAGTTCCCAAAGGTGTGCATGCTTTCCTTATTTATTTCTCACATATTCCTGTTTCCAAGCCAGTACTTTCTCGAATGCCTCGTCCACAGTTTCCGCTGCAATCGTCACTTTCAAGTCATCGTCCACTTTTCCGGTTGAATGCTGATAGCGTGGATCGTAGTAATGCTCAAGAAGCAATAGAGTTGCTGTCTCGAAATTGCCAGTATTCAATGCAACCTCGATTTCCTTCGCAATGGGTACGTGAATCCGGCGTCGGATCTGCTCAAAAGCAGCTTCGAACTCTTCGGGTCGCTCGGCTGGTTTGTAATCTTCCAGCGTAATTCTCACACGCTCTTCAATCGGCAGTTTGATGATCAACTGTCGGCTATGTTCCTTTTTTTCAAACAAGAAGCCAGGCATCGTCACTTTACCTATCCTCTTACTCTCGCCCTCGATAAACACAGCTTTTTCATCCAACGTCCGTTTTAAATCATGTAAGAGTAACGATTCGAAGTTTTTCTGATTGCTCCCAGTTAACCCGATCTGCCCAAAAATAGACCCTCGGTGACCAGCAAGACGTTCTAAATCTATAATCGGTTCACCCGCTTCTGCCAGCTTATGCAAAATCACCGTTTTCCCTGACCCTGTATATCCATTCAATACAATCAGTTCAGGTCGGTAATCGAAATCAGTGAGCTCCTCCACCACCCATTGGCGATACGTCCGGATACCTCCAGTCAGTCTGTGAGCATGGATTCCCATTAGATCGAGCACCGTCGCTGCCGTTTTACTGCGCATCCCGCCGCGCCAGCAAAATACGGTCATCGACGTTTCGATTTTTTCAAACTCCGCAATGAAAGCAGGGAGTTTTTCAGCAAATATGGCGAGTCCTCTTTTTTTCGCTTCCGCCTGACCGACTTGCTTATAAATCGTGCCGACTTCTGCGCGTTCCTCATCATTAAAAACAGGAATATTCAGGGCTCCTGGAATACTTGCCTCTGCAAATTCTTTAGGTGATCGGACATCGATCATTGTATGGGGCTCTTTTGCATTGAGCACCATTAAATCCCGCAACGTTATATCTCGAAACATACATGCACCTTCTTATTGGACAGAAATGTGTCCAGGATTATCGGAAGTGACCTCACCAATTTGTTTTGCATCTACACCATTCTTCTGAAGAGTAGCAAGAAGTTCATCCGCATCATTCGGAGAAACCGCGATCAGCAATCCGCCAGACGTGACAGCATCACACAAAATCCATTGGTCGACCTGATCTAAATGACTTGCAAAGGTGACATCCGGCTGAAGGTGTGCAAAGTTATTTTTTGTACCGCCAGGAACGTGTCCACCTTCTGCTAACTCCTTGGCACGAGGCAGGATAGGAACAGCTTTTGCATTCAATGTGATTCCTGCATTACTGCCTTTCGCCATTTCGGAAGTATGTCCAAGTAATCCGAAACCAGTCACATCGGTTACTGCATGAACATCGTAATCTGCCATAGTTTCAGCAGCCGTTTTGTTCAATGTTGTCATAATCGACGTAACCTGTTTGATTTCTTCATCAGACAACTTTCCGTGTTTCAGCGAAGTTGTATAGATGCCCACTCCGATCGGCTTTGTAAGAAGGAGGATATCTCCAGGAAGTGCGCCTGCATTCGGACGGATTTTGTCAGGATGGACTGTTCCTGTTACTGCAAGACCGAACTTCGGTTCCTGGTCGTCTATCGAGTGTCCGCCGACAAGTGCTACACCTGCTTCTTTCAATTTGTCACCAGCGCCACGGAGAATTTCGGTCAAAATAGTTTTGTCGAGTGCTGCAATAGGGAATGCAACTATATTAAGGGCAGTTATTGGAGTACCTCCCATTGCATAGACATCACTGATTGCATTTGTTGCAGCAATTTGGCCGAAATCGTACGGATCATCGACGATAGGTGTGAAGAAATCCAGTGTTTGGACAATTGCAAGATCGTCTGTTAACTTGTAAACACCCGCGTCATCGCTCGTATCCAATCCTACTAACAGATTCGAATCAGGTGTTGCAGTGGGGAGTGTGCGCAAAACTTCAGCTAAGTCCGCTGGTCCGATTTTGCAGCCACAGCCGCCTTTTTTTGTAAGTGTCGTTAGTTTAACGGTTGTTTCCATGTCTACGTCGCCTCACATTTCTAAGTTTGTTCAGTAAGCCGAAAAAAGCTTGCTATCGTTCAGTTTATCATAAAACGTACTGTTATCTGTTGTGAAGCATTCTGGAAAAGACAACTATCGATACAAAATGGTTATCTCACACCCCAAGTGAGGATTTAAAATAATTTAACAAACGGTTCTTAAGGAGGAATTAGTAATGGAAAGTTATGAAATGATTATTGGTAAACCAGACTTCGGTAAAGAACTTGAGAAAATCGCGATTGTGAATCCGTACACACAGAAAGAAATAGCATATGTACCTAAAGGTGGGGAACAAGAGGCGATCCGTGCAGTGGATAAAGCACATCATGCATTTCCGGACTGGGCTGCTCTTCCTGCATATGAACGGAGCACACTGCTCATGAAATGGCATGAACTGATTGAACGCGACAAAGAAGATTTAGCACAAACGATGACGCTGGAACAGGGAAAACCAACTAAAGAAGCACTTGGTGAAATCGAGTACGCTAACGATTTCAACAAGTGGTATGCAGAAGAAGGGAAACGTCTTTACGGAGAAACGATCCCAGCCACCCATCCACATAAACGGATGATTGTGAAGAAACAACCGGTTGGAGTCGTAGCTGCAATCACACCATGGAATTTCCCAGCCGCGATGATTACACGGAAAGTGGCACCTGCACTCGCAGTAGGATGTACCGTCGTCATCAAACCATCGAGTCAAACCCCCTTGACGGCTATAAAGCTTGGAAGACTTGCGTTGGAAGCTGGGATTCCTGAAGGAGTCGTGAATATAGTCACAGGGGAGTCCAAAGCGATTAGCGATGCCTGGCTCGAAGACGGACGAGTCAAAAAAATCACGTTCACAGGATCCACGGAAGTAGGTCGAAGTCTTATGAAGAAGGCATCGGATACCGTGAAGAAAGTGTCATTGGAACTGGGCGGTTTAGCTCCGGCCATCGTAATGGATGACAGCGATCTGGAGAAGGCTGCGGACGGTGTCATCGCTACGAAATTCAGAAATGCCGGGCAGACTTGTGTCTGTGCGAACCGGATCTATGTGCAAGAGTCCATTGCCGAGGAGTTCACAAAAATTTTCACAGAGAAAGTAAAGGCGCTCAAAACTGGTGATGGTCTCGAAGAAGGGACTCAAATTGGTCCGTTGATTGATAAGAAAGCGCTTGAAAAAGTGGGAAATCATGTGCAAGATGCTCTTGACAAGGGAGCGGAAGTTGCAACTGGCGGACAAAAGGTGGATGGACTGATCTATGAACCTACTGTCCTTACAGGGGTAACTGAAGATATGTTATGTATGAACGAAGAAACCTTTGGTCCAGTCGCTCCGATTTCCACTTTTAAAACGGAAGAGGAAGCGATACAAAGGGCCAACGATACAATTTATGGGCTGGCGGCCTATCTATTCACCGAAAATCTCAGCAGAGGCATCCGGATGAGTGAACAGCTTGAATATGGTATCGTCGGCTTGAACGACGGATCTCCCTCTTCAGCTCAAGCTCCATTCGGCGGATTCAAACAAAGTGGTCTGGGTCGCGAGGGAGGTCGTCAAGGAATCGAAGAATTTGTTGAGGTTAAATACATTTCAATTGGATTATGAGAACTAAAACGGGACAAAAACAGGCAAAGCCGAAAATCATAGGCTTTGCCTGTTTTTCTGTTCCGTTAAATCAGCAGCTCGAATAACGTACTGTCATTATTCACTTCAGTGAAAGAGAATCCGTTCGAACGCATTCTTTCAAGTAATCCATTGTAATCCTCTGGGTGTTTCAATTCAATTCCAACAAGGCCAGGACCGTTTTCCTTGTTATTCTTTTTTGTGTATTCAAAAGTTGTAATATCGTCATTCGGCCCAAGGACGTTATCCAGAAATTGGCGTAATGCTCCTGCACGCTGCGGGAAATTCACAATGAAATAATACAATAATCCTTCATGGATCAATGACTTTTCTTTGATTTCCTGCATTCTTCCGATATCATTATTCCCTCCGCTAATGACAACGACGATCGACTTTCCTTTAATTTCATCTTTATAGTAATCGAGGGCTGCAATAGGAAGTGCACCAGCAGGTTCCGCTATGATCGCATGCTTATTATATAAATCCAGAATAGCAGAGCATACTTTTCCTTCAGGAACTGCTACTATATCTTCCACCAGTTCGTAACAGATATCAAACGTCTTCTGTCCGGGGCATTTCACCGCAGCGCCGTCAACAAATTTATCTATAGTAGTCAAAGATGTTAATTGTCCTCTTTTAAAAGATGTTTTCATACTTGCTGCCCCTGCTGGCTCAACTCCGATCATCCGAGTGAGTGGTGATAGATTTTTAATATAAGTACTCATTCCAGCCATGAGTCCGCCTCCGCCGATACTCGAAAATACGAAGTCAATAGGCTGGTCAATGTCATTCATAATTTCGACAGCGACCGTCGCTTGACCGGCGATAATATCGAAATCATCAAAAGGATGAATGAAGATCCTGTCTTCTTCTTCTGTACAATGGATAGCACTTTCGAAGGAATCATCGAATGTGTCACCTGTTAATAAAATTTCTATAAATCCTTTACCGAACATTTTAACTTGATCCACTTTTTGTTTAGGGGTGGTTAGCGGCATGTAAATTTTCCCGTCAATCCCGAGCTGTGCACAAGCAAAGGCAACACCTTGTGCATGGTTTCCAGCACTGGCGCAAACAATCCCTTTTTCCAAAGCGTCAGATTCCATGCGTTTAACCTTGTAATAAGCTCCTCTTAACTTGAATGATCGGACGTGCTGCAGATCTTCCCGTTTAATGTAAACTGAGCATCCGTATTGTTCTGACAACCGCTCGTTTTTTTGAAGAGGGGTATGGGCCACTATATCTTTCAACACCTGATTCGCAATTAAAATATCCTCAATCCCTAATTTTTTCTTCTCTGCTTCTTGAACATTAGTCACTGGGTCGACCTCCTCAACACTAGCATTTTTCAATACTACCATGAGGAGGGAAGGAAATACAACAGTTAAGTCTAAATAGTTTGAACATTTAGTTCGGAAATTTTATGTAAGCGTTTTCTTAATGAAATTATGTACTATTCGCTTGTATCCACAAGTTTCAGTGACTTTGGTTGGATACGTATTTTGAAAATGGGAGAATATATTGGTTCGCCATCTAATATGAGCAGGATATTACGAGACGCTTGTAAGGTTAGATCAATTCCTGTGAAATTAGTGATCGAAGTGCTGCGAATCGGATTCCCTTGGAGAAGTTTCGGAAATAAGCGAAGCAGAAGTGAAAATCTGCTCGCTGAATGTGCAACTGTAATATGCAATAACCCATCATCAGTAAGTGCTTCCGGACAGACTCGCAGACCTCCTCCATATGAAGGGGTGTTTCCGGCAGCAATCAGCCATGTGCGCGACCAATAATAAGGTTTATTGTCAATAGAGAGATTCACTTCAAATGGAGAGAAAATGCCTAACGTATGGATAGCTGCAATCGGATAGACGAATCCGCCTAATCCTATTCTGTTTAACAGTAATTTGTAAAAAGAGCGATTCGCCTTTTCCCCGATATCTGCATCTACACCGGCAGCCGCAATGGTGAGTCCGAGATTTCCATTCACATTTAGTAAATCGACCGGCCGGATAGAAAAATCCCTTAGCTTTCTAACAAATACCACAGGATTTCCGGAAAGCCCAAAAGCTCTTGCGGCATCATTGCCCGATCCCGCAGGTAAAATGGCAAGCGGGATATGGTACATGGACGCGAATTCCGTGACTGATCCTGATGTCCCGTCACCCCCAATGACGACAACCGCTGAGAGGGCACAGCTTTCTAATAACATTTCCAGAAAGTTGTGGGTGGCATCTTTAGAGTCACTGAGCAAAGCCTTATACTGCATATCATGTTGCTTCAGTAAATGCTCGACTTGTTGGAATAGCTGGGTAGCATTCTCACGTCCAGAGAAAGGATTGACAATGACTGCATACATGATGCTCACCTCATCTTATCTCAAATGTCAGTTCGAAGGTTTTGATAATGCCTCATCAAGCTTTCTATAAATCGCTAACATTACTTGCTGTTCCTCCTGTGAAATGTGGGAAAATAACTCTCTTCGTACTTCGATTCCATCATTATATGCTTTTTGCACAAGTTCTTTTCCAGATTCTGTTATGGATAAGTACTTTGTTCTCTTATCTTCTTCGGCTTGTCTTCTTACAATCAGACCTTGATTCGTTAGCTTCATAGCAAGATGAGTAAGCGAGGCAGGAGTGAAATTCAGTTTTTTCGCGATATCCGATGGTCTGCTTTCTCCCTCATTCAATAACTCTTGGAGAACAAGTATATGAGATATACCTAGATCGTTATCAGAGCGCTGCTGCCATTTAACAATCATTTTATAGCTGATTTTATCAATCGTATGTAGCAATTCGAAAATATTTTTATCATTTTTATTAGACATTAGAAACCCTCCGGTAGTAGTAAACTTACTCCATGAACAATTGTAAGTTATTCAAAGTAATAGACTATTTTATCATACCTCAAAGCTTATGAAAAATAGAGGGAAATGTCTTCGAAAACAAGATTTTGAGTCGATATTACTTATGTAGGGTTAGTGAAGGTTTTGTGAATGAACTATGTTTATATAGTTTTTCGCCCAATTCTAGGATAGAGTAGTAAAGTCTTAATAAATGAAATTGGAAAGAGGTATTATGAATCATGAACATGAAAAGATCATTGACGTTTCAGCTGGGTACTTTAATAATCGGAATTCTTATCGTCATGCTTGCAATTACCTCGGTTGCAACCTATAAAACGGCATATGACAAACTTTTCGATGCAGCCGGCATTGAAGCATATGGCTGCGCCAATATAACTACTGGTCTTATTCTCCCGGAAGATATGGATCGAGCACTGGAAGGGGATACATCGACACAAGAGAAAGTTGGAGACCAACTGAACTGGACAACATCCCACAAGGATATCTTTGAAACCCAATACATTGTAACATTGGATGGGACGTTAGTTGCGGTCGATGATAATTTAAAAGCACAAGGGTTCAATCCGGGAGATAAGTTCAAAGTAGATGATGAAGCAATTGCTATGCTAGCGGAAATGAAACACCCTACATATTCCGAAGCGTATAATTTTGCAGGTATGAAACGTTTGTCAGGATATGCTCCGATTTTTAAGGATCAGGACCCTGCTAAAGAAGTGATTGCCGTAAGTGTCATTGACTTCGATGCTGGAATTGTCACATCCCGTACATGGGCAGTAGTCCGAAACGGTATTTTAATCAGTATCGTCCCTTTACTGCTCGCTGCACTATTGACGATTTTCTTGCTCCGTAAAAAAACGAAGCCGATTTCAGAGCTGATAGAGCACTCCAAACATTTGGCAGCTGGAAATTTAGGGATTGCCGATGTACAGGTTACAAGCAAGGATGAAGTTGGAGATCTTGGGATGACATTGAATACACTTGCTTCGAATTTAAGGAATATGATAGGGACGGTCAAAACGACTTCTTCCAAATTGACACTGAGCACAACGCAAACAGTGGATTCTTTAAAAGAAATGGAAGGAGCCGCCCACATGGTTTCCGAAAGTATAAATGAAGCTGCGAGCTCAGTAGTGGATGGCAATGTGAGTGTAGATCAAGTTTCACAACTCATTCAAGACTTAGCGCAGGATCTCCACCAAGCGGATGAGCGTGCAAAAAAAGCTACATCGATCTCATCTAACACTATGGTGTTGGCTGAAGAGGGCAGAGAACGAGCAGTTTCCCTAAGTGAGGATATGAAGAAAATATCAGTTTCTTCTTCGATTACAAAGTCTGCAATTCAAGGATTGATAGATTCCGCAAAAAAGATTCAGACAATCACGGAGTCGATTTCTGATATTGCTGACCAGACCAACTTACTTGCCTTGAATGCGTCGATAGAGGCAGCCAGAGCTGGAGAGCATGGTAAAGGTTTTGCGGTCGTTGCTGACGAAGTCCGTCGTCTTGCTGAACAATCGAACCAAGATGTCCAGGAAGTTGGCCAGCTCATTAAAGACATTTCAACCAGTATTGCAGAGGTGGTGAATTCAACAGAAGAAAGCGGAGGATTGATCGAAACCGGTTCAGAAACAGTCCGGCAAACTGCCCAAACATTGAGTGGTATTTCCACAGCGGTGGAGGATACGGTTGCTGAGGTTTCGGCCATTTCTGAAAGTCTGATGCGTGAAGCTCAAAAGTCAGAAGAAGCAGAACGATTCATACGCATGTTAGCAGGTGCCCTTCGTTCTTTGGAGGAAATGACTTCGAACATTTCAGCATCAGGTGAAGAAACTTCCGCTACGATCAGCGATGTGGCAGAACAATCAAACGAAATGAAACGACTTGCTGTTGAATTGGATGCGAGTGTACAACTCTTCCGATTAACTCAAGATGATACAAAAGCCTCTTCAAATGACAGAACCGTATAATGGTGTTCCTGCTGGACACAGATTGAAGATTTTTCACGTGTCAGTTCATGTTGTATTGCCGCGATATATGATATAATGAAGTAGTGAAAAAATTTAGTTCTGAGGAGTTATCGACATGCTAAAAGATTTATTTATGGGTCTTTCCCAAAATCAGACTTTAAACAGCGCAGCAAAAAAATACGGTCTGAAGCTGGGTGCTCAAAACGTAGTGGCAGGAACAAATATTCCTGAGACAATTGAAAGTATCAAGGAACTGAACGCGTATGGGATTTCTTGTACAGTCGACAATCTGGGTGAATTCGTTTACAATCGCGAAGAAGCAACTGCGGCAAAAAAACAAATTTTAAGTGTGATTGAAGCAATTCATGAAAACGGTGTCGATGCCACGATTTCACTGAAGCCATCTCAGCTCGGTCTTGATATCGATCAGGATTTCTGTGAAGAGAATTTACGTGAAATTGTAAGTAAAGCTAACGAATTTGATATTTTTGTCAACTTCGATATGGAAGACTATGATCGGTTAAAGCCATCTTTCGATATTCTCGATGATTTGGCGAAAACGTATAAAAATGTCGGCACAGTCATCCAAGCTTACTTTTTTGAAGCCGAAGATTATATGAAACAACACAAAGACTTCCGTTTACGTATTGTAAAAGGGGCTTATAAAGAGTCTCCTGCAGTTGCATATCAGGACAAAACAGATATCGATGAAAACTTTGTGAAACTTATTGAATGGCATTTGTTGAACGGAAAGTTCACGTCAATTGCAACACATGATCACCACGTCATTAACCATGTGAAGCGATTCGTGAAAGAAAATGATATTTCATATGATAAGTTCGAATTCCAAATGCTCTATGGATTCCGTAAAGATATGCAGTTGGAGCTTGCGAAAGAAGGGTACAACTTCACGACATACGTTCCTTTCGGCGAAGACTGGTATGGCTATTTCATGCGACGTCTTGCAGAGCGTCCACAAAACATGAATTTGATTGTAAAACAAGTGTTCAACAAAAAGACGAATACACTAATCGGACTGGCTGCGGGTGCATTTGCACTTGGTCGTGTGACGAAGCGAAATAAATTATAAAACTTGAAAGGCTGTTCAGGACGTCAGTGCAAACTGATTTCTGAGCAGCCTTTTCTGTTAGCAACAATGGAGCGGTTTTACACTTTCTCGTCATTACTCGTCAAAAAACAACAAAGAAGTAAATCATCATCGCGAAGAGGCCGAAAGGGAGGCCGAAGCGAGCCCATTCTTTACTAGTGATGGATAATTTGCCTGCAGCAATGATGTTCGGGATATTCCCTGGAATCAGCATCCCCCCACTTATCAATAGGCCCATCAGAATCGCGCGTATAGTCGGTTCGTCCATTGTGGAACTGAGTTCGATTGAAGCGAGTGTAGCGTTATCCAGCACAGCGGATATCATGTTGGCCCAATAAAGGAATGCAGGGCTCTTCCCATCCAGTACCGGATGAAGCAACGGTTCAAATCCAGTGCCTAATAGAGTGAGCGCCATAACAAATATGTATACTTTACCGCTTCTGCTAATAATAGCGCTCCACGATTCTTTCTCTAGATTCTTTCCATTTCTTCTGTTTATTGAAGGCGGCGGTATAACGATGCCTGCAATGACACCAAGTAGTAAGATGGCAATAACGACATCGCTCCCCAACAATGTGAATAGGTAAAAGAAAGTTTCACCCAGACGACTGGTTGCAATGGTAGACAAAGGTTCACCGAGTGGGGTCAAAACCGCTCCTAATCCAATAGAGTAGCAAGAGATAATCACTAAGCGGATTCTAGTCTGTCTGTCATAATTGAGCAAACTCACGATTGAAACCAGTAAAATAGCAGCAATAATAGCTGTTATGAAACTCGATATCAACCCGATCGTGATGACAATAAGCGCAGCAAAAATGCGTGCAGGGATGTGACGAGCCGCAAAGCTGATGGCCTTACCGAAAGGCTGCTGAAAAATACGGAACAACCAACCAGCGATCAGTACCGCGCACGTAATAGCTAAAGGATCGGTAAGGACAGTGAAAAATAAGGATCGGCTCCAAACCCCGGAAGTCCATACGGCGCAAATTCCTAACATGAAAAGATAGAGTTCCAATTGTCTCTCAGCAATAGAAAATATAAAGGGTCCTAATAGAACAGCGACAAGCAGTAGGAGCAGCAAAAAAGTCATTTAGCATCCCTCACTTAACAGTACTGAATAGAGTTCTATTAAGGTATGCGAAGCCATTCAGTAAAATCACAGCACACAAAAAACGGTCTCCTAAAAGGAAACCGTTTTCGCTAGTTTTCTTAATGAACGCCCTTCATATAGCGTGAAATGATAGGTGAAATGAAGAACACTATGATAGAAAGCACGATTGCTGTTCCTCCGATGATCCCGAAGTAGAGCATCTCAGTATCAGCTGAATAGAATTTAACGAGCTGTGCATTCAATGCCTGCGCTGCTGCATTCGATAAGAACCAAAGACTCATCGTCTGTGCGGTGAACGCAGAAGGAGCCAGTTTAGTCGTTGCAGAAAGGCCGACTGGAGAAATACACAATTCCCCAAGGACGAGTGTGAAGATACTCAACGCCAACCAAATTGGACTTACCTTTGCATCCGTACCGCTTAAAACACCAGGAAGCAGGATGACGATAAATGAAATACCGGCAAATAGCAAACCGAGAGAAAACTTGTGCGGGATTGAAGGCTGACGGTCACCAAGTTTCACCCATAGCCATGCAAATACAGGTGCAAAAAGGATGATGAATAATGGGTTCAGTGACTGGAACCATGCAGGAGAAATTTGAATCCCTAGGAAATCCAGATTCGTTCTCTTATCTGCGTACAATGCTAATATCGTAGAGCCTTGTTCTGCAATCGACCAAAACATTACAGCTGTTAAGAACAGTGGTATGTAAGCCAGTACACGAGATTTTTCGTCGCGCGTTGTTTTGGGGCTGCGATACATGATGAAGAAATAAGTAGCAGGGATTGCAAATCCGAGAATTCCGATCAGTGCTGTGAATGAATTTAAAGTTAAATATCCAGTAGGAATCGCAATAGCAACCAAAATTGCTAAGATAACAACTGCAATTCCGACAATTTTGATTGTTTTCTTTTTCTCAGAAGGTGATAGTGGGTTCGCCACATAAGTACCTGCAAGTCCTAGATTTTTCTTTTTTGTAAATACGAACAACAACAATCCTAAGAACATACCAACTGCAGCTAAACCGAAACCTAAGTGGAAATTGTATTTCATTCCGAGTGTTCCGACAGTTAACGGTGCGAGGAAACTACCGAGATTGATACCCATATAGAAAATACTGAAGCCAGCATCTTGGCGATTATCACCCACAGCGTAAATATCTCCCACCATACTAGAAACGTTTGGCTTGAGTAGACCTGTACCAATGACGATCAACGCCATGGAAACGAAGAACATGCTGAGATTTCCAGGGAAAGAAAGAACAATATGCCCGAGCATTATGAAAATTCCTCCGATGAAGACGGAACGTGACGTACCAAAAACTCTGTCGGCTAACCAGCCACCTATAATCCCTGACATATAGACGAGAGACCCGTAGAGAGAAACAATAGCAAGTGCTGTGCCTTCACTAAGTCCTAAACCGCCTTTTGACACTTCATAGTACATATAATAGACGAGAAGAGCCCGCATCCCGTAGTATGAAAAGCGCTCCCAAAATTCAGTGAAGAATAACGAGAACAGACCTTTAGGGTGACCGAAGAAGCCTTTTTGCGGGACGCTTTCAACGATTTCCTGTTTTGACAGCTGTGACATGATAAATCCTCCTTTTATATAAAGATTATAGTACCACTTCTAGTGGTAGTCTGAAAATAATATATTCTAAAATAAAATAAGTCTTATAATGCTGATTTAGGAGACTTTTTTGTTTATCTGAATAGATTGAATTGGTTTGATAAGTTATTCTTAGATAACTTAAGGGCGGGGCAACTATCTCAATGCGGATTTTCTTCCAAAAAAATCAGATGTTACACTCGCACAAATATGCTATCCCTACAATTAAGGATGAATATAAGGTATTATACAAATAGCAGGTTATAGAAGGAAGTGTTGTCATGAGTCAAATGATCATTGAAAATCTAACAAAAACGGTTGGCGAGAAGACCTTATTTCACGCCATAGATCTCACCATTACATCTGGAGAAAAAACTGGCCTACTTGGCATTAATGGAACGGGAAAGTCGACATTACTTTCGATAGTAGCTGGTATTGAAGATGCTGATACGATTTCCATAGATCATCCTAATAATTATCGAATCGCATATTTACCGCAAGATCCTCAAGTCGATCCATCCTTAACGGTGATGGAGGCGGTATTTCAAAGCGAAGCTGCGATTATCAAACTGAATTTAAACTATGAGCATGCGTTGCAGGCGCTCACTGAAAATCCTGACTCTGTAGAGAACCAATCGCGTTTTGCTAATTACCAAACACAGATGGATGAGCAAAATGCATGGGATATTAATACACAAGCAAGAATGATTCTTTCGAAACTCGGAATTGAAACATACGACAAAAAACTGGGTGAACTATCTGGCGGACAACACAAACGGGTTATGCTTGCCAAAACTCTCATTGAACCCGCAGATCTTTTATTGCTCGACGAACCAACCAACCATTTGGATGTCGCCTCCATTACCTGGCTGCAAGACTATGTAAAAAATTTATCAGGCGCCGTGTTATTTGTGACTCACGATCGGTATTTCTTGGATGCAATCGCGACTTCCATTTTCGAACTCGCTGATAAGACACTTTATGCCCATAAAGGCAACTACGGTGATTACATCGAGGCTAAAGCGCTTCGCGAGGAAATGAACGCAGCAACGGAAGATAAGCTTAAAAACCGTTATCGATCCGAATTGAAGTGGATACGGCGCGGTGCGAAGGCGCGATCTACAAAGCAAAAAGCACGGATAGGGCGTTTTGAAGAACTTGAACAGCAAGTGAAAAGCAGCACATCGAAAGAAGAGATGGACGCAGGACTTAAAACTTCCCGTTTAGGAAAAAAAGTACTGGAAGCAAAAGATGTTTCCAAATCGTTTAACGGTAAAATTGTCATTCGTAAGTTTTCTGCTCTCCTGCAATCGGGGGACCGTATCGCAATTGTAGGTCCCAATGGTGCGGGGAAAACCACGTTGGTCAATATGTTTGACGGATTATTGGAGCCTGACGAAGGATTCATCGAACGGGGAACAACGGTTAAAATCGCATATTTCAAACAGCATTTACCGGAAATGAATAAAAAACAACGCATTATTGAATATATCCGGGAAACTTCCAATGACATTGAAGATGGTGAAGGCAACCGGATTTCTGCTTCTCAAATGCTGGAACGCTTTTTATTCCCGACATCCGCGCATGGCACACCTATCGGCAAACTTTCTGGTGGTGAACGGAAGCGTCTCTACTTACTGAAGCTTCTTATGGAGCAACCGAACGTCTTATTGTTGGACGAGCCGACAAATGACTTGGACTTGGAAACGCTGTCCGTCCTTGAAACGTTCATAGATACTTTCCCGGGAGTCGTCCTGACGATCTCCCACGACAGATTTTTCTTGGACCGGACGTCGACTAAGCTTTGGGTGCTTGATGGGAAAGGGAATATAGACACGGTATTCATGTCCTACACCGATTACCTAGAGAGCGCTCGTTTCAAAGAAGCTTCGAAACAAGTTTCTGAGCAGGATGACGCCGAAGAGAAACCAGCTGAATACATCACGGAAGTATCTGTTAAAAAGAAAGCGACATATAAAGAAAAACGCGAATGGGAAACCATTGAAAAAGAAATTGAAGAAACCGAAGCAGCTATCCTTACCACGGAAACAGAAATGAGTACGTGCGGTGCAGATTATGATAAGTTGAATGATCTGACGAAGAAACTGGATGCGCTGAATGAACGATACGAACACCTAATAGAGAGATGGACTTTTTTGGAAGAATTGATGGGAACTTAAAGGAGGTACCAAGTGATGAATATTGTATCGATCGAACCGACACCGAGCCCGAATTCGATGAAGATTGTGCTTGATACGGAGCTCCCGATGTTGGAAACACACAATTATAAAAAAGAAGACGCGTCCTCAGCGCCAGAACCTGTTGCTCAATTATTGAAAATAACAGGGATCAAAGGAATTTATCACGTCATGAATTTCATGGCGATCGAACGTGCAGGTAATGTCCAATGGGAAACAATTCTAGCGGAGGTTCGCCAGGTATTCAACGAAGGGAATACCGTGCAGACTGAAGTCGAGTCCGCAGCAGCCGAGTCTTTTGGGGAAGTCTATGTCCATGTCCAAACTTATAAGGAGATCCCCCTTCAAGTCAAAGTATTCGATAGCGAGAGTGAACAGCGGTTTGCGTTAAGTGAACGATTCCTTGCAGCTATGGAGCAAGTCCACAGTGCTGAAGTTGAGAATTATATCCTGCTTCGGAAATGGGCTGATTATGGAATCCGCTATGGCAGTAAAGAGGAAATCGGTGAAACCATTGTAAAAGAAGTCGAAGCCGCTTATCCTGAGGAACGGCTGACTGCAATTGTGGCCAGCTCACTCCAAGGGGATTCTCAAGGTAGCCTTGAACGCAAAAAAGTTTCGTTAGCTGACTTTGAAACGGAAGAGTGGGAGACACGATTCCGATTACTCGACCAGATGGCGGATCCAACTGTAGAAGATTTACCATTGCTCGATTGTGCATTGTCGGATGAAAAAATGTCGATCAGACGGCTAGCTGCAGTATACCTAGGGATGATCGAATCGTTAGAGGTTGTGCCGTATATTGAGAAAGCATTACAAGACAAAAGCTGGGCAGTACGCCGTACCGCAGGAGACTGCATGAGTGATTTAGGATTCCCTGAATTTGAACCTGCAGCGAGGGTGATTTTAAAGGACAAGAACAAACTTGTACGGTGGCGTGCAGCCATGTTTTTATACGAAACCGGAACAGAAGAATCGCTGCCTGCTCTTCGTCAAGCTGCTGAAGACTCTGAATTTGAAGTGAAATTACAAATCCAGATGGCAATTGAACGGATTGATGGCGGAGAAGATGCAAAAGGTTCCATATGGAAACAAATGACGGAATTGCGAAGCGCTACGAAGTGAAGTTAAGCTTATAGTAGGATATCACGAAGTTTCTCATCAATTGAATCGTTGAACTTGATAACCTGATTACAGGACAACCGACGTATAACTAGAAAAAAAGTGTCTGCTGATGGAAATTCAGCAGACATTTCAGACTGTAGATAAACTCCAGAAATCATGGGGGTTGCCTACAGTCTTTATTCTTTAACAATGAAAAGTTGATTTCCGCCCGGAACTGAGATCAACGGCTCTTGCCCCTTGCAAATTTACCCAGGCAAAACCAAAAGGGTTGGTAATCATAGCGATTCCCAACCCTTTTGTCTACAGTCTGACTTCGTTTTTTATGATTCGGATGGTATTTCAGGAAATGTGACAATAAGCTTACCTTCATCTGTGACGATTTCTGCAATGGTGGTTTCGAAAAGGTAAGGACTATCCGCATCATCTTGCTTTTGAACGTTTTCATAGTCGTTTTTAACAGCAAGTATCGGGAAGGTGACGGGGACGGAGCGTCCTCGAACCATTGTTTTAATCGTCCCCATTAGCAGGAGTTCCTTATGAGACGCTCCGAAGCATAGATTACCGACTATACGCTGGTTTTTTCCGGCTTGAATCGTTATACCTTGTAGCAAGGAAATGCAGCATAGCAGTATATCACTGATTGCACCGATTTCCAACTTGCCGAATCCGTTTTCTGTGAAATAATGGTTGATGCCATTTCTAATTTCCTTGAAAGAAAAAAGCACCTCGATTTTTTCCTTCGGACCGCCAGAGCCAAGACGACTAATGACGTCATGTGCACGATTAAAATAAGCTTTGACAGAGTCAGCATTCGTATTCCGTGTTGTTACAAGTTCCGTTAATGCAAACAGCACTTCAAATTGAGGATGTGCACCTGCTGCGGATAAAAAGCCAAGAACATCTTTTTCATCAAAATTCCTTTGAGCGAAGCGGTTGTAATAATAAGCATTGAGTTGTTTGTGTTTAATATCCATTAAAATTCTCCTTGCGTGTAAAGTCTCTATGTAGTGTATCACAGCTTGCTGCGTTTCCGGTTTCAGATGAAGTTCGTTTTCTTTCGGGTGCTTTCGATGTAGAATGGAAACGAGCGGTGATTGACAAAATCACCAAAGAACTTGAAGGAGGCTATTTACTATGAATGCGTATGAAGAATACATGCAAGGAATTGTTCAGCCAATGCGTCAAGAGTTGGTTGCTAGCGGGTTTACTGAGTTGCTGACGGAAGAAGATGTTACATCTGCGATGGAAATGCACAAAGGAACCGCTTTAGTTGTCATCAATTCGGTTTGTGGATGTGCAGCCGGCCTGGCGAGACCTGCGGTACGTGAAGCATTGAGCCAAGCCAATCAGCAACCGGACCATTTATTCACTGTATTTGCGGGACAAGAAAAAGAAGCAACTGCCAAAATGCGGAATTATTTTCCGGAAGTCCCTCCAAGTTCACCATCCATTGCAATTGTAAAGAATGGCGAACTTGCTTACTTCATACCTCGTGAACAGATCGAAGGATATGAAATGGAGCAAGTGAGAGACCATTTGACAGGCGCTCTTAACCAAGTCACTGTTTCGTGAACCGGGTAGTGATTTCCACCGCTGGACGACCGGATGCGTTTTCACAAGCTCGTGCATCCGCTGCGAAGCAAGCACTTGGCTATGAAGTGATTCCGCGCAGCAAACGTTCAGTGGAAGCCCTAATGGCGACGTATGAGAGTGATGTCCTAATAGCGGGTAAGGAGCGATACGAATTATATAGGCGGTCCATGTGTGAGCCTTTCTTCTTTCATCCTGATACAGCTGCATTTCGTTTGAAGCGGTTGATGAAAGGGGAAACGGATCCACTCATAGAAGCGTGTCAGCTCGCTCCTGGAAACTCCTTTTTGGATTGTACGCTTGGTTTAGCGACAGATTGTATCGTGGCATCATTTGCAGTGGGAGTTTCAGGTGAAGTTAAAGGGATAGAAGCAGATCCGGATGTTGCGTTCATTACCGCGGCAGGATTAGCACAATTCGAACCGAAATTCCAAGAACTGCAAGACTCGATGCGGAGAATTTCTGTAATGCAGGGTACAGCGATCTCAGTCTTATCCAAGATACCGGATCATTCATGGGATGTTGTCTATGTAGACCCCATGTTCACACAAACGATCGCTGAGTCCACCAGCTTTGCGCCGTTAAAACAAGTTGGGGTGCAAGGGGGGCTGACCGAAGATTGGGTAGCCGAGGCAATACGTGTAGCTGGCAAACGAGTTGTTGTGAAAGCACATTTTAAGGATACGGTATTTGAACAGTTTGATTTTACGCGGATTAAAAGACCGAATACGAAATTCCATTTCGGATATATAGAAAAATGAAACGCCAATCGGTCTCGAAAGAAACCGGTTGGCGTTTTGTGGATCAATGCGTGAAATTGAGTGAGCTTAAGTATAGGACGAATACCAGCATGCCGATTCCGGCGATTAATTGAACATCCATCTGAGTAACCTCCTTAAAAAAACATACACGTACTCTAAAGTTTATTGTACAATGAAATTAGAAAAGAGGGAACCTTTTCGGTTATTTTTCGTACTCTTCAGAAAGCGCTTGTTTTAAAATACATAAATGTAGGTGATGGGATATGAAAAAATGGTTGCAGCAACTGATGATCATATCAGTCGCATTCGTGACATTCGGTGTCATTTCTCCTTCTCATGAAATCTGGTCAACGCTCCATGAGAAAGAAGATGTAAAAGAAACTGAACATCCTCAGCATACAACGAAGTATGCTGTGCATTTCGACGATCGATATTTTACTACGCCGGAAAATCCTGAAGACTATCTAACTGAAGAGGACCTTATCAGTGGTGCACACACACTTGCCTTCACAAAGTTCGGTTCGAAAATCGGACCGATTATTGAAGATGAATTCGACGAAGTGATTTTTCCTCAGATCGAGCAAGTCATTCGTGAAAAAATTGGCGACCATGTGCAAATGAATCGTAAATTAGCCATCTCGGAACACCCATCTGGCGGCACAGCGGAAAAAATCTTTAACATAAAAGATTTGGACGCGGACAAAAATTTGCTGCTTTTCCATGTGAGAACTGAGAAGCGACCACAAGATGGATATTTCTTTAACTTCCATTACCATCTCCCTGAAGACGATTATCAAACACACCACCCATTAGGAGATGTCTACTGGTCAAAAAACACACCACCGAAGTGGCTGTCCTGACAGCTGGTTTGGTGGTTTTTTGTTGACTTCTTGGAATTTGTAATAGGTATCCTTCACTTGGTATAGTAAGACGAGAGAGTAACAGGAGGGCTGTATTATGAAACAATATTTAGATCTTTGCCAGCATGTACTGGACACAGGCATTCAAAAAGGGGATCGCACTGGCACCGGCACACTCAGTGTATTCGGTTATCAGATGCGTTACGATCTTCAAAAAGGATTCCCGTTAATGACAACTAAAAAGACCGCGTTCCGTTTAATCGTATCAGAACTTCTTTGGTTTTTAAAAGGGGATACCAATGTCCGCTCTTTAGTGGAAGAAAAAAACCCGATATGGGATGAATGGGCGTTTGAAAAATGGGTCACAAGTGAAGAGTATACGGGACCCGATATGTCGGACTTCGGAAGACGCGCCCCAGTGGATGAGGAATTCCGTGTTCAATATGAAGCTGAAATGGATTCCTTTAAAAAAAGGATCCTGGAAGAACCCTCGTTTGCAGATTCCTATGGAGATCTGGGTCCGGTTTATGGAAAGCAATGGCGTAGCTGGGGGACAGGCACAGGGGAATCGGGGCAAAAGCCGATTGACCAAATCGCTCAACTGATTGAGGGGTTGAAAAATAATCCTGATTCGAGAAGACATATCGTTACCGCTTGGAATCCTACGGAAATGGAAGAGATGGCTCTACCGCCTTGCCATGCGTTATTCCAATTCTATGTAGCAGATGGTAAACTGTCTTGCCAACTCTATCAGCGTAGTGCTGATATATTCATCGGCGTGCCTTTTAACATTGCATCGTACGCATTGCTGATTCATTTAATCGCATTGGAAACAGGCCTGATTCCAGGAGAATTGATCCACACATTAGGAGATGCTCATATTTATTCGAACCATGTGAATCAAGTAAAAGAGCAGTTGAGCAGGGAACCTAGGGAGCTACCGACAATTCGTGTCAACATGGAAGGGAAGTCCATTTTTGACCTCACAACATCTGATATTGTCCTGACTAATTATAATCCACATCCTAAAATCAAAGCACCGATTGCTGTTTAAAAAAAGGAGGGACATAATGATTTCATTATTAGCAGCGCATGACGAAAATCGTGTGATTGGAGCAGACAACAAAATGCCTTGGCATATCCCGGAGGAATTGAAGTATTTCAAAGAAAAAACGATGGGGAAAGGCATCATTATGGGCAGAAAAACGTTCGAATCGATCGGTAGACCGTTGCCTGGACGGCTGAATATCATACTTACGCGTGACCGGGAGTACAAAGCTGAAGGAGTCCTAATCGTCCATTCGTTAGAAGAAGCGATTGCACGGGCAGAAAGCTATGCTGATGAAGTAATGGTAATTGGCGGCGCTCAAATTTTTGAGATGGCAATGCCTTTCGCGGATCGACTTTACACGACCATCATCCGTCGTACATATAAAGGGGATACGTTCTTCCCGCCATACAACGTCGGGTGGAAACTCATCTCAGAATCGAAAGATCATCGGACAGAAGACGGGCTTTCGTATGCCTATCACATTTATGAACGCGAAACAGCCGCATAAAAAAGGCAGCCGTCTTTGGCTGCCTTCCTTAGCTATACAAAGAACAAAACACTAAAATACATGCATGCACTCCCTGCTAAAACAAACAGATGCCAAATCGCATGGTTGTATGGGAGACTGCGCCATGCATACACTAAAGCACCGAGCGTATACAACATTCCGCCCGCTACGAGCAAAGCAATACCAGTTCCAGTGAGTGTCTCGTATAATGGTTTTATCGCGATAATAATTAGCCACCCCATCACGATATACAGGAGGAGAGACACTGTCTCGAACCGATGGATGAAGAACACTTTAAAAAGCGTACCGAATATTGCGAGCCCCCACACGATACTGAAAAGTGTCCATCCGAATGCTCCGCCGATTGCAAGCAAGACTAATGGGGTATAGGTACCTGCAATTAAAAAGTAGATCGCTGAGTGATCAAAGATTGAAAAGAGTTTCTTGAAATTCTCCGGTAAACTATGGAGAAGTGTACTCATGGTGTACAACAAAATCATGGATACACCAAAAATGATATAACTGACCAGCGCAAGTGTATTCCCTTGCTGAATCCCTTTTAAGATCAGGAACACGAGAGCCGGTATACTTAAAAGTACTCCGATGCCATGTGTTATGGCATTCCATCGTTCCTCTTTACGAGTTTTATAATCGAACGCGCCTTCCATTGTCGAAAAGCCTCCTTTTCGTACATTATACTAAAATAGAAACATAGTTTCCACTGACAGAGGAGAGAATCAAATGAGCAAAATCAAAGTCGTAACAGACTCCACGGCAGACCTTACAAAAGAAGAAATCAGTGAATATGGAATCCGGGTAATCCCATTATCGATCCATATTGACGGAGATATCTATCAGGACCAAATCGATATTCAACCACTGGAATTTTTAGATAAGATGGCAGCAGCGGATGAATTGCCAAAAAGCTCCCAACCTTCCTCCGGTGCTTTTACCGAATTGTACAATGAACTCGGTAAAGATGGCAGTGAAGTGATTTCGATTCATATGACAGGCGGAATGAGCGGAACTGTGAAATCGGCGGAGGCAGCTGCAGAGATGACAGATACACCTGTTACGGTTATCGATTCACGTTACATTTCGCACGCATTATCTTTTCAAGTGATCGAAGCGGCTAAATTGGCTCAACAAGGGAAGTCAATGGCTGAAATTGTACAACATTTGAACGAAGTACGGGCAAAGACCATGCTTTTTGTCGTCGTTGATAAGTTGGATAATCTTGTGAAAGGTGGACGAATCGGAAAAGGTAAGGCGATGATCGGATCATTGCTTAACATTAAGCCAATCGCTTCCCTTCAAGACGGTGTCTATACGCCGGTCGGCAAAGCGAGAAGTCATAAGCAAGTTGCCGCTCAACTTTACGAATCGTTTAAAGAAGATACAGCCGGGAAAATAGTGAAAGGAGTAGGGATTTCCCACGCGCAAGGTTTAGCGATGGCAGATCCATTGAAACGCTTGATTGAAGAGAGTGGTTTCACGGATATAAGGTTTTCATTCACTTCTCCTGTCGTCAGTACTCATACTGGTGCAGGCGCGATCGGTTTCATGTATTACACCGAATGAGGAGATGACTCATTCGGAAGTGGGATGGTGGATAATTTAAAGGAAAAGAGGAAATTTCAAAATGAGAAGAAGAGCATGGATAATTTTACTTGCCTTCTCATTGGTACTGACAGGATGTGATCAGGTGTTCAGAAATAATGCAGAACCTTTTACCGAAAGACGAGACATAGAGTTTTCCAATTGGGAAATTCCAATCAACTTTTTGCCGAAATCTTTACATGTTGTAGGATTGGGAGATTCGTTGACACAAGGTGTCGGAGATGAGGAAAAAAAGGGCGGTTATTTTGAACGGGTAGCTTCAGACCTGACTGAATGGGAAGGGATCTCTTACGTAGAAACGGAGAACTTGGCAAAACGTGGTCGTCGAAGTGACCAGCTCGCCAAACAACTTGAAGAAAGTGACATTCAATCGTCCATTCAAGATGCGGACGTGATTTTCATAACTATTGGTGGAAATGATATTATGAAAGTATTGAAAGCCAATTTATTCAAATTGAAAACAAAACCTTTTTATAGCGAGCTCAAAAGTTACGAAAAACGATTGGATAAGATTTTCGGAACCATTCGAGCTCTCAATCCAGACGCACCGATAGTTATGTCTGGACTTTATAATCCAATCCTCCTCATTACGGATGAAGTAAAAGAATTCGAAGATATCATCGCTGATTGGAATTCAGTAATTGAAACGAGAGTTGAATTGGACGGAAACAGCTGCTTTATACCGGTAGCTGACTTGTTTGAAGAAAATACGAATATTGTTTACCATACGGACTTTTTTCATCCGAATGCTCAGGGGTACACATTAATGGAACAACGTTATATTGAATACTTGGAAGAATGGGGTTTACAAGAATTCCTCCAAGGGGAAATGGACAGGTAGGAGATGATCGCTTGAACCGATGGAAAATCGCGTTTTTCACATTATCAGGATTAATAGCAGCAGGATTTGCAGGGGTCCTCTTTTTAATAGGATCTACAGGAACTTCAGAGCCGTTACCTAAATCAGAAGTGATTGAAGATGGTGACGCCAATATTCTTACAGTACGGACAACTAAGAGTGATTTTGAAGGAATCGCGAATACTTATATTCGCGAAGCTATGAAAGGTGAGAAACTTCCTGTTCAAATGAAGGTGAAAGATGACGTGATTCTCTACTCCGAGCTCACTGTCTTTTCGTTTACACTTCCAGTCATCATGCATTTCGATCCCATTGTACGTAAGGATGGGAACTTGATTTTAAAACAGTCTTCCATGGAACTGGGACAATTGAACATACCGCCTGCAACTGTCCTGAAAGTATTACGGGATTCGGTGAAGTTGCCTTCTTGGATGATCGTCCGCCCGAACGAGGAAGAGCTTTTCATTGACCTTTCGAAAGTGCCAGTGTCAAAAGATGTATCGGTACGTGCAAAATCGTTCAATCTGGAAAAGGATGAAATCCTACTCGAAGTATCCATCCTCAAAAAATAAGGAGTGATATCCATCATGAAACAGTATGCAACGTTTGCAGGCGGTTGTTTTTGGTGTATGGTGAAGCCTTTTGACAAATATGAGGGGGTATACTCAGTGGTCTCCGGCTATACAGGCGGAGATATACCGAACCCCTCCTATGAGTTAGTCTGTTCAGAAACTACAGGACATCGGGAAGCTGTTCAAATTGAATTTGACGACGAAATCATTTCATACCGGGATCTTTTGAATATTTTTTGGCGTCAAATCGATCCTACCGATCGTGGAGGACAATTTTTTGATAGAGGGGAATCTTACCAAACCGCGATTTTTTATCATTCCGAGGAACAACACCGTGAAGCGGAGAAATCTAAACTGGAACTTGAACAATCCGGGAAATTCACTAAGTCCATTGCAACCGACATTTTACCGGCGAAACCTTTTTATTTGGCAGAAGAGGGCCATCAAGATTATTATAAGAAAAATCCCGAACATTACACACGCTATTCAGTAGGTTCGGGCAGAGAACGATTCAAAACAGAGAACTGGAGTGAGTGATCATGAAAGAGGATTTAAAAAGTCGATTGACCGAAATGCAATATCATGTCACACAAGAACAAGGAACTGAACCGCCATTCCGAAATGAGTTTGACAACCACTTTGAAGAAGGTATTTATGTCGATATTGTTTCAGGGGAGCCGCTTTTCAGTTCAAAAGACAAATATGATGCTGGATGCGGATGGCCAAGTTTTACAAAACCTATTCAAAAAGAAGAAGTGACTGAGCACTCCGACACAGCACATGGAATGCGCAGAACGGAAGTACGCAGCAAAACAGCTGACTCACACTTAGGACATGTCTTCCCAGATGGTCCTGGCGAAGCAGGAACACGGTATTGCATTAACTCAGCGGCGCTTCGATTTGTACCTGTTGAAAAGTTCGATGAAGAAGGTCTGAGCGACTACAAACCTCAATTCCAATAAGAAAGGGGGTCCGCGGATGGACCGCTCTTTTTATCAATTTGTATTAGCCTATCGCGGTGGCGAAAAGAACGATCCTTATTCAGAATTTGCAGAGACTATGTTCAATGATCAAAGTTTTCCGAGATATGAACGATCGTTCGATGCGCTATCACGGTATATTGAAGAGAAAGCCGATTCACAAATGCCCTCAGTTCTGTTTGATGAACTGTATCGGCATTTCGAAGACCGATTCCTTTAAATGGGCGGTAGAACCGTTGCAATACCGCCTGTTTAACTGTATGATGGGTACAGAAAATGAAAAAAGAGGTGCTATGTAGAGATGAGTATACATATTAATGCGAAAAAAGGCGATGTCGCCGATACGATCCTGCTTCCTGGAGATCCCCTTCGTGCGAAGTATATTGCAGAAACATTCCTGGAAGATGTCGTCCAATACAACGAAGTCCGTAATATGTTCGGCTACACGGGAACTTACAAAGGAAAGCGCATTTCTGTACAAGGAACTGGCATGGGAGTTCCATCCATCTCAATCTATACGACAGAACTGATGCAAGAATTTGGTGTGAAGAAACTGATCCGCGTCGGAACTTGTGGAGCTATTCAAAAAGACGTGAAAGTACGTGACGTCATCCTTGCACAAAGTGCTACGACAAATTCACCTATTAACCGCACGTTCTTCAATGGTGTGGATTATGCACCAACTGCAGACTTCGACTTGCTTTTGAAAGCATATAATGCAGGAAAAGAGAAAGGTTTACACCTTCAAGTAGGAAATGTCTTCACGGAAGACTTCTTCTACAATGAGCATGCGGAACACGAAAAGCTTGCTTCTTACGGAGTTCTAGCTGTTGAAATGGAAACTGCTGCATTATATACCCTTGCTGCAAAGCATGGTTGTCAAGCACTTTCAGTTCTTACAGTAAGCGATCATATTCTGACAGGTGAAGCGACAACTTCTGAAGAACGTCAAACAACGTTCAATGAGATGATTGAAGTCGCTCTAGAAGCTGCTATTCAGGAATAATCCAAATGGGGCCGCAAGCCAGTTAGCGGCCCTTTTTCGACTAAACACGTATTATTGAAGTAGAAAGTGGGATCGCGAATGGATGAAAATGAACAAAAAGAGCAGAACCGGCCACCAGAACCGGAACAGCACCCGGCTCATAATCGATATTTTAAAATAAAACCGTTCTCCTTCGTCATGTTGATTTTTACATTGGTCATCCTTACGGCAGGCATCACGTTTTTTGCGCTTACGTTTGGCGAAGATAAAGTTGTCGAAGTGGTAAATCCTCAAAAAAGCGATCGTCAAGAATTCCAAAAGTTGTATGACGCCTACGACGAAATCAAGAAAAGTTATTTTGAGGATATTGACGAAAAAGCAGTTTTGGACGGCGCGATTAATGGAATGGTAGATTCTTTGGATGATCCGTATTCCGATTACTTGAATACAGAAGAGACGGAACATCTGATGGAAAATATCTCATCCAGTTTCCAAGGCATCGGTGCTGAGATCCAAGAAGCGGATGGTTATATCAAAGTGGTATCGCCTATTAAAAATTCACCTGCTGAAAAAGAAGGCTTGTTGCCTAACGACCTTATTCAAGCGGTAGATGGAGAAAGCATCCAAGGGATGTCTTCTTCTGAAGCCGTCATGCTCATCCGCGGTGAAAAAGGGACGACAGTTACGTTAATGATCAAGCGTGGAGAAAAGGCTGAACCTTTTGAAGTGAAGATTAAGCGTGACGATATCCCGATAGAGACTGTTTATGCAGATATGCTTGATGGAGGAATTGCCCATATTCGTATGACGACGTTCTCCGAGCATACGTATGATGAGTTATTGACAGCGCTGGATGAAATGGAAGCCAAAGGAATGAAAGGGCTTGTACTTGATGTACGACAAAATCCAGGCGGTGTACTGGATGGAGCCCTGAAAATTTCCGATTTGTTTGTGGACAAAGGGAAAACAATCCTTCAAACCAAGGAAAAAGGGAAGAAAGCAGTTCTCTACCCAGCCTCTGAGGGACGAAAAATTGAAGTACCGGTTGCTCTAGTTGTCGATGACGGAAGTGCTTCTGCATCCGAAATTCTAGCGGGTGCGTTGAAAGAATCTTCGGATATTCCAATTGTAGGTATCAAAACATTTGGTAAGGGTACCGTACAATCGCCGCTGGATATGAAAGACGGTTCCAACTTGAAGATCACAACTGCGAAATGGTTAACACCAGACGGCAACTGGATCCACAAAAAAGGAATTGAGCCAGATGTGAAAGTCGATTATCCTTCATATGCAATGCTGCCTTTCCTAGATCCTTCTGAAGAGATGAAGGAAGGACAAGTTTCTGCTAACACAGAAACTGCTAAAGAAATGTTGAAAGCAGTGGGGTATGACATAGGTCAAGTTGATGGACTATTTGATGCGTCCATGACACAAGCCGTTAAAAAACTTCAAGCTGATTTAAAACTTGAGGAAAATGGTGTTTTGACAGGAGATACGACAATTGGTCTCATGAACAAACTCCGTGAAAAAATCGAAAAAGACGATCCACAATTGTTGAAAGCTAAACAAGTTGTGCTCGATAAACTCGGTAAATGAGCTGAAGGCGCCCAATCCAACCGGATTGGGCGCCTTCTCCACGAGAAAGGACGTAATGAAATGATTGATGTATATCTTTATAGCGGTTTTTTAGGGAGCGGAAAAACGTCCCTTCTGCTAAATTCCATATCACAACTAAAAGCGGCAGGGAAAAAACCGGCAGTCCTGATGAACGAGTTCGGAGAAATCCCGGTCGATTCGGATTCCGTAGCGGCAACCGGGGAAGTACCGTTAAAAGAATTATTGAGTGGCTGCATTTGCTGCACGGGATCTGAAAAGACGGAAGCGCAATTGCAAGCGCTCCTGGAAGACTATGAGGACATTGACGTCATCTTGATCGAAACAACGGGTGCTGCTCACCCTGTGGAAGCTTTGGACGCAGTCTATTCACCATTATTTGCAGATCGACTGCGTGTGAAAGGAATTGTCACAGTAGCAGATGCACCTCGATGGGTCCATCGTGAAGAACTTTCACCAAGAATACATTCCTTAATGCTGGAACAAATTCGTCACGCCCATATCATCGCTTTGAACAAATCCGACTTAGTGACGGAGTCCCAGTTAGCGACAATTTCAATGGAGCTTGCTAACTTGAATTCAACTGCACCTATTGTTCAGACGGTGCAGGGAAAACTGGATTTTTCTTTCATTGAAAAAACTCTATCAGTTAAACCAACTACTCAACAGCCGATTGTTTCAGGTAAGCACTTACCGCTTTCGTCAAAAGTCATTACTTTTTCAAATCCGGTAAAGAAAGCTGACGTGGAAGCGTGGACGGCAGCCCTCCCTGATACCGTTTACCGGATGAAAGGTTATATTCCTGTTGAAGGGGTAAAAAACCCTATGCTTTTCCAATATGCTTACGGAATGGTCAATTGGATGCCTGAATACGTAAAAATGCCCGAGCGCCTTGTTGTGATCGGTGAAGGCATTGATCATATTGACTGGAGTAGTTGAACAAAGGCTTGAACATGCTTTGTCAATACGATTTGTTATCCAATAATTCATCTCTTATCCAGAGATATCCATTAAGATCTTTCTCCAACTCCTTTTCAAAGACTTATAGATAGGTTGTGGGGATCTATCCAAAGAGTTCCAGTTTTACTTACGCCTTCTTCGTTTACGATAGTTTCGAAGGGAGGCGTACAAGATGAAAAAATCGATTGCAGTCATCTTACTCGGTTCGGCACTCGTATTGCCGAACACTAGCCAGGCAGAAGCATCTACTCTAACTTCTGTCCAAACGAAAACAGTAGTAAAAGCATTTAAAGTGGAGGGGGATTTCCACCAGCTCCCTGCGACGCTTCAATACAACAAGGCGGATCTGGAAGCTTATTACAAGGAATTGGCGAGTTGGCTCAAGAAACACTATATCCAGCCACAGGAAAAACCTGTAGAAAAGCCGGATGCACCAGTCGAAAAACCAGTGCCGATGCCAAAGCCGGACCAGAAACCGTCGCCGGAAGTACAACCGGAAAAACCTGTAGAGAAACCGACACCGCCTGTTACCGAAAAGCCAGTGCCGACCCCTCAGCCAGAACAAAAACCGGACGTCACTCCAGAGCCGACACCACCAACCAAACCAGCACCAGAAGTTAAACCTGATCCGACACCTGAACAAGGCCAAGTTTCTGCGAGTCAGATCGAACAAGCGGTCTTGACGCTAACGAATGCCGAACGACAAAAAGCAGGATTGAAATCTCTTCAAATGGATGAGAAGCTAATGAAAACTGCTCGTGCGAAATCTGCTGACATGGCTTCAAAAAACTACTTCTCTCATACGAGTCCGACATATGGCTCGCCGTTTGATCAGATGAAAGCGAACGGTATTACATATCGTGCCGCTGCTGAAAACATCGCTATGGGTCAACGCAGTGCAGAAGAAGTCGTGAAAGGTTGGATGGAGTCCCCAGGACACCGTCAAAATATCTTGACTCCTGGATTCACTCATATCGGAATCGGTTATGATGCAAGAGGTAACTATTGGACACAGCAGTTCATTCAAAAATAATGAAAACCGCCTAATCAGCAAGGATTCTCGCTGATTAGGCGGTTTTTTATCGATTTAGCAGCTGGTGTCTTCTCTGTACAATTTTTAGCCGAATGCTTAATGTGATAGCCCCGACCGTTAACCCGGCGATTAACCCGATCCAATATCCGAAAGGTCCTAGGTCGGTATAGGTTGCGGATAAATATCCTACAGGCAGTCCGATAGCCCAAAGGGATATGAAGCCCACGAAGAACGTAGTATTGACATCTTTGTAGCCGCGCAATGCCCCTTGAATGGGGGCTTGAACAGCATCCGATAACTGAAACAAGGAAGCGAATATGAAAAACTGAGAAGCGAGTGTAATGATCGAACCGTCTGTTGTATATAACGAAGCGATCGGTTCTCTGAATATGAGTAATATCGCGATGGCTAGAAAACTGAAGGTCACAGCGAAACTTATGCCAAGTAAGCTGTACTTCTTCGCATCTTCAGGATGATCTGCACCAATGGATTGTCCAACAAGTATAGTCGCTCCCATCGAAATGCTAAGTGGAATCATATACAACAAAGAAGTGAAGTTCAGCGCGACTTGGTGTGCGGAAATTACTTCTGTCGAATAAGAGCTCATCAATAACGTGACCACTGAAAAGATACTTGTTTCAATGAAAATGGACATACCGATCGGCACACCGATGAATAAAATTTCTTTCCAATACGACCAACGCGGTAACTGCCATTGTTTCAGTAACTCGTATTTTTTAAAGGGTTTCCCAGCCACCGCAACAACACCAGCAATGGCAAACACAATCCAATACGTAATTCCTGAAGCATAACCGGCACCAGCCCCTCCGAGTTCTGGGAAACCGAAGTGCCCATAGATCAATAAGTAGTTCAATAAGATATTGATCGGCGCCGAAATGAGTATGATAACCATCGACACCCGTGTAGATCCGAGTGCATCGAAGAACGATCGCAATACGGTATATGCGAATAGTGGGGCAAGTCCGACGCTCATCCCTTTCAAATAGTCAATTGCAATAATGTGTACTGGTGCTTCAAGTGACATGCTGCGGATGATCGGGAAGAAAACAAAAACAATGAGTCCAAAAACTACAGCTGCTAAAGCGATGGATACATAGATCCCTTGTTGAACAGATGGTTGAACGTGCTCATTACGCCGAGCACCCACGTGTTGAGCTATGATCGGAGTTAGAGCCATGAGGATTCCCGCCAGGCCGGTGTAGACTGGAACCCAAAATGACGACCCAATTGTAACGCCTGCTAAGTGGTATGTATCGTATCTTCCGGTCATAAGAATATCAAAGAATGTAACTAAGTATAGTGCTACCTGAGTGATTAAAATCGGCATGACAATTTTGGCGAAACGGAACGATTTTCTTTCCATAGGAAGAGAAGATTCCATCGGTTTCCCTCCTTTTTTATATCAACCCTTATTGTATCATGCTTATTTTGGTATACTATCAAAAGAAACAAATGAGATTGATTTTATCTTCGTTCAATATAAAATGCCGCCTCTATAGGTGATAAGATGAATGATTTCTTTTTCATGTTCGGCAAAAGCTCAAATCATTGCTGAACAAACATAATGTCTCCGGCGGATGTTGCAGATTTTTTCATAGGAACTTTTCAAGTACACTCGAAAAAATCGGGACGTAATTCCTCCGAGGCGTAATTGAAACTTAATGAATAGAAGAGGTGAACGGCCCTTATGAAACGGCCAGTAATCGTATTAACAGGTGGAGGAACGGCAGGTCACGTCTCGGTTAATGAGGCAATAATCCCTGCGTTCTTAGAAAAAGGATATGAGATTCATTATATCGGATCTCATGAAGGTATTGAGCGGGACTTAATCGGTACGGGTCATCCAGAAGTGACCTACCATGCAATTGATAGTGGTAAACTCAGACGTTATTTTTCAATGAGAAATTTCACAGACCCTTTCCGCGTTGGAGCGGGTGTCTTGCAAGCGTATTCGATTCTGAGGAAATTGAAACCGGAAATCATCTTTTCAAAAGGGGGCTTTGTATCGGTACCTGTTGTGCTTGCTGCTAAACTTGCACGTATTCCTGTAGTTGCACACGAATCGGATGTATCTCCCGGGCTTGCAAACAAGATCGCGCTACCGTTCGCGAAGCATATCTTCACAGTATTTGAAGAAACGCTCTCCTACGTCCCTGCAGAAAGATCCTCTTGTTCGGGAGCCATAATCCGCCCTGAGCTATTTGAAGGGGATCGTCAGACAGGATTACGTATGTCTGGGTTGTCCGAGGAAAAACCAGTTGTTATCGTAATGGGGGGAAGTCAAGGTTCTGCTGTCCTGAATGATGCGCTGCGAGGGAACCTCCCAACAATCCTAGAAGACTTTCAGATCATTCATCTGTGTGGAAAAGGGAATCTTGACGAGTCACTTGACCGGACAAACGGATATGTACAGTTCGAATATGTTACGGAAGGATTACCTCACTTGATGGCAGCTTCTGAAATAGCGCTGTCCCGTGCAGGTTCGAATGCCATTTTTGAATTACTAGCTGTGCGAATACCGATGCTGCTTGTACCATTGTCTGCTGAAAAGAGTAGGGGAGACCAAATCTTAAATGCACAACACTTTAAGAAACTTGGGTTCGCGCATGTCCTTAACGAAGAGGACATTACGGAAGCGTCATTACTTGAAGGTCTCGTCAAGCTGGCGGAGGATAAATCGAACATCTTGTCGACGATGGATCAAACAGATGCGACCAAAACGCCTGATGAAATGGCGAATCTGATTCTATCCTGTCGAACGGAGTCGTAATTCGGATTATCCACAAAATGGACACTTGCTTTTTATAAATTCTTGCATAGAGAGTCCACAAGGTGTAAACTAGTCCGCGGATAATACATGCACATGCTAGAACGAAACCCTTTCAGTTCAAGTGTTTGCATGGTAACATAGAAAAGGATATAAAAAATTTGCGCAACATGCCGAAAGGCAAATGTGGAGGTAATAACTCATGTCGAACAGTGTTGGTTCCGAGCGTTCACCGTATGCAGCTTTTTCAGGTCCGAACCTTGGCTATGTAATGGAAATGTATGAGCTTTACAAAAATGCACCAGAATCCATCGATCCAGAACTTGCTGAATTCTTTAAGCGAAATGGTACTCCTGAAAGCGGAGGTAATCACCTCTCAAGTTTAACAAGCTCGGATGGTACTCAAGGGAATCCAGCGGATTTCCGTAAAGTTCTTTCCGCCTACAAACTTATGGATGCAATACGGGCATACGGACACTTAAACGCTGATATTTACCCGCTGAATGACCGTCCTAAAGACGCTTCACGAATTGAACTTTCAGCTTATGATCTATCTGAACGTGACCTGGAAGCAATGCCGGCGTCACTCTTCTTAACGGAAGTCCCATCACAAGTAGAGAATGCATTAGACGCAGTCAATTATTTGAAATCCCTTTATACAGGGAAAATCGCTTATGAATTTGCTCACCTGATAGAAGAAGAGGAAAAGCATTGGATCCAGGAAAATATTGAAACTGGTAAGTTAGCGATCACTCTAACATCAGATGATAAAAAACAATTGTTGGACCGTCTGACTAGAATCGAAGGCTTCGAGAAGTTCATCCACAGAACGTTTGTAGGAGCGAAGCGTTTCTCGATTGAAGGACTCGACACACTTGTTGTCTTCCTTGATGAGTTGGTACGGCGTTCCGAAGAAGCACAAACGAAGAAGATGTTAATCGGAATGGCGCATAGAGGACGATTGAACGTTCTTACACACATCTTGAACAAACCTTATGAAATGATGTTCGCAGAGTTTGCGGGTGTTCCTTCAGAACCGTTTTTACCTGAAGATGGATCTGTAGAAGTGACACGCGGCTGGTTCGGTGATGTAAAGTATCACCTTGGTGCATTGTATAAAGGCCAAAAAGGCATGGATCGTTTTCTTGCATATAACCCGTCTCACTTGGAAGTCGTGAATCCTGTTATTGCAGGACAAACAAGAGCTGCCCAGGAGAATACGGATCATCCTGGCATCCCGGTACAAGATACGAATGCTGCATACGCAGTCATGGTTCACGGAGATGCTGCGTTCCCTGGCGAAGGAATTACACAGGAAACATTCAATTTCAGCCGCGTTCGTGGATTCCAGACGGGCGGATCGATTCACGTCATTGCGAATAATATGATCGGGTTTACAACGGAGTATTACGATTCGCGTTCAACACATTATTCTTCGGATATGGCGAAGGGATTCGAAGTACCCATCCTCCATGTGAATGCAGACAGTCCCGAGGAAGTTATTGGCGCTGCATTACTTGCATTTAATTACCGCCAAAAATTCGGTAAAGACGTGCTGATCGACCTCATTGGGTACCGCCGCTATGGGCACAATGAAATGGATGAACCGATGGTTACAAACCCGGTCATGTACCAGGACGTGCATAACCATCCGACTGCTCGTCAATTGTATGGTGAAAAGTTAGTGAAGGAAGGTATCCTGACTGCTCAAGACGTTGAGACATTGGATGCAGAAGTTTTCGCTGAAATGCAGCGTGCTTACGATAAAGTGAAAGAGTTCGCATCAGATACTAGCACGATTTCCAACGCAACCCCTGATGCTGTTCTCGCTGGCTATCCAAGAGATCTCCAAACAGGTGTAGCGGAGGAACGTCTTCGTCGCATGAACGAAGAATTGCTCTCTTATCCTGAAAGCTTCAACGTGTTCGGGAAATTGGATAAAATTCTGAAGCGTCGCCAAGATCCTTTTAACGGAAAAGGGAAAATCGACTGGGCACATGCAGAACAACTTGCATTCGCATCGATTCTTCAAGATGGCAAGCCGATCCGTATGTCGGGCCAAGATATTCAACGTGGTACATTTGCCCATCGTCACCTTGTATTACATGATGAAAAAACAGGAGAAGAATTTGTTCCGCTGCATCACATCAGTGATTCCAACGCATCGTTTGTTGCATATAACAGTCCATTGACTGAAGCTGGCGTTGTCGGTTTTGAATTCGGTTATAATTTAGAAGAAGAGAAAACAGTCACAATTTGGGAAGCACAATATGGAGACTTCTCCAATATGGCTCAAGTGATGTATGACCAGTTCATATCGTCCAGTAATTCGAAGTGGGGTCAACAATCCGGTTTGATCATGATGTTGCCACACGGTTACGAAGGTCAAGGACCGGAGCATTCAAGCAGCCGGATCGAACGTTACTTGCAATTGTGTGCTGAAAACAACTGGACAGTTACGAACATTTCAAGTGCAGCAAACTACTTCCATGTACTTCGCAGACAAGCAGCAATTCTTGGTGATGAAGCAGAACGTCCACTCGTTATAGCAACACCTAAATCACTTTTGCGTCATCCACTTGTCGGCGCGGATCTATCTGACTTGACAGAAGGTCACTTTGAAACAGTATTGGAAGAACCGAATACTGGTAAAAATGCAGACAGCGTGAAGAAAGTGATTATGACTAGCGGTAAAATGGCAATTGACCTAGCAGAGAAAGTGAAAGATGGAGAAGGATTCGACCACTTGCACATAGCACGTGTAGAACAACTATATCCATTCCCATCTGACAAATTGTCTGCAATCATTCAACGATTCCCGAACGCAGAAGAAATTGTTTGGGTACAAGAAGAACCGAAGAATATGGGATCCTGGTCATTTGCACTTCCATATTTATACGAAATTTCACAAGGATTAAAAGTGAATTACGTAGGGCGTATCCATCGCGCAAGTCCTTCTGAAGGAAACGGCACGATGCATAAGCTCGAACAGCAACGCATCATTGAAGAAGCACTTAAAAACTAAGTAGACCAATTCCCGAATGATTGAACGATATTAGAGGAGGAAATTATTGTGGCAGAGATCCGAGTACCCGAACTGGCAGAATCGATTACCGAAGGAACAATTGCAAAGTGGCTTAAACAACCTGGTGAAACAGTTGACAAAGGTGAATTCATCGTTGAACTTGAAACGGATAAAGTAAACGTTGAAGTGATTTCTGAGGAAGCCGGAACGGTTCAAGAACTAATGGCCGCTGAAGGCGATACTGTTGAAGTCGGTCAAGTCATTGCAATTGTAGGAGCAGGTTCTGGAGCACCGGCACAACAACCGTCCGCTGCACCTGCTCAACCTGCACAAGAACAAGCTGTACCAGCAGCGGCTGAACCAGTTGCTGAACAAGCGCCTGCTGAAGAAGCAACTTCAGGAGATCGTCTGATAGCAAGTCCTGCAGCGCGTAAACTAGCACGTGAAAAAGGCATTAACCTTGCAGATATTTCACCAGTAGATCCAATGGGACGCGTGCGTGTTCAAGACGTGGAAGCACATGGTACTGCTCCTAAAGCGCAACCAGCTGCACCAGCTGCTCCTAAGCAAGAAGTAAAAGTGGACGATGGCCGTGTCGAACGCGTAAAAATGAGCCGTCGTCGTCAGACGATTGCGAAGCGTTTGCTTGAAGTGAAGCAAAACACAGCTATGCTAACAACATTCAACGAAATTGATATGACAAATGTGATGGAACTACGTTCACGTAAGAAAGACGAGTTCTTCGATAAGAACGACGTTCGTCTTGGCTTCATGTCATTCTTTACGAAGGCTGTTGTAGCTGCCCTTAAAAAGTATCCAAATGTCAATTCGGAGCTTGACGGTGATGAATTGATCATGAAGAACTACTTCGATATCGGTATCGCTGTTTCAACTGAAGGCGGTTTGGTTGTACCGAACGTAGTCGATGCAGACCGTAAAAACTTTGCGGAAATCGAAGCGACAATCGGAGAACTTGCTAAAAAAGCACGTGATAACAAGTTGACACTAGCTGATATGTCAGGTGGCTCTTTCACCATTACCAATGGCGGGGTATTCGGTTCACTTCTTTCCACTCCAATCCTGAACGGAACTCAAGTGGGTATTCTTGGAATGCACACGATCCAAAAACGACCGATTGCAGTTGGGAATAACGTTGAAATCCGTCCGATGATGTACGTGGCGCTTTCTTATGACCACCGTGTCATCGATGGAAAAGATTCAGTAGGTTTCTTGAAAATGATTAAGGAATTAATCGAAAATCCAGAAGACCTCCTTCTTGGATCATAATTGATAAAATGAGCCGCCCGTTTTCAGCGGGCGGATTTACTCTTATACTTTTCAACAGGAAAGGCGGGATCCTACAATGTCTTCGTTCAAAGAATGGCTTCATGCGCCGGCATCCCGGCAAGTCGTCTGTAAACATGCAGACGCAGAAAAATATTTGGTGACAAATGTACTCACGCCTGGTAAGGTTTATGATGTAAAAAACGAAACAGAAGAATTTCTTTTCGTCGTTGACAACACAGGCAAAGTCGGCGGATATTATAAAACATATTTTGAGTAATCTGCATTTGCAGGTAGCTTCAGTAAACTACTGATGAATAAAACGGTCTGATGCGGTTAGAGCATCAGGCCGTTTTATATAGAAGGAGACATGAGGACATGAACTCGTTAATCGAACAAACGCAAGCGATTCGTACAAAGAGGTCATATACAGATGAAGAACGACTTCTCATACAACAGGGCGGTTATATAAGTCCGACTCCCAATTTGTTTAATGATATACTTATTGCTCTTTCTTTGAAAAAGCCGATACTATTGAAAGGACCTTCCGGCAGCGGGAAGACCCGTTTGGCTCAAAGCATATCGGCTTTGTTTCAGCAACCTATGCAAAGTGTCAATTGTTCTGTGGATCTGGATGCTGAAGCGCTGTTAGGATTTAAGACAATTGTCTCGCACGATGGCCAGAGCACGATCGAATTTGTAGATGGTCCTGTCGTGACAGCTATGAAGCGTGGCCATATTTTGTATATAGATGAAATCAATATGGCCAAGCCGGAAACACTGCCGATATTGCATAGTCTGCTAGATCATCGTCGTATGCTTACCAATCCATTTACAGGTGAGGTCATCGTGGCCCATGAAGATTTTTCAGTCGTCTCAGCGATCAATGAAGGGTATATTGGAACTTCTCCGATGAACGAAGCGTTAAAAAACCGATTCGTTTCATTTTCAATCCCTTATTTGGAGGCGGAACAATTACGAACTGTTTTAGAAAATGCAGTGCCAGAAGCAGGGGCGTCTGTGGTGGATACAATAATGAATCTGTCAGGGGACTTGTCGAAGCAGGCTGCCAATGGATTGCTCGCTGACGAGGCGGCTTCCGTCAGAAGTCTCATCGATGCTCTTCAACTCGCGGTTCACATCCCTGTAGAGAGAGCTGTGGCCTATGCAATTGCTGAGCTTTTGGAAGATAAGATGGAGCGGGATCTGGTGAATGAATTGACAGCCACTTGGGTGAAATGAGGGATCATGATGGATAAGGTCAATCGGTTCATCCAATTTAACGACGAATCCGTAGAGACACGTCAAATCCTGCTTTATGAAAAGATTGCTCAGTCGCTGGCGAATGCGCCTTTTATAAAGATTACAGAACGCCAGTTGATCGAGTACCAACCAAAAGAGGCGACTCTTGCAATGAGTGTGTTTTGGCGACATCGCCCTGAACAGGTGACACATTTAGGCCGTCTTTCAGACATCTATTTACTTGCTGTAGGCTTTTACCGACAGTTCGACTTAGCTGAATGGAAGGCATTCACTTTAGAGATGAAGCAGAGCCGTCATCCGAAGTTAGCTGGTCAATTACTGATGTTGCTTGAAGAGTTCAGAATGATGGAATCCATACAAAGAACACGTGCCGGCACGCAGAGGGCATTTCAGATACGTAGTAAAGTGTACGCGGAATTCCACAGGGATCGGCTTATATCTAATGCCAAACGAGGGTTTCTAGCAGATGCGTTAGTCAACCAACTATTTTTGGATATTCATGTAGAAATGACAACCTCCCCGCATGAATCGTTAGATCGTATTCCTATGGATCGTATCCGGCATATCATACAACGGGTATACGAGGTAGAAACAACTACACAGAGTGCAGTATTAGCAAAAAGAGTCATAGAACTAGTGGAAGAGCAACTAACAAAGGACATTATTCTCCCCTTATACACCTTTGGAGAATTCTTCGAAGAAGGCATAAAGATGAATCTGGATGTTAGGGCTATGCCCGATCCGGAAGATCGAGAGAACCAGGAAGTGAAGGAAACAATAGAAGAGGAGTTTCGGTCGTGGCATAGTGAAACTGAAGATGAAAAGGGCTCGCATCTGGAATTCGAACTCCAAGAAGGCAAACTAGGAGCTGCAGACTCTTCAGCAACAACACCAGGTGATGAGAACGCAGAGGCTCAGCAGTTCGGATTGGGGAACTCTGAGGGGAATGACAAGGAAGCGGTGCTAAATGAGCAAGCTGACTTGGGCGGTGAACGTTTAGAACAACCTTCAGTTAAAGCCGGTTCGGATTACGGTCCAGCCCATACTCAAGTGACGTTCAGTGTAAGAAAAATGCCGAACATCGAAAAAACTTCATCTACTGCCATGCTGACACAATGGCGAAACGACCATTTACCAATCGTACGAGCTCTAGTTACCGAGATGAAAAAAAGATTGGAAAGAAAAAAACAGCAAAAGCGTGAAAACTTGACGAAAGGCCGCCTTTCCACAAAGCTGACCAGCATGCTGACAGATGAACGTCCCAAACCGTTCTATCGAAAACAAGCCCCTTCGCCAGAGCTTGATGCGGTGTTCGGGTTACTCGTTGACGGATCAGCTTCCATGATCGACAAAGTGGAGGAGACAAAAGAGGCGGTCATTCTTTTTCATGACGTCCTGCGGAAACTTCGAGTATCCCATGAAATTACTGCATATTATGAAGACGCGTTTGAAGCGTCCAAAGAAGAGCAACCGAATTTTTTTGAAGTGATGCATACGTTCGATGAAATCCATATCGACAGTGGACCAGCAATTATGAATTTTGAAGCACATGAAGATAATCGCGACGGATTTGCGATTCGATGGATGGGGAATCGACTTGCGGAAAGGTCCGAACAGCACAAATTCCTGCTTGTCTTTTCTGACGGAGAACCTTCTGCCTTCGGCTATGATCGAAATGGAATTATCGACACAGCAGAAGCGGTATGGGAGGCAGAAAAGCGAGGGATCTCTGTAGTCCATTTGTTTTTATCAACCGAACAGCCGACTGAAGAACAAAAAGTGTTGTTCACTACGATGTTTGGCAACAAAACTGCCGCATCTGACTCAGTAGAAGAATTCGCGCATCAAACGTTGCGCATCCTAAGGAAGCTACTAGCCATCGCCGTACAATGAAAAACGCAAAACCTCCCTTATAAAGGACGGTTTTGCGTTTTTTCATGGACATTGAGCAGGCGTTGCTTCAACTCTTCTTCCATTCTGCCGATTTCGCGTTCCGCTTCTTTGCGCTTAACCCGTCCATCAGCCTGGATGACAAGTGTTTCTTCAATAGTTTGGATCAAGTTTTCCTGCGTTTTTTTCAACGTATCAATTTCAATGATTCCACGTTCGTTTTCTTTTGCAGTTTCGATTGAATTCAGTTTCAACATCTCGGAATTACGAAGCAGCAAATCATTCGTCGTCTTCGTAACGAGACGCTGCGACTCAACAGCTTTCTTTTGGCGATTCAATGTCAAGGCAATCGCAATCTGATTTTTCCATAACGGAATGGATGTCATGATGGATGATTGGATTTTTTCCGCCAGCGTTTGGTTCGTCTGCTGTATCATACGGATTTGGGGTGCGCTTTGGATGGTCAGCTGGCGCGACAACTGTAAATCATACAACCGTTTTTCAAGTCGATCTAGAAACTGGTTCATATCATTGACCTCTTGTATTGCCATCTGATCATTCGACAGTTGGGCAGCTTCACGCATTTGTGGAATCGTGATGGCAGCCAGTTCGTCACGCTTAATTTCCGCTGCAGCGATATATACGTTAAGAGCTTGGAAGTACGTCTTGTTCTGCTCATACAGATTATCGAGCATCTGCACGTCTTCGATTAAACCACGTTTTGAATGTTCCAGCTGCACACCGATCCGGTCGATTTGTGTACTGAGTTTTTGGTATTTCGTCATCATTTCCTGGATGGAACGAGATGCTTTATTAAAGATGCGGCTAAGACCGGTCTTTTTCTTTTCAGATAAATCGTCAGGGTCGATTTCAGATAACTTCCCCATCAAATCGTTTAACACATCCCCAACAGGGCCGATGTCTTTACTTTGCACGTGGTCCAACATTTTATGGGAAAAACGCGACAGTTCATTTTGTGCTGTAGCTCCGTATGTTAAAATAGCTTCATAATCGCCTACAGGAATCTGCTCCGCGAGTTCTTTAGCTTTTTGCTGTTCTTCTGGCGATAAGCGATCCAACAAAGCTACAGATGCACTGTTATCGGCTTGTGCCGTCTGCATTTCTTTTGGTAACATAGGTTCGCTTTTATCGAATGGATTGCTGAGTAGATCGTCAAAAGATTTTACATCATTATTCATTGGCTGATTTTCGGTCATCTAATGGTTCTCCCTTCGAGTGAGGCAAGGATTTTTTGCGTGCCATCGTAATATCCACATAATCGAGTTCTAGTTGTAAAGCTGCCAAATCAGTTGAAAGTGCATCTTGTAAATCTTTTTCCAATTGGTGGGTGACGTCCGTAATTGTTTCACGGGTATGCTGAAGTGCGATGCGTACTTCCTTTTCTTTCAATTGTTGATTGGCAAGCAAAGCATATTTTGAAGTCAGTTCAACTGCAGAGTCCAGATGAGCGTAGAAGAACTGTTCTGTTTGATAAAACTTTTTCGGGTCATTCCGTACTATGGTGAGCACTTTTCTAGATAGGTTACTTAACTCATATACTTGTCGGAATGCCTGGACCGAGCGAACCTGTCCATATAGACTATTCAATTTCTTGATTTTGTTCTTGGCTTCTTGGAGTTGTAATTCAATATGTCGATACTCGGAGCGGGTCATTCCAAGTTCTTTCACTGATGAGTTTAACTGGACTTGTTTAATGGCAAACGTACCACCCAGATACATGGCGATGAGGATACCGGTCGCTGCAAAAGGGTTGAGGCCAGTTCCAAGTAACAAAAAAAGGTATGTCCCAAAACTGACGGGCGCCACGATGAAGTGCCGCATAAAAAACTGTTTGACTTTTTTCATCTTCGGTCAGCCCTCCTTATCGTTAATGTTCTATACTTATTACGTGCAAGCGTGAGCAAAAGTTTCATCGGATTCATATTCTCTCTTTAGTATAACGTATTAAACGCGTTCAGACGAACATTTGAAATGGAGATCAGTTCAGATTGCTTGGAAAAATTGAAGCTGCTTTGTATAATTGTCAACTGTAAAGGAAATGAGGTTTGACCATGTACGAAGTTATTTATATGAAAGCGGATTATGAGCCTTGGTGGATGTTTGAAGGTTGGGAAGAGATGGTTCGTTTGAGAAGATCATTTGAAGAGCTAGAGGATGCAGTGGAATTTGCAAACTCGATTATGGATGAAATGCGGAGATGTTTTTCACATGAGAAGACTCGGAAAGGATCTTACGCAGCTTTTTGGAATCCAGGTGAGAGAACTTACTGTGATGGATGTGACGATGACCTGCAATTATATCACGGCGTATTCATGTTAAAGGACTGTGAACCGGTCACTTTTATTGACGAAAAATAATTAGAATATTTCATTAGGTTTAATTGACATTCAAAAGCGGTATGGTATAGTAGTAGTAAGGTTAATAACAAGTGCTTGCGACGAGAAACGTATTCACGTATTACAAAAAGTGATCGGCGCTGTCGGTACTTTTTCTAATACGTGAATTTTCTTTTTTGAAGCTGGTTCATGTATTAGCAATTATTATTTGGAGGTTTTCATTTATGAAACAAGGTACAGTTAAGTGGTTCAACGCAGAAAAAGGTTTCGGTTTCATCGAGGTTGACGGAGAAGACGACGTATTCGTACACTTCTCAGCTATTCAAGGTGATGGTTTCAAATCATTGGACGAAGGCCAGCAGGTTGAGTTCGAAATCGTTGAAGGTAACCGCGGTCTACAAGCAGCAAACGTTACAAAACTCTAATAACAAACAAAAAGGGGCCCGCTTATCTGAGTGGGTCCCTTTTTTTGGTTATGGTTGGGTAACGGATTCCATTGACGAGGTCACAAGCATATCTGCTTCGCCCTTTTTAGTCATCATGGATTCGCGTTTCACTTCTCCAAAGCCCTCGACAAAATATTTTCGATTCGTGTAATTCTCACCTTTTTCTTCAATGACAATTGCATGTTCAAACTTTTTATAAGGCGTGTCTACAGTTGCATCCGTATCTACGATCGTCCATTTCCCGAATGCTGCCCCTTTTTCAAACGGTTTTTGTAAGTAAATACCTGTGACTTCCATCTTTTTCAAGGTTTCTACAGAGGGTGCGTTCTCTTCAATATCTACATGCTTTTCTTCAAGGATTAATATACGGTCTTTTTCCACTTTATATAGTTTTCGTAGAAGAGCTGCCCCATTGTTCTCGTAGATCATGACGTAATTTTCGTATGGATGATATACTTGCACATCCAGCTCGGCATACTCGTTTCCAGTACCTTCATAATGGGATTTTGAACTGTCCGGTAACAAATAGTCAAGCATGGCAGGATCTTTGATTTTTCCATTCGGATCATCCAATTCTTCAACGCCATCTTTATCGTTATCCTTGTCCTTTATTTCGCCCCCAGCATCCGAATCTGTTTTATCAAGAGGACTCTTATGGCCGCTGTTCCCGGAATTATCAGGTGCGGTGACATCTTCACCGTTCAATTTTGAGCAGGCGGAGACTACGAGGAGACAAATAAGTAAGAAATACAACAACGGAGACTTTTTCATGGTCGAACACTCCTTTTCCAATAGTATCACCTTGTTTCAGAAAAGTATGTGCGACTGCAAGTCGTTAAATATAAACGAGCAAAAGAGCAACCGCTAGTCTTAGCGATTGCTCTTTTTAAAAGCAATTAAATCAGCACATCATTTTGAGGAAGGCTGAGCTTCTTTCCACTCCAAGTACTCGTCATAGCTCATCATTTTGTCAAAAATAGTACCATCCTCATTGATTTCAATTACACGATTAGCAATCGTCTGGATGAATTGATGGTCATGTGAAGTGAAGAGCATAACACCTTTATATGCAATGAGACCATTATTTAACGCTTGAATCGATTCCAGGTCCAAGTGGTTTGTCGGCTCATCCAATAAAAGGACATTTGAGTGTGTCAACATCATTTTAGATAACATACAACGAACTTTTTCTCCACCAGAAAGGACAGAAGGTTTTTTATTCACTTCTTCACCGGAGAAAAGCATTCTACCGAGGAATCCACGCAAAAACGTTTCGGTTTCATCTTCAGGTGAGTAGGGACGTAACCATTCAACAAGAGATTTCTCGTCACCTTCGAAAAACTTGCTGTTGTCAATAGGGAAGTATGCTTGTGACGTAGTCACTCCCCATTTAACACTTCCTGCATCGGGTTCTTGCTCACCTGCTAAGACTTCAAGTAATGCTGTTTTTGCAATCGGATTTCCGATCAGAATTACTTTATCTTCTTTGTTCAATGTGAATGAGGCGTCTTTTAATAGTTGAACCCCGTCTTGGGTTTTAGAAAGATCGCGGACCATTAACACGTCATTTCCGATTTCGCGGCCCATTTGGAAGTTCACATATGGATAGCGGCGTGATGATGGTTTAATATCATCTATATCTATTTTATCCAAAGTCTTTTTACGAGACGTTGCTTGCTTCGATTTCGAAGCATTTGCACTGAATCGCGCAATGAAGGCTTGTAATTCCTTGACTTTTTCTTCTTTTTTCTTATTTTGCTCCTGGGATAGTTTAAGCGCTAACTGGCTAGACTCATACCAGAAATCATAGTTACCTGCGTAGATTTGGATTTTACTGAAGTCCAAGTCAGCAATGTGCGTACAGACTTTGTTCAAGAAGTGACGGTCATGAGAAACAACGATTACAGTATTCTGGAAGTTAATCAAGAACTCTTCTAACCATTGGATCGCTTTTAAGTCCAAGTGGTTGGTCGGCTCATCCAGAAGTAAAACGTCCGGTTTACCAAAGAGCGCTTGAGCAAGCAAGACCTTCACTTTGTCAGAACCTGTCAGTTCCGCCATTTTCATTGTGTGCAACTTTTCGGGAATTCCTAGACCTTGGAGGAGGATGGCTGCTTCTGATTCAGCTTCCCATCCGTTCAGTTCTCCAAACTCTCCTTCGAGTTCAGCTGCGCGCATACCGTCCTCATCTGAAAAGTCTTCTTTCATATAGATTGCATTTTTTTCGGTCATGATATCATAGAGTCGTTTGTGACCCATGATAACCGTTTCAAGAACTTCTTCTTCTTCGAATTCGAAGTGATCCTGCTTAAGTACAGCGAGGCGATCGTCATTATTTAAAATGACATTCCCAGTTTGGGGTTCAATATCACCAGAAAGTATTTTAATGAATGTTGATTTACCAGCACCATTCGCACCGATTAGCCCGTAACAATTACCTGGGTTAAATTGTATATTAACATCTTCAAATAGTTTCCGGTCTCCAAATCGAAGACTTACATTACTTACTGCTAACATAATTGACCTCCTAAAATTCACACTTTGCCCATTATAGCACGGATTGTCGCTAGGGTGGGGGAAATTACAGTGGCAAAATCCATTTTTCAAGCTTACAATACATCTATGGGTATATCGTTTACATGGTTTAAGAACTTTCTCTCTTTTGAAGTGCTCTCCGGTTTTTATAAGCTGCCAACGTGCCCATTTCTTTATTGATCAAGTACTCCATCTGCACGTAATGTTTGCGTGAAGGTAAGTCCAGTGGATCAAGCCCTCTCATCGTGTTAATGAAGTAGTACCCATTGATTTGCCGAAAAATGACGACAGTGTCAGGAAAGGAGTCAAACACACCTTTCACTTGATACTTCCGAGTATAGGACCAATGAAATAGTTTCATAGACTTCATCCTTTCTCAGAAAATTATACGTCCTGAAAAAAACAAACGCAAGTTCGATGAATCCTGATTAGAAAGGAAAACTTATGAATTTTAACGTTTTTACTACTAAAAAAACGGTTCTCCTGATTGTTGCAATATTCGCAGTATCTTTAAACATGCGACCTGCTATAACGTCAATCGGCCCGCTTCTCGAAACAATACGGCTGGCACTGGCACTGAATAATGTCCAAGTGAGCCTGCTTACCGCATTACCTGTCATCTGTATGGGCGTGTTCGCTTCACTGGCACCCGTGTTGAACCGCAAATTCGGCTTGAATGCAACTATGATCTTAATGGTGGCGATTATCGGATTAATGACGGCCCTTCGTGAATTCATTCCTACATACACGATGCTGTTAGTTTCTTCTATAGGAGTAGGGATAGCGATTGCTATAGCTGGACCGCTCCTTTCTGCTATGATCAAACAGAATTTCCCGCACCGGGCTGGCCCTGTAATTGGAATCTACTCATTCGGGCTTGGGGCAGGAGCGACTGCGAGTACAGGATTGTCCGCTTACTTCTACGAGCTAACTGGATCCTATTCTTTTGCGCTCAGCATATGGGCGGTTCTAGCGTTTGTAGGAATCGCAGCTTGGATCGTTTCAGCAAACGACCAGCTAATCGTTCGGCAACACGGGATAAGCGCGTCTAAAGAAAAACTGAAGGCAGTCCGGTCTCCTTGGAAAAATAGAAAAGCATGGTTATTCCTATTGTTTTTCGGATTACAGTCCGCTGCTTTTTTCTCGATTGTTATCTGGCTTGCGCCCATCGCGATGTCAAATGGAATGACAATTGTACAGGCGGGTACGTTAGTCAGTCTCATGACGGCGGTACAAATTGTTTTAAATATTACAATTCCTCTAATGATGGAACGATATCCAGGACGTAAAATGTGGCTGTTATTCATCCTCTTCATTGGTGTCGTTGCAGTTGCACTATTCGGTACAGGTCACATACCTTTACTTTGGGTAGGTGCGATATTAATGGGTGTTCCACTAGGTGGAATGTTCCCAATTGCTCTCGTGCTGCCGTTGGATGAAACAGAAAACGCAGCAGAGACGAATTCCTGGACGGCGATGATGCAAACTGGGGGTTACATCATCGGAGGAATTTTACCGCTAATAATCGGAGTGTTTCATGACTTTACAGAGAATCATCAGGTGACAATTGCTTTATTCGGCCTATTATTTTTTGGCATGATTTGCTTGGCTATTCTGATTGGTGATAAAGAGGAATGAATTGGAAAAGGGATGCCCAGTTGGGGCATCCCTTTGTTTTTTGTATAGCCGATTATTGAATATATGAGAAAAAACTTACATCTTTTGTCATCTAGAATTGTGTACTTACTCACAACGATCATTGCCGCGGTCGTTGTTCAGCAGTTGTTTCCTAACATAAGCAACGCAAACCCTACCTACTTTTGCGTCCTTGCGGCCCTATAGCCGCGCCAGTTTGAATACGTATAATGGGTAAACATTCCGCAGAATGCCAGTATTCAAGAATCAGCTAACTGGTTATAACTTAATAATTATATCATCTATTTGTTAGTTAGTCAATATAAACTGTATAAGAGTTTTTTATGAGGCAACTAGTTCTAAAAGGAAGGGATGTTTCCTACAGTAAGCTATATGGTGTCAGAGAGGTGGAGAATGTGTGGAAATTGATGGCGTCTTTTCAGGTGGCGGGTTAAAGGGTCTGGCTTTAGTAGGTGCGTGTAAAGTGTTCGAAGAAAACGGGTATACGTTTAAGAGGACGGTCGGCACAAGTGCTGGTGCTATCGTTGCTGCAATGCTGGCAGCTGGATACACAGCAAGGGAAATGGAACAGATTATGCAAAAACAGAATTTTCCTGAGTTACTGGATGCAAGAAAGACATTTATTCCGATTCCATTCATGAAGTGGCTTCAGCTCTATTGGAGGATGGGGCTGTATCAAGGAACAGCTCTTGAAAATTGGTTCAGTGACGTTCTGGCTGAAAAAGGGGTATACACGTTTGCTGATCTGCCGGAGGATTCGCTTAAAATCATTGTGTCCGATTTAACCAACGGCAAACTGATTGTATTGCCTGATGATTTAGGGGAATACGGGTTAAGGCCTGACTTTTTCCCTGTGGCCCGGGCGCTAAGGATGAGCACAAGCATTCCTTTCTTTTTCGAACCGGTCGTTCTCCATTCATTAGCAGGAAACTCAGTGACTGTTGATGGCGGGGTGCTCAGTAACTTTCCACTCTGGGTTTTCAATGAACCTGAAAATGGAGTGACACGACCTATCGTTGGTATGAAGCTCAGTCATAATCCAGCGGATAAGAAAAAAACTGTAATCCGTAATGGTTTAGGACTTTACGAAGCACTTTTCTCGACGATGAAAGATGCACACGACGAAAAACATGTATCAAAGCGTCTGGAAAAAGACGTTCTGTTCATACCAACTGACGGTATATCCGCTGTCCAATTTGATTTATCGGATGAACAAAAAGATTCCCTTGTCCTGAGCGGGGAAATATCTGCAACAAATTTTTTGAAGTCATGGACAAAGACAGCAATTATGAGGAGAGTTATCTAATAGAGAACAAAAAATATATGCTGGCGTTCTCAATCGTGGTATAATAGTCTCAAGTAGATGAGAAAATATGGCTGAAAAGGCGGTGTCCGGTATGAGAATTTCCTTAAAACATTTGTTATTAGCTATCGCTTGGCTTTCCATCGCGTTAACTTTAGCAAGCAGTCTTTATGCCGGATATCGTGCTGATCAGCAAACCCTTATGAACACGACATTGGAAACGAATTTTGCCTATGCGCAAAAGTTAGCGAAAATGACAGAAGATTATTTATTGAGAACTGAAAGACTCCTTGCTTATTCTGCGAACGATCTGTCACCTTATTTAACTGAAGGCGATCGGCAGCAACTCAGTGACGAAGCTGAACGATTAGTTGTCCAAGGTGAGGCGTTGAGTTCGGTCCTGATTACTGATAGAGAAGGGACAATCCAGGGGACTTCTTCAGAAATTAGAAATCTTATTGGAATGCCTCTTTTGGATGAAGCAGGTAAAGAGACATTATCTACGGGTAAGCCTTCTATTAGTAAGCCTTATCAAACGCAGACAGACAAATTGGTTGTCTTTATAACCTCACCGATTACAGACTCTTCAAGTAATGTAATCGGGATGATCGGCGGAAGTATTTACTTAAAAGAAAAAAACGTACTGAATGATATTTTAGGGCAACACTTCTATGAGGATGGTTCTTACGTATATGTCGTAGATGAAGACGGAATGTTGCTGTACCATTTGAAACGTGAACGTGTGGGAGAAGTTGTAACAAAAAACCCGGTAATTGAGGAGCTTAGAAAGGGGCATAGCGGCAGCATGAGGCTGATGAATAGTAAAGATCAGGATATGTTGGCAGGTTACGCATCCGTTCCCCTGACAAAATGGGGGATAGTAACTCAAAGACCCACGGAGACCGCACTGGCTTCCTCTAAAGAGATGGTGAAAGAAATGATTGTGAAGTCCCTTCCTTTCATATTACTATCAGCACTTATCATTCTCTACTTTGCTTATAAAATAGCAAAGCCGCTTGAGAAACTGGCAAGTTATGCATCGAATCAATTAGAAAGGGACGGGCATAAGCCACTAGAGAGCGGCGCATGGTATCATGAGGCGATACAGCTCGATCTTGCGTTAACGGATAGCTTTAGCCGTTTTCAGGATCAAGTCGATCATTTCATTCAAGAATCATTTACAGACCCTCTTACAGGTTTATTAAATAGACGGGCACTTAACGAGCAAGCAAGGACGCTTGTAGAAAAAAAAGTCTCTTTTTCCTTAGCAATTTTAGATATCGATCGGTTTAAACGAGTGAATGATACATACGGTCATACGATGGGGGATGAAGTTCTAAAAGATCTAGCAAAAAAATTGCAGCAACGAACAAAAGATAAAGGATTGTGCTATCGATTTGGTGGTGAAGAGTTCGTAGTCTTGTTTCCGCAGATTGACAATGAGCAAGCAAGCGATTGGATGAACGAAATCAGGGGAGAACTATCTAACGAAATGAGTCCAATCGGTGAGCCGATAACATTTTCAGCAGGTGTGGCTAACATACCGGAACACGCAGAACACTTCTTAAGACTTCTTGAACTAGCAGATGAATGTCTATATCTTGCGAAGGAGACAGGAAGAAACAAAGTGGTCAATGTGAATGAACGGTTCAATTCATAGAGAGCAAGCTTCCATCCGGATTAAAAAAGTGGTAAACTGGACAACAGCTTAAGAAGAAGCAGGTGTTGAAGATGATCGGTAGAAATGATCCATGCCCTTGCGGCAGCGGAAAGAAATATAAGAAGTGCTGTGCAGGTAAAGAAGAACTGACAGTCGAAGTGGTACAAGCGGAAGAAATGGAACGCATTTTACAGTCATTTTATGACGAGTATCCAAAACAGAAAGACTTTGCTGATTATCGCGAGTTTGCTATTCAATGGAAACTGCCACTATCTGCAGCATATTCGGAAGAAATGATTGAAGCGATCGCCTTAGACGAATTCTTTTTCCATAATCGTACAGATATCTGGGAAGGTTTTGTACGTAAGCAATTAAAGAAAACCGTTCGTCCATCCGTTATTAAGGTTCTTGAAAGTTGGTCGGTTCCGCAGACACTTCTAGGGCAAGTCATTAAAACAGAAGAATCCTATTTAACCGTATATGACCGGTTAAATAATCGGAATGTCTTGCTGCGAAGAGAGTCAGACAAGCCCGTTCCAGAAGACGTTCATCTCTGGTGCTTTACGTTACCAGACGGCGTGGATGGAGTTCTTGCTGTATCGACGCTGATCTTTTTCCCGGTCGACCAAAGTTCTGTATTTGATGAATTTGTCACTGATTTTTCCAATATCGATCAGGATTCTGAAACGTATATGAAAAACCACTCCGTCACTCTATGGGAAAAGCTAGCGGAGAACGGGTATAAAGGGGATGAATTCACCAATTTTGAACAAGGAGTCCTTTCAAGGATTGCTTCATTTTTAGAAGCAAATGATCGGAAATCCGATGCACTCCTGGAATTGATCGAGGATTACTTAGTTGAGGAGCAGCCAAACGCTCGTAAAGACGTGGCAATTGCAGCAGGCGCCATCCGCTACGGACAAGAACACGCGCTGTTTGAACCACTGGAGCTCACGGTCAAAGCGATTGCTGACGAATTCGAAGTCTCTCCGTCCTCTCTGAATCGCTATTACAACGGACTCACGGAATACGCAAAATTGAAAACGAACGTATAACCAGTTGTACCCCATACTCTTAGTGAGTATGGGGTTTTACTATGGGGAATTGACTTTAACACGAAAACAACTCTCTGCTGTTGCTCATAAACCATCGGAAATGCTCATAAAACTCAAGGAGTGCTCATAAATCACGGAAAGAGCTCATAAAACGCCAGGAGTGCTCATAAATCATGGAAAGAGCTCATAAAACGCTAGAAGTGCTCATAAACTGTGGAAACCGCTCATAAATCTCAAATGCTTCATCTCCAAAGATGATTTCGGAACATTTTTAGTAAAAGCAAAATCTGCTGTTCCTCTCACACCACCAAAAAAGCTGCTGGAAGTCAGAGGATCTGACTTCCAGCAGCTTTTCAAATTCAATTTGCCGCTTTTTCTTTAACGCAGAACTCTTCCCAATTCCGGATTTCGTAAGTAGGTTTGTGTCCCGATGTATTTTCCAAACCATTTGGGTTATACCAACACGTATCGATACCAAAGTTGTTGCCGCCGCGTATGTCTGAAGTTAGGGAATCCCCTGTCATTAATACTCTGGATGTATCTGTTACGCCAAGACGATTCAACGTTTCCTGAAAAATCTCAGGGCGCGGCTTTTGGAAACCGGCTTCTTCAGAGGACACTATCGTTTCAAAGCGCTTATTCAAAGAGGAACAAGCTACTCGAGCAATTTGAGCTTTGAAAAATCCATTCGTCACAATTGCGAGTCGTACATCCCCTAGGCGATCCAGCATATCGAGGACCCCATCAATCAAGTGGGCTTCTTTTCCTAGAAAAGCCAAATACGATTCAGCAAAGTCAGTTGGATCAAGTTCAATACCGAATTTGTCAAATAGTTGGCGGAAACGGGTTACACTCAGTTCTTGCAACGTCGTTGTGCCTTCTTCCAACTGTCTCCAAAGTATCTTGCTTATCGCTTTGTATTCCGTTCGATAAGCATCGAGTCCTTCTGCAAGGCCGGCCCCGATAAAAGCATTCCGGAATGCATTCTGCTCACTTACATCGAATTCCATAAGCGTATCATCCAAGTCGAAAAGGAAAACATCATAGTTCATACAATCATCACCTGTCTGCATTATTAATTTTAAACGAGTATATCACTCCCTATAGTTCGAATACAAGCTTTCACATGGAGCATGCATGTGCTCTGAAAACTTATTCATTGTAAGGGGATCTAGAATTCTGATTTTAGGGAAATTTTGTTCGTTTAGTTTTTTCTCGGGAGGGTATCACACAAAGAGAAGCAGATCATGAGGAGGTCGAAGCATTAATGACATTAAGTGAAGAACTTCAAACTCTGAAAGATTACCAATGCGAGGACAGGTGCGTACTAAGTGTGTATTTGAATACCAATCCTGCTGATCCAGATCAGCAGAAAGGCGCTTGGAAGATCCATTTGAAATCCGGGTTGAAGCGTCTGGAGGAATACTTGGAAGCTTCGAACGACAAAGAACTTACTGCATTCAAAAAGGCTAAAACGAGAGTAACGGAAGAAATCGAAAAAAATCAAAATGATTTGAAAAAAGGAGTCATTATTTTTGCTGCGGATGACCCGGATTTATGGTCTGTCCATTATGTGCAAATTGCGGTTAAAACAAGTTTTCATTGGGAAAACCATCCTGTAACTGAAGAATTGCATTATATGCTGAAAGCCTATCCTAATTCAGGAATCATCATGCCGAGTATAGGAAATGTACGTATTTTAGATACTGCGATGGGATATGTAGGAGATGATTTGGTCTACAATTACGACTACGGCTTAGATGTATGGCGTCTAGATAATGACATGAACCCCACAGGGAATAGAAGTACCGGCGGCAGCCATTCGGATGATTTCGATCAACGCATGAAGGAAAACCTGGAGCGGTTTTATAAATCGATGGCGGCAGATGTGGAAAAGATGAAAAAAGAACGGAATTGGGATGAGATTCATGTCGTTGGAGAAGCCGAATCCTCCCAATCATTCGCATCCGCGCTCAATAAAAAACCGAAAAGTGTCATCCATAAAAATTTGAACAATTCGACTCCGGACAAAGTTTTGCACGAAGTATTTGAAAAATAACTAAAACCTACGACCGTCCTCTAAAAAGGGCGGTCTATTCGTCGTAATATATCGACAAATCGCATTCTGCGACAATCTATGGTAGGATTTATAACAAAACCAGATAGGACGTGACATTGATGATTTCTATTACTATTCCTGAAAATGATGTAAAAATTGAACAACGGCTTCAAAAAGTATCTGCCAATATTGTGCCGATCAAACCGATTTGCGGTTTCGTGGACCTACATGAGATTCCACGTGACAAAGGCGGAATCATTTTATTTTACAACAAACAAGACGAGTTACTGTTTGTCGGAAAAGCACGTAAGCTGCGTCCCCGTGTTAAGAAACATTTGGAAGATAACGTCTCACCTTTAAAACCACATCGCGATGAAGTGAATAAAATTGCTGTGATCGTTGTGGAAGATGCAATGGAACGCGAAATTTATGAGACATACATTATTAATACAAAGCGTGCAAAGTACAACACAGAGAAAGTGTTTTTCGAGTAAGACAAGAGGAGGCGAGCACTTTGGACAAACGGATTGAAGCTGTGCTGGAAGAACTGAAAAATACGCTGGGACTTCAGCAGTTCGTTCTTCACACACACTCACTTTCACAAGAAGTGTCTGCATTTGGCGGGTTTGATATCTTGCTGATTGCAGACTGGCTTCCGCCTGCAGTAACGATCGCTGATGAGGACGATATGCTTCCAGATGGAACCGTCTCTACACGGTATTCTTTGCGTTTTCAGCAATTGCGGAATGTGTCCACTCAAGGTATGAACTCATTTGCCGAGCCGATCGCTGAAAATGAAGAGGCATTTTTAATGTGGATACAGCAGCAGACTGGATTGTTTGCTGGGGACACTCTTGTCTTAACGAACCGTAGCCGATATGGAATTGAAGGCGATGTCATGCATCATAATGTCTCTGTTCAAACGGATGGTGTCTTAGAGCTTCAATGGGATGAGTCCGGAAGACTGCTTCAATGTATTTTGCCGATTCTTGTGACAAATGAATTTGAAGACGGTCCTTTTTCAATGACACTTGAAGCGATTGAGCCATTGGTAAGACAACAGCTCACTGCGATTCGACTGCCTATTGAAGAGGAGGCCCGATTTGCGGATTACTATGCAATTGATGAAGTATACATTACGCAAGATGGAACAGCCCTGCCTTATTTTTCTGAAGAACAATCGGCACACTACCCAATGGAAGTTTTAAAGTGGGAAACGGCTTCAAATTACCAGTTCGATAAAATGAGTATTCAGCCTTTCAGCACTGAAGTAAGCTCTGAAGAAGCCTTCAAGATTTTAAAGCATCCCAGCAATCTTCTAACGGATGAAGCGATTGGAAATTGTATACAATCTTCAATCGAATTTTTGTCTACCGTGCTTCCTGATGAATCTAGCAAATGGGAAGTCTATCGCGTTATGCACCAGCCAGGAAGTATTGAAGTTGTCTGCCGCAAATTAGGTGAAATTGCAGGACCTCTTCGTAGGAAGATATTAATCATGCTCAAGAAAGATACATATGAAGTCATGAATTTCATGGATTCAAATGAAATGGCGCCACTATTTGAGGGGTACACTCAGCCGCGCGTCCAAACGGTTTCTCAGGAAGACGCTTTTGAAAAAATGATTTCATACATTACTCTCGATCCGAGATATGTATATCATCATTCAACAGCAACCTATAAACTGTGTGGGTTGTTAGATGCAGGGGAATGCATAGATGCCGTTACAGGCGAACTGAAACAATTAAATGATTTGTAAACTTTTTGGTTTGCTTGAAACGGGGTTGGAAAATGAAAGAACGGGAACAATGGACGTCAAAAATCGGATTTATATTAGCAGCAGCCGGAAGCGCAATTGGTCTGGGTGCTATTTGGAAATTCCCTTATATGGCAGGAATGAACGGCGGCAGTGTGTTCGTGTTGTTATTCATATTAAGTACACTTCTTATCGGATTACCGATTTTACTGGCGGAATTCGTTATCGGCAGACGGGGACAAGCGGATGTCGTCACGTCTCTTGAAAAGTTGTCTAAAGGACGGAAATGGAATTGGGTAGGTTGGATGGGCCTTGTTGCATCATTCATCATTTTGTCGTTTTATAGCGTTGTTGGTGGCTGGATTTTATCTTATCTCGTCCGTTCGTTGATGGGGAGCCTTTCTGGCGTGGACTATGGTGGATTATTTAACGATATCATTGCAAATCCGATGGAAGTGTTAATCGCTCAAGCTGCGTTTCTTGCGATTACAGTCTGGATAGTACAAAGTGGTATTCGCGGGGGAATTGAGCGTGCGAGCAGATGGATGATGCCTTTATTGTTCATCTTTTTCATTTTACTTGCAGTCCGTTCTCTGACACTTGACGGGGCAATGGAGGGAATCCGTTTCCTGTTCGTGCCGGATTGGAGCTACTTGACTGGTAAAACGTTGCTTTTGGCACTTGGTCAAGCATTTTTCTCCTTGAGTGTCGGTGTGACGGCGATGATGACCTATGCTTCGTACTTGCAAAAAGAAGAACGACTTGGTCAGTCCGCTTTCAATGTGTCAATATTGAATATTGTCATCTCTCTTCTCGCCGGAATCGTCATTTTTCCTGCAGTATTTGCACTTGGTCACTCACCGACTGAAGGACCCGGTCTTATTTTTGTAGTACTGCCTGCTATTTTCAATGAAATTCCGTTCGGCGGATTTTTCTTGATTGTATTCTTTATCCTCATGCTATTCGCAACGTTGACGTCGGCGATTGCAATGCTTGAAATTGTTGTGTCTACAGGGATCCGTAAGAAGCATGAAAAACGAAAACGAGCGGCTTGGATTTTCGGCGGGTTGATTTTCTTGGTCGGAATTCCGAGTGCACTGTCATTCGGGCTTCTTGGAGACATTCAAATTTTCGGTGGTACAATATTCGATTTCGCTGATCTGATAACGAGTCGAATCGCTATGCCCCTTGGTGCATTAGCTGTGTCGATCTTTGCTGGTTATGTGCTCAGCCAAAAAGACACTGAAGACGAACTGAGCATGAATCCAACTCTCCATAAAATCTGGAAAGTCCTTGTACAATATATTGTCCCAACAGCCATTGTCATTATTTTCTTGACTTGGATTATCGAATTATAATTTTAAGCCATGTGCTAACCAGCACATGGCTTAAATTTTTTTGACAAAAGATAGAATAATGAAACTAATATTATGGTAAAACGTATAAGTTGCTAAGGCACTACCCATAATACATTCTGCAAACTTAGAGATGAGAGAGGGGGATTGTGATGAATGTTCACAGTACTCGAAAGAGAATAGAGATTCTTACTACCTTAGCATTAGCTTGCATAATTACTTTAGGATGCAGCCCAAAGGGTGTAGTAATTGAAAAGAAAGAGAAAAAGATAGAAACTGAAATTTCTCCAACAATAGAACAATCAGTTGAAGGGAATATCAAGACGATTGAAACTGTGTTGAAACTCGAACTTAATGGTCCCGATGAGCAATACATTCAGTTAGTAAATGCAGCTATGGATGGAACGGAAGACCAGGGCAGTGTGAAACAAAAAGAAGATGAGATGAGACTAACTAGTTATATGAAAAAAAAGTATCTTCCCTATTTCTCAGAAGACGGGTTATCGAGAACTGAGAGTGTAGGGATGTTATTTCAATACCAATCTTTCTATACTTTCGAAGAAGAGTACCAGTTACGACTTTTAAGTTCAGAAGTGAAGCAAAGTGAAATCGATACAGCGAGTAATCAATATTTAATAAAAGCGACTGTTGAATTCTCAACACCTGGTGAAGAGCCTTCGCAACATGAACTTGAAGGAAAAGCGATTTTCTCAACAAAGGAAGGGAAAATTGGTTACTTTCAACTCGGACAGAAGGATCAGACACTTTCAAAGAAGATATTGGAACTCGGTGGAGGAGAATGAAAGACAATCGATTAAACATCCTTTAATCGATTCTTTTGTTCCGTATCTACATGGGCTTTTTTATCTATGATCCATCTTAGATACTGCTCTAAAAAAGCCGCCCATCAGGACGGCTTTTGTTTCATCTCTTTATGGATAAATGGACATTTCCCCTGAATCGGTTCACTGTCATCTCCGATGAAAAACTGCTTCCATTCATTATGTTCCGGATCTCCAAAGTGACTGATGTCAGGGTGTTTCGGCAGATGGTCCCAAGCTTCTACACGTTCCCGTACTTTTTCCCGAGACATGATCCCGCCTTTTTTCGTGCCTTTTAACCCTTCGAATATTTTGCGTGGTTGGAATCCAATCACCATCGCATTCCCTAAATCTCGCGTCTTCCGTTGCTTATAAGCAGGTGTATTACCGAATGCGAAAATAGGCTCTCCGTGAAACATGAAATCCCACAAATAGTGATCAGGGTCACGAGGACTCTCCATTGGCCACTTGACATCATCGACATCGTGCAAGTATTGCAGGATGTCCCAAAAGTGTTGGCGATAGTCTTCCAATGTTCCTTCTGGTGAAAAAGGTTCTACAAATACAAATAAACCATGCCTCTTATGCTTCGGGTTTTCAAAGAGAGCTAGGAACTCAATGAGTGCGAGAGGGAGATTACTCCAGTCATCTTTCGTAATATAGGCATAACGCAGCTCACCTTTCTTTTCACCATTCATTCCAAAATAGCAAGGAAACGTTTTATCCGTCACGGTATTATGGAAAGTCTGATACTCTTCGATAAGCCAATCCGGTAAATCGGTGCGCGTTTCAAAATCCTCTTTCATCAGTAGTGCCTTTTTGGTATCTATCAATTGATTTCGTCCCTTCTCAGTCATGTACTATTAGGATATTTCCCTGAATATCGAACTCAAAACCTAAAAAAGTTTCTCATGATTTACTGAATGTTCCGTTATGACTTACACAAATTCATGGATTGAGACTCTATATGATCAGAATACGCAAAATAGATCAGCAGTATGTTAGTGAATACATTGCTTCATAACTGCGTATACTACTAATCACAGAGGCGCGGCACCGCTCTGTCCCGCGAACGGGGCACTTTCGCCGGAAAGTGGAAAACAATACGCAGCCTATTCCGACTAGGGATTGCCTAGTAGTGCCGCAACCCATTCGATTACAGATCTCCATTACTAATAAAACAAGATGCAGCTAACTAGTAACATCTTAAAAAACCCCAGTCTCGCTACTTTTACTAGTAGCGAGGCTGGGGTTTTGAGCATGTTCATCGATCATTCTATTCAGGAGATGGGAAACACATATAAGAAATCGAGGAAAACGAAACTCATAATATAAAGCTTAGATCAAATGTTGCTTTGTCCTAGTTCATAAAAATTTCGGAACCGACTAGATAATTCACGACAAGCCGTGCGAATTGAAGTATGATAATGAAGGTTACTGATTTCTGTTGAGATATTTACAGACAATTGGAAGTAACCTTGCATAACTCCAATCGAAAGTGAGAATCCATATGTCATTCATTCAATCTATGATCAGCTTTATTTTACACATCGACGAACATTTAATTGAGATTATCCAGAACTTTGGCGCTTGGTCCTATGTAATTCTATTCCTGATTGTATTTACGGAAACAGGTATCGTAATTTTTCCGTTTCTTCCGGGAGACTCACTTCTGTTTGCAGCAGGCGCTATCGCAGCAACTAAGCAAGTGTTCAATCTTGGGATCTTGATTTTCGTATTCTTCATAGCTGCAGTTATCGGGGATACCGTCAATTATCATATCGGCAAGACACTAGGCACCGCGATCACACAAAATCGCTGGGTCGGTCGCATGATTAATCAGGAAAAAGTCGATAAAGCTGAGAAGTTTTTTCAAAAACACGGTGGGAAAACAATTGTAATTGCTCGATTCATGCCATTCATCCGCACATTCATTCCATTCATTGCCGGCTCCAGTCGTATGGATTATCGATATTTCCTGACATACAATATTGTGGGCGCGGCGCTGTGGGTTGGACTGTTCACAACCGTTGGATATCTTTTTGGAAATATCCCCTTCGTAAAAGACAATTTCTCTACGATCATCATGGGAGTCATTGTGCTTTCAATCTTGCCACCCATCATTTCTTACGTGAATAGCCGTTTACGTACAAAGTGAAGACAGCATACAGAGTACAACAGAAGTGCATTTTGAATGACTATCCAAATTTAAACTGCATCCGAATTCAGCATTCCTTCTAGGAAGGGAGCTGAATTCGGATGCTTTTTTCATTGAAACTCTTGTATGAAGCAGAGCTGCTTGAGGCATTCTGTATGCATAGAGAGGGGCAATCAGGATGAAACGATTATTTGCCATAGGAATGTGCACTTTGCTGCTTACGGCTTGTGGAAAGCATGAAGGAATGAATAATAATAAGGGAACGACTACTCAAGAGGTAATGGCCGGCCAAATAACTTCAGCGGTTATTGAAAAAGAGAAAAATCCTGAGTTGAGGAAAAAACTAGTGGAAGCAGCACTTCAAGAGAACAAATTTGGTGACTTAGTAGGTGTGGAAGGACTCAATACTCCAGAACCATATTCCCTGAAAATCGAGTACAAAGGGAAAGAAAACCTTTCAGATAAAATGACCGTAAAAAGTATTCAACTTACTGTACGTGATGCCGTTTATGCCATAAAAGAATTGGATTTGAACATTGATCATATTAAGGTGAATGTTAAATATCCATTTACAGATAAATACGGGAACTCCTCTGACCGTTATGTTATTAAATCCAATTATTCTGGTGACACCCTACAACGTTTGAATAAAGATAGAAAGAATTTCAAAGAAGAGAACCTGCCCGATATTGCTGATGAATGGTGGGCACATCCTTCTTTTAAATAAAACTGTCCATGAATAATCAGATCTACGAGAAATAATATCCAGTATTTCAATAATTTTTTTCACATACTCTCATGGTCATTCCTGTATACTTGGAAGTCAGAAAGAATATGACGGACTGAGGGTAATCGAGTGAAGAGCATAAAGAGGAATTGGAAAAAGGTTTTGCTATTAGTGGTAGTGGCTTTATTCAGTCTCCAAGTCATGGGGGGAGTGTTTTTCTATGATCTTGCTATTAAGAGAGGGCCGAAAGACTTTTTACAAAATAATGCGGACTTAGACGTCGCCGATGAAACTATGGATCTGTATGTAAATGGTGATTGGATAGACTGGGTCCACGACCAGGAGTTTGAAGAGTTAACGTTAGAATCACGAGACGGCTTACAATTGTCGGGTTATTTTCTACCTGCAGCTTCACCCACAAAGAAGCTGGTCATTTTGACACATGGCTATTTAGGGAACGCGAAACAAATGGGGCTATTCGGTATTTTTTATTATCAGGAATTAGGTTATAACATTTTCATGCCAGATGCACGGGGGCATGGAAAGAGTGAAGGGGAATATTATGGCTTTGGATGGCCAGATCGATTGGACTTGATCGACTGGACGAACAGGTTAGTCGAGAGGCTCGGTTCAGACACGGAAGTCGTCTACCACGGATTGTCGATGGGTGCAGCAACCGTTCTCATGGCGAGCGGGGAAGCGGAGTTACCGTCACAAGTGAAGGCGATTGTCGCAGACAGTCCGTATGGATCTGTTTATCAGTTGTTCGCTTATCAAATGAATCGTATGTTTCATCTTCCAGCATTTCCATTGTTGGATAGTACAAGTCTAGTGACGAAGATGCGGGCTGGCTATTTGTTCAAGGAAGCGAGTGCTCTGAAAGCTGTGCGGAAAACAGAGGTACCGATATTGTACATCCATGGAAAAGCGGATACGTTTGTGCCAGTGAAGAATGCAATCGAGTTGTATGAGAATACGTCCAGCAGTTCTGAAATCTTCCTGGTTGAGGATGCAAACCATGGTGAGTCTTATGCGGCGCAACCTGAAGAGTATAAACAAAAAGTTCAGCAGTTCCTTGATCATACAATTGAATGATTTTCAGTGATTCTAGAATGCGTCAACTGGGAATACGCGCCAAAGAATGATTGATAAAACTGTCAGAGTCTTCCATACAAAATCCGATTACATTAATACTAGTTGGATATCCAAGTTGTTTAAAGCAAGATTGTCCAGCGGCGCTAGAGCTTAAGTGTGTATCAAAACCCAACTCGCCAAGTTAGCAAGTTGGGATTTGTTTGACATATGCTTTCTCTGCAAGAGCACCGGTAGTATATGCTTTAGCCATCATGCTAACTCTTTTGATCCGGCTTGCACGGTTAAAGATTCATCGTTTTCTCAATATCAAAGAACAACGCTTCTTTTTCATCTGAATAGTCATCCAAATAGAATGGTTGAATATTGATGTTGTCATGGAATTTGATGAAATAGGCTTTTTTCTTCGTATCCATGATCGCGGTATATAGTGTTTCATCGCGATGTCCTTCGATAGGATCGATAACTGCTCCTGTAGGAATATCCGATTGGGATAAAATCCGGAATCCTTGCAAGATTGCCTCCTTTCGCTCCAAATCTTTGGGAGTAGCGGAAACAAACGAAGCCGCCCGAACGAATCGGGAAGGAGGGGTGAAGTCACCGGGAAGTCCGACCATTCCGCTTCCTTCTCCGAATTTTGAAAGTGGTACACCGTTCATATTGTTCTGTTGAACGTTATCAGGCTGCAAGTGAATGTAATTCCTTAAATTCGTCACATGCCAAGGGAATTCAGGTGAATTCGTTAACACACCATACGGGTTTTCATGAATGAGCAATTCACCATCTTTCGGTTGCAGAACAATTCCATTGCCTTCGGCGTCCATGAAAAAGAAGTGCTGCTCAGTAGAAACATCATCCTTAGAGTCTCCTTCTGCTAGGATCCTCATTTTATTTGCTTCTTCTCGTATTTCTTCTACGTTTTTACATCTGCTAAGTAAATAATTGAATGCAGGCGCTATGGTTAAATTGACCTTATTTTCCACTGGGTGCGTTGCAAACGTTGCATATCCAGGATACAAATTATTCGAACCCATTAACCCCATTTCGTTAATGCCATCACCGAACATCGGATGCTTAAAAAAACCTGTACCTAGAACCGCATATTTTGATGAGTAGGTTGCCCCTAGAGTTTGAATGAACCCTTCAAGACTCTTAGGGACAAAAAGAATGTGGTTGTCCAGTGGCATCCCGACCTCTAACGTCCGGCCGAATACAATTCCATCCTTATAAGAAAAACCGATAGTTGTACACATTATCATCCCTCCTAGAATGCATCTTAGTACTACTTCTATTAAAGATTCAAATCCCCTTGTCGGCATCTGCAATCAGTGTGAAAGAACTTTGTCTATGTTTAAGTTAGACAAGATTGTTCAGCAAAGAATGCAATGAGCAGGTGTATCACTAAAGGAACTGATATTTTTTCTTAAACAATCGGATTATCGATGAATCTCGATTTCGTCAAATGAAGTCACTTTTAGTAAGAAAACGTTGTGCATTATCAATATTGTGAGAGGAATCCTTCCGTGTTAAGATGTAATGTAACACTTTAAGGTGTCATATCAGTTTAGGAGGAATAAAATATGCGTACAGATAATAAACTCCCCGAAATCCGAAAAACCATTGTCCTGAACGCTCCGATTGAAAAAGTATGGAAGGCTGTTTCCACGTCGGAAGGACTGGCGGCCTGGTGGATGCCCAATACATTTGAACCCGTGTTAGGAAAGGATTTTGTCCTTCATGCAGGACCCTTTGGGGACTCACCGTGCACTGTGACCGAACTGGAACCCCCATATCGTGTAGGATTTGACTGGGACAAAGACTGGCACCTGGCATTTGAATTGAAAGAAGCAGGCGACCAACAAACGGAGTTCACCCTCATCCACTCGGGATGGACTGAAGAACAAGCTTCGAAACGTGTAACGATGAACGGTGGTTGGGAAAACATCGTGAATAACAAATTACCAGCATATATAGAGGCTTAATATGCCTAGTCAGAAAAAACACGATGTATTCCAGGCTATTTCCGATCCAACTAGGCGTGTACTTTTAAAACGGTTGGTGGATAAAGACATGTCCATAGCTGAGATAGCCGCTCAATTCCCGGTCAGTAGGACCGCAGTTAATAAGCATCTAACGATTCTTTCCAATGCAGGAGTTGTGGAAAGTCGTAAATTCGGACGGGAAACCCGGTATACCTTGAAAGCGAAACCACTCACTGAGGTACAAAATTATCTGGAATTTTTTGAACCCTATTGGGATGACCAGCTAGCTGCGCTCAAGAAGTTTGTCGAGGGCACTAGCGATTAAATTCAAAAAATCGAAGCAGCAGGGATATATTGGTTTTTTTCTAAAAGAAGTAAGAAGTGGTTGATCCAGTAGGTTTCTCAGCAGTGAAGAAGTTTGCTGCATCGTATGCAAGGCCTCATTAGTCATTCAGCACTGCCTATTCAACCGTAAACATATCCACCCCTTATTAGAAAGTGTGGGGGAACTGGAGAATTCAGAGGCGAGCAAGCCGTTCGGTCTCCGGGCGAATCATAGCTTCAGAGTTTGTACTGTTTTTTTTAAAATGACTGCAAACAATCCCGTGATTTCCATAGATTGCTTACAGTATGACCCCATCATCCATTGATGGGGTATTTGTATGTTCAACACTCTAAAAGCTTCAAGAGTGCCCTCACAATTTGAAGTGAAGAAAGTGACAGTGATCCGCAAAAGTGTCAGTATTCCATCCGGTACTGGAATACTGACATCCTGAAATGAAAGGAGATTCGTACGATACCATATATAAGTAGTACCTGATCAAGTTGAGGATTTTTGTACACTATTCATTTCACTTACCTCTTTCTCTCCATTTCTTCAATTTTTCTAGTTAATTGATCAATTTGTTTTTGCATGGAGTCAAATTGGTCGGATTGATCTGTTTGCGTTTGTGCATCTTGAATACTGGAAACCTCTAATTGTTGTAATGTGATTCCAGCTCCAATCGACTGAAGACCATCACCTAAGGTTGAGAGTATCGTTCCAATAAATCCAATCCTTGCGGCGTAAATTTCTGGTGAGGGATTATTTACACCTTGCGGATTATTATTAAAGTTATTCATGTTACACGCCCTTTATTGAATAATGGTTTCTAAGTATAGTATGAAATCATGAGTAAATGATGTGGTTAATTGAGAGTCATTCACTGGTTTACATATAATCTGACGAATATCTTTCAGGCCCGTAAAGGCAATCTCCTACACCATAAGAATGTAAATTTCGAGAAAAATTGAGAAACCACGTTTTTTCGGATTAGAGTAGATTGATAAAATATAAATTCCAGACTGCGTGATTTTGTTCATCAGCAGAAGTTTGAGTAAATAGATTTTTTATAATTGGATTATCCGTACTTCTTGCGACTGTGTGATAAAAATCAACGGCTTCCTGTTCATCGATGAATGCATCTATCACTCCAGTTTTATAATCTGCAGGACATTGTTTCGTTACTTTGGGTGTTGGTTTCTTATCCGTTAGTGAAAGATAAAGGTACCAAAAAGCTTCGTAGTGCCTGATTTCATCTTTTCTGATTTCTAAAATTCGTTTCTTTATTTCATCATTCGGAGCCTGATTAGCCAATATTTCATAACAAGCTATCGCAGTATATTCACCGTCAATCGCTTTCGAAATGTCGTCCAAAATTTTCGTGTCTTTAGAAATTCGCATAGAACTTTGATTCAATTTGAAATCCCCCTTTCCCCATAGTATGAGTCAACCTAACAACTTGTAGCTTGTATTAGGAAGGACGAAGGATCTTTTACCAGAATCCGAAGATTCCATTGTTGAAACAGGACATAGCCAAACTGATGAGGTGCAGTTATGTTGTCGATTATATTGACGGGATTAAACTCCTCTTTTTAGAAAAAATTTAAATATGGAATTAACTTTATTTTTAGTGAGTAAAGACTAAATCTCTTGCAAAATTGACTGTAGCAATAAAAAAGAAAGAGTTTGAAATGTCAATGTGACCCGGTATAGAGGAAGCGCTACTAGTTGTGGTATCCACAATGATCTCTAAGGGTAAAACTGAGTTTCCGTCAAAATGATGATAAACATTGGTATATCAGCTTGTTTTGCATCCAAAAAACGCATTTATACGAACGTTAAAACTTTATTGGTGAATTATATTCGCCTTTTCTGTTGACGACAGTTCAAGTGATTGTTAAGATGATTACGAACTTACTAATATCTCTCATATATACTCGGGAATATGGCCCGGACGTTTCTACCCAATAACCGTAAATTGTTGGACTATGAGAGAAAGTGCATCCTTAACACAGGATAGGACTGTCCTTTTTTCTTAAAGGCGACTTATCCCGGACAGGGAACTTTCTCTTCTACGAGAAAGTTTCCTGTCTTTTTTTCTACTCGATACCTATCTATCCAAACGTGGGAGGGAAGACAGTGAACGCACAAGTTGGAGTCATTATGGGAAGTGTTTCCGATTGGGAAACGATGAAACATGCGTGTGAAGCATTGGAACAAATGAAGATTCCTTATGAAAAAAAAGTGGTTTCGGCACACCGTACACCGGATTTACTTTTCAATTATGCAGAAAGCGCACGTGACCGAGGTATTAAAGTCATTATCGCGGGTGCTGGCGGTGCGGCTCATCTGCCGGGTATGACAGCTGCCAAAACCACATTGCCAGTCATTGGTGTCCCTGTTCAAACGAAGGCGTTAAAAGGGATGGACTCCTTACTTTCCATCGTTCAGATGCCTGGCGGAGTGCCTGTAGCGACAGTCGCGATTGGAAAAGCAGGTGCTGTCAATGCTGGATTACTGGCTGCACAGATCATAGGCAGCAATGACATGGAAATTGCAGGAAGATTGGAAACCCTTCGAAATGAAACGAAAGAAAAGGTGTTAAAAAGCAATGAACAACTTATCTAAGGTGATTTTACCGGGACAAACGATTGGAATCATCGGCGGGGGCCAGCTTGGCCGCATGATGGCTTTGTCGGCAAAAGCTATGGGATTTCGTATTGCGGTTTTAGATCCAACACCGAACTGTCCGTGCGGGCAAGTTGCAGATATTGAAATTCATGGTGATTATGACGACTTGGAGGCGATCCGACAACTTGCTGAAGTGAGCGATGTCGTTACATATGAATTCGAAAATGTGAGTTTTGAAGCATTAGCTTGGTTAAAAGAAAATAGTTATTTGCCTCAAGGAGCGGAACTTTTAAAAATCACTCAAGATCGGATCACTGAAAAAGAAGCGATCACAAAAGCGGGAGTTCCAGTAGCTCCCTACGGCGTCGTGAAAAATGTAAGTGACATTCATGAAGTTGTCAGCAAGGTAAGCTATCCGTGTGTGATGAAAAAAACACGTGGGGGATACGACGGTAAGGGACAGATTGTCATTCATTCAGAATCTGATATTGAGCTGGCTTCAGGGCTCCTGAATAATAGCACGTGTGTCATTGAAAAGTGGATCCCTTTTACAAAAGAGATTTCTGTAATCGTCACTAGGAAAACGAATGGCATGATGAAGTGTTTCCCTGTTGCAGAAAATATCCATCACGAAAACATTTTGCACAAAAGCATCGTTCCTGCACGTATCAGTGAAGAAGTATCACGGAAAGCTGTGGAACTTGCTGAGCAACTAGCCACTCAGCTTCACCTCGTTGGAACGCTAGCTGTTGAAATGTTTGTGACTGAACAGAAAGAGCTTATTGTAAACGAATTGGCACCGCGACCCCATAATTCAGGTCATTACACGATGGAAGCTTGTCTGACATCACAGTTCGAACAGCACATACGGGCAGTCTGCAATTGGCCGTTAGGAAAAACGGATTTAATGAGTCCCGTTGTGATGGTCAATATTCTTGGTGAACATCTGCAAGACATCCTAAACGCAATTTCGGAATTAGAAGATTGGAAAGTTCATCTTTACGGGAAGAAAGACGCGATTGTTAAACGAAAAATGGGTCATGTCAATGTGTTGAGAGACTCGGTGGAGCTAGCTCTTGATGAAATTGAAGTGAGTGGGATTTGGAGTCATTGACCAGAAAGAGCTAGCAAGTGGCTGCTGGAACATAACATTATTCTTTACTGCGGAGGTTCTTCAAATGGAAAAGCGAGAATTGCTGTATGAAGGTAAGGCGAAGAAGATTTATGCAACAACTGACGAAGGTGTCGCCTGGGTGGAATACAAAGATGCGGCAACAGCTTTCAATGGTGAGAAAAAAGAGGAAATTGTCGGCAAAGGTGCATTGACGAATGGAATTACGAGTTTGCTATTTTCAAAGCTCCATGAGGCTGGAATTCCTACTCATTTCATTAAACGGATTTCCTCCACAGAGCAGCTTGTAAAGAAAGTTTCGATCATCCCTCTTGAAGTGGTGACACGCAATGTAGTTGCGGGAAGCCTATCCAAGCGACTCGGGCTGGATGAGGGACAGTTGTTAAAACACAAACTCGTTGAATTCTATTACAAGGACGATGCGCTTGGTGATCCACTGCTGACAGAAGCCCATATACAGGAATTGGATCTTGCGACTAAAGAAGAAGTCCAACTCTTACAGCAAAAAGCTTTGGAAGTGAATACCGTTTTATCTAGCCTTTTTGCTGATCTAGGAGTTCGTTTAATAGACTTTAAGCTTGAATTCGGAAAACTTGCAGATGGTGAGATTCTGTTAGCAGATGAAATCTCCCCGGACACGTGCCGCTTGTGGGACTCCGAAACAGAAGAAAAGCTTGATAAGGATGTATTCCGTCGTGATTTGGGAAGTTTAGTAGATGTCTATGAAACGATTTATACAAAACTAGGAGGTCGTCAGTATGTTTAAAGTAAAGGTCTATATCACGTTAAGAGAAAATGTTTTGGATCCTCAAGGAGCAGCCGTGAAATCATCCCTTCACAGCATGTCGTATGAAACCGTTTCTGATGTGCGGATCGGGAAATATATGGAACTGACGATCGAAAAGAGCGATCAGGACATCGATGAAATCGTGAAAGAAATGTGCGAACGTCTGTTAGCGAATACAGTTATTGAGGATTATCGCTATGAAATCGAGGAGGTTGTCGCGCTGTGAAATTTGCCGTGATCGTGTTTCCGGGCTCCAACTGTGATATCGATATGTTTCATGCTATTCAGGACGAACTAGGTGAAGAAGTTGAATATGTTCCGCATACAGCAGAAAGCTTAGAAGGCTATGATGGCATTCTTTTGCCTGGCGGTTTTTCGTACGGAGACTATTTGCGCACAGGCGCCATTGCACGTTTCTCAAAAGTGATGGGAGAAGTGGTGAAGGCGGGGAATGAAGGGGTTCCGATACTAGGAGTTTGTAATGGGTTCCAGATTTTACTGGAAGCAGGATTGCTGCCAGGTGCGATGAGAAAAAATCGAGACCTTGCATTCATTTGTAAACCGACCCAGCTGAGAGTTGTGAACAACAACACGATGTTTACGAGCAGTTACGAAAAAGACGAAACGATTACTTTGCCGATTGCTCATGGAGAAGGCAATTACTATTGCAATGAAGAAACGTTGGCCATGTTAAAGAAAAACAACCAAATCACGTTTACGTATCATGGTGAAAACCCGAATGGCAGTCTCGAAGATATCGCAGGAATAACGAATGAGCAAGGAAATGTGCTTGGAATGATGCCCCATCCTGAACGTGCCGTCGATGAATTATTAGGAAGTGCTGACGGTTTAAAACTATTTCAATCAATCGTAAGAAATTGGAGGGAAAATCATGTCGTTAATGCTTGAACCAAACCCCGAAATGATTAAATCACAGCGGGAATATGCAGCAATGGGTCTTACGGATGAAGAGTTTGCGATGGTGGAGAACATTCTGGGACGGACACCGAACTATACAGAAACGGGTTTGTTTTCAGTGATGTGGTCTGAACACTGTTCCTATAAAAATTCTAAACCCATTTTACAAAAGTTCCCCACTACCGGGGAAAACGTGCTCCAGGGACCTGGTGAAGGAGCAGGGATTGTGGATATTGGTGATGGTCAGGCGGTTGTCTTCAAAATTGAAAGCCATAATCACCCTTCTGCAATTGAACCTTATCAAGGTGCGGCAACTGGAGTCGGTGGGATTATACGGGATGTATTTTCAATGGGGGCTCGTCCAATCGCGGTTTTGAATTCACTCCGTTTCGGTGAACTGGAGAGTGCTCGTGTCAAGTATTTGTTCAAAGAAGTGGTTGCAGGAATTGGCGGATATGGGAACTGTATTGGAGTTCCGACAGTCGGCGGTGAAATTCAATTCGATCCTTCCTACGAGGGGAATCCGCTAGTCAATGCAATGTGCGTCGGTTTGATCAACCATGAAGATATCCAAAAAGGTCAAGCTCACGGTGCCGGCAATATTGTCATGCATGTAGGTGCGAAAACAGGACGCGATGGCATCCATGGAGCGACCTTTGCGTCTGAAGAATTGACGGATTCGTCTGATGGGAAACGCCCGGCAGTGCAAGTAGGAGATCCATTCATGGAGAAACTGCTGCTGGAAGCGTGCCTTGAACTCATTCAACATGATGCACTTATCGGAATCCAGGATATGGGTGCAGCGGGACTTGCGAGTTCATCGGCGGAAATGGCTTCTAAAGCTGGTATGGGAATCGAGATGAACCTTGACCTCGTCCCACAGCGTGAACCTGGTATGACCGCTTATGAAATGATGTTGTCAGAGTCGCAAGAGCGGATGCTCATTGTAGTTGAAAAGGGAAGCGAACAGGAAATTGCTGAGTTGTTTTCAACGTATGGTCTTGAAGCAGTGGCTGTCGGTTTCGTTACAGAAGAAAAGATGCTGAAGCTTACCCATCAAGGGGAAGTGGCTGCTTTCGTTCCTGTGGACGCCTTAGTGAAAGAAGCGCCAGTCTACCACAAACCCTCTGCGGAACCGCAATACTTCCGTGATTTCCAAGCGATGGCAAACTCTGCCCCTATCGTTGTTAACTTTAATGAAACACTCGTTAAATTGCTTTCACAGCCGACCATTGCAAGTAAGGAGTGGGTTTACCGGCAGTTCGACCATACGGTAAGGACAAATACGGTCGTCCCTCCAGGTTCGGATGCGGCTGTAGTACGGATTCGTGAAACGAATAAGGCGCTTGCCATGACGACCGATTGCAATTCCCGTTACCTTCATCTTGACCCGGAAACAGGAGGGAAAATCGCTGTAGCTGAAGCGGCTCGTAATATCATCTGTTCAGGTGCAGAACCCCTGGCAGTGACGGATAACTTGAACTTTGGAAATCCCGAGAAGCCGGAGATTTTCTGGCAAATCGAGAAATCCGCAGACGGGATCAGTGAAGCTTGCAGAGTGTTAAGCACTCCTGTAATCGGAGGGAATGTATCCCTTTATAACGAGACGAATGGTGTGTCGATTTATCCGACTCCTGTTATTGGGATGGTAGGGCTCATCAAGGATCTGGCTCATATCACAACCCAGGAATTCAAAAAGCCCGGAGATCTGATCTATGTGATCGGGGATGCAAAAACTGAGTTCGGCGGCAGTGAGTTGCAAAAAATGACGGAAGGGAAAATCTCCGGAAAATCTCCTTCTATTAACTTGGAACTTGAAAAGCTTCGCCAACAGCAGCTCTTGAGAGCGATTCAAAAAGGATGTGTCGCGTCAGCTCACGATCTTTCTGAAGGCGGTCTTGCTGTTGCTTTGTCAGAATCCTTGTTTGGAACGGAGCTAGGTGCTCGGATTATTGTGGATATGGACGCAGTTTCGGAATTGTTCAGTGAAACCCAATCCCGGTTCGTTGTATCCGTTGCACCGGAACACCGTGATGCTTTTGAAGCGATCGTGCAAGATGCAAGGTGTGTAGGTACTGTCACAAATAATCGGTTTTTGACCATCTCCCATGAGCAAGAAGGACTTCTAATCGATACACCTGTCCAATCATTAGAGCAAGCTTGGAAAGGTGCGATTCCATGCTTGCTGAACTAAAGGGATTGAATGAGGAATGCGGCTTGTTCGGCATCTGGGGACACCCGGATGCCGCGCAAGTTACCTATTACGGATTGCATAGTCTTCAGCATCGTGGCCAAGAAGGTACTGGAATGGTTCTCGCTCAAGATGGAAAACTGATCAGTTCGAAAGGTGAGGGCTTGGTCACAGAAGTTTTCACTGAGGAGAAAATGCAAAACTTATCCGGTAATGCAGCAATCGGTCATGTCCGTTATACAACAGCAGGCGGGGGTGGTTATGAGAACGTTCAGCCTCTATTATTCAACTTTCAAAGTGAATCCATGGCAATGGCCCACAATGGGAATATCGTGAATGCTGATCAGTTGAAAGCCCAGCTTGAAGGTCAAGGAAGTATCTTTCATAGCACCTCTGATACTGAAGTATTGGCGCATCTAATCCGAAAAGGCGGCTTTTCAGAATTGAAACAGCGCATAACAAATGGGCTTAGCTCATTAAAAGGCGCTTATGCTTACTTAATCATGACGGATTCGGAACTATTCGTCGCCATGGACCCGAATGGGCTCAGACCTTTATCTCTTGGATTGCTAGGTGAGGCATATGTCGTGGCTTCCGAAACGTGTGCGCTGGATATTGTAGGAGCAGATTTTCTCAGGGATATTGAACCCGGCGAACTTCTGGTTATCAATGATGAAGGAATCACAAGTGAACGATTCGCCACTTGTTCACAACGATCGATGTGTACGATGGAATATGTCTATTTTTCCCGCCCAGACAGCAACATTGATGGCATCAATGTCCATACAGCCCGGAAGAATCTTGGAAAGCAACTCGCAGTCGAAAAATTAATCGAAGCGGATGTAGTTACAGGGGTTCCGGATTCAGGGAATTCCGCTGCGATCGGGTATGCCGAAGCAAGTGGCATCCCATATGAAATGGGTTTACTTAAAAATAGATATGTTGGGAGGACGTTCATTCAGCCTTCCCAATCCCTCAGAGAACAAGGGGTGAAAATGAAACTTTCACCAGTCCGCGGAGTTGTGGAAGGGAAAAGAGTTGTCATGGTGGACGATTCCATTGTCCGTGGTACGACAAGCAAACGGATTGTCAGAATGCTGAAGGAAGCGGGAGCGACGGAAGTACACGTATTGATCAGCTCACCACCGATTAAAAATCCATGTTTTTATGGAATTGACACATCCGATAAGGAAGAACTGATCGCTGCTAAAAAATCAGTAGAAGAAATTCGCGAACTGATTGGAGCGGACTCTCTGACATTTCTAAGTGTCGAAGGTACTGTTGAAGCGATTGGAAGGCAGTTTGAAGGTGAGAACCGGGGACAATGTCTGGCTTGTTTTAACGGAAAGTATCCTACAGAAATCTTTTCGGACCAAGAAATAGATTTCATAAAAAGCTGAGCGAAGGAGATTTCAATCCATGTCAAAAGCATACAAATCAGCGGGAGTAGATATTGAAGCGGGCTACGAAGCTGTATCACGCATGAAAAAACATGTACTGAAAACGATGCGTCCCCAAGTGCTGAGCGGACTGGGCGGTTTCGGTGGAATATTCGATTTATCCCAGCTGGATTTACAGGAGCCAGTACTTGTTTCAGGAACAGATGGAGTAGGGACGAAACTGATGCTAGCAATGATGATGGACCAACATGATACCATCGGAATCGACTGTGTGGCCATGTGTGTGAACGATATCATTGTACAAGGTGCAGAGCCACTCTATTTTCTGGACTACATCGCTTGTGGAAAAGCGGATCCTGAAAAGATAGAGAGCATTGTGAAAGGAATTGCGGATGGCTGCGCACAAGCTGGCTGCGCGTTGATTGGCGGGGAAACAGCTGAAATGCCTGGCCTTTATAGCGAGGAAGAGTATGACGTAGCAGGATTTACTGTTGGGGCCTGTGAAAAGCAAGACCTGATTACAGGACAGAACATTCAACCTGGCGATTGTATAATCGGTTTGGCTTCTAGCGGTATTCATAGTAACGGTTATTCGCTCGTACGAAAAGTTTTGCTCGAGGATTCAGAAATGGATCTCACGGAAGTCGTTCCCGAACTTGGTTGTTCTCTTGGAGAAGAGCTGTTGAAACCTACCAAAATCTATGTGAAATCCATTTTGGCTGCAATGAAAGAATTTGACATCAAAGGAATGGCACATATTACAGGTGGCGGATTCATCGAAAACCTCCCAAGGATGATGCCAGAGGATTTAGGTGTTGAAATTGAGTCCGGTACGTGGGAAATCCAGCCTATATTCAAGCTTATTCAGGAAAAAGGGAACATCGCCCGTGAGGATATGTATAATATCTTCAATATGGGAATAGGCATGGCCCTTGTAGTGCAAGAGGAAACGGCGGATGCACTCCTTGATTTGTTTGAAAAACACGGAGAACACGCCTATCGAATTGGTCACGTTGTAAACGGATCCGGTGTGACGATCCTGGGTGAGTCATGAAAAAAATTGCAGTATTCGCTTCCGGAACGGGAAGTAATTTTCAAGCATTGGTGGATGCGGTGAAAGCCGGCACACTTGAAGCGGATATTCGTTTGCTCGTATGTGATCAGCCGTCTGCAAGTGTCCTACAAAGAGCCCATAAAGAAGAAATCGACTGGTTATCCATTTCACCGAAGGATTTCCCTGATAAGGGAGCTTTTGAAACGGAAATCGTCCAGCAGCTTAAATTACGGGATGTGGAATTCATCGTTTTAGCAGGGTATATGCGGCTCATCGGACCCACGCTATTACAGGAATATCCCGGAGCAATCGTCAATATCCATCCCTCCTTACTTCCAGCTTTTCCCGGTAAGGATGCAATCGGACAAGCACTTGATGCAGGGGTCCAGGTAAGCGGTCTGACCATTCATTATGTGGATGCCGGTATGGATACAGGTCCGATTATCGCTCAAAAAGAAATCAGGATCCTTTCCGATGATTCAAAGGTTGACCTGCAAAAACGCATTCAGCAACAAGAGCACTTGATTTACCCAGAAATACTCCAGGAACTTTTCACTAAAGGGAAAACAAGTGTATCTCTCTAATAGAGAAGTCAATTATTTTATTGAGCGGCAGAAACAGTTCGAGGGGAGCAGCACACTTTCGCAAAAATAGGGAGGAATTATCGAATGAAACGAGCATTGATCAGTGTTTCCGATAAAACAGGGATAATTGAGTTTTCAAAAGGTCTGAAAGAGGCAGGATTTGAAATCGTTTCTACAGGGGGGACGAAAAAAACACTTGCGGATAATGGAATTGAAGTCATCGGGATTGAGGAAGTAACAAAATTTCCTGAAATCATGGATGGCAGAGTGAAAACATTGCATCCGAATGTCCATGGCGGATTGTTGGCGAAAAGGAATGATGATCACCATCTCGCACAATTAGCAGAACACCATATTCAACCGATCGACCTCGTGTGCGTCAATTTATACCCTTTCCAGCAGACGATTGCACAACCTGACGTGACTTCTGAAGAAGCGATTGAAAACATCGATATTGGCGGTCCTACCATGCTCCGTTCCGCTGCGAAAAACCACGAATTCGTCACTGTAGTCGTGGATCCTTCAGATTATGAAGCGGTCTTAACGCAGCTAGCGGAAAATGGTGACGTGACAAAGCAGAAGAAACGTCAGCTCGCTGCAAAAGTGTTCCGTCATACTGCAGCTTATGATGCCGTGATATCCGAGTATATGACCCAGCTGGCTGAAGAAGAGAACCCGGAAAGTTTGACACTCACATATAACTTGAAACAATCCCTTCGATATGGAGAAAATCCACATCAACACGCTTCATTTTACCAAAAACCACTAGGCTCGAAGTTCTCTGTTGCCTACAGTAACCAATTGCACGGCAAGGAACTTTCCTATAACAATATCAATGATGCAGACGCAGCGTTGCTGATCGTCCGTGATTTTGACCAACCAGCCGCAGTTGCAGTGAAGCATATGAATCCATGCGGTGTAGGTGTCGGGGAAACACTGACTGAAGCATTCAAGAAAGCGTACGAGGCGGACTCGACTTCGATTTTTGGTGGAATCATCGCGTTGAACCGTGAAGTGGATCTAGAAACGGCAACCATGCTTCGTGAAATCTTCTTGGAAATCATCATTGCACCTTCTTTTACAGATGAAGCGTTGGAAGTCTTGACGGCTAAAAAGAATATCCGTCTTTTGACTGTCGATTTCGGAGGGGAACGGAAAACCGAGCGGAAAACTACTTCAATCCTAGGCGGATTATTAGTACAGGATTTGGACACATACGGACTAGATGAGGCAACCATTACGATTCCTACAAAACGCGAGCCTTCTGAAGAGGAGTGGGCGGCTTTGAAACTGGGATGGAAAGTCGTGAAACACGTGAAATCCAACGCCATAGTCGTTAGCGGAGAACAGATGACATATGGAATTGGCGCAGGGCAAATGAACCGCGTCGGGGCTGCGAACATTGCGCTCGCACAAGCAGGTGAAAAAGCAACTGGAGCCGCACTCGCATCCGATGCATTTTTCCCGATGGATGATACAGTCGAAGTGGCAGCCAAAGCAGGAATTACTGCGATTATCCAGCCAGGCGGTTCAGTACGCGACGAAGATTCCATTAAAAAAGCAGATGAATACGGAATTGCAATGGTCTTTACAGGCGTCCGACACTTTAAACACTAAGTTCCTTAAGAAGAAACCGTACATAATTCGATTATACACAGAGGTGATTCCATGAACATATTAGTGATTGGCAGAGGCGGTCGCGAACACGCGCTCGCGAAGAAATGCACGAGGAGTCCACGTGTCCAAACGGTTTTTGTAGCCCCGGGCAATCCAGGTATGGAAGATGTCGCACAACTTGTTCCGATTGCTGAAGAGAATCATCAGGAACTCATTGCTTTCGCTAAAGAACAGAACATTTCCTTAACCATCATAGGAGCCGAAGTGCCTTTGGTCAATGGCATAGTGGACGATTTCAACGCAGCAGGTCTGCCGGTATTCGGACCTGACAAACGCGCATCCATTATTGAAGGAAGCAAAACCTTCGCAAAAGAGTTAATGAAGAAATATGGAATCCCTACTGCCGCCTACGAAACCTTTACCGATCTAGAACCCGCCATGAAGTATTTAGATGAAGTCGGCGTTCCCATCGTCATCAAAGCAGATGGGCTCGCAGCTGGCAAAGGCGTTGTCGTCGCTCAAACGAAAGAAGAAGCAGCGGAAGCACTTCAAGATATGCTCGTACAGGCGAAGTTCGGGGAAGCGTCCGCATCTGTTGTCATGGAAGAATTCCTGGAAGGTGAAGAGTTTTCGTTAATGGCCTTTGTAAATGGACAGAATGTCTATCCTATGGTGATCGCTCAAGACCATAAGCGAGCATTCGACGGAGATACTGGACCGAACACGGGAGGGATGGGTGCCTATTCTCCAGTACCGCAAATTCCGGAAAGCACGATTTCTGAAGCGATCGAACGAGTCGTTAAACCTGCTGCAAACGCCATGACAGCAGAAAATCGTCCTTTTACCGGTGTGCTCTTTGCAGGTTTGATCGCTACGGAACAAGGAACGAAAGTCATCGAATTCAATGCACGCTTCGGTGATCCCGAAACCCAAGTCGTACTTCCACGATTGAAGAATGATTTGGTCGAAACGTTGCTCGCTGTCCTCGCAGGAGAGCATTGCGAGCTAGAATGGGATGAAGCATCGGTGATAGGAGTGGTCATTGCTGCGGAAGGCTATCCGGGTGTATATACCAAAGGGACTCCGCTTGTTGGATTGGATAAAATCGGCCCAGATGTAGACATATATCACGCAGGAACTTCTAAGAATGTAAACGGGAAGTACGTGACGAATGGCGGAAGAGTGTTGCTCACGACTGCGAAGGGTGAGGATCTTCTTGCCGCACGTACGTTAGTTTATACGGAGTTAGAAAAGATTGAGAAAGAGGGAGTTTTCTGGAGACGTGATATTGGGCATCGTGCCATTCAGTATGATTTTTCGTGAGAACTATAATGACTGTTTGAGACCTACGTCTAATTTTTTATAACACGTCTAAAATAGGTAATTCTCTTTTGGGGAGTTATCACTATGTAAAACCACAGTTTGTAGATAAATCTACAAACTGTGGTTTTTTGTCATTGGGGCATGGAAAGAAAAATAAGCAATGCAATTCAAATTGACTTGCTTTTACGACGTATTAGGACCATAACGTGTCGTATTAACACCTTATATGAGGTGTTTTTTTAATTACTCTAAATTGGTTGATTATGGTATTATAAAATAAATACTGTTATTCAACTATTTCTCCATTATGTGGGAAATGTCTTGTATTGATTCTGATAGAGGATGGAAGGGGATTAGAATGGGGATTAATTTAGAACTTGCCAATTTCGAAGACTTTACAGATATTAATTTAATTGTAAAAGAAGGACATGACGAACATTCAGAAGTATTACCCGATATCTTTACGAAGGTTGATGAAGTAATGCCTGAAAGTTATTTCCGAGAATTATTGGAAGACCCAAATACTGATATTTTAGTTGCAAAAATAGATGAAGAAGTAGTCGGATATGCAGTGATGGAACTGAACGAATCCCCATCATTCCAATCTATGTCGAAAAGAACATTTGCCTATATGAATGATTTCGGAGTTAAAAATAGTTGCCAAAAAAGAGGAATCGGAAGCAAGTTATTTGAAGCGTGCGTGGAATGGTCTAAAAAAAAGGGAGCCTCTTCATTAGACTTAAATGTTTGGGAGTTTAACGAGAAAGCCATTGGTTTTTATAAAAGCCACGCAATGGAAAATCTCAGCAGGAAGATGTCTTTAAGATTATAAGAATTAAGAAGACTGTTTCAAGCTATCGGGTGCGTATGTTTAATAAGGATTACTCAAGTCCATATACGAATTGTTGGCTTTCTATGTCGCACCCGGACCATAACATGTCGTAGTAACACTAATATTAGATGTTTTTTTTACTAGAAATTGGGTGATTATGGTACGATGGGTTAAATATTGTTATTCATTTATCCGGCCATTTAGTTGAAGTAGTTAGCATTAAATAAAATAAATACTCCACTCAAATAAATAGTAAGGAATATCAGGGTATCTTTAAAAGGATTGTATCTTTTTTACATTTCTATGATAAATTGTTACGGCTTATCCCGCAATCGGCCAGTTTTTTACGGAATTATTATTTAAAATAACAGAATATATTATCATAAGAGCTAAATATACGAAGGTTTAACTTATTAAAGATCGTATTTCCTTGAGTAGGAGGTGCTGAAGAGAATGTTTTTAAGTGGTTTTATTGCTTGTTTATTTGTCAGTGTTTTTTGTTTTTTGTTCAGCTTTTTAATTTGGAGGAAAAAGGAACTCTCATTAATATCCGGATATAACGAAAAAACTTATAGCGGCGATAAAGAAAAGTTAGCTAAGGGAGTTGGGATTCTTTTACTCGAAACCGGTATCTTAACTTTTTTTCTACCGTTCGGTTTGGAATTTATTGGTTCTATTACAGGCGCGTTATACGGAGTCATTGTTGTCATTAGCACAATAGCTTGTTTTGTGTATATAAAATTTTAAGAATAAAAATGTAACAATTTCTATTCCAAGTGAAGTCATTGTGGGTAATTGTACTTACACTAAAGGGTAGGAGTTGAACACCAAGAGATTGTCTATTGATGGTCTTTTGTATGGCGCATCCGGACCCTAACTTGTCGTAACAACACCTTATATAAGGTTTTTTGTTACTCAAAATTGGTTGATTATGGTTCGATGGAATAAATAAGTTTCGTTCCGTAAAAGGGCAAGATTCACTATGGACGGAGGTAGAAAATGAGGTTTATCAATAGCAAATGGTTTGAAAAAATATTTTTTACCGCGAGTGGTCTTTTATTGATTTGGCTCATTTTAGGCTTTGTAGTTGTTGGTGGATTTATTCTCTTGTTATTCATTAGCGAAATTAAAGCCATGTAATTTCTATATTCAATAAGCGTGCACGTTGGTTGAACAACAAGTGATCGTCGAGTGACGTTTTTTTATGTCGCACTCGGAACATAGCGTGTCGTAGCAACATCTTATTTCAGAAGTTTTTTAATTTCTCCGACTCTGAAGGACATGGTGTGATGAGATAAACTTTATTCCTCAAACGGTCCATTTAACGGAATAAAACTAGAAGATTCAATTTGAACATAATTTAGGGAGAGCTGGAATAGAAAGTAACGTATACGAATGGGGTGTTAAAATGAATTTGTTACCTTGGATAACTGTTGGTTTTATCATAGTCGGATTTTTTGTTTTTATTTCAATGAAAAAAAACATGGAGAAAAGAGTTGCTTTAGCAATCGAATACAAGGACAGTATGGAAGGCAAACAGATATTACCTAGCCCCGTTGTATGGTGGATATGGGGAGCTTTTCTTTGGGGAATAATAAGCATCTTTTTAATCGCATGGTCTTTTTCAGCCTATCCGTAAAATGGATTTTGGGGATGAAGTAATCCATTTTTATGAAAGACTGTATTAAAAAAATCGGGCGTGTTTGTAGAACAACATAAGATCAACTATTGACGTTCTTACTAATGACACATCCGACCCTAACCTGTCGTAACAAAACCTTATATTAGGTTTTTTAATTACTCCGTTTTTTTGATTATGACACGATGGAATAAATACTGTAATTCAATTATCTGACTGAATTTGAGTAGAGGTTGATGAGAAAACCTCGCTTATTTCATATTGGAGTGTTTTTTATAGTCCTCACCACAGCTATTGATAAATATCCATCAACAATCTCAAACCAAACTATAATAGTTGCGTGCTGTACAGTCCTTTTTTAAAGACCGGCTGTTCTTTTCAAAAAGAAATATGAGGAGATTTAGCTACGAAAAGTGTTCTAGAATCGGGGGCGATTGTTGAAGGAGCGTAATCGAAGTCAACAGTGATCTGTTGGCTTTTTTTACACATCCGGACCCTAACATGTCGTAACACCACCCTATAATTAGGTTTTTAAATTACTCCAAATGGGGTGATTATGGTACTAGGGATTAGAAACTGTTATACAACTATCGGGCCATTATGTTGAATACTAATAGGCGAGAAATAAAATGAGTGCAATTGTTAAATTAGGCAGCAACCTTTCTGCTAACGGGTCAGGATACTTGAATAACAAAGGGCGAATAATAGAATTTTTAGGAAGTAGGGAAGAAAAATGATTGAATTAAGAAAGATTACCCACGATAATCTTGAGGCAGTGTTGAATTTAAGCATAACAGACGAGCAGAAAGGAAATGTGGATTCCAGCATATATTGTTTGGCTAAAGCCTATGTAAAGATACTCAACGACGAAAAACCTCCTATGATCTTCGCTATATACAACAATGATGAAGTCATAGGATATGTCGATATTGGATTTTACGAATTGGCGGAAAGTTCTATTTTATGTGAAAAATATGGAGATAAATCTACTTATGGACTTAATCGCTTTATGATTGATAAAAAGCATCAAGGCAAAGGATTTGGCAAACAAGCAATGATGAAAGTTATTCATTACATAAAGTCGTTTCCACAAGGAAAAGCCGATGCAGTTGCTACATCATATTGGATGGTAAACGAAGCCGTCCGGAAGTTGTTTGCGTCTGTCGGTTTCGTTGAAACAGGAGCGATATGGGACGGACAAACAGGGGGTAATTGGAATGCAGAAAGAAAAGATATAGAGTATGCAGAAGTAGGAGCCAGACTCGGATTATAAAGCTAACAATTTGAATAATGCATCGTACAGTATAAGACCAACTATGCGAAGTCAATAGCAAAAATGCAAAATGAAAGCACAACATTAGCCGTGCAAAAAAGTGCATGCTTCCGCGAACAGTAATGTAGAGCAGATTACTTCAATAACAATCTTCAGCAAACGGGCGCGTTAATTGAATAATGTTGTGCCAGAATACGCTTTTCCTGAATAGCAAAGGCGCCTTATCTGAACTTATTCGATATCCTAAGGGCTTGTACTCTATTATACATTCCGATTATCGAATAGAGATTGAGTAAACCGATCATACTGTAATCAAATTAATTGATTTATAGTATGGAAGCGTGAATAACATGTTGTTATAGGAAGCATGGGAAAAGTATCAGTTTGACATAAGAATTGAAGGTTACTTACCTTTAACATTAAAGATGTATGGCTTTCAATGTAATCTTCTAAAGCGTTATATTGGTGCTGTCATAATGGGTGACATTACAACCGAAAATCTCAAGCAATACTTTGGAGGCTGGAGAACATTTGAAACCAGCTAGCTTGGGTCACCGTGTACGCTTTATTAAGTCGTTGTTTAAATGGACTCATGAGGAAGGTTTTATCTTTAAAAATCCGGCCGCAAAATTAAAAGAGCCTAAATTAGGAAAGCGAATTCCAAAATTTCTTTCCAAACATGAGATTGAACTTCTTCGGGAAGGTTGTGATACATCGCTGGAGAATGCTTCATTTGAATTTTTTTATTCAGCAGGTTGTCGAATCGGTGAAATTGCGAAATTAAATCGAAATGATATTAACTTCGCGGGGAACTCAGTAATTATCCATGGGAAAGGTGATAAGGAAAGAGATGTTTATTTTAATATACGCTGTGCGATTTGGCTGAAAAGGTATTTAGACGAACGCGACGATGAAGAACTCTATCTATTTGTCACAGAGCGTAAACCAATTAGACGTATGAGTGTAGATTCTTTGAGATACGTGGTTAAACGTATTTCTAAACGCGCTGGAATCAACTAAACAATTCATCCTCATCAATTACGTCACAGCTACGCTATACATCTTGTTGACAATGGAGCTCCATTTGAAGTGATTCAAAGTCTTCTATGTCATGAAAAAAGTGAAACGACAAGGATTTACGCTCATCTTAGCGGAAAATTAAGATATGAATTTTATAACAAGTATATTTAAAGATATCTCTTGTTATTTGTATAGTATTTCAACAACTCAATTATATGTATGTTAGAATTATCTAAACAGTTCGTATGAGTCTGATGGAAAGAGATTTTAAGTAGTTGATGTTCATAATCGGGCCAAATTTTAAAGTGAACCCCGCAAGAATGAGGAGAATTGTATGAAGTTTATTTGGATATTTATCGGTCTAATAGCATTGAATTCTACTAGTTATGTGATTGTAGAAAGTACTTTGGAAGCTAAAACAGGGTTTGTTGTTTTAGCTATCCAAGGCAGTGTGATCATCACTTTCCTGTTTTATTTAGTAGTAAAGGAAAATAAAAAATGAATTTTTGGATCTTCTGCATAATTGTCCTTGTTTCTAGTCAAATGGGAAATCCTTTGTATTTAAAGCTAGGTTACCAAGATATATCAAAAACGTGGTTGTTCGAGAAGAAGTCTTAAACAATCGGGCGCGATCGCGAAAAAGAAATTTTCGTCTGTTCTGCAATCGGGCCATTATCTTGGGAATAAACGAAAATAGAATACTAAATACAAAGGGAGTTTTTTTATTGAAACAAGCTTTACTAGTCATTGATGCGCAACAAGAATTGATTAACGGTAATGAAAAAGAGAAAAGTGTTTTTAATAAAGGTAATCTGTTGGGTAATATTAATTCAGTGTTGAGGAAGGCATTAGACTCAGATAGTTTTGTTGTTTTCATAAGAGATAAAGATGTTGCAGAGGGTCATGGTAAAGGATTCGAGATTCATCCCGAGATTGATATTCCTAAAGAGGCAAAGATATTTGATAAAGAGGCAACAAATTCGTTTTACGGCACTCCATTATTGGATTTTTTACAAGATAACATGGTTGAACACCTGGTTGTTATGGGTTGCAAGACAGAGCATTGTATTGATACAGCAGTTAGAACAGCAACAATAAATGGTTTCGATGTCACCTTAGTTGGAGATGGTCACTCAACAACAGATTCCCAGTCTATAACTGCCGAGCAGATTATCGACCATCATAACGAAGTCCTACATGGACATTACAATGTCGATAATTTTTCAGTGGTTAGAAATATGATTGAAAATTTATTTATACCTAATCACGATGATTATCGATAAATATTAATAAAATTATTCTTCTCAATATGGGGCGTTTTAGAACAACATAAGATCATCTATTGACGGTCTTATTAAAAACACATCCGGACCATGACGTGTCGTATCAACACCTTATATTAAGTGTATTTTTAGTACTCACAGTTTGTAAGGCGCAATAAGTTTATCTTTTGACGTTCTTATTAAAGACGCATCCAGACCTTAACGAGTCATAACAACAGCCATCATGATGTTTTTTTAATTCTTCTGAATTAGGGTGTGAAGTAATAAACAGATTTTGTTCTGCAATAAGGCCTTTTTTCAACATCCTAAAGAATATATAGGGAGTGATAAAATGAGTAAAGATAACGAAACTCCTGAAGAAAGACGTGAAAGATTAAGGCAGAAGGAATTAAAGCATCCCGCAAGCAGTATTCACGGAAGCGTACTTTCAGATTTAGTAGGTGGTTTAGGTTGGAAAGGTACTGGACTGATGATTCTTATATTGATAATTGGATTTCTTATATACGCCACTTTCTTTCGTTAATCATGGACATTAGTTGAACAGCAAGAGATCGTTTACAGACGGGGTTTTTTATGACGCACCCGGACCATAAAGTGGAGTATCGACACTTTAAAAGAGACGTTCCACTAAGTTACTAGTTATGATACTATTCAAATGAAAAGTACTTCTACTAACTTTTGGCCGAGTAGAAACATTTATCGATGAAGTAGTGGGGAATTGTGAATAAGCTATCGGGCCAGAAAGGTGGATTTCTATGTATATTCCAAAGTATTTTAAAGTCGAAAATTTTGATGAAATCTTCGACTTTGTTCAAGAAAACTCTTTTGGCACGATTGTAACAACAGAGCAAGGGAAACCTATCGCTACTCATTTGCCATTACAGGTAAGTACAGAAGGAGACACATCCTATATAACAGGGCATATGGCATATGGGAACTCTCAATGGAGAACATTTGAAACCTGTGACGATGTTTTGGTTATGTTCCAAGGTCCTCACGCTTATATTTCTCCTTCCTGGTATAAAGAAGAAAATGTTCCGACATGGAATTATCAATCTGTACATGTATATGGTGTAGCTAGCATTTTGAACGAAGAGGAGTTAAAACAGGATCTGACCAGGTTGCTGCAAAAGTACGAAAAACAGCGTAAAGATTCAGTACTATGGGATAAACTTTCTCCTCAACTATTAGAAAAAGAGCTAAAAGGCATTGTTGGATTTAAGATTGAAATACAAGAAGTTCAAGCAGCCTATAAATTAAGCCAAAACCGAAATGAAGAGGATTACACGAATATTATAGATAAGCTGAGTGAAGAAAAAGGTGATAACTCTCATCAAATCGCAGATGTGATGAGAAAAAGAGAGTCATTTAGATAACAGTTTCAATATTATGGGATGGTGTAAGGATATTGAATAAAAAGAGGTGTTAGTTATAAAAGAGATATACCTCTGATTTGCGCATCACGGTCATAACATGTCTTACCAACACCTTATATAAGGTGTTTTTTAATTACTCTAAATTGGGTGATTATGGTATGGTGGATAAATAAATGTTGTTCCGCACTCGGGCCATTTAACTTAATCAAAGACAGGAGAAATAATAATGAGTGGAGCTATTATCCTTTGGTTAGTAGGTTTATTTATTCTGTATTTCTTAATTCGTACAGCAGTTAAAGATGGAATCAACATGTCCATTGTTGGTCAACTTATTGAGAAAAAATACAATTCCAAGGAAGATGAAAAACCGTTTATAAAAAACGATTTAGATGATTAAAGAAAGTGAATTATTATTCTAGTATTAATAATGGCTGTTGTAGTATATGGGGTTCCATCCAGAATCGGGCGCGATTGCGAATAAAATTTTCGTCTGTTCTGAAATCGGGCCAAATTTTAGAAAATGATGGAGGACAAATATGGAAAAGAAGTTACAGAGGTCAGGCTTATATGGGTTACTAATAGGATTAGCTGTTTCAATTCTATTTGTTAGTTATAAAGATGTACAAGATTTGGGTAATGGTAGTTACGAAATTTCTTACAAGCCCATTTATGACTATGTAATTTTGATTTTACGCTTAGGAATTATAGGAATGCTTGTAGGTTTATTTATTGGTTGGAAGGATTACGAAAAGAAAAATAAAACCCAAAAACAAGGAAAGACTTATTACATACTTGCATTTTTTGCTGTATTCCTTCTATCAAGCGTCATAATGTTGATATTTAATTGGTAAAAGAACTTCCGCAATCTGGCGCGATTGTCATACAACGTAGTGCTACAATCGCGCCAGATTGCAGAACTAAGGAGTTAAGAATTAAAAATGACTGAGGTGAAAAGTATGGTGTTTAATAAATTCTCACTACGCATGATATGGCCTACCCTATTTTTACTTGTACTTGCTTCCAACTTTGCTTTATATCGCTCTTCATTAGGAATCAGCATATTGCCGGCTAATACCAATCCTGTGGTTATGGGTTCTCTCATCGATCTAACTATTGTAGCTCCGGTATCATTTTTAGCTTGGCAAAGAAAATTAAGTTGGAAGTATCTTCTCACCTTAATGGCGGGAGGACTAATTGTCGCCCGCTTTATGATCCCAATGCAATATTTAACTCCATTTAAGACACTTACACTAATGGGCTTTGTAGTGGAAGCTGCGTTCATTTTACTTGAGATATTATTGTTGTTAACTCTCTTTAAATATTTGCCTGAAATTATCCGAAGTGTGAAAAATAGTTCTTTACCACTTTTATTTTCTTTTTCGAATGCAGTAGACCAAAAGGTAAGAAAGCATCCGGTTATACAAGCTATCTGTTCAGAAATGCTGATGTTCTATTATGCTTTTTTCCTTTGGAAGAAAGAGCCTGTAAATAAAGAAAATACGTTTACGCTTCATCAGAAATCAAGTCTGATTGCATTTCAAGTGATGATGATTCATGCAATTGTAGTCGAAACTTTGGGAGTTCATTGGTGGCTACATGATAAGTCATTGATATTGTCGTTACTATTATTAGCTGTAAATATTTATTCAGTTGTTTTACTTTTAGGCGATATCCAGGCTATACGCTTTAACCCTCTGCAAATTGATAATGATTGCATGTATGTCTCATTAGGATTACTGAAACGCATGGAACTAAGGTGGGAGGATATTGACGAGATCATAGAAGACCGTACCGCATTAGAGAAAAAGCTTACTAAAGACACTATAGATTTTGTAGCACGTGATTTTGAAAAAGCTTACCCGGATGTCATATTAAAATTAAAACATCCAAAAGAAGCAACTTTGCTTATGGGAATTAAGAAAAAATATGAGCAAGTTGCTATTCGAGTAGATGACTCCGAAAAGTTCAAGGAATTACTAAAAATAAAATCACAAAAAACAATCTGAATGATAACTGTATACTTAGTAATATTAAGTATATCCGCAAACGTGCGCGATTGTTGCATAAGCGAAATCAAAGTCAACAGTGAACTGTTAGCTTTTTATGACGCATTCGGACCATAACGTTTCGTAAAACACCTTATATGAGCTGTTTTTCAATCATTGTAAAGTGGGTTTTTCTGGTATAAGGAATACATGTTGTTATTCGACCGTCAGGCTATTTTATAAGTTTAGAAGGAGGAGAGAACATTTAAATTAGACTCTATTAATAGCACAATAAACATAGGGGATATCGCATTTACACTGGTTTTACTTGGTTTTACAGTAATTATAATAGTCTTGATAGCTTTATTGATTCGATCTAACAAGAAACGTAAAAAGCAACTCGATAGAATTGAGAAGAAAATAGATAACCTTAAACCGTAAACAAAGGCTTAATGAGGTGGTTAGTTAGTCTTCGTTTCAAAGGGGCTGTTGTTGTCGAGTAGCTGCCTTTTCTATAGCCTATTAAGTGGGGGAGTATTTTGAAACGTCTTGGTGTAGGCATTTTATGATAAAGCTTATTCTTTTCACATTGTAAATCTTTTTGTATAGTCAATTATAGATTCATGTAAATAGCTATTATGGTAATGCTGTAAAAATTGTCCGATTTTTGTGATGTCATTCCAATCCACGTCCTTTAATGTCTCATCAGGAGAATATATTTAACTTAATTTAATAGTTCATCCTACTACGCAGCTATGAAGTTCAAATATGAAGGATTCTTTTCTAGTTTATTGTAAGATAGAAAGAAGGAGGGATTACTTATGACAAATGAAGACGTAACTAAAATGTCGGATGTACTGTTGCAAAGCCTGTATGACTATCACTTCGCTTACAATGGAGGAAGTTACACGCTGCCCAAGACTATGCTGAATGCTGATGTAACGAGCAAATTAGCCATCGACTATCTTATTGAAAACGGTTATGCTCTTGACAATGGGGAAGGATCGGATAATCTGGTTTTGTCCATCACTCCAAAAGGCTTGGATTCCATTAAGAATAAGCAAGTCAAATAAGGTGGAACTAGGGAACGTCTTTTCAGACGTTCTTTTTCTATGTGAAAAAATGCGAGGCCGTTAGTATTAAAATTTCGAGATAGGTATTGAAAAACATTAAAATCGGCTTCGAGAGTATTGCAATTTCGTTAAACATATAGATTATTTGAATATCCATGGTAAGGTGATTTTATATACTGATTTTGAGACTGGTGTGGATTCCTATGAACACGAATCGTAAACCGTTGTCTTGGCAATCACGTACCGTCGTTTAGCGCGGATAACGCTGCGAAACGTGGGCTAATAAACATGTATATAAATAATCATCTAAAAGGGGAATACTTTCATGACTAACTTTAACGCAGTATCAGCAAAAAACACGGAAAACGCACCAAACGGAAACGGTCTATATTCACAAACAGTTGCGTTTTCCCATTACAATAATCTTTCAGCTCAATTACCGATCGATCCTGCAACTGGTAAACTGGTACCTGGGGGCATTAAAGAGCAGGCGGAACAGTGCTTTAAGAATATCGAAGCGATTGTAACCAGCATCGATCATGTGATGAGCGATATTGTTAGAATCACTGTGTTCGTTAAAGACATCCAAGATATTGACGCTGTAGACGAAGTATATAAAACATTCTTCCCTACCTATGTTCCTTCACGGACAACCGTTGCAGTTGCAGCCTTGCCTATGGATGCTTTGGTGCAAATTGAAGCACTTGTTGCACACGGCGAAGGGACAATTCCAAATGCACCACAAGCAGGCGACCTTATTAAACTTACTAATAACACAGTAAATGCACCAACAACTCCTCTGTCTACGCAAACCGTATCTTTCTCTCATTACAATAATCTTTCCGCTCAATTGCCGATCGATCCGAAAACTGGAAGATTGGTGACTGGCGGTGTGAAAGAACAGACGGCTCAGAGCTTGAAAAATATCAAGTCGATTTTAGAAAGTATCGATGTTCCTTTTGACGATATTGTAAAAGTAAATGTCTTCCTTAAAAACTTATCGGATACGGAAGCAGTAAACGAAGTGTATTCCACATTCTTCCCGGACTCAGCAATCGCGAGAGCTGTAGCTTATGTACCTGCCCGTACAATTGTTGAAGCTTCAGCTTTGCCTATGGGTGCTTTGGTACAAATCGAAGCAGTGGTTTCCCACGGAGATGGTACACCGCCACAAGCTATTGAAGACAGACATGGTATCGTTATTTGGGCAAACAACACAGAGAACGCACCAAAGAATTCTCTATCTACACAAACTGTAGCATTCTCTCATTACAATCACCTTTCCGCTCAATTGCCGTTGGATCCAAAAACTGGAGAATTGGTAGCAGGTGGTGTGAAAGAGCAGGCTGAACAGTGCTTGAATAATATCAAGGCAATCGTGGAAAGTATCAATCACGTTTTGGAGGATATCGTTAAAGTGAATCTATTCGTTAAAAATATCGAAGACATGGATGCGGTGGACGAAGCATATAAAACGTTCTTCCCAGGCGGTGTTCCTGCACGAAGAACTGTTGGCGTGTCTGCTTTACCTAATGATGCATTAATCCAAATAGATGCAGTTGTAGGAAATGCTGAAGGTACACCTCCAAAAGCATAATAGGAGTTTATTGTAATAAGGGGACAACATAGGTGTTTTGTTATGCCTATGGTGAGTACAAAATTGCTGTTCCTATACACAAAAAGAGGATGTCTCAAATGAAAATTGAGACATCCTTTTTTAGACCGAAAAAAAGGGAAAGATACCTGCTATGCAGAAGAGTTTTATACTTGGCTTACATACTTCAAGTAACTTCTCTAATAAGGTGAGGGAAAACGATGAACATTTCGTATAAATTGATGTCTTCATTAAGCTTTGAAGACGCGCATGCCCTATTTAATCGAGGATTTGAAGGTTATTTAGTGCCGATGAATTTGTCTTTTGACACATTCATGAGTCGTTTTAGTAACGATGGATTATCTCCGGCACTTTCCATCGTTGCATTTGATGGAACAGAACCGGTTGGCTTTGTGCTCCAAGGAATTAGGGAGGCAGAGGGTCAAAAGTTTTCGTGGAATGGCGGAACAGGGATTATTCCTGAATACAGGGGGAGGAAATTAGGTTATTCTTTGATAGGTGAAGCGGAAAAACTCTTAAAGGAACTGAATGTTTCCTTAGCAACATTAGAATCTCTTTCTGAAAATAAGGCAGCTATTTCGTTATATAAAAATTGTGGTTACCAAGTAGAGGACGAGTTACTCTTTTTACGTGCAGATGGTATGTTAGAAAGGAAGTTACCCGATCTTGACACTTATGAACTTATCAGAATTCCTGCGATCCAAACTATTGGAACAAAGTTATTTCCACATATCGTCCCTTGGCAAACGGATGCTAGCAACACACCTAAAATAGGGGGAGAAGCCGTGATGATTTCAAAAAATGGAGAAATACAGGCGGCTTGTCTTATTCGAAAAAAGTGTATGTATGGCAATCAGCCGGAAAACATCACCTTATTTCAAGTGAAGGAAAATGGCAATGAAGAAGCATTAAACAAACTGCTTGCTCACGCATTAGAATATGATCAAGCCATAGAGCGGACAACTTATAACTTCTTAAAAGGGAATGGTCGTGCAGTATCATCGTTACGGGAAAGTGGTTTTGAAAATACTTCAATTTCACAGGTCTTCATGACGAAATGGATGTAGAAAAGTTGAGCAAAAAGGGGACAGATGCCCCTCTTTTGCTGTTCAGAACCGTTCAGTTTAAGTGGAGCCTTGCTGAAGAATTCGCCGCCGGAAAACAAATGGCTTTAATCCAGTAGCGACCATGTTACTGAGTTATCTTGAATCGAAAAGACACTTAAAGTTAAACAATATTTGAAAGGTTGGTTCTGGAAAACTGGATTCATATATTGACCGTATGGTTTCAATTTCTATAGTTATGAACAAATTCGCTGCGCTTTGTTCAGTAAGGTATCCAGTTCTTGACTGCATTCTACAACGCTGGGATGTGTCAATCCGAAGAGTTCCGCTTTCTTATACATTCCAATTCTTTTAACTTTAATTCTTAACAACAATAAATTCTTTTTCACAGCATTAATCATCTCTACGCCTCCGCAATAATGGTTACGCTTCAAGTCTTGGAGTCACTTTCTTCTAAGTAGTAGAAGCAACTTGTCCATCTTATAAAATACAGTATGAAAAGTATGTCGTATTATGTGTGAATTCCAAATTACTGTGGAATTATGACGATAGTGTGAATGAAATCTAACTATTCAATTAAAATTTCAGATAAGACTAATTTGCACAACTTACAGATTCGTTAATTCTCCTTTTAACCTTACAACATCATGGCTTTAGCACATTAATTGTCAACAGAATTAATATGAAAAAAAAGAGCTGCAGATGCCTTCTCTTTTTTATTTGTGTTATGAGTACGCCGACTCAGGTGCATATTGAACCTGATCCGAAGAATGATGGTACCATGAGTGGGTTTTTGTGATGCGGTCGAACGCTACACAAACTTTCTAAAAGTCCTTTATTATTGCACATAAGATGTCATGATGACGTCCTCTTGGGACGTTACAAGGTTCAGATAGAATAAGTGTGAGCCAATTAAAAACTTCTCAAATCTTTTAGTATTAAGAATTTGATGAGTTTTTATTCTTTAGGAAAATACGTAAGAAAAAGATAGAAAATGAAAAGATTCTACAAAATTTCTATCCAGTTTTTTAGTAAAAAAATTAACGGGAATAGGAAAAGAGAAAGCTAGACCAATTGCAGGATTTCTGATTTCAAATACAATAGAAAAAGATCCTGCAGAGATTTACCTCCGCAGGATCATACATTTTCCGGATACTAAAGTACAATATTGACAGATTAGTATTTGTATAATGAGATTCATAGGAGTTACTCATGAATTCATTCAGACAGACACGCTCAATCAAAAGTTTGAAAATTATTTGCGTTTTCACAGTGATCTTGTGAGAGTTCTGTATTCAGTGGAATCAACTTAATAATTTTATGACAATAGATGCGTTTACGTTTTCTTGTGTGCCCCCGATGTTAGAGGCAAGGCCAACTGCTGCTGCAGACGAATGATTTCGAAGAGTTAGAACATCTCCAGCTGACATGGTCATTATAACCTGGCCGTTGTTTTGCTGCGTGCCCGCACCTGAACCATAAACTGTTCCTGCAACTAGTCCCCCATTTATGAATAATGCGAATTGGTTGGGTTCTGTACCCGACACGGAGAAAGTAACCTCGTAGTTTCCCGGAGTAGTAACTACTATGTCAGTAGTTCCTAGAATATGCGTAATTCCAGGTGTTATTATTCCGTTCGAGTCAAAAATGACATCTTCCTCGATGGCTACCGTTCTAGGAGTTAGATTGTAAACATATCCGAATTCTGACAATCCACCAGCCATTCCCGTTGCACCGGTAGCTCCA
>NZ_JBCMNO010000017.1:0-79115 GCF_050459885.1 Sporosarcina gallistercoris | reverse complement strand
CTCAAGGAGCAAGCTCCTATCAATTCGCTCGACTTGCATGTATTAGGCATGCCGCCAGCGTTCGTCCTGAGCCAGGATCAAACTCTCCATAAAAAAGAATTGATTGCTCAATTCGTACTGGCATCATTTCTGATGTCTATCAGATCCGTTAAGATCTGTTGTGTTTGTTCCACCGGCAGAACCAGTTTCCCAAACGATAATTCGTTGACATTTTGCTGTTCAGTTTTCAAGGTTCATAGTGTTTCTGTTGTGTGCGCCAGTTGTTTTGGCAACTTTTATATAATACCACACTGTATATTCCGCGTCAACTACTTTTTTAAAAGTTTGTTTCGCGTAAGTCGCAACACATAAATGGTTATGTGAAAAGCAACGTGTTCAAATATACCACGTGCGGAAAGTTAACGCAAGTATTTTCTTCTATAAAAAAAACGTACCTCGATGAACGAGATACGCTTCTTAATTTCATGTCAGTCTTTCGAACGCATTTGCGGGAATAACAACACATCACGGATTGATTGAGCATTTGTCAGAAGCATGACTAGACGGTCAATACCGATTCCAAGCCCGCCTGTAGGCGGAAGCCCATACTCTAATGCTTCAATGAAGTCCTCATCCATTTCATGTGCTTCATCATTACCTTGTTCTTTTTCCACAAGCTGCGCTTCAAACCGTTGACGCTGATCAATCGGGTCGTTTAACTCGGTAAATGCATTTGCATGCTCACGGCGTACGATGAACAACTCAAATCGATCTGTAAAACGACCGTCTTCTGGATTTTTCTTTGCAAGTGGTGAAATTTCAACTGGGTGTCCATAAACGAACGTCGGCTGAACAAGCTGCTCTTCCACTTTTTGCTCAAAGAATTCATTCAGTACATGTCCTACTTCCATTGTAGGTTTCACTTCTACGCCATTCTCCTTGGCAAGTGCATGCGCTTCGTCTTTCGTCATTTCTATCCAGAAGTCTACTCCTGTATACTCCTTCACCGCGTCCGCCATATGCAGACGCTTCCAACCAGGAGACAAATCAATGATATCTTCTCCATACTGTACCTTCGAAGTGCCCAACACTTCTTCAGCGATATGCGCAATCATGTTCTCCGTCAATGCCATGATATCGTTATAATCCGCATACGCTTCATATAATTCAATCATTGTGAACTCCGGATTGTGACGTGTAGAGATTCCTTCGTTTCTGAACACACGTCCGATTTCATACACCTTTTCGAGTCCGCCTACAATCAGACGTTTCAAATGCAGCTCAATCGCAATTCGCATATATAATGTCATATCTAACGTATTGTGGTGTGTAATGAACGGACGGGCAGATGCACCTCCTGCAATCGAATGCAGCATCGGTGTCTCGACTTCCAAGAATCCTTGTCCATCCAAATACCGTCGCATCGATTGAATGATCCGGCTGCGTAAGATGAATGTCTCTTTGCTGCCTTCCGTAGAAATCAGATCCAAGTAGCGCTGGCGGTAACGTTGTTCAATATCTTGCAGGCCATGGTACTTCTCAGGAAGCGGGCGTAACGCTTTTGATAGGAAAGTAAACTCTGTCACCTTAATAGAGAGCTCACCTACCTTGGTTTTGAAAATAGTCCCTTCAATCCCGACGATATCTCCAAGATCCGCCATCGTGAATAACTTGTACGTATCTTCCCCAATCGCATCTTGACGCACGTAGATCTGAATCTGGCCACCAAGATCTTGAATGTGTGCAAATCCAGCTTTCCCTTTACCGCGCTTCGTCATAATGCGGCCTGCGATTTTTACCTGGTGCGGAGTTTCATCTAATTCTTCCTTAGACAGCTCGCCGTACGCTTCAATTAATTCATTCGATACATGAGTGCGCTCAAATCGCGCGCCGAATGGATCGCGTCCACCGTTACGAATCTCGTCCATCTTCTGGCGTCTCACCTGAAGTTGGTCATTCAACTCTTCTATATTCGACATCCTGTTCACTCCTCTGATTTGTTCATACGCTATTCGCCTATTATAACCTTATTGTACACAATCTCAGCCCGTAAAAAAAGGCGCTGGATAAACGCGCCGCCAAAACCTATTAGACAAGACGTCAGCACTTCGCCTGTTCCCGAAGCAGCATTTCTTGTAAACGGCTATCTAAACCCGTCTGCGCATTCACTTGCACTGACGGGCACCTCTATATTCTTCTGCTGTTTTCCACAATTTCACGCCATCGTCCTGAAGTGCGGCCTCTTCTCGAAATGGGCTTCCCTTGACCGGATCTAAACACTCTGGCGCCAGTTCTGTTAAGGGGATTAAGACAAACGCCCGCTCCCGCATACGAGGATGCGGTATTGAAAGTGTTTCCGATTCAATCCTATCGCTATTGTACAGCAAGATATCAAGGTCTACCGTTCTTGGTCCCCAGCGTATCGTCCTCTCACGGCCTAGCTCCATCTCGATTCTTTGGCATTCTGCTAGTAACTCATGAGATTCAAGTACCGTCTCCACTCGAACAACCATATTTAAAAAGTCCGGCTGATCCGTCACCCCTACAGGCGCAGTCTCATAGATGGAAGACGCTTCGACCGATTCAATCCCATCCGTTGCGTAAAGGGATGTCACTGCAAGCTTTAGAAACCCTTCTCGGTCTCCCAGGTTCGTCCCAATGGATATAAATGCCGTATTCATGATAACCGGCCTCGTTCAATTTCCACCGAAACAGACGAGTAATGCCCAGGAATTGGCGGGTCCGGTTTAACGACCAGCACTCGAACACCCGATACTCGATCCTTGTAGTCTTCAAGCAGTTTCACCGCGATCCGCTCTGCAACCGCTTCAATGAGCTTAACCGGCTCCCCTTCCACAATAGACTGTACAACGGAATACGCTTCGGCATAGTTCACTGTTTTCGATAAATCATCATTCGTTCCCGCCTCAGCCAAATCGACAGCCATGGATACAGTCACCGTAAAACGCTGCCCAAGAACGGTCTCTTCGGCAAGCGCCCCATGATAGCCATAAAACTGCATTTCGTTCAAATGTATAAAATCCATCTATGTCCCCTCCTAAAACTTCACTTTCTGCTTACCTGTCAGCACATCCATCATGCGTACCATTCGTGCGATCGCCTTTACATCATGGACGCGCACAATGTGGCACCCATGTTCAATCCCATAGCAAACAGTTGCCCCCGTTCCTTCCAGTCGTTCTTGAACAGGTAAGTCTAACACTTTCCCTATCAATGACTTTTTTGATGTCCCTAGCAGAACAGGGTATCCCAGATCCGAAAGTCGATCCAAGTTTTGCATCGCTTCAATGTTTTCATCCAGAGATTTTGCAAACCCGATACCGGGATCCAACCAAATGTTACACTCCGCTATTCCTGCATTTCGCGCAATCGCGATACTCCCTTCAATATCCGCGATGAATTCATCCCCAAAGTCCCCTTCATAGATAGCCCGTTCTCTGTTGTGCATCAGAATGATCGGAGCTCCGTACTGTTTTGCGACATCAGCAATCCGAGGTTCTCGCTTCGCTCCCCAGACATCATTAATTATATGTGCGCCTGCTTTCATCGCTTCTTGTGCAACAGCAGCTTTATATGTATCAATTGAAATCGCACAATCCAATTCCCTTGCCAGCGCTTCTACAATCGGGATCGTGCGTTGTAGTTCCTCCTCTAACGAAACCGGTGTATGTCCAGGTCGCGTAGATTCCCCTCCAATATCGATAATTTTTGCTCCGTCTTTCAACATCTCTGTCGCACGGCGAAGCGCCGCATCCAGATGACTGTATCGTCCGCCATCCGAAAACGAATCCGGCGTTACATTCAATATCCCCATGACAACCGTTTCTTTGGAAAAATCGATATCCATTCCACCTAAACGGTAAGGTGCTTTAGCATAGTCCAATTCCACTGCACACACACTTCTTTCTTCGCCATTCATCCTCAAACAGCTTTTTGTATCAGTTTACCGGTTACTCTCCCCAATTCCTACTGGAACGACATAAAAAAGAGGAAGCATTTATGCTCCCTCCCGTTTCTTCATTATTCTTCTTCGAATTGGTAGAGGGGCGTGCTCAAGTAACGCTCACCATTCGAAGCCAAAATCGCAACGACGGTTTTCCCTTTTCCTAGTTCCTTGGCAGCTTTCAGTGCCGCAAACACAGCTGCACCGGATGAAACCCCGCCTAATATTCCTTCTTCTTTCGCCAACTTCCGTGCATACTCGTAAGATTCGTCATTCGTCACTTGTGTGATTTCATCATAGATATCGGTATTGAGCACTCCGGGAATGAATCCTGCGCCGATACCTTGGATTTTATGCGGGCCCGGCTTCCCTCCCGATAGTACGGGCGAGTCTGTCGGTTCAACCGCAATGATTTTCACATCCGGGAATCGTTCTTTCAGGACGCTGCCAACTCCGGTAATCGTACCGCCAGTCCCGACTGCCGAGACAAATGCATCCACACGGTCGAGAGCATCTGCAATTTCAGGACCAGTTGTGAGTCGATGAACTTCCGGATTCGCTTCATTGTTGAATTGTTGCGGTAGGAACCATCCGTTTTCCTTCGCCATTTGTTCCGCTTTCGCAATGGCACCTTTCATCCCTTCAGATCCTGGCGTCAAAATAAGATCTGCGCCATATGCACGCAGCAGGTTTCTGCGTTCCAGACTCATCGTGTCAGGCATGACAAGAACTGCTTTGTATCCCTTTGCAGCCGCGATCATCGCGAGCCCGATACCTGTATTCCCACTCGTCGGTTCAATCAAGGTGCCACCTTCAAGCAACTCCCCTGATTTCTCAGCAGCTTCGATCATCGCTAGCGCTATGCGGTCTTTCACGCTGGAGCCTGGGTTGAAGTATTCCAGCTTCAAATAGACGTCAGCATCATTCGGACCCACAAGACGATTCAGCTTCACCAAAGGCGTTTGACCGACTAAATCTGCAACAGAGTTTCCTACTTTCTTCATTTCCAACACTCCAATCCCTAGTTAATAGGTAGGTTTTATATTGTATTCAGTTTACAAGAGAAATGTGCCCTTTGTCAAACGATACAAATCTATGGAGAATGCAAAAAAAGCCCCGCTGCACGAGCGAAGCTTTCACTTACCATAGAACCAGTGCGCATCGAACTCTTTCCAGAATGTTTCCGGTGTAACCGATTGGGAGAGTTGCTGCAGAGCCAGTTCTCTACGTATATGTTCTTTTACTTCTTTCAGTTTAAACGAACGACCTTGGAGAACATCGCGGACCTCCACAACGGCATACGTGCCATCTGCAAGTCTGAACACATCACTCACACGATCTTTTTTCAGCTTTTCCACAGTTTTCAGGATTGCCGGGTCGATCTCCTCCGTACGACTGCTGATGTATCCGAGGTCACCGCCGATTGAAGCGGAAGATGGATCGATTGAACGTTCTTTCGCGAGAACGTCAAAACTCGATCCTCCCTTCACTTCTTCGAGCGCTTGCTGTGCTTCTGATTCAGTGGAAGCAACCAGCAAAGATGTACGGTACGTGGTGGGGATTTCAAACTGATCCTCATTCTCTTTGTAGTACGATTTCACCGCTTTGTCTTCGATCACAATATCTTTCGTTAATACACGGTTCAGAATGAGTTCAGATCGCACTTTTCTACGCATCTGATCTGCATCCAGACCCGTATACGCTTTCCCGTCAAGCGAAGAGAGCAATGCCAATTCACGGTCGATGTCTTCGTTGGAGACGTCAATTTTGTATTCAGCAGCAGCCGTTTCCATGACTCTGTCATTCACCAGGTCCAGCAATACTTCGCGGCCTACCTTTTTTTCCATTGCCGTCATCCATTCCTCACGCGTGATTGGTTTTCCAGCAACAGACGCCACTTCTTCCCCAGCTTTGAACGGACTTTCCGCTTTGTCCGGAATAAGCCAGCCAATGAGCCACAAAAGATTACTCACCGCTAAAACCGCAATCAGAAGAACGAGAGGCTTTGTTTTTAAACGACGCTTCTGGGACTCGTTCGCACCCCGATTACGATCCAGACCGGATTTCATCGACAAAGTCCTTTAACTCTTCTTTTGAATAGACATACTTCTCCAAACAGAAGTGACATTCCGCCTCAGCTTGTCCATCCTCATTCATCATTGTGATGATTTCGTCTGCCCCCAAACTCTTGATCGCTGTTCCAAAACGTTCTTTTGAGCAATTACAGTCAAAGCTGACTTCCATCTGGTCGACGACTCGGACGTTTTCCTTCCCGAGAACTTCTTCCAGAACTTCTTCAGGCGCCAATCCACGGTCAATCATTTTAGAAATCGGCTCCATTTGACTGATTCGCTGCTCTAATTCCGTGATGGTTTCATCCGTCGCTCCCGGCATCACTTGAAGGATGAATCCTCCTGAAGCTTTTACTGTATTATCCGGGTTGACCAGCACTCCTAGCGCAACGGCAGAAGGTACTTGTTCTGAAACAACAAAGTACTGCGTGAAGTCTTCTGCAACTTCCCCAGAGACAATCGGGGTTTGCCCAGTGAACATATCCCGAAGCCCGAGGTCTTTGACAACCGTGATCATGCCTTCTGTTCCAACAGCGCGCCGCACATCCAATTTCCCTTGTGCATTCAAGTCGAAATGTGTTTGCGGATTAAGTGCGTATCCACGGATATGCCCTTTTGCATCGGCATCCGTCACGATTGCACCAAGCGGGCCGTTTCCGTCCACTTTCACCGTCAACTTGTCTTCACCTTTCATCATAGCGCCCATCATGACAGTCGCAGTCATTGTACGGCCAATTGCAGCTGTTGCAGTCGGCCAGGAATAGTGGCGACGTTGCATTTCGCCAACCGCTTCCGTAGTTTTGGCTGCGTAGGCACGAATTGTACCGTCAAACGCTAGTGCTTTTATAAGATAATCATTCATTTGCCATTCTCTCCTTGTTGGTTACGTTCATAGATCAGTTTTAACCCTTTTAATGTGAGATAATCATCCACTGCATCGATTACATCTGTCTCTTTGGCGATTAGAGGCGCAAGGCCACCCGTCGCGATAACAGTCGGTACTTTCTTACTCTCCGCCTTCATTCGTCCCACAAGCCCTTCGACTTGTCCGACATATCCGTATAAAATACCTGCCTGCATGGCGGACACTGTGTTTTTCCCAACGACGTGTTCCGGGCGCGTCAATTCGACACGAGGTAATTTAGATGCTCGATCGAACAGCGCTTCCATGGAGATGTTAATACCCGGAGCAATTGCGCCCCCCATGTATTCAGCATGTTCGTTCACGTAACAATACGTAGTGGCTGTACCAAAATCGACAATTATGAGCGGGCTGCCATATTCGTGGATCGCAGCTACTGCATTGACGATACGATCCGCACCGACTTCACGGGGATTTTCGTATTTAATGTTGAGTCCCGTTTTCACGCCAGGTCCAACGATGACCGGTTCTTGTTTGAAGTATTTTTTACACATCTGTTCAAGAGGGAACATCACAGGCGGTACAACCGATGAAATAATAATACCGGTAATATCTGTGAATTCCAGTCCCACGTGTGTAAATAGTGACTTCACTTGCATAGCGTATTCGTCTTCTGTTTTTTGGCGGTAGGTTTCCATCCGCCAATGGTGCTTCAACTCCGTGCCGTCATAGACACCGAGCACAATATTCGTATTACCTGTATCTAAAACTAAGAGCATGCCTGATTCCCCACTAACCTCAATAGTCTTTTTTCCCTCACATCATACCATATATCATTTCAAAAAAAACAGCTGACTGTCTTTTGACGGACAGTCAGCTGGATATTATTAATCTCTTCGTTTTTCATCAATCGAGTCAAGCGGCTCGTTTGTTCCTTCGTTATTCGGTAAATCACCGACAGAAGGATCTGCAGGAGCTCCAGTAACATCTGGATTTGCCTCAGTCGACTCACTTTCTGCACCTTCGCCAACTTCCTTAAGACCATAAGGACGATCTGGAAGTGTACCGTGGTCTTTCAAGTGATTGATTTGTTCTGCATCGAGCGTTTCCACTTCTAGAAGCGTCTTCGCAATCAAATCAAGCAAGCTGCGGTTTTCTGTAAGAATCCGCTTCGTACGCTCGTATTCACCTTTAATAATTGACTGCATTTCCTGGTCAATTTCATAAGCGATGGAATCTGAGTAGTTCTGTTCGGAATTGAAGTCGCGGCCGAGGAAGACGTTACCGCCTTGTGCCTGACCAAACTGCATCGGTCCGAGCTTATCGCTCATTCCGTATTCCGTCACCATGGAGCGCGCAATACCTGTTGCCCGCTGGAAATCATTGTGAGCACCTGTAGACACTTCACCAAGGACGATTTCTTCAGATACACGTCCACCTAGAAGTCCTGCGATTTTGTCGAGGAGTTCCGGTTTTGTCATGAAGTAACGGTCTTCTTTAGGAAGCATGACCGCATAACCGCCCGCTTGCCCACGAGGTACGATGGTAACTTTATGGACGATTTCAGCATCGTCCAGCATTAGTCCGACAACCACGTGCCCTGCTTCGTGATTCGCCACAATCTTACGTTCTTTCTCGGAAATGACCCGACTCGTCTTCGCAGTACCTGCAATCACACGGTCTGTCGCTTCGTCGATGTCCGCCATATCGATTGTTGTTTTGTTGCGTCGTGCCGCAACTAGTGCTGCTTCGTTCAAGAGGTTTTCAAGATCTGCACCCGAGAAACCTGGTGTCCGTTGAGCAAGTGCTTTTAAGTTCACCGTTTCGTCAAGCGGCTTGTTGCGAGCATGTACTTTAAGTACCGCTTCACGACCTTTGACATCTGGACGTCCTACAGTGATTTGACGGTCAAAACGACCTGGACGCAGTAACGCCGGATCCAAAATATCCGGACGGTTTGTCGCCGCTACGATGATGATGCCTTCGTTTTCACCAAAACCATCCATCTCAACGAGCAACTGGTTCAACGTCTGTTCACGTTCATCGTGTCCGCCGCCAAGGCCAGCACCACGTTGACGTCCTACAGCGTCAATCTCATCGATGAAGATAATACAAGGAGCATTCTTCTTCGCATTCTCAAACAAGTCTCGAACACGTGAAGCGCCGACACCGACAAACATTTCCACGAAATCAGAACCTGAAATCGAGAAGAATGGGACGCCTGCTTCTCCCGCAACCGCACGAGCCAGCAATGTTTTACCGGTACCCGGAGGTCCTACAAGGAGTATACCTTTCGGAATACGCGCACCGACGGCAGCGAATTTACGAGGATCCTTCAGGAAGTCGACCACTTCGATCAGTTCCTGTTTCTCTTCATCCGCACCTGCTACATCTGTAAATCGAACTTTCTTGCGGTCATCGGTATGCAATTTCGCTTTACTTTTCCCGAAATTCATAACCTTTCCGCCACCACCGCCACCTTGAGCTTGGTTCAACAAGAAGAAGAACAAGATGATGATAATGATAAACGGCACTAGGCCGGTAAAGAATGACACCCAAGCGCTCGTTTCCGGCGTTGGTAAAATGTCAACTTCCGCGTTCTTCGCAAGTGCAAGATCACGAATATCGTTCATTGTCATCTCATCATTCATCGGAACATTCGTAGTGAACTTTTCATCATCTTTCGCGTTTTTCATCTGTCCTTTAACTTCTAAAACTAGCTGGACAGGCTGAATCTCGACAGACTTCACTTTCCCTTGTTCTAATGCAGTGAGAAATTCATCATAACGGATCTTTTCCATCTTAGGGTTTGGATTGTTCAGCGAACTGAAGATTCCCATGATCGCTAGAAAAATCAGCCCATATAATAGAAAGTATCGAAATATTCGATTCATCCCAAGCCTCCTCATTTCTTCAACAGAAAACTATTGACAATCTTATCACATATGCAATTTGAATCACAAAGATAATGCCTTAAGAAAAAAGTCATACAACACACTTTCCGCTAAGGGTTCAAAAAGCACTTATGTTGTATAAATTTCTTTCTTCAAAACTCCAATATATGGGAGATTGCGATACTTTTCAGCATAGTCCAGCCCGTAACCGACCACAAATGCATCCGGCACCTCAAAACCTACCATATCCGCTTTCAAATCGACTTTCCGGCCCGTCGGCTTGTCGAGAAGGGTTACAATCTTGATCGACTTCGCTTTACGATACTTGAATAGCTCTACAAGATATTTCAGTGTCTTTCCGCTGTCGATGATGTCTTCCACGATCAGAATATCGCGGCCTTCCACACTTGCGTTCAAATCTTTGATGATTTTTACTTCGCCTGAAGAAACCGTCGCATTCCCGTAGCTAGAAACATCCATGAAATCGAGTTCTATGTATGCATCGAACCGTTTAATAAGGTCGCTCATGAATGGCAATGCACCTTTAAGCACACCAATCGCAAGCGGAAACTTGTCTTGGTATTCCTCTGTCAACTGCTTCCCAAGTTCTGCCACCTTCTCTTGTAACTGTTCTTCAGAAATCAGAACTTCTTGAATATCTTTTTCCAACATGAAAAATTCCTCCTAAAATGTGTAAAGTTGAACAAATAACAGCAAGTGCGTTATTTTGTCCAGACCATCATCAGTATGTACGCCTGTTCAGCAGACGGTTTTTTGGTAAATGATTCACTGTAACGAATTCCAGGAATGGCACAGATGTCCCCCTGCTCCGATACGATGACAGGCAGAGTGTCCCGTACAGATTGTTTAACTTTCTCATCGATCAGCACGCGGCTTACCCGTTTAGAGTTTTCCATTCCATACATTCGGATCCGATCTCCAGAACGTCTAGACCGAATGAGGGAAGGCAACGCTCTTTCTTCCGACGGAAAATAACGCCAGTCGGTAACATCGTCTAGCGCGGATGATTCGACAGCAGAGGACTTGCACCAACAGAACTTCCACTGCCCCCATTGAACCCATTCGTTTGGCGGAAATTGAATGACCCGATCGAGCGGCTCTTCTTCCTTACGCACAAAAGTCGAAACCCCATAGTCCCTTTGCAGCAACCACCTATCAGGAAGGCTGATGGATGCACTTCCGGTGTCAGCAGACAATTGGCGAATGAGCTGTTTCAATAAGTCGGCATTGTATATCGCAGGTATAGTTTCCCCATTGTAAAGATACTTTAATAGTAGAGGAACTACCCTCTTTTGTAAAGCCGGGTGCATGGCCCGGAATTCAGCTGAATGGATAACGGGTATCCCTTTATCCGTAAAGGTTAAGAGGCGTTCCAACTGTTCTTTTGCCAGGCTCTCGAGAAACGCATCGTCCTCTTGAAGTGCCGCCGCCATACGAACTGATTTCTCGGCTGCCGTTGGGTTTTCATCTAACAGAAATGGAACAATGTGATGACGGTACCGGTTGCGGGTATACTCATCTTTTGCATTACTTGGGTCTTCTCTAAACGGAAGCTTATGCAATTCAGCGTACTCATATAAGTCTGTTTTTATAAGCGATAGGAATGGCCGGACGAGCCGTCCCTCACTAAATTTACGGGAAACAGGCATTCCTTGTGGTCTTTGACCTTTTGCCAGCTGCATTAAAATGGTTTCCAGCTGGTCTTCAGCATGATGGGCAACTGCAAGCACTGTAAAGCCTTCGCCCTGCATCGTTTTTTCAAACAACGAATAGCGCCCAGTACGACAGATTTCTTGGAGATTTCCCCCCTGCTCTTTCAACATATCCGGAACAGGTAGAATCGTTGCGTAAAATGGCACACCGAGATGGTCGCATAGCTTCTGAACAACCTTACCATCCGTTGCAGATTCGTCTCCACGGAGACAATGATCGACATGAATAGCTCCGATTTCAATTTCCAGCCGTTCTCTCAGTTCGTTTAAAAAATGTAAAAGTGCGACCGAGTCGACTCCTCCTGAGCACGCAACGAGAACTCGGTCACCCTTACGAAACAATCTTTCCTGGCGGATGAAGGCCGGGACTTTTTTAAATAGATTATCCTTCACCTGAGTCACCTCCGCCATTTTCTCTCTTCATCCTACCACTTTTTGGCGGAAAAGTGAGGGTGTACGAACTTTCACACTCGACCACCTTGGTACAATGTGGTCTATTTTCATTACCAGAACTGTCCGGTCGTCCGCCGTGGTTTTATATTTACGTTCCATTTCCCCCATAATCCGATCTGCCAGCGCATCACACTCTAGATCTGCATGGACCTCAAGCATTTGCCATAACGACTTCTCTTGCTGCTCCAATGGCACATCTCCATTAAACATTCCGTCAGTCATCATGACAATGATATCTCCTGACTTCAACTCTTCGTTCTTGGCTTCTACTGTAAAGGATGGTAAAAAACCGAACGGAACAGCTTTACTGTCCACACGTAAAAACTCTTCGCCCCGCTTAATGTAGGTACTCATTGAGCCGGCTTTCCACGACCACAATCTTCCGTCCTGTAAATCGACAAGCGCTAGGTCCAGGGTCGCATACATATCATCCAACCCATTCAGTGCCATCATATAATGCAGCGTATGCATCGCTGTCTCCGGTCCCATTTTACGATCTAAACATTCTCTCATCAAACGGATGACCTTCTGACTTTCATAATAGGCATTCATGTCTTGTCCCATCCCATCTGATAGCAAAACTGCAGTCAAGCCATCATGGATCGGGAATACTTCATACGCGTCGCCTGCGTAAAACGAACCGCCTCCTGCCGTCGCCATGACTCCGTACTGCATGGAAAATCGGACTGCAGAGGTGAAAGTTAACTGCAAGTGGGCAAACGGCTGCTCTCTCATCAGAGCTTTTTCCACTTGGAACGGCTCTTGGTACATCTCTTCAAGTACGGGAAGAATGAGCCTTTCCGCTACGGTTGTATCCGTTTCAAAAGAGGAGCGTCTTTCCGGAATGGAACACACGATACGCATGGCCCCTTTCTCTTCCGACAAAATATCGATTTGGAAGAAATCAATTCCTTGGGCTCGCAAGTTCTTTCCGAGTTCTTCTTCGGATGGACGATAAATTGTTACATCTTCTTTGATCTCATTCATCATATTCTCTAAATGTGTGCTCATATCGCGGAGTTGTAAAGCGAGCATTTTGCGTCCATGCTGCAATTGTCCCATCAGTAGCCGGTCTGCACCGCGCTCTTCCAATTCTTCGAGTAATCCAGTATGGCGCACGCACTTATAGCGGATTTTCTCCTCCACACGATGGCGGGCTGCTTTTTTCGTAGCAGAGTATGTCGACTCCCATTCCGACAGGAGATTCTGCATACTGTCATCCTGAGATGCCCAACATTTGGAATAGCGGAAACAAGACCTGCATGCACTCGGTGTCTCTTGTACCTGTTCCAGATGGCGAGATTCTTGAACCGGGAACTGATCGTTCACCATTGTCGACATAAAGGAAGCAAACTGCTGGAAGTCCGTCAGCTGTTCATCCAGCCTGCGCGCGAGCCATTGCTGTCGTTTTTCGGATAAGTCCTGGTGCTCCGGCACAAGCACTTCCCGGACAGAAGCGAGTCGTTTCGACGGAATCAGTAGAAATAGGAGGGTAGCCGCACCTATTGTCACAAAATGTGTTTCATCAAGCGGCAGCGTCAAATCATATAATAGGAAAAAGACAGATGCAAAAAGACCTCCCGTCGCGACACCGAGCTTCCCGAATCCTTTCATAGACCCAGCAGCAAATCCAGTCATGCCGTAAACCGTCATCATACCCGTGAATGATAGCTCAGCCATTCCCGTTATGGCTGCAATGAGCATGGCAATTGTCGTCGAAAATAACACGCCTCCTGTAAGGGCTGCTATGAGAATCGCTGTGTAGAGTAGTAATCCTGGAACTGAAATGTACCCGATGATCAGATTATTCATTCCCGTTGTGGCCATGGCGGCGACGATACAGGCCGCCCCTAATTGTTCAGCCCGCCATGGCGTATACATTAGTTTATCGACTTGCGGAAATGCAAGAAATAGAAACACGGTCATGAGCAAAGCAAGGAGAGCCTCAAATCCGATCGCCAGCTGTATATTGAGAGGCGGTTGCCCTGCATACATAATGAGTTGCCAAAATACTTGCGTGAAAATCACAGTTCCTGCAACAGTTAGTGGCACCGATTTCCGAGTGAAAGGATGTCGAATGACCAGGTTGAATAATAGCAGCTGCAATATGAATATAATAGATTGTCCCAAACCGACGAACAAACTTCCGCTGATCCCGCCAATGAAGACTGGCAACATGTATTTTGGATAGCGCATAGCAGCTAGTGCCCAAACAGGTAAGAAAAATGGTACCGCTGCGTCAAATAACACCGCTTGTGATAAAAAGAACGATCCCACCGTGAATAGAAATGTCGTCAGCAAGTGCACTTTCCGTTGTAAGATTGAACCTACTGCACCTTGAACTTGTTGCCCCAGTGATCTCTCTGTATTGCTACTGATCATCTTCATTTCTCATTCCCCCTATGACCTATTGCCGTTAGTATACAGGCTCGTTGTCTAATAATTTGTCTCTTCCTGACACCTGGTACTAAAAACATTTCGACGGTTTCCGGGGATGTTTTCTTTCTAGGGGATTTACATGAAGGCAGTGCGATACCCCTATGATTTCGCAGCGTTTTTGAGTCATAACTTCTAAATTCCAAGAACCTGTTGACAGATCGGTAAATAATCTGTATGATGAATAAGGTCGTGAACATCCCGTTGACGAATCTTAAGACGGCGGCGTAGCTCAGCTGGCTAGAGCGTACGGTTCATACCCGTGAGGTCGGGGGTTCGATCCCCTCTGCCGCCATATAAAATGTTTTGGAAAGGACTTGTCCCCTTGGACAAGTCCTTTTTTGTATTTCTGACTAAGTGCAGCGCGGGACTCTTTTTTTCCCTTCGTGAAGAGAACTCTCCTATCCACCTGTCATCTTTTGCGATTCGTCCAGATGAATTTCTCTTGCATAACTCGGAATTTTTAATCATAAGAGACCACACAACTACTTAAATGGAATATGGGGTAGCGCTTTGCTTGTTACAGGAGAGATATTTTCGCACGTACGAGCAAATCCAGCAGTCCTCTCTTTTTTCCCCAATAAAAAAGCTGAGTGCACGCAATGCGCATCCTCAGCTTTTATCTATAAGACATTTTTTCCTGCATTGAAACAGCTTAACAGGGTCGTTTCCAACCGTTATAAAGCGTTTTAGCCTCTGCGTGCTCCGCGTCCTCCGCGTTTCGACTCAGTTGCTCGCTTAAGTGTCGTTAGGTTTTCTTCACTTTCCTTCATGAATTTCGCCATTTTCGTTTCGAAATTCTCCGGACGCTCAGGAGGACGTCCTCCTCCTTGACGAGGGCGTGATGGGCGCTGCGGGCGCTGTGGGCGTTGTTCCGATTCCGGTTTCGCTTTCCGGATCGATAAACCAATCTTGCCATCAGAACCGACGTTCATGACTTTCACTTCCACCATGTCGCCGACTTTTAAATGGTCATTAATATCTTTGACGTAGTTATCTGCCACTTCACTGATGTGGACGAGTCCTGTTACGCCGGTTGGCAATTCAACGAATGCCCCAAAATTTGTAATCCCTGTCACTTTACCCTCTAGTTTGCTGCCTACTTCAATTGACATAAAAAAAATGCTCCTCCTTAGTATTTAAGCGGGCTTCCGTTTCAGAAGCCTAGCAACCGTTTTTACGGGTCTTGCCTGCGCAAGATTCCTACTTTCATTATATCCAACAAAAAAAGAGTGTCAATAAGACTACTCTTTTCCGTCGTCTTTTTTGTTTAATTTTTTCTTCCCTTCCGGAAGAGAAAAGATGATTTCGTTCTTGTTCGAAACGAAGTATTCCTTACGTGCCAGCTTTGCAATGTATTCTTCGTCATCCAGTTTCAGCAACTGCTTTTTCAGTTGTTCCTGTTCACTAGTCTTTACCGCAAGCTGTTCGATCAGTTCCTGTTTTTCTTGTTGTTTTGAGGCCAACATCTTTTTCTGTTGGTGATTGTAGCTCGCAATGCCACCGAATGTAACTACAACAATCATTGCAAATATAAGCAGCTTCACTTTAAGCCGCTTCTTTTGCTTCCGTCGCCAGTCCTCTTTTCGTTGCATGGAGCGGACATATTCAGTTTCAATCGATGCAACCGATGTGGAAGTGAACTTCCTACCCTTTTGCTCCATCTACTGCTCATCCCCTCAATTACAATTTTACAGTTGTCTTAATTATATAGTATACGTTACTTTGACTTTTTTTTGAAGTGATTTCTGAAAAATCGATGATAGATGAATCGAAAGGGCTGGGATAGAAGCAAAATAAGTGCACGTATCAATCGAAATACATATCGGAGGAACCACAATATAATCTGAAAAACCAAAAGGACTGGACGGATGAGCAAGGCAATACTAATTCTCCCGAGAAGTCTAAAAGGCCTGTGGAAGACTGTTGCATACAACAATAATCCTGACACTTGGGCGAGCGGGTCGTACATCCGCCACGCCCCATCGCGAAAAACGAACAATACAGCAAATGCGAAGGATCCTGCAAGTAACCATCCAACTGTTTCAAACCAGATGGCTCTCCTTCGAATAATGGAAGTCTTCCCTGTATTGGCAATACCCGTTCCAAGCATATCCATGAAGGCACCTGCGATGATTCCTGTCCCAACCATTGCAAGCAAGCTCACAAACTGCGCGGATATGCTCATCCGAACAATTTATGGAGGAAATTACGTGAACCAGTCTCTTCTTCATCGTACTGAAGCGTGGCAACAGAGCCTTCGAGTGTGAGAAGTCCCTTGTCCACATCCAAGTGAACGATGCGTAATTCTTCTCCTTTAATGGTCAGCATCCCTTGCGATGTACGGACTAAGAACTCTTCCTGATCAAATCGGTCAATCGTTTTAACAGATGTAAGATCCATTCGTTTACGGTTCCGCATGGTCACGACGTGATCACCGGATGGAATTGTGTAAGCTGGGCTTTCAGTTTGAATTTGCATAGTCTGTCCCCCTGTCTGATTTGTACACTGCCATCTTATGCGCGTGCAACAAAAAACATGACAGGAAGTTTCCTGTCATGTCCAATCAGTCTTCGTCGTCCACAAACTCCGGATCCACTTTTTCTAGTTTTTCCTCTTTTACAATCGTGTACATCATCGTTGCATCTTCTTTTTTCGTAGACGCTTTCAGTTCATTCACCTTAACCGTTACGATTTTTTGGCCGAAACGGATTGCAAGTTCGTTGCCCGGTGCAACGTCTGAGGACGCTTTTGCTACTTTTCCATCAATCGTAATACGACCTTGGTCCGCTACTTGCTTAGCAAGGGTTCGGCGTTTGATCAACCGTGACACTTTTAAAAATTTATCGAGTCTCATCCTGTGTTCCTCCTTCGCGTTTTGCTTGTTGCCAAAATTCTTCGAGTTCCTCCACCGTATACTCGTCAAACGACCCACGGCCTGCCAGTACAGCACGCTCAATATAAGAAAATCGATTGTTGAATTTCTGATTGGCGTGCTGCATCGCTTCCTCAGGGGACAATTTTAAGAACCTTGCGATGTTCACTAGTGTGAAAAAGACATCCCCGAGCTCGTCTGTCCTCGAGTCCTGAGTTCCATCTGCCACCTCGTCTTTGAATTCTTGCCATTCTTCTTCGAACTTCTCGAAAGCGCCTTCAACGTTTGGCCAGTCAAACCCTACACGCGCAGCGGCTTTCTGGTAGTTGAAGGACGTTAGAAGTGAAGAACTGGATAGTGTCTGTCCGTCCAGCAATGAATCCCTCTTCGGCTTCTCTTCACTCTTAATATCTTGCCAGTTTCGTAAGACTTCATCGGCATCTGCCACATCGGTTTCTCCAAATACATGAGGATGCCTGCGAATCATCTTATCGCCAACGGCCTGCAAAATATCCTCTATCGTAAAGTATCCATCATCTTCGCCAATTTGAGCATGCAGGAACACTTGCAATAAGACATCGCCTAGTTCTTCAACCAAATCGTTATCGTCTTCACGGTCAATGGCATCCAGCACTTCATGCGCTTCTTCAATCATATACCGCTTCAATGATTCGTGGGTCTGCTCACGATCCCACGGACACCCTTCGGGACTCCGCAGTTTTGCAATAATCTCGCGGAATGTATGCCATTCCTTTAAACGGTCCGTCTGTTCAACAACAGGCGGCAGGTAAACTGTTGTTAAATTATCTATACGTGTTTCCCGATCCAATTCAACGAGCGGCACCGTACGCACTTCTTCAGCAGACGTACCGGCAGCCGTCACGATCGTAACTGGATGATCCACTGCGTACTTTTCCAGCAACGTTAACTTCACATCAGACGCAACAAAGGAATCATACACTTGGCCAATCAGTACATGCTGACGCATCTGTAACTCGTCGTGTCGTAATTCAGTGCCATCCACAAGTTGAAACCCTTCAATCGGATCAATTCGAAGTGCCGCAAAAATGGGATCCAGAAAGCTGTTCCCTCCAGCAATTTCGAGTACTGCTTGTCCTTCTTTCTCTCTCTCAATGAGCAGCTGGACCGTACGCTCTGCAACGAGTGGATGACCAGGGACTGCATAAGTAACAGGTTTCTCTTCCGCCAGCTTCAGCAGCTTGGCAACAATTTCATCATAGACCGCTTCAAATGCATCCTGGGATTCATACACACTGTCAAAACTCGTCATTTGCACGCCTTCTGACTTCAGTTCATCCACAGCAGGATGCTGATCTGTCCGGACAATGAGTGTCTGTGCTTCTTTCAGTTTCCGGTAAACTCCAACGGACAGCTGATCCAGTTCCCCTGAACCAAGTCCTACAATCGTAATTATATGCATGCCATCACCTTCTCTTTTTTGTCAATACTAGTTGTACTCCAGCCAATCGCTTACCGAATGGTAACATGTACCAATCCTTCTCTGCCAAGATACGGGACTTCATGACAATGATGAGGAACACGGAGGCCCCTAACATCACTGCAGGAAATGCAGTCAAAGCTGCAACGGATCTTGAGCTTTCTCCTTGGATGAAGGTGTTACTGATCCACAGCCATAGCTCGACCACGCCAACCATTGCAACCGTAGCGAATAAAATCCAACCATAGAAACGACCAGGGGCAAGTCGCTCTGGCCACATTTTTTTAAAATAGATGAGCAAACCCGCTGCCGTTACTGCAAACCCCATATTTCCGGCGAATGCTGCGCCAGTTATTCCATATATAGGAACGAGCAGAAGGTTCGCAATAATTTTTACTGCGAGTCCGATAAGCAGTAACAATGCTGGTATCTTCCCTGATCCCGCCCCTTGCAAGATGGCACATAACGGCAATACGAGAGAAAGCCAGAATATCTGCACACAGAACACAGCAAGTGCAAATGAACCTTCGTTCGTTTCAAATAACAGCACGTTGACTTGCGGTAACAGAGCAGCGAGCCCGACTGCCGCTGCCCAGCCGAACAAAATGGCCACGCGGTAGGTCAAACGAACAAACGGCCATGCGCTCTGGCCACCAGAAGTCGTTGTGTGATGTGAGATTAGCGGAACAATTGCCATTGCTAGCGTTGTTGCGATGAGACTGCCGAGCTGGACCAGCGGCTGTCCTCGGTCGTAAATCCCTTTCCCTGTCATGGCGAACTCTTCAGGGATACCGGAACCGGTTAATAAATTCAAGATCGTAAACGCATCCGCCATCTGATACAACAGTAAAATTAGCGAACTTGCACTGACACTTAAGCTGACCAGTGTGAGCTCTTTTATTACTTTTCGTTTATCTATAGAAAGTCCGATAACAGATGCATTTAACGATTTGCGGCTCCACAAAGCTAGCAATATGACACCTGCGGTCTGACCGATGACGGCGCCCCAAACAGCAATCGTTCCAGTTTCGTATAAAGACGCGCCTGATTGGACCGCCGCCCAGGTACCGATAAGAATGATTGCAACACGGATTCCTTGCTCTCCCACACCAGAAACGGCAATCGGTACCATTTCTCCACGCGATTGGAATGTTCCTTTAAATACCGCAAGAAACGGCATGACGAGCAATACATATGCGCCAGTCCGTAACAGGGGGGCTAACTCTGGATCACCCATAAGAGAAGCGATTAGGGTCGCTCCTGAGAAGAGTGCAGCGAAAGCAACGATACTTAGCACACCTAAATATAGAAAAGATAACTTTAAAATGGCCCGGCGTTCATCAGGTAGTTGCGAACTTGCCAGCAACTTGGAAATCGCAACGGCCGCCCCATACGTTGTCCAGATGATGAAAATCCCGATGAAAGGGTACACTTGCTGGTAAATATAAAATCCTTTGTCCCCCACCAGATTTTGAAAAGGTACACGATAGACAGCTCCGAGCAGTTTCACAATGAGGGCAGATATCGTTAAAATCGAGGCGCCTTTCATGAATGTTTTCATATTCCATTCCGATGTTGCCATACTGAATCCTCTTTCGTTTTGTAGATGGTGTCCATTATACCATTCGAAGCTTGAAACGACAGCATGACAAGACAATCACAAAAAAACCTGCACATCCCGAGTTCCTCAGGTTGTGCAGGGGCGTTACTGTTCCATTTGTTTTGCTAAAAATAGAGCTGCGGTTTCTGCAGTTTTCTGTTCCGGTTCACCAATGAAATGGACTTTCGAAAGTAGATAAATGGCTCCAATCGTATCCCCGTTGACGACGATTGGCGTCACACAATACGATTTCACTTGTTCGATTTGTCCAGGAACCCATTCAACCGTTTTCTCCATCTTCTCAGTGATCATTGTCCGTTTCGTTAACATTTCTTCTGCATCTGAGGAGATTTGACGGTTCATGTAGTCCTTTTTCGCAAGTCCTGCTACAGCAATCACTTCATCCCGATCACTGATGAGCGTCGGAGTGCCGAGTGTCTGATACAACGTTTCTGCATATTCCACCGCAAATTGCCCGAGCTCTGAAATCGGGGAATATTTCTTCAAAATGACTTCCCCATCACGGTCCGTAAAAATTTCGAGTGGATCCCCTTCGCGAATCCGAAGTGTTCGTCTAATCTCTTTTGGGATGACCACTCTTCCTAAGTCATCGATTCTGCGGACGATACCGGTTGCCTTCATGCATGATGCCTCACTTTCCATATGAAATCCGCGCTACGGTTTCAGTATGGTTCATACATGGGCATTTTATGCAGAGGTGGCTCTATCCGGCATCCACTTCCGTCGTTTCTTTGGTTGCGCCTTGTAAAAGACGCATAATCGCTTCCAATATGTCAAATTCAGTCTGTTGTCCTAGGCGTCGATCATCGATTGTAATAAGCAAACTTCCATTCTCCATTGTGAAACCGACGGCACGTCCGAAACTGAGCGATTCCGATACAAGTTTTGCTCCGTCAATTGTTGCTGTTCCTTCAGGTGAGAAGCGGATCTCAATCATAGTTTGCCGTTTCTTAATCGAAACAACCCCCGCGGCTTTGCCCCAAGCCTTCAATCGACCGACACGAAGAAGCAATTCGGCTTCAAATGGAAGGTCCCCGAAGCGATCCGTCATTTCATCCCACAATTCGTTGAAGTCCTCTTCCACTTCAATCGCTTTTACGCGTTTGTACATTTGGATCTTCTGATATCCATCTTTAATGTACGTATCCGGTAAATAGGCGTTGATGGGGAGTGAAATTTCAAGATCCGGGCGATCCTCTTTCGAAATGCCAGTTTGTTTCTCTTCGACCGCATCTTGAAGCATTTGAGAGTATAAGTCAAAGCCGACAGAGTCGATGAACCCATGTTGTTGGGATCCAAGTAGATTTCCTGCACCGCGAATGGACAAATCGCGCATCGCGATTTTAAATCCGGATCCGAGTTCGGTGAATTCTTTTATGGCCTGAAGTCGGTTTTCCGCGACTTCCGTCAGAACTTTGTCTCGCTCATAAAGGAAATACGCATATGCCACACGATTCGAACGTCCAACGCGCCCTCTTAACTGATACAACTGAGAGAGCCCCATTCGATCGGCATTGTGCACGAGTAGGGTATTGACGTTCGGGATATCGATTCCCGTTTCAATAATCGTTGTCGTGACGAGAACGTCATACTCCCCCTCCAGGAAACTTAGAATGACCTCTTCTAATGCAGCCTCCCCCATTTGTCCATGAGCGAAACCGACGCGGGCTTCAGGGACAAGCTGACGGATTTCATCGACCTTCTTGGCCATATCTTCTACACGGTTATACAGATAGAAAACCTGTCCGCCTCGGGACATCTCCCGTTCTATCGCTTCACGTGTTAACGCAAGGTTATTTTCCATGACATACGTTTGTACAGGAAAACGGTTCGCTGGCGGCGTTTCAATGATAGACAGATCCCGCACACCGATCATCGACATATGCAACGTCCTTGGAATAGGCGTCGCAGTCAAGGTTAAGACATCGACATTCGTCTTCAGCTGTTTCAGCTTTTCTTTGTGCGTGACACCGAAACGCTGTTCTTCATCGACAATAAGCAGTCCCAAGTCTTGATAGGCGACATCTTTAGATAACAGTCGGTGCGTACCTACGACAACGTCAATCGTACCGTTTTTCAAGCCCTTTTTCGTTTCCGTTTGCTGTTTCTTGGACCGGAAGCGATTCAACAATGATACTTCTATCGGAAAGTCTGCGAATCTGGCTTTCATAGTGTCGAAGTGTTGCTGCGCCAAGATGGTGGTAGGGACAAGAAAGGCAACTTGCTTCCCATCCAATACCGCCTTGAACGCTGCACGAATCGCAACTTCTGTTTTGCCATATCCAACGTCTCCACATAACAATCGATCCATTGGACGTTCCTTTTCCATATCTTGCTTCACTTCCACAATCGAGCGGAGCTGATCTTCAGTTTCTTCGTAAGGAAAGGCATTTTCAAACGAACGTTGGAGATCATCATCTTCAGAAAATGCATAACCTTTTTGCGCCTCACGTTCGGCATACAACTTTATGAGATCATCCGCAATATCTTTTACCGCAGCAGTGACTTTCGTTTTCGTCTTCTTCCACTCGGCCCCGCCCAGTTTATGAAGTTTCGGTTCCTTCTCACCAGAGGCCACGTATTTTTGGATTAAATCGATTTGATCCGCAGGGACGAATAACTTGTCTTCGCCTCGGTATCGAATATCGAGGTAGTCTTTACTGATCCCACTGACTTCCAGCGTGACGACTCCATAGTACTTACCAATCCCATGATTGACGTGAACGATGTAATCGCCGGGTTGAATCTCCGAGTAATTTTTGATGCGTTCAGCATTGGACGCTTTTTGAGGACGTGTCTTCCGCTTCGGTTTCCCTTTGAAAAGCTCCCCATCAGTAAGAACGGCAAGACGATGCAATGGAAGTTCAAAGCCTGCGTGCAGACTGCCATCCACTACCGTGATCATTCCTTCTTTTGTCGCAGCTCCGTTCTCCGTCGCCTCTATATCATAATCCCTTAAAATGGAATGGACCTGATCTACACGTTCCTTCCCTTCAGCAAGGATGAAGACATTGAAATGATTGTGCTGCCACCGTTCCATTTCGGATTTCAACAGGTTCATTTGACCGTGAAACTGCTGCATGGGTTTACATGAAGACGAAATGATTTCCTTCACCGTGATTCCAGGCATACTTCTTGTGAACAAAGACAGGTAGATAGTTTTCGTATTCAATGCAGCATGAGCTTCGGTGAATGAAACAGAGAGCTTGGCGTCATGGACGATTTTCCCCTCTTCCAGTAAGGACATCCGCCATTCTTCCTCATCTTTTTCCAAAGTTGCTGCGGTTTCCTGTATGCGATTGATTTCATCAAATACGACCAGCGCATGTGCCGGTAAGTAACTGCCAAGCTCCGCTACTTGGTCTCCTGCAAATCCAGCGTACTTCACCATGTTGTCTGGTTGAACTCCAGCTCTCATCAGTTCGATATCCCCTGAGATCGACACTAACAAATTCTCTTTTACGAGCTCATCTTTCACTTTCTTCAAGCTCTTTGAAAGAGCTCCTTCCAGCTTGTCTGCTATCTGATGCAGGTCATCCGCAGACCATGTAAACTCGGTTGCAGGTAACAGGGTCAGTTGTTCTAGCTTTCCTTTGGAGCGCTGATCTTCAGCGGAAAATGTACGAATGGAATCGATATCCGTATCAAAGAGTTCGATTCGAACAGGATCTTCCGTTGTGAGTGGATAGACATCCAAAATGCCGCCGCGCAAAGCAAATTCGCCCGGTGCTGTCACCATGTCCTGACGGGTATATCCCATACTCGTCAAACGCTGGAGCCACTCATTCGTTTCAATCGAGTCACCGATTGCAGCAGATAATGTGCTGCTTTCCCATCTTTCCTTGGAAGGGACAATTTTTTTCAAACCCGCAACAGGTGTGATGTAAATCCCTTCTGTATGTGTCGCCAAATGGTTCAATGTATCAATACGTCCTGCACGGAGTTCGAAGCTGGCAAAAGCGAAGTCCGCAGCAACTAGCTCCTCTGCAGGGTATAAGTGGACATGAGTGTCGCCCAAAAGCTTGACAAGGTCTTCATATGTACGCTGTGCTTGCAACATATTCGGCGAGACAATGAGCATTGGACGGCCCGTTTCTTGTTGCAGCGCTTGGAAGAGGAGTGTCTTTGCACCACCCGCTAATCCAGTGAGCAATTGGCGATCGTGCCCTTGTTTCAGTTCGCTCGTCAATCGCTGAATCTCTGCAGTCGTTTCATAGTAGTTTACTAGTGAATCCATTCAAATCCGTCCCTTTCTCCATGAAATGGATAAGCACAAAAAGCTTTGCACATCCTCGAAAGGTGCCAAAGCCAGGCTTCTTATTGAAGCCACTTATCAACTGTATAGTAATTCGGAGACGCCTGCATGGAACACTCGCACTGTTCGCAAATACAACGAACTTCGAGCCCTCCATAGTGAGTCACTTCGACAAAGCGCTCCTTGTTGGTTTCATCAGCCTTTAGTAATTCACGGATCGTTTCCTCGACGGATGCGAACGGAATTGAACCGATTTCAGTCTGGCAATGTTTACAACGATAAGAAATCACCCATCAGACCGCCTCTCTTTTTGTACAAGTATAGGCAGGTGTGGGCGGACTTATGCTTATGCTCCGTTATATTCGTTCATAATCTCAAGAAATGTCCGGTCAGTCCATGCCCGGCAAGCGGAAGCACTTTTTTCCACAGCTTCTTGAATCCTCGGCTGTTCGTCTTTGCTGAATGCACCTAATACATAATCTGCGACACTCATAGGTCCGTCTGGCCTGCCGACACCAATGCGAATCCTATTGAATTCGTTCGTCCCCAAGTGGGCAATCAATGATTTCATCCCGTTATGACCGCCTGCTCCGCCTTTTTCGCGAAGACGCAGTTTGCCCGGGGTAAGATCCAAATCATCATAAATGACAACGATTTCGTCAGCATTCACTCCATAATAGTCCATGAGGGGACGCACACATTCACCAGATAGGTTCATATACGTTAAAGGCTTCACGAGCATCACTTTTTCCATTCCTACACGGACCGTGGTGATCATCCCGTTGAACTTCGTTTGCATAGCAGGAGCGTTAAGCTGTTCTGACAGTAAGTCGACTGCTTGAAACCCGACATTATGACGGGTCGACACATATTGCTTGCCCGGATTGCCGAGCCCAATTATCATTTTCATCTAATTACTCTCTTTCTTTCAAAAAATCGACAAACGAAAAAACAAGCGCACGGAATGCCGTGCGCTCTTTGTGATTATTCTTGGTCTCCATCTTTCTCATTTACAACTTCAGGTTGTGCATTTTCACTAGATGTCTCTTCGTCGAGCGCTTCTAGTTCTTCAGCAGTCCGTGGAGCAGAGACAAGAACAACCGTTTCTTCATCTTCGTTCAATATTTCATACTTCGCGCCTGCGCGTAAATCCGAAATTTGAATGGCTTCACCAATATCCAATTTAGATACATCTACATCGATGTGCTCTGGAATGTCAGAAGGTTTAGCTTTCACTTTCACTTCCCATAGTGGCTGTTGAACAACTCCGCCTGCTTTCTCACCAACAGACTCTCCTGTTAAGTGAATTGTCACATCCACTTCAAGCTCTTCAGACATGTTGATTGCCAAGAAGTCCGCATGCTCAACTTTTCCTGTCAGTACGTCAGCTTGATAGTCACTTAACATGACGTCTACTTGCTTACCATCCACATTCAATTTGAATGCTCCATTACGTCCATGTTTTTGAATCGTTTTAAGGAGATCACGTTCTTCCACAGTGATGGATGTTGGTTCCGTTTTAAAACCGTATACGACAGAAGGAACTTTTCCTTCATGACGTAATTGACGCAATACTGATTGTGGTGCAATTTCTCGTTTTTCTGACTGTAGTGCTGTACTCATATGTTTAGTCCCCTTTTTTATATAAAGTTTGCCTACATACTAAATACCCGATACAAGACATTCCAAAACATTTCATGCACAATCACAGACAGCTTGTGTGACGGCTCAGTCGAATAATGTGCTCACTGATTTCTCTTCAAACACGCGCACAATTGCATCACCGATGAGTTTTGCAACAGAAAGCTGCTTGATTTTAGGTGAGTTCTTGTCTTCTGGAAGTTCAATTGTGTTCGTAATCACCAATTCTTTGATCTGTGAGTCATTAATACGTTGAATTGCTGGTCCAGACAATACTGGATGTGTGCAACATGCATAGACTTCTTTTGCTCCACTTTCGATAATTGCATTTGCTCCAGCAGTGATTGTACCTGCCGTATCAATGATATCATCGATTAGTATGGCAATTTTGCCATCTACATGTCCGACAATGTTCATGACTTCACTGACATTAGGCTTTGGTCGGCGCTTGTCGATGATTGCAATCGGTGCTTTCAAGCGATCCGCCATTTTACGAGCACGTGTCACTCCGCCGTGGTCTGGTGACACGATAACGATATCGTCCCCTTTGAAACCTTGGTTCTTGAAGTAATCTGAAAGCAACGGTACGGCAACCAAGTGATCGATCGGAATATCAAAGAACCCTTGGATTTGCGGTGCATGCAGATCCATTGCGATTACGCGGTCCGCGCCTGCTTTTTCAAGCAAGTTTGCAACGAGCTTCGCTGTGATCGGCTCGCGGGAACGTGCTTTACGGTCTTGACGTGCATAGCCATAGTAAGGCATTACGACGTTGATCGTACGAGCGGATGCGCGACGCAATGCATCGATCATTATCAGGAGTTCCATTAGGTTGTCATTGACAGGGTACGATGTTGACTGAATGACAAAAACATCACAGCCACGGATACTTTCTTCGATGTTAATCTGAACTTCTCCATCACTAAAACGTTTTACAGAGCATTCGCCGAGTGGCCGGCCAATAACATCGGCTACCTCTTTTGCTAAAGGCTCGTTTGCGTTTAAAGTAAAAAGTTTAAGTTTGTGATTTGGATATTGATTGCCCATGATGGACCTCCTGTTTTATCGTTTAGAGTTTAGTTTTTCTGCATATCCTACTTTGTTCTCTTGGCGAGCACGTGCAATTGCAAGAGAGTCTACCGGGACATCTTTAGTAACTGTTGAACCCGCAGCTATATAAGAACCTTTTCCTACTGTGACCGGTGCTACTAAATTGGAATTGCAACCGATGAATGCTTCATCTTCAATGATTGTCTTGAACTTATTTTTACCATCGTAGTTTACTGTAATAGACCCGCAGCCAATATTGACCGAAGCGCCTACTTCAGCATCTCCGATATAACTGAGATGGGACACTTTACTTCCTTCTCCGAACGATGATTTCTTAATCTCGACGAAGTTACCGACTTTTACATGATTGCCAAGATCCGTTTCTGGACGGATATGAGCGAAAGGACCGACCGTCGTATCCGAGCCGATTTTGCTTGACTTGACTACGGACGAATGAATCGATGTCCGATTACTTATTTCACTGTGAATAATGTGGCTGTTCGGTCCAATTGTACATTCTTCACCAATCTTACTGCGACCTTCAATAATCGTACCTGGCTGAATGACCGTGTCGCGACCAATAATTGCATCAGCACTGATTATAGTTGTTTCAGGGGCGATGATAGTCACTCCATTGCGCATGTGTTTTTCAGCGATACGGTGACGCATGACGGCCTCTGCTTGTGCAAGCACTACGCGATCATTGACACCTAGTGTCTCGCTGAAATCATCAGATACATGGGCTCCGATCAGTGCTCCTTCAGATTGAAGGATACCCATTACATCCGGTAAGTAGTATTCACCTTGTGCGTTGTCATTCTTCACTCTTTTAAGTGCGTCAAAAAGAGCTCGGTTATCAAAACAATACGTTCCTGTGTTGATTTCAGTGACCGCTTGTTCTTCAGGCGTCGCATCTTTTTGTTCCACATTACGAAGCACCTCGCCCTGTTCACCGCGGATAATGCGGCCGTATCCAGTAGGATTATCTGCAATCGCAGTGAGAATAGTGGCTTTTGCGCCAAGCTCTTTGTGTTTGCGTACAAGTGCATCCATTGTTTCTGAACGGATTAGCGGCGTATCTCCGCAGACTACGAGTGTAGTCCCTTCCAATTCACCTAGAAGCTGTTCTGCTTGCTGAACAGCGTGTGCTGTTCCTAACTGTTCTGATTGAAGGACGTATTCACTCTTTTGACCAAGCGTCTCTTCAACGAGTTCTGCCCCATGTCCAACAATTGTTACTACTCGATCTGCCCCAATACCTTTTACGTGATCAATCACGTGTTCCACCATTGGTTTACCACAGACTGGGTGAAGCACCTTATATAAATTGGATTTCATGCGTGTGCCTTGACCAGCCGCCAAAACAATTGCATATGTATGTGTCATGAGCCGTCCCCCATCTATATTTTCATATATGACTATAGCTGAGTGAAGAGGATTTTTCAACTATTCCTACTTGACAAGTTGATGACATTATTCTATTATTAATATCTTTTTTCAATTTGAGGAGAGCCGCAATCGCGTGGAAAGAGCCGCGGCTCAAATTAGCCGCGGCTCTGTGACGATTCATCGACAGATTTTCATTCATACAATCGCTTCTTCAAGCACTGGTTCTTTTTCTTTTGAAAAATAGGCCTCCAAAACAGCCTCTTGAATCTTTGTCCGGGAGGCAGGATTGATAGGGTGTGCCACATCGCGAAACTCACCATCTGGCGTACGTTTGCTTGGCATCGCTACAAAAAGGCCATCATTACCTTCAATGATCCGTATGTCATGCACAACAAATTCCTCGTCAAATGTAATAGATGCGATTGCACGCATTCTTCCATTGGTTTCGATCTTTCTTAAACGAACATTAGTAACTTGCATACTCGTCCCCATTCCCCTTTCTCGAAAACTGTATGCAGTACATTTTCTACAAAAGTTTTTAAATTCCTCTATCCACTTTTAAATTTTTCCGATTATTTAAAATTTCTTCTCCCGCAAAAAAAAACGCTCCCTGAAAGGAACGCTTTGTATCACTCGGCTGCCAACGCAACCACTTCGATTTCAACTTTCACATCTTTTGGGAGACGTGCCACTTCCACTGTTGAACGAGCTGGCGTGTGATTTCCAAAATGTTTTGCGTACACTTCGTTGAGTGCTGCGAACTCATTCATATCTTTAATGAAAACTGTTGCTTTAATAACTTGTGTTAAAGATGAATTCGCTTCTGCAAGCACTGCTTTCAAGTTTTCAAACACTTGGTTTGTTTGTTCTTCAATGGTCGTTCCAGCAACTTCCCCATCTGTATTCAATGGAATTTGCCCAGATGTGTATACCAATCCGTTCACCTTCACAGCTTGCGCGTAAGGGCCGATCGCTTTTGGCGCTTGTTCAGTCGCTACATAGTTCATCGTACGTCTCCACCTTCCAAAAAGTAGTTGCCGTCTTCCAGTTCAATCGTTCGATCCCGTTCGTTCACTTTACATAGCTTTACGAGGGAGCGGTAGTTTGCTACAAGGACCTCTTCTGTGTGTTCAGACTCTACGAGCACAGCGGCACCTGCCAATTCACAACCAAACTCTTCGACCAAGTGGCGCATGCCGAGCATCGTTCCTCCGGCTTTCATGAAATCATCCGTCACCAAGACTTTTTGCCCGCTCTTCATACTGCGTTTGGACAACACCATCGTTTGGATTCTCCGTGTCGATCCGGAAACGTAGTTTATGCTCACTGTCGATCCCTCGGTCACTTTACTATCTCGTCTCACAATCACGACAGGGACATTCAAATGACGCGCAATCGCTTGTGCGATCGGGATTCCCTTCGTCGCCACTGTCATGATGACATCAATGCCGTGATTGGAGAAAGCCGATGCAAATACTCTTCCCACTTTGTCCATTAATTGCGGGTTCCCGAGCAAGTCCGTCATATATAAGTATCCGCCTGGCAATAGCCGGTCTGAGTGACTTAGTTCTTCAATCAATTGTGCGATCACCTCTCGCACCGCTCGATCAGACATCAGGGGAATGTATTTCACTCCACCAGCGGCTCCTGAAACTGTCAATAGTTTTCCGGTTCCACTTTCTTCAAATGTCTCTTTAATAATCGTCAGGTCTTCACTGATTGATGATTTTGCTGCCTGAAAACGTTCTGAGAAAACCGTTAGCGGGATGAGTTGGTGAGGGTTCTCCAACAGATGGCGTGTCATCTCAACGAGACGTTCACTCCTCTTCCATTTCATGTCCAACAACTCCTAAAACCCGAATATTATAACTTCAGACTACCACAATCGTCCGTTTTCAAGCAAGGTTGTTACGCTCGCCCATCATCCGCACCGCATACACTTCTGGACAGAAACCTTTCAATCCATTATAAATGCGGGCAACTTGTGATTCGTGCTCAACGAGTCCAAAAACCGTAGGACCACTTCCACTCATCAGCACTGTGTCGGCTCCGAACTTGAGCATTTGTTCTTTCAGTACGCTCACTTGAGGATGAAGACGCATTGTAACTGGCTCCAATGCATTCCCTACCTTCTTACACATCATTTCATAATCGGAAGAAGCGAGTGCATCCATCATTCCTGCTGTATCGGGATGTTCGATCTTTTGGATATCCAGGCCTCCGTAAATGTCTGCAGTCGACACTGAAATTGGAGGTTTAGCAAGTACTACCCAACAATTAGGCGGTACAGATAAATGCTCAATCTGTTCTCCGCGACCGGACGCAAGAGCTGTTCCGCCATAGACACAAAACGGAATGTCTGAACCGATACTAGCACCGAGCACCGCCAGCTCATCCAAAGATAGTCCGAGGTTCCACATTCTATTCAATCCCCGTAAAGTGGCAGCTGCATCCGAGCTGCCTCCTGCTAATCCGGCTGCTACCGGGATATTTTTGTCGAGAGTGATTTCAACACCGCTTCGGATATCAAATTTCTTGCGCAAAATATCCGCTGCCTGCCATGCCAGATTACGTTTATCATTCGGCACAAACCGTTCTGAAGAACAGATTGTAATGCCACGTTCTAAAGGTCTCAGCCAAATACGATCTGCAAGGTCCACTGTAGTCATAATCATTTCAACTTCATGAAAACCATCTGGACGTTTTTGCAGGACATCGAGCGTTAAATTTATTTTAGCTGGCGCTTTTTCAGATATCATACTCATCTGGCTGCCTCCATTCAAACTTCATTGCTCACTATTTTACCATAGGCAGTTATAAAAGTGCCTAGATTCGACAAAAAAACAAGGGCTGGACAAAAAAAGAGCTGTGCAAAGCACACAGTGTGCGCAGCAGCAGCCCTTTTTGTCAGCCATTCGTTGGATTTGGGTAGTACACAACAGGGGTCAACGAACATTATTGCGGTCGATCTTTATCCGCCATTCCTTGTCCCGCCATCTCAATTGCGCGTTTCACCATGTTCCCTGCATCCCGCGATTTGATGCCTCCCCAACCTTCACGTTGAACAACATCGTAAAACCCAAGTTCTTTTGCAATCTCTTCTTTCAATTGCTCAGACATTACGCCGTTTCTTCTCGCCATTTAGGTTTCCTCCTTCTTGGCTGACACGTGTAGTATGAACATGATCAAGAAAAAAACACCTCCCGCTTTCGTTAGAAAGCGGGAGGTGTTTTGTTTAGAAATAAATCAAAAAATGATAAAAGTGCTATTTAATCTCAAACGCTGTGGTGTCTCCACCGTCCAGTATCGTTATTTCAACTGCTTCAGTTAAAATATCCGCATAGCTGTATGATACCCGTTCAAAAGCATTTTCGTCCTGATCAAGTTCCACTACAAATACCGCACGATACGTGTCACGAAGGATACCAGCTCTTTCGATCGTTTTTTTACGACCGCCGTTTGCACGAAGGTGCAGACGTTTTCCTAAGTGAGCATCCAATGACTTTTTAATGTCCGCTAATGTTTTTGGCACGTCGCTTCCACCTCACTGTGTATTATCATAACACAGTTAAAAAGTTCTGTCAATTAAAATTTAAATTTTAACAGGTTGAAATAATGTTTGTCAATCCTTTTGTAGCATTTTTTCATCTTTCGACATTCTTTTTTTCTTAAAATAGTCATAACTGTAGGATGTCTTATTTTTCGCTTCTTCCAAACTCTTCATACAACGCATTCGAAAGGTTTGCAAATTCTTCTATAGAGAGGGTTTCTCCCCTTCTCACCGGATCGATGCCTGCTTTGGAGAGCCCTTCTAGTATTGCGTCTTTTTTTGCTTTCCCTTGATGAAGAGAAGTTTGCAAGTTGTTCAGAATGGTTTTCCGTCGTTGGACAAAAGACCCTCTTGCCACTTTGAATAGAAACTCTTCGTCGATAACCGAAGCTGGCGGCTCTGTTTTCCGGGACAATCGAAGTACCGCTGACTCTACATTCGGCTGCGGCATGAAGACGGTTCTAGGGACAATCATCGCGACTTCCGCGTCCATATAATACTGAATTGCAATTGAAAGGGACCCATATGCTTTTGTCCCTGGAACAGCAGTGATACGATCTGCAACTTCGTGTTGCATCATGATGACCATTCGCTCAATCGGGACTTTGCCCATCAAAAACTTCATAATGATGGGTGTTGTTACGTAGTAAGGCAGGTTTGCGACTACCGTCACTTCGTCAACATCAGAGAAATGCTCTTCGATGGCCGCATTCAAATCGACGTCCAGTATGTCTTGGTGTATGACCTTGACATTTGAATAGGGAGATAGGGTGTCCTCTAAAACCGGCAATAACCGATCATCAATTTCATATGCAACCACTTTTCCAGCAGCACGGGCAATATGTTCCGTCAGTGCTCCAATCCCTGGTCCGATTTCAATGACGCCCGATTTCTCATCGATGCCTGCGTGATAAATGATGTTTTTTAATATATTCGGGTCGATCAAAAAGTTCTGCCCCAAACTTTTCTTAAAGGAAAATCCGTGCTTTTCCAGTATTTCCTTTGTTCGCCCAGGAGTTGCGATGTCTTTCATCATTCCTCTTCCTCCTCGTCTATCGTTAATAGGGCTTGCATAAGGGCCGTCTCGCTTATCCGAAACATGGTTAGCCGCTTCTGCAATCCCTTGCCATTCACTTGACCAATTTGTAAGAGTTCACTTAATCGATCGCGTCGCTTTTTAGATTCAGGATGCCCAATTAGTCGTGCTTCAATTAGCAGATCCCGCGGTGTTTCTTCTATTATAGTTGTATCGACTGTGTAGACGGCTTTTAAGCAATTACGAATGTCTTCATCCGTAGCGTGCTCAATTCCAACTTTCTTTCCATTTTTCGCGATTGCACGATCTTTAGGTAAGAAAGCGTGTTTGACGTCTGGAATGTGCTGTTCGATGATTGCCCGGATTCGTCTGCCTGGATAGTCGGGATCCGTAAAAACGATAACGCCACGTGTTTGTTGAGCGTGCCGGATTTTAGTCAGTACTTCCTGACCGATTGCCGAGCCGTTGGTTTCAATCGTATCTGCACCAGTTGCCCGTTGAATGGCAATCGTGTCAGATTTCCCTTCGACTACGATGACTTCTTTTATATCCACTGTATTCCTCTTTCCTGCAAGGTATGTTCATGCGCGCTTTTCCTGTCTGTTCCAGGTAATTGCTTCCCTGAAAATAATCCTTCTTTAATTCTAACGGCTGTAAGGGCTATTGTACAGAATACGTCTGTGACCGCAACAATCCGCATGGCTCGTATTTAGCCATGCGGATTGTAGAAACTGATCCTATAGTCTGTGCGTATCGTTAGTTTAATACTTTGATTTGCACTTGACGTCTGCCGAATTGTTTTGCAGCTGCATCATTGGGTACGTGCAAGTCGATGCGATTACCTTTAATAGCACCTCCGGTATCGCCCGCGATTGCGTAGCCATAGCCTTCCACCCATACTTTTGAACCGAGTGGAATGACACTCGGATCTACTGCAATGACTTTCAAGTTCGGATTGGCACTTAAGTTAATGCCAGTAGCCGTAATTCCACTGCACCCTGTGCAATGCGCTGTATAAGCCGTCGCGTTCATATACATCACTTTGCCAGTCTCATTCCCATTTCCACGTGAAACATTTGTCTTACTTGCTGAAGTTGTTTTCACGGCAGAAGGTTTCGGTGTTGCACTAGCAAGCGCCACTTTCGAGCCTACTGAAACTACTTTGGCTTTTGGATGTGCGACAACGTGTTCCCGGATCAACTTACGTGATACTTCTTTTCCGTTCTCTTTGACGATTTCGAATCTCTTTCTGACTTTCCCAATTTCACCTTCTCGGACAACCTTTTCCCGTCCTTTCAGCAAACTATCGTCAGAACGTGTTTTCACGTCAAAGTCCGTTGTCTCTTCCACTACATCGGTGACCTTTTCCACACGAACGATCGAGACAACAGATTTAGGAAGCAATAATTGCTCTTGGTTGCTCTCTACTCGATCCAATTCACTTAGTTGGATGTTTTCGTTCTTTAAAAAGTCAGCGACCGTAGTCGAAGTTGACCAAACTTTTGTAGACTTTTTTCCGTCTTTCAACGTGACTTGAAAAGCTTTATCAATCGTAATTTCACTTTTCTTCTCCACTTTACTTTCTAGACTCGGTTCAACTGAATCATGCTCTGACAGTTTAACTCCAGCTTCTGTCAGTATGTCTTTAACGGTATTCTTTGTTGTCCAGATTGTCGTCGAGTCGTTATTCATATTTATTGCAACGGGGTTCGCCTGTTTCCAATCAATCGTCATTCCATCTTTGATGGACGTTGTTGCTGAGGGGGAAATTACGTCGTGTGACCCAATTTCTATATCACGCTGTGCCAGTACATCTCCTACTGTGTTCGCGTGTGTTTTCAGTTCCACTGTTTTACCACCCGCTTCAAGCGTGATGTTTTTCTTCGTGCCTTCAAATAGGACAAGAGAAAGAACAGTTATAAAAATCGCTAGAATCGCTGTGACAGCTGCGATTTTTTGTATCCTCAGTGATTGAAAGAACGGGTTTCCCATGGTACGTTTCGTCATGAAAAAATCTCCTCCTTATTCACTCGGCTGATTATATAGGCTCAATTTCACGCTGTCAACCGATCAAACTTTCCCGCATAGGAAGGCCGGAAGTCCCCTTCCTGCAAAGAATGGGCGATTCTTCCGGCAATCAAGTCAGTTGATGGAAAATAATTTCATAGCGTTTTGAGTCGTAGTTTTCTCTACCTCTTCGAGTGATATTCCTTTTAGTTCCGCGATTTGTTCTGCAACAAGTGCCACAAATGCAGGTTCATTCCTTTTTCCGCGATGTGGATGAGGGGCAAGGTACGGCGCATCAGTCTCTACAAGTAAATACTCCAATGGAATTTCAGTTGCAACTTGTTTTGGCATCTTGGCATTCTTGAAAGTCACCGGGCCGCCGAGAGAGATCATGAAGTTCATCTCCATACATTGTTTAGCGGTTTCTACACTTCCACTGAAGCAGTGCATAATACCGCCTGTGATCCCTGCTTCTTCTTCTTGCAAAATTCGTACGACGTCCGCTGTTGCATCCCGATTATGGATGATAATCGGTAACTCCACTTTTTGAGCAAGTCGTATTTGCTTTCGAAATAGTTCTTGCTGAACTTCTTTCGGTGACTTATCCCAATGATAATCGAGTCCAGTTTCTCCGATTCCTACAACTTTGGGATGTGCAGCTAACTCTTCAATCCAATTTAAATCATCTTCCGTACAATCGATTGCGTCAACCGGATGCCATCCGACCACCGCGTATATGAAGCTGTGTTTTTCCGTCAGCTCCATTGCTCGATTAATGGTGGGGCGGTCAAATCCGACGACCACCATTCTTTCAACACCGGCATCAAGCGCTCGCTGAATCACTTGGTCTATGTCTTGTTCATATTGTGTATCATTTAAATGGACATGTGTGTCTATTAACATTTCATTCGCCTCACATAAGGTATAGTGTACTTCCTGGTCTTTACATTGGTGTCGCAGTTTCATTACAAAATGGTTACAAACAAAAGGCAACAGCGGCTCTCCGAAGAAAGCCGCTGCCCTATATTATTTCACTCGTGATCCATTAGCAAGAGATGCGTCTGCTGTTGCAAGCTTTAACACGCCGTCTGAAGTACCTGCTAAAATCATCCCTTGAGATAATTCCCCGCGTAATTTTACTGATTTTAAATTGGCTACCACAATCACTTTCTGACCAACCAATTGTTCAGGTTCGTAGTGTTCTGCAATGCCTGATACAACTTGTCGCTGTTCGTAACCCAGGTCCACTTGGAGCTTGAGTAATTTATCCGCTTTCGGTATTTTTTCACATGCGATCACTGTCGCAATTCTTAAATCGATCGCATTGAACGCATCGATTGTGATTTCCGAGGATTCTTCCACCGGGTCTTCTTTCTTAGACTCTTCTTTTTCAGACTCTTTAGGAGCAGAAATCGCCATTTGGTCTTTAATATATTGAATTTCGACTTCGTTATCCAGTCTCGGGAAGATCGGTACTCCTTTTTCAATCACTTTCGTGTTTTCTGGTATTGTATTGAAATCCCCTAACGTATCCCAAGCTAATCGGGATTCGTCTAGTCCTAGCTGTTCCATGATCTTTTTTGGAGATTCCGGCATGAATGGTTGCAGCATGATCGCAATATGACGTAATGACTGGACTAAGTGAACCATGACAGAGGCAAGTTTTCCTCGATCCGCCTCTTCTTTTGCAAGAACCCAAGGTGCCGTTTCGTCAATGTATTTATTGGTACGTGAGACGAGTGACCATAGCTCCGAAAGGACGATACTGAACTGCATCTTTTCTAGAGACGCTTCGTACTTTTGCACGGTGGATTTCATAGCCGATTGGAGACTTTCGTCAAATTCTGTTGGCTCCGTGAGTCCAACAGGCACAACACCATCAAAGTACTTATTGATCATGGAGACCGAACGATTCAATAGGTTTCCTAAGTCATTTGCTAAATCGTAATTTGTCCGTTCAACAAATGATTCTGGAGAGAATGTTCCGTCTTGTCCGAACGGCAGCTCGCGTAAGAGGAAATAACGAGTTGCGTCCAGTCCATAACGTTCTACGAGCATGTCAGGATAGACGACATTTCCTTTGGATTTAGACATTTTACCGTCTTTCATCATGATAAAACCGTGTGCGAATACTTTCTTTGGCAACGGTAAGTCTAACGCCATCAAGAAAATCGGCCAGTAAATCGTATGGAAACGGACGATATCTTTACCAACCACTTGAACATCAGCTGGCCAGTACTTGTTAAATAACGACTCGTCGTCCGACAGGTATCCTAGTGACGTAATGTAATTGGTTAATGCATCCACCCACACATAGATGACATGCTTCGCATCACCTGGAACTTTAATGCCCCAGTCAAAGGAAACCCGTGATACGGATAAGTCCTCTAGACCCGGCTTGATGAAGTTGTTGATCATTTCATTTTTACGTGATTCCGGCTCGATAAATCCCGGATTGTCTTCGTAATACTGAAGAAGACGATCGGAATACTTCTTCATGTTAAAGAAATAGGATTCTTCAGCAACACGTTCTACCGGACGCCCACAATCCGGACAATTACCATCGACTAGCTGTGCTTCAGTGAAATAGGATTCACAAGGAATACACTTCCACCCTTCATATTCCCCTTTATAGATGTCTCCATTATCAAGGAATTTTTGGAAAATCTTCTGTACGGCCTGTTTATGACGCTCTTCCGTCGTTTGGATGAAGTCATCATACGTAATGTCCATCAACTTCCAAATACGCTTTGCATAGTCAGCAATGTCATTAACGTATTCTTGAGGAGGACGCCCTGCTTCTTCCGCTTTTTCTTGAATCTTTTGTCCGTGCTCATCCATTCCCGTCAAGAAACGTACATCAAAGCCCTGAAGACGTTTGTATCTTGCCAGTGCATCGGATGCCACCGTTGTATAAGCCGTACCGATATGAAATTTACCACTCGGATAATAAATCGGTGTTGTAATATAAAATGTCTTTTTCTGTTCAGCCACTGCAATTCCTCCTGTACCCTTATCGATTACTTCATTTTATCGGACTTCTGAAAATTTAGCTACGGTGAGGTGCGTAAAGAACGCATCTTTCAATATCAGTTTATAGCTGACTTTTCAAGGAAATAAATGATGACTATCCCTTTACTATAGAAGATTGCCAAAGTAAAAACAGCTTATTCCCCTTATTGAAAGAAGAATAAGCTGCTCATAAGTAATGGATGTTTTAATGGTCGTGGTCACTGTTTCTCATTCAAACTCTTTTCAAATTCCTTTTTTACACGATGCAGAAGCTCAGCATCTGTTAACAATCTATATCCCGTTGCTGCCAGCACTTTCGCTCCTTTAATGAGCGCTTCGTCGCCGACGGATGATTTGGCGGCTTCCCTGAATTCATCCGTATGACCAATCAACTCATCAGAGCCGATTTTTATATAAGGATGTGCCGTAGGGACTTCATAACTAATATTCCCTGCGTCCGTGGATCCCTTCCCAATCCTCTTTTCAGTATGGACAATTTCTCCTACTGCTGCTAGTTCCTCACTCAGAATTCCATCTAAGACAGAGTTCAATACAAAATCTTTGACCTCATTTTGGAATCGTTTTATTTGAACTTCAGCTCCCGTCGCAAGAGCTGCACCTTCAGCTATTGCACGAACCTTGTCCGAAGTTTCGACAGTTTTCGACCAGCTCTCGGCACGGATGAAAAAGCGTGCGGATGCATATTCAGGTATAATATTAGGAGCATCTCCGCCATGTGTAATAATTCCATGGATTCTAACGTCCGATGGAAGCTGCTGCCGGAGTGCATTTATCCCATTAAAGAGTTGAATGACAGCATCTAATGCATTAATTCCTTTTTCAGGTGAACCCGATGCATGTGCAGGCTTCCCGTAGAAGTGGAAGTCCAACGGATCGACAGCTAACGTTTCACTCGTCAATGCAGTCTTCCCAGATGGGTGAATCATTAAGGCGGTGTCAATTCCTTCTAAGTAGCCGTGTTTGACAAAACTTCCCTTTGCACTTCCATTTGGGCCCCCTTCTTCAGCAGGTGTCCCCAACACAACTACCCGTCCTCCACTCTCGGAAATTATCTTTGACAAAGCAATACCGGCAGCTACACTCGCAGTACCAATAATATTATGACCGCACGCATGACCTAACCCTGGAAGCGCATCGTATTCGGCAAGGAAAGCAATGGCAGGCCCTGGAATGCCACTGTCTTTCACTGCATAAAATGAAGTTTCGTGTCCAGCTACAGCTGTTGTCACTTCAAAGCCTTCATCCTTTAAAAGATTGACATGTTTTTCACTAGCAAAGAATTCCTGGTTTCCGATTTCGGGATTCGCATGGATCTCCTGACTGGTTTGAATGTATAGATCCCGGTTGGATTCAATGGAACGGATAATAACATCTCGATCAGAAATTATTGTACTCATAATAGTTTCCTCCTTTATAGTCCTTTGTAGACTTTGAGTAATTCTTCTTGGGAAATGTCAACCACAATGGATCCGCCATTTGTATCTGCCTCGACCGCTTTTTTCACGTCTTCATCGTGGTATAATTCAACAATCCGCTGGTAGGTTTCGTTGTTCTTATCTGCTGATCTAGCCGCAAAGATATTTACATACGGCAATGTATTGTCATCCTCACTATCTTCCAGATAGATTGGATCTTTCACTGGATCGAACCCCGCTTGACCTGCAACTCCATTATTAATGACAGACGCTGCTACATCCGGCAGTACACGCGGAGTTTGTTGAGCTACTATTGGATAGATGTCGAGTTTCTTCGGATTTTCGACAATCTTCGACGGATCGCCGAACAATCCGAAATCATCTGCCAGTTTAATCAAGCCTGCCGATTCCAATAGTTTCAAAGCGCGCGCCTGGTTAGATGGATCATCCGGGATTGCGATACGGGCTCCCTCTCCAATCTCTTCGATTGACGTTAGCTTTTCAGAATAGATACCCATCGGGGCAATGAGCGTCGCACCGATAGGAGTCAAGTCTGCTTTGTTTTCTTTTGTGTATTGCTTGAGAAATGCAATGTGTTGGAATGAGTTCAGATCGATATCTCCATTTGCTAACGCCTGGTTCGGCAATGTGTAGTCGGAGAACTCGATAAGTTTGATTTCAATTCCTTCAGCCTTAGCTTTCTCTTTTAGGATTGGCCATAATTCTCCATCTGACCCGGTTACGCCGATCTTTACAACATTTGCATCTTTTTCTTCTCCTGAACTTTTCTGACTGCATGCTGCCAAAGCCAATACGACTAGAACCGTTGCTAAATAGATAATTACTTTTTTCATCTTATAATCTCCTCCTAATATGTGTTTGATCAAAAAAACTACCGTCTCATAACTTTTCGCGATAATGTATTTCCTATCCATTGGGCTACCTGGACCAGGATAATCAGAATGACTACCGTCACCAGCATGACACTGCCATCGAAACGCTGATATCCGTATGTCATCGCCACATGTCCCAATCCTCCTCCGCCGACAGTACCTGCCATTGCAGAGAAATCTATTAAACTGATGGTGACGAACGTCAAACCAAGAATCAGAGGACCGAGAGCCTCTGGTATAAGGACTGTAAAAATGATTTGAAACGGACTTGCCCCCATTGCCTTAGCTGCTTCAACAACACCAGGATCTATACCGACCAAGTTATTTTCTACAATCCTAGCGATACCAAAGGATGCTGCAATGGTCATTGGAAAGATAGCCGCCCACGTTCCGATTGTCGAGCCTACAACCGCTCTTGTTACAGGACTTAACGCAACAAGAAATATGATAAAAGGAATCGGACGAATGATATTGATAAGGATATTCAGTATTTGAAACACCCATTGTTTTTCTAAGATATTCCCTTTTCTCGTTACGTAAAGCAGTAAACCTATACTAATTCCTAAAACCGAGCCTAAGATGAGCGTTGCAATGACCATAAGGACTGTCTCGCCTGTTGACTCCACAATTCTTGGCCAGAATGTTGTCCAATCAACCTTCATGAACAGCAACCTCCTCAATCTCCACGGTTTCCTTCAGTGCAGCAATGAGCAGTTCCACGGAATGCTCATCTCCGTCAAACGAAACTAACAAATTCCCAAAAAACTTCTCCTGCAATTCACGGATGGAACCATATACAATATTAAAATTCACTCCGAATTTTTGTGTGAGTCTCGAAAGGACGGGATCGCTCGCCACCTCGCCTTTAAAAATGACACGATACAGTTTCCTACCTCCTTTTTCGCGCCACTCCCGAAGCAATGCATCTGATGGGAGATCCTGTTGCACCGACTGTATGAAACGCCTAGTGGTTGGATGCCGCGGATTTGTAAAGGTATCAAACACAGACCCCGATTCAATCACTTCTCCACTTTCCATCACAGCGACACGATCGCATATTTCTTGGATGACATGCATTTCGTGTGTGATGAGCAATATCGTAATTCCAAGCTCTTTGTTCACCTTTTTCAGAAGTCTGAGAATATCTGCTGTTGTATCCGGATCTAACGCTGATGTCGCTTCATCGCAGATTAATATATCCGGTGAAGTAGCCAATGCTCTTGCGATGCCAACACGCTGTTTTTGCCCCCCTGAAAGTTGCTCAGGATAATCTTTCGCCTTGTCGGAAAGTCCGACAAAGTCCAAAAGTTCCGCTACACGTGCAGTCACATCCTTTTTCGAACCTTTCGCAAGCTTCAAAGGATACGCCACATTTCCTGCAACCGTACGGGATGTGAACAAGTTAAAATTCTGAAAAATCATTCCGATACGCCGCCTAAGCTTTCTTAAATCTTTTTGAGATAGTGAGGCTAGGTCTACTCCTTGTACTTGAATAGAACCAGTAGTGGGTCTCTCCAGCATATTAACGAGTCGAAGTAATGTACTTTTCCCTGCACCACTAAACCCGATGATCCCGAAAATCTCCCCTTGCGCAACAGACAAACTCACGTCATTAACTGCCACCACCTCTCTTTTTCCTAATCGAAACGTCTTAACTGCCTGTTTAAATTCAATCATGCTGAGCCCTCCATTTCTAGCTGTTATGATTCTTTGCAGCAACGAGCGCAGTCATCGAACTTTCTTTTGGTTGAACGAAAAAAGCCCTCTTTTTTCTCATGAGAACGAGAAAAAAGAGGGCTTCACTAAATTATGAAACCATCTCCGTTCTCATCTTCCAAATGCATCATGCATTTGCAGGAATTGGCACAGTGTTCATGTGTAATGAACCCGCTGCCGAGACGTCATAGGGCCTGCCCCTCGATCTCTCTGGATAAGAAAGTGATGTATTGCTATTCGATTGTGCAAGAATTGTTATTCACTATAAAGTGAATAACGCAGGAAGTCAACCTCTTTTTAATTTTTTAAAAACTATACATGAAATACAATCTCGACAACTCCAAATTGCAATTTTCCTTCATCATTATGTATCATTTTTATGTATCTATTATTCATTAAATAGTTTATAGCCTTCTCTATTGACGTTAAATGGAAGACTTGGTATGATAATAGACAGACAAGAGAAAAATGTCGAAATCTGACGAATCACCATTATAATTTAGGAGGAAACTTGATATGAAATCTACTGGAATCGTACGTAAGGTCGACGAACTCGGCCGTGTAGTTATCCCTATCGAATTGCGTCGGACGCTCGGCATAGCTCAAAAAGACGCGTTAGAAATTTATGTGGATGACGATAAAATCATCTTGAAGAAATACATGCCTAATATGACATGTTCAGTTACTGGAGAAGTATCAGATGATAATTTGACACTCATCGATGGTAAGCTGATTCTCAGTCCTGAAGGCGCTAAGCAACTAATTGCTGAAATCGAAGGAAAAATGTCTTGATTTAATGGTTTTATTTCAATAACATCTGTTCCTGTTCAATCAGGCACAGATGTTATTTTTTTATTCAACGTGATAGGCTTGGTAAATCTCCCGTTTACTCATTCCTCGATCAGCTGCTGTTTCACGAATTGCCTCTTTTGACGTATATCCTTTTTGTTCCATCAATTGGTCCACGTGTTCAACTAGAGTTAACGCACTCCACCATGCTTCCTCGGTTTCTGATTTCGTCTCATCTGTACCTTCTACAACCAAACAAAATTCGCCGCGAATCTCTGCAGACTCTGCCCAGTTAAGCGCTTCTTCAATCGTGCCTCTAATAAACTCTTCGTATCGTTTTGTCAGTTCCCTCGCAAGGGTGATCCGGCGACCCGGTCCAAACTGCTCTTTCAGTGCACGCAACGTTTCCTTCAATCGATGCGGGGCCTCATAAAACAATAACGTTTCTTGTCGATTCTCTAAAGCCTCCAACTGAAGACGGCGCTTTTTCTTCTGCCGATCTAAGAAACCGTAAAACAAGAATGGCTGTGTAGGAATCCCGGACGCGACTAATGCACTGATCGCAGCATTTGGTCCCGGAACAGGTACGACTGCGTATCCTTCCGCAATCGCTTTTTCTGCAATATCGGCACCGGGATCTGAAATACATGGCATCCCTGCGTCACTAACGAGCGCAACTGTTTTGCCTTCCGCCAACAACTCCAAAATTTTCCTCCCGCCCACTTCAAGATTGTGCTCATGATAGCTCATGAAAGGGGTATCTATTTCAAAGTGATTGGACAATTTCACGGTATTCCTCGTATCTTCAGCTGCAATCATATCTGCTTCCTTCAAAATTCGGATCGCACGATAACTCATATCTTCCAAATTTCCAATCGGTGTGCCGACTAAATACAGCACAGCTCGTTCGCTTTCTGCACTTTTTTGCGTAATCATCCGCGTGCCTCCTCTTGTTCTAAATACCGTTCTTTCGCAAGTCGCGTCAACTGTTTGAATCGATACTCAGCTTGCATCGCTTCCCGCTTCGTGTCAAACCTTTCATGATGAATACAACGAACGGGATTTCTCGCACGTGTATACTTTGCACCTTTACCTGAGTTATGCATGGCCACCCTGCGTTCAAGATCTGTCGTATATCCTCCATAATACGAGCCGTCATTACACTCAAGTACGTAAAACAGGTGGTCACGCATCTGTTCCATACAACAACTTCCTCACTTCTTCTGTATACGTACCATCCTGTCGATAGACGTATAGTGGAGGAAGTATTTTCAGATCCGGTTTTCCATCTTTGGTCCCTTCGATAAGAAGCGTATTCGCTTCTTTTCCTTCTTTCGGATAAACAAACTGAATACGCTTCGGCTCCAGCCGATTCGCTCTCATTGAAGTGATAATATCCAACAATCTTCCCGGACGATGGACAAATGCCGCCTTTCCGCCTTGTTTTAGTAATTCACTTGCTGAACGTACGGCTTGGTCGAGAGTAAGTTTCACCTCGTGTCGGGCAATAGTCAGCGGTTCTTTTTGATTTTGCTCGCTATTTTCATACGCCTTAAAGTAGGGTGGATTACATGTCACTACATCATATTGATCAAAGCCAATCTTAGATGCGATACCGATGACGTCGTCACATAGCAGCGTAATCTGCTGATCCAGCTGATTGTAAGCAATACTGCGACGTGCCATATCGGCTAATTGTTCTTGTAACTCCACCGCCGTAATATCTGCAGAGGTACGTGCACTTAAAAATAATGGGATTGCGCCATTTCCCGCACACAAGTCCACAATTTTCCCTCGTCGAATGGGCATATACGCAAACCGTGCTAATAGCACAGCATCTAAAGAAAATGAAAAAACAGATGGACTTTGGATAATTCTCAAGTCTTCTGCAAGTAAGTAATCGAGACGTTCGTCACCTCGTAATTCAATTGGTTCCATTGAGTACTCCTTTAAGAATTAATATAGTTCTGTTATATAGAAAAACCGACACCTAGATGAACATAGGGATCGGCTAAAATTCATACATTCTGTTTACTTAAAAACGAGAGACAAAACAGGCAATCTTCTCCCTTACGCGTGCTTCCATAATGGACATTGCATACGTGGAATCCCTCATTATAAATACGAGCCAAATTGTCTACACCTTCACCAACATCTGCCCGTTGCGAGCGTTCTGCAGTTTTTTTATCAGCAGCAGCTTGTTGATCCAACTCTTCAAGACGCGCGCGCAGATGATGATTCTCAAGTTGAAGTGAATGGTTTTCTTCTGTCATCTTGGCAACAAAACCGATGATTTCACGGAATTGCTTATGCATAGAGTCGAGTTGTTGTTCGTATTCGATTACCTTATCGAGAAAGTTCCCTTCTTTCAACTTTGTCACCTCATCACTTCATCAATTGACGGGCTGACCCGTCTTCTTCGACAGTTCTTCCCAAGCATATTCAAGTGTTTGGTCTTGATCGGTCAATTTCACTTTCAGCAGACGCTCGAGTAAGTTGAGACCGACAACCTTTCCAAGCCCATCCGGAGTTTCAATACGCGAACCAATATCCGGCATGAGTGCTTTCGCTTCTTCATATTCATCGTTTTCATATTTCAAACAGCACATAAGTCTTCCGCACAATCCAGAGATTTTGGAAGGATTCAATGATAGGTTCTGGTCTTTTGCCATCTTAATGGAAACTGGTTCAAAATCGCCTAAGAATGTAGAACAGCATAGCATTCTGCCGCAAGGACCTATTCCGCCAAGCATTTTGGCTTCATCTCGCACTCCGATTTGGCGCAGCTCAATCCGAGTTCTGAAGATGGAAGCTAAATCCTTTACCAAATTTCTGAAATCGACTCGACCTTCGGCTGTAAAATAGAAAATCACTTTATTCCGATCAAATGTATATTCCACATCGACAAGTTTCATATCAAGTTTGTGCTCTTCGATTTTGGCGACACACGTAGTGAATGCTTTTTGAGCGTCCAGTTGGTTCTCTTCCACCTTATCCATATCCTCTTTACTAGCAGGACGAATAACTTTCTTCAGAGGAAGAACCAAATCAGAACCATCCATATCCACCATCATGCTAACCACTTTTCCATACTCTGTGCCACGCGCAGATTCGACGATTACATAATCATCTATTTTCAAGTCATAGTCCATTGGGTCAAAAAAATGTATTTTACCCGCTTTTTTAAAGCGGATTCCTGCAACGTTATACAACGAATAACCCCTCCTGCATACTGAGCACTAATTGCTCCATTAAAAGCGTGCGGTGCATATTGCGATGCAATTGCTTTTTCGCCTGCAAAACTGATTCCAAAATAGAAGAGAGCTGATCATAAGTCATTTTCATTGCAAGACTAGTTATAAACTCATCTAAATCCGGATATGCGGGTGTTGCAGACAGTCCCGCTTTCTTCGCCACAATATCACGGTACATGTATAGAAGCAAGTCCAGTCCTATCTCGGTATCCTCTTTTTCTTTCAAGAAAGGCGCCCATTCGGATTGGATCAGTAACAATGCATCAGACACGTGATGATCGATGGCTTGAACTAATTTTACCACTGTTTTCCGTAAACTTACAAACTGCTCGTCAGATGCGAGTTCTGCAGCACGGCTCGAATCTGCTGTAAGTGATGTGACTGTAGCTGCAAGTGATGGAGAAATTCCTTCTGCTTTCAAGGCATCCAAAAGTTGTTCCCGATGTGGCGGGAGGAACGAGATTCGCTGACATCTGGACTGGATTGTAGGCAATACCATATGATAAGCATCTGTCAGCAATATTGCCGTCACATCCCCTTCGGGTTCTTCTAAAAATTTGAGGAGTGCATTAGCTGCGGCTGTATTCATTCGATGAGCTTGACCAATCATATAAATACGGCGTCCACTCTCATATCCCTTTTTCGTCATAACTGAGAGTAATCCTGCCATTTGATCTTTTTTTATGTCTTGGCCATCCGGTTCAATCGTGAAGATATTCGGATGGTTCCCTGAGGCAACGCGCTTACAAGCACTGCATGTTCCACATGGAACATTTTCGTTTGGATGCTCACACAATAATAATTGGGCGAAGTATAATGCAGCCTCTTGTTTTCCAATCCCTTTTTCGCCATCAAATATATAAGCATGACCAATCCGATGATTGCGGTAGGCAGCACTGAATCTAGCAGCAACTGCCGGCTGTTCAGCAGCGATTCGACTACTTAACTGATTATCCATGTAACTGCCCCCTTTCGTATAAAAAAGACGTTTTCTTATGAATCAGAAAACGTCCTCATGTATATAGATTGATGAGAAGTCCTTTGATTTCACCAATTTTAGCGAGAAGATCCAAAGACGATTCTTCATCTTGAAGCAATTGCTCAGCCAATTCAATCAGCTTTTGGTCAATTGTTTCAACAATTTTAAGTCGTCGTCCTTCTCCGTACTGGTTCCACGTATGTGATTGCTTTAGACCGAGACCGGTTTCAACTGACTCTTTCAGAAAACGTTTGACGAGCATTTTATACTTAGCCATGTCCCGCAAGTTGCGGGACCGGGCAAGCCGGTCTCCTGCGCTGGAAATATCACCAAGCAGACGAGTAATCTGTTCCCCATGCAGACGTGATTCCTGTTTTTGAACCATTTGTCCGAATCGCTCCCCACCCTGAGGAGACTTTAACGGATCGTTTCGCATTTTATCAAGACCCGCACGGTACTCATTATTAACTTTCATTAAAATTCACTCCGATATGGATCAGAAATGACGGAATTGTTCAATTGGCAGAACGAAAACCGTTGCCCCACCGACCTCAACTTCAACTGGATACGGAATATAGGAGTCAGCGTTTCCACCCATTGGTGAGACGGGGGCTACCATCTGATCACGTGAACGGCAATTATCCCGAATGAGGTCCAAAGCCTTTGGAACAAGACTATCGTCTGTACCGATCAAAAACGTTGTGTTCCCTGACTTCAAGAATCCGCCTGTACTTGCCAATTTCGTTGCACGGAAGTCACCTTTTGTCAATGCAGATGAAAGTCGATTACTGTCTTGGTCTTGTACTACTGCCACTATAAGTTTCACGGGGTATCTCTCCTTTTCCGCTTTCTTTCATTATATCATGAAATGGCTTAAGAAATGAGTGATGCAACTGTTTTCCATACAATTTCTGTAACCTCTTCTACTGAACCGCTCGCATCAATGGATTGAATCCTTTTTGGAAATCTTTGCTGTACGAGACGATAACCTTCCGCAACGTCTTTATGGAATTGCAGGGTTTCATTATCCAAACGGTTCTGTTCCCGTTCACCACTCGCTGCAATTCTTGCTAAACCGGATTCCGGGGTCAAGTCAAAGTAGATCGTGTGGTCAGGCATGAGTCCATTGATCGCAAATTCATTGATTGCGAGCACCTCATCGATACCCAGCCCCCTTGCATACCCTTGGTACGCGAGGGAACTGTCAACGAAGCGATCGCAAAGGACAATCGCCCCCTCTTCCAGTGCAGGGATGACTTTTTCGGTTAGATGCTGCCGTCTAGCAGCTGCGTACAACAACGCCTCTGTCCGCCCATCCATTTCTTCATGATTATTATCTAAAATAATCGTTCTGATTTTCTCTGCAATCCGGATTCCGCCAGGCTCCCGCGTTAATACCGAGTATTTTCCTTGTTGCTGCAAACGGTTATGGATTTCTTTGATAACCGTTGTTTTTCCTGCCCCTTCTGGTCCTTCGAATGTGATAAATATTCCTTTAGCCATTACAATCTTCTCCTTGTGCACGCAACACTTCAAATTCAGTGGTTGGTCCATTTGCTCGAACTGCTCCTTGAAACTTTGCACCTGAATCCATCATATGACAGATCTCTTGAATGAGTTGGGGATTCAATTTCTCCCCACTTAAGACGAGTGGAATTCCAGGTGGATACGGAATAATCGCCGCAGCTAGCTCTAATCCAATTGCTGACTCTGCAGGCATCCATGTTGTATCTTTCTTCGATTGGGCACTCGTTGTTATCACCAGCTTATGTGGTGTTTCCTCAATCGATTCATTATTTTCAGGTACTGGTTCCCCCGCTCCACGCAACCTTTGCACAGCTGAATCGATTGCTTCGCAAATGGATTGGGTTGGGTAGGATATGGCTACTGTTAGTAATGGAAGCACGAATAACACTTGTCGTTCATCCGCCAGTTCTGTATAGATTCCCTCTTCTTCCAACGAATGCTGAAGCGTATACCCGGATGCTTCTTTTTGTCGCAAGAGAATTTTCAACGGATCCTCGGTCTCAATCACTTCAAGCGCTTTGATCGCACTGAGCTGGCCGATGAATTCACGTCGCCATGCGAGAAATGCTTGCTTGTCATCCTCTGAATAGGCAGCAATCATCGCACGGGCATCGTCTAGCGATGCGAGCAGCAGGTAAGACGGACTACTTGTTTGCAACATGGATAGTGTGCGCGTGAGCCGGTCTACATCCACTAGCTGTGAGTTTACATGTAAAAAAGAAGCCTGTGTCATCGCAGATAGCGTTTTGTGTGCCGAATGAACAACGATATCGGCCCCTAGTTTAAGTGCAGACGGCGGAAATGGAGCCCCTGCAATGAAATGTGCGCCATGGGCTTCATCTACAAGTACAGGTATCCTCCGCTCGTGCGCAATTCCCACAATTGTCTGCAACTCATTTCCCGTTGTCCCATAGTACGTCGGGTACGTGACAACTACACCTTTTGCATCCGGATGCCGTTCAAGTGCCTCTCGAACAGTTGCCGATGAAACAGATCCAGCTGTGCACGTCGCTTCGTCCCACTCTGGGGTGAGGAGGATTGCTTGTACAGATGCCAACTCCAATGCATGGAACACGGATTTGTGTGCGTTACGTTGAACGAGCACTGTTTCACCCGATGCACAAACTGTCCGGATCATCGCAAGGTTGCCGACTGTAGAGCCATTCACAAGGAAATAGCTTTGGCTGGCTCCGTAAACATGCGCCAACATTGTCTGAGCTTCTGCGAGCATTTCAGCAGGGGCATGCAAATCATCCAGTCCGGATAGTTCCGTTACATCGTAGCGAAGTGCAGCTTTGAGACCCTCAGGCAGACCAGAGAGCAAGCCGTGCTTGTGTCCAGGTACATGAAATGATACAGGCCGTGATGCTAGAAAGGTCTCGAGCGCTTCCACTACAGGTTTTTTTGTGTGATCCATTGATGTGTCCCCCTCCTTCCTCATGTATTTTGCTCCATCTTCTATGTAAAAAAAGTCAGCACACATTGGCTGACTTCATGGTAGGGCATCTTTCACAATTCATCCTTACAAGAAAACTGCCAGGACGAGTAAGGACGCCAATCCTGGAATTCCAAGCACTGCCAGTAAAAAACCGGATCCAATATTAATCGGCACGTACAATCCAACAAACCCGCCTGCGATATTCAAAATGAATAAAACGAAAAACGCGAAAGCGAGTCTGAACCATAAAACGGAAAGTTTTTCAGCCGCTGTTTGCAGTTGGGGCTTGGTCAAACGCAGGATGAAGAGCAGGACAACACCGAGTGCAAGAATTATTGCAACTTTCATAGCAGAAGCTGCCCCCTTTACAATAGACTAATAGCAGTCTATGCAAAGTAGTCCTTATTTAGTTCACTCGATGCCAAGATTTCTTATTTTAGCTTCCTTGTACAAGTAGAAATGATTGCTTTCAGCGATTTTTCTTCGGATCATTACCTCTTGATCGAATTCGTCCGCATACTTTTCAATCGATTTTGCCTGTTCCCACTCTTCTCGTGTATCGATCATCAATGCCCGTAATTTTTCATCGTACTCCCGTTTCAACTTGTGCTTTCGACGAAACAACCCACCAGTCCGTCTCACAGCTGGCGCCGCCCTTCTAATGCTTTAGACAGCGTCACTTCATCGGCGTACTCGAGATCTCCACCAACCGGTAACCCATGAGCGATCCGGGTCGTTGGAATGCCAGACGGCTTCACGAGACGTGAAATATACATAGCGGTTGCTTCGCCTTCAATTGTCGGATTGGTTGCGAGAATCAGCTCTTCCACTTCCTCGTCTTGTAGACGTTTCAACAAGTCAGGGACGTTAATATCCTCCGGACCGATACCATCCATAGGGGAAATTGCGCCATGGAGAACATGATACAGTCCTTTGTAATCTCGCATTTTTTCCATAGCAATGACATCTTTCGGATCTTGTACTACGCAAATAAGAGAACGATCGCGCGACTGATCCTGACAAATGTGACACGGGTCGATATCCGTAATATGTCCGCAAATCGAGCAAAATCTAAGATTACGTTTGGCATCAACCAATGCTTTCGCAAAGTCGAGCACCGTGTCTTCTTTCATACTCAACACAAAAAATGCCAGCCGGCCCGCGGTTTTCGGGCCGATGCCTGGCAGTTTCATAAAACTGTCAATCAGTTTAGATATCGGTTCAGGATAATGCATGGTTTTGCCTCCTAGAACATCCCAGGAAGGTTCAATCCCTTCGTGAATTGTCCCATCGTAGAGTTCGTTAATTCTTCTGCTTTTTCCATCGCGTCATTCGTTGCAATCACGATCAAGTCTTGTAACATTTCAGCATCTTCAGGATCGATAACGGACGGGTCAACGATAACTTCCACAACCTTTTTATCGCCAGATACGATTACCTTCACCATGCCGCCACCTGCTGCACCTTCCAAACGCTCTTCACCTAATTTTTCTTGTGCCTCTGCCATTTGCTTTTGCATCTTTTGCATTTGTTTCATCATACCTTGCATATTTCCCATTCCACGCATTATTATTTCCTCCTCTTTTAGTTAAGTTACTCGTCATGGACGGTAATGAATTCCTTACCAAATAATTTCTCCGCTTCCGATACAATCGGATCCTCTTGTGTCAGTTCGGCACCTTCAAGGAACGCCGGAATTTCTTCCGACCCTGAAACTTCAGAAGGTTCGCCGTTACTTTCGGAGTTCTCTTCCGTTTGCGATGGTTGTTTTGCCATGCCACTCTTGCGGATGAAATCCTCTCTAACTTTAAGCCATCCCTCTTCAGGGACGTAAACAACGTCGTAGGCTTTGCCTGTTTGTTGACGCAGCGCTTCCGCAAGACCTGAGCGGAGCGAAGCATTTTCAGATGCCATGAGACAATGGATTTCATATTTGAATTTTAACACAAACGCACTATCCGATGCTGCAACCGGCTCCGTTTCTTCAAGAAGCGCAGAATGCGAACGCTGCATCGTCTGCATCATACGTGCCCACTCTTCCCGAATCACTTGAATGTCCTGCTTGGTCGCAGCACTGAGTACTTGATGGACTTTGCCGGTCGGAATCTTATAGGCACGGGCATTGTTCGATGAATTTTTACGTGCTGCCGGTGCCTTTTCTCCCGTTTGGGCAGCCTGTCCCCCGCCGTTAGCGAGCTGTTGCTGCAATTCTCCAACAATCCGTTCCAGTGCAGCAATCTTTTGTTCCAGTTCCGGAGATGCTGCTGTACCGCCTGTTCCTGACGAAGCAGTTCCGCGTGTTTGAACCATCTTCAATAATGCCGATTCGATATACACTTTGGCATGATTCGAGAACCGCATTTCTTGCTGGGTCTCTCCTAGAATATCGATATAGGTATATAAAGTATCCGGCTCAAACGCTTGTGCTAACGCAATGAAACGCTCATCACCCGAAATGACTTCCAATAAATCCTTAAGATCAGGAGCTGTCCGCAATAACAGTAAATCACGGAAGAACGTTATTAAATTCTCTGCTAGGCGTGAAACATCCTTCCCCTCTGCAATGAGACGATTCAACAATGTCAGTGCAGCACCGGCGTCTTTCGTAAGCAACGCTTCTGCAAGCTGATGGAAGATGTCTTCCCCGACAGAACCCGTAACGAGCAGTGCCTCTTCTGCAGTGACACGATCACCACTGAAAGAAACGACTTGGTCCAGCATACTGAGCGCATCGCGCATCCCGCCCGAAGCGGCTTGCGCGATGACTTTGAGTGCACTGTTGTCAGCCTCTATGTCCGCGTCCTTTAGAACGTGTGTCATCCTCTCCACAATTTCCGTTGCAGTTATCGGCTTGAAATCGAATCGCTGACAACGGGAAATGATCGTAAGCGGCAGTTTATGAGGCTCTGTTGTCGCTAGGATGAACACCGCGTGGGCAGGTGGTTCTTCCAATGTCTTTAATAGTGCATTGAAAGCTGAATTGGAAAGCATATGCACTTCATCGATAATATAGACTTTATATTTGGAAGATGCCGGCGCATACCGGACTTTTTCAATGATGTCCCGCATTTCTTCAACCCGGGAATTGGAGGCTGCGTCAAATTCAATCACATCCGTATTCGATCCTTCTGTAATCGTTCGGCACGTCTCACATTCGTTACATGGTTCTTTGGCGGGTCCATTCTCGCAATTCAGTGCCTTCGCAAAGATTTTAGCGGCACTCGTCTTCCCAGTTCCGCGGGGACCTGAAAATAAGTAGGCGTGGGTCGTTTTGTTATGGAGGAGAGCGTTTTGAAGTGTTTGTTTAACGTGTTGCTGTCCTGACATTTCGTGGAATGTCTGAGGCCGGTATACCCGGTAAAAAGCTTGATAACTCAACCGTCCGCTCCCCTTTCTTTTCGCTTGGTTCATTCCTATAAGTATATCACAAACAAACAGATAAGACGCTGTTCAAAAGCGGTATTTACAAATGATTTCTTATAGAGGGAATCTCTATTTCCGATGCAGCTTTTTGTCACGGATTGTACAATTCGATTCTGGGTCACGGAGTGTTTCCACGCTCTTTTCCCATCAACTCCTTTGTCAGTTCAAGTAGATAACATCAGCGTATTTCTGAAACAAAATCTTGCGCACTACTTTAACTAGCAATGTGAAGAAATGGCCTCCTTCTTTTCTGGAAATAATTTTCTATAAATAGGCGAAAAGCTATTGTTAAAATGAAACTATTCATGTAATATTATCCATTGGATATGTCCTTTTTTTGGAATTTTTATAGGTTACGATCAACTTTCATCATGAAAATAGTCAAAGGAAATTCAAGTTTTCAAAATCCAGTCACCAGTTCTAACACTTCGCTTGTATACAATGTAATAGAAAAATCGTTCTTTTACATTATGTTTTCAATTATTTTCTTCATATCTAACTATATCGATACCCTACTATCTTGAGGAGGAATACAATTATAATGTCAGAAAAAAACTTCGCCCGTTTTCTAGCAACTTTTTTAGTTTTAGTATTACTTATTCCCATGTTCAAAATTCAAAATGTCAATGCTAGTACAGGCAATCCTAAAAACGAAATGCGGGCTGCCTGGATCGCAACCATTACGAATATTGATATGAAATCCGGAATGAGTAAATCTGCGTACACACAGTGGGTAACAACCACATTGGACAAACTTAAAGCCGATCATTTCAATACCGTCATTTTCCAAGCCAAACCATTAAACGATGCGCTATATCCCTCCAAACTTGCACCTTGGTCTTCCTACATAACAGGTAAGAAACAAGGGACAAACCCAGGATATGATCCTTTGCAAATCATGATAGACGAAGCGCATAAACGTGGTTTAGAACTGCATGCATGGGTAAATCCTTATCGCGTTACAATGCCTTCACAGAAACTGTCTGATTTGGCTGCTCATAATATTGCCCGTAAAAATCCTGGCTGGGTAGTAAAGTATGGGAGTCAATACTATTTAAATCCCGGTCTTCCGGAAGTACAAGAGTACTTGGTTTCCACTGTAAAAGAATTAGTAGCCAATTATGATGTTGACGCTGTACACATGGATGATTATTTCTATCCTTATAAAATACAGGGCGAAACATTTAAAGATCAAGACGCCTTTAAAAAATACGGAAGTTCTTTCAAACAAATTGAAGATTGGCGCCGTAATAACGTCAATCAATTAGTTAAAAATGTTTACAATACGATTAAAGCAACGAAGCCTCACGTTCAATATGGAATCTCCCCTTTTGGAATTTGGAGGAATAAGGGAGAAGATTCTACGGGCAGCGATACAAATGGAATGAGTAATTACGATGGCATTTACGCTGATACTAGACAATGGATCAAAGATGGCAGCATTGACTACATTGCGCCTCAGATCTATTGGTCAAGAAGTTACAAAGCTGCAAATTATTCTACATTATTGGATTGGTGGGGACGCGAAGTCCAAACTTATGCAAAAGCTCATCCCATCAACTTGTACATAGGGATGGCTGATTATAAAGTAGGGAACGATTCCGATAAAGCATGGAGTGACAAAACAGAGCTTACCAAACAAGTAATTGCCAATAGAGCGAATACTAGTGTAAAAGGGCAAATGCATTTCTCTTTAAGAAGCATTAATAGCAACGCTCTCGGTTATGCTGCATACATGAAAAAACAGATGTACCATTCAAAAGCTTTAACACCTGCTGTACCTTGGAAGGGTTCTTCAATACCTGCTCCCCCGACTGATGTAAAGTTAAGTAAAGAATCTTCCAAGATGAAACTGACTATTATAGACAAAAACGGGAATCTCCCAAGGAAATACGTAATTTACCGCTTTGAAGGAACCAAAGAAGGCTCCTATGAAGATCCTGAAAGTATTTTGGACGTTGTTTATTCTACAAAAGGGAATACGGTTTACGTAGATTCAACAGCGAACAAAAGCAGCGTCTATACTTATGGAGTGAAATCCGTGTCTCATACAGGCGTTGAAAGTAAACGTGCTTTTGTTTTGAAGGACGGAATAACGGATATGCCGACTCCTGGATTATTTAAAGATATTAGTTCGAAGCATAGAGGTTTTAAAGAAATCACCTACTTGGCTCAAGGCGATATCGTATCGGGTGACACTCAGGGTTATTATAATCCAGATAGACAAGTTACACGTGCGGAAGCTATGGCTATGATCGGTCGTTCTTTAAATCTCGACGGAACCAGAAGAAAAACAACCTTTAAAGATGTTAATGCTAATTCGTTTGCCTCTGGCTATATTCAATCCGCTGTTGATAAAAAAGTCATTTCTGGTTACAACGATGGTACGTTTAAACCTGATGCCCCTCTTACACGTGGCGAAATGGCTCTTATGATCAGTAGAACATTCGACTACGATTATAATAATTCCACATCTGGAGCGGCTAAAGCGCTTATAACAAGAGGTATAGCAGTCGGATTCGAGGACGGGACATTTGGCGCAGATAAAAAGATTATTAGATCGGACTACGCAATCTTTTTAGCAAGGGCCATTGATTTTACTCTTCGTTTAACTAGCCCTCCTATTTCTTTTGATCGTGAAATGACTGTAAACATGGATTCATGTCCGATCAACAAAGGGCCGTCAGATAAATTTGCTCAAGCAGGGACTTTAAAACGCAATGAAAAAGTTAGCATCGGTTATCACGTTGGAAGTTGGACACTTATTAAATCTTCCGCAAATGTGGTAGGATTCGTTCCTCATTCTTCCTTGAAATAACTGAACCTGTTACTATAAGGACATTGCTTCATAATTCCTGTATTTTGTTGCTAAAAGCAGTATTGAAAATCTAATAAGCGTTTTTCAAACCAGGTATCTAACGATAAAAGTAATTATCCAAAAACATGAAAAAGCCTCTCATCCAAATCTGGATGAGAGGCTTTGTTATGTACGCCGTGCACCTTCCTTCGACCGCCGCACATAAGCGTTACTCTTGTCGTTGGCTCGATTTAGGCGACCCCGCGGCACATGAGAAATTCCACTTAATGCTGCTTCCTTCCGGACCTGACATGGTTCATGGGTTCCCATTGCGCGGGACCCAAATGTCAACACTACGTGCAAAAGGCAGACCCTACAATACGGACGGCCTCAGGAAAGGGATTCAGTCTTGCTAGAGCGGATTGCAAGTTACAGGGCACCGCTACCTCCCCACCTAGCACGGCAACTCTCATTATACGAGTAGCCCGATAAAAAATCAACTTTCACCCATTCGCAAATCACAGTTAAATTTTCCGTAAAAAGTAGTTGACTTCTTTTCTGATGCCTGATATATTATTACTTGTCTAACACGGAGGTATACCCAAGTTCGGCTGAAGGGATCGGTCTTGAAAACCGACAGGGGTGTCAAAACCCGCGGGGGTTCGAATCCCTCTACCTCCTCCATACATAATTTTTATCTTTATCACATAGAAAAAAGCTGTCCATGAAAAGGGAAACCTGTTCATGGACAGCTTTTTTCATTCTCTTTTACATGAAGGGAAAAACGCGTTTCAAATTGGGAGTACATGTGCAACACCCATGTGCTCCCTCATTTTTTTTATTCCTTTACCGTTGCGCCTTCCGTAACAGGTATGACAGCGATACATCGGTAATAAGGAAATTGCTCTTGAAGCAAACGGGCTGCTTCTTCTTCACGTCCTTCATGTACCGCGACAAACAGTGAAGGTCCCGCACCGCTCAGGGTCATACCGTAAGCACCATGTGCGTGACTCACTTCCCGGACTGCATCAAAATCGGGAAACAGCTTTTTGCGATAGGGCTCATGGAAGATGTCGCGATCCATCATGCGGCCAACTAGCGACCATTCCCCTTTAGCAAGGGCTGCTGCCATTAGACTGCTTGCAGCACTTCCTTCAGTCGCTTTCTTATGATCCAATTGAGACGGCAAGAGCCCGCGGGAGTCGCCAGTTTTCATTTCGACAGGAGGAACGAGGACTACAGCGCCAATTTGTGGTGCGCCGAACTTCATGACTTCCAATGACGTGTGATCGTAAAATGAAATCGTTGCGCCGCCTGCAATCGCAGCAGTCACGTTATCGGCGTGACCTTCGATGCTGACCCCGAACCACATCTTCTCTTTCTGATTCATCTTCAATCCATGGAGATGGTCCGCGATTTCAACGCCTGCCGCAATGGCAGCAGCACTGCTGCCCAGTCCTTTCCCTAATGGGATATCAGACTTCACACGTAACGTGCAGGGAATCGTTTCACGTCCTGCGCGACGCACCACTTTTCCGATCGTCTGAACGATCAAGTTGTCTTCATCCGTCGGCAGGCTTTTCATCCCTTCGTCTTCGTAAACGACCTTCCATCGGTCTGCAGGTTCTACATGGACTGTCATATATAACGACAGCGCCATGCCGATACTGTCAAACCCCGGCCCAAGATTGGCAGTCGTCGCAGGTACAGTTACGGTAAATGGAGGTTTTCCCATTTACTTCGCCTCCTTCTGCAAGTCAGCTGCGAATGCTTCGAATTCCGCACGTGTCATAAATGGCTTCCCATCATTGACTCGAATTGCGGTCTCAGGATCTTTCAATCCATTCCCCGTCAAGACACCGACAATCGTCGTTCCTTTCTCGATTTCTCCAGCATCGATCCGCTTTTTAAGTCCTGCAATCGTCGCACATGAAGCAGGCTCTGCAAACACACCGTCCGTAGCCGCAAGCAGGCTGTACGCTTCCAGAATTTCTTCATCTGTCACCGATAAAATGTGGCCGTCTGATTCCGACAACGCTGTTTCTGCCAAGTGCCAGCTCGCTGGATTCCCGATCCGGATGGCAGTCGCAACTGTTTCAGGCTGATCGAACACACGACCGTATACAATCGGTGCTGCACCATCCGCTTGTACGCCTAACAATCGCGGCTTGTTTCCACCTTTTTTCTCTGCATACTCCGTAAAGCCTTTCCAAGCAGCTGATATGTTGCCAGCATTTCCAACTGGTAGGGCAAAAATGTCCGGAACACAGCCAAGCTGTTCAATCGTTTCAAATGCAATCGTTTTTTGGCCTTCCAATCGATACGGATTAACCGAGTTCACAAGAGCGATGTCGCCCCCTCCAGCTTCTCGTACCATTTGCAGCGCTTCATCAAAGTTCCCTTCGATTTCAAGAATCTCAGCGCCATACATTTTCGCTTGTGCTAATTTCCCAAGCGCAATCCGGCCTTCGGGAATCACAACGATTGTACGCATCCCTGCACGTGCACCGTAAGCGGCCGCTGATGCAGACGTATTGCCTGTCGATGCGCAGATCAATGTCGTTTTTCCTTCTTCTTTCGCTTTTGCAACGGCCATCACCATTCCGCGATCTTTAAACGATCCCGTCGGATTAGCCCCTTCCGTTTTCACATATAAATTCACTCCCCACTGTTCAGATAAGTTTTTCAAGTGAATGAGTGGTGTATTGCCTTCCTGTAGTGTTAAATCGGGTGTTTGCTCCGTTACAGGAAGCCATTCCCGATATTCGTCTAGTAGTCCATTCCATCTTCTCATCGGTCAGTCCCCCTCTACTCTGTAATGGCTCAGTACGCAATTCACTTCCGGTGCCACTTTCAGTTCTTCAATGACTTTCAAATGCTGGTCTCTGGAAATCGCATGAGTGATGAAGATTAGATCCGCATCCTCGCGCTTTGGATCCGCATGTTGAATCACCGTTGCCAAACTCGCCTTATTATGGCTGTATATAGAAGACAAACGGGACAGCACACCGATTTCATCCTGGACGGAAATCCGGTGGAAATAGTTTGCAAACTTCTGATCATCCGATTTCACCTTGCGCTCATATTGGAAGGAATGAATCCGTTTTCCATTCACACCGAGCAATAGATTCCTGCAAGCCGCTACGATATCCGATGTGACGGATGTCGCAGTCGGCAATGAACCAGCACCCGGTCCGTAAAACATCGTTTCCCCGACCGCATCTCCGTAAACATAGACGGCATTGAATTCATTATTTACGGAAGCAAGAGGATGTTCGTTTTTCACGAAAACAGGTTCAACCGCCACTTCAATCCCGTTTTCATCCTTCTTCGCAGATCCTGCCATCTTAATGGTATAGCCGAATTGCTCTGCAAGTTCGAGATCTCCATCTTCAATGACACTTAAACCGCGAACGTAGACATCATCGAGATGCACTTCTGTCGAGAACGAAAGCGAGGCGAGGATTGCCATCTTACGCGCAGCGTCTATACCGTCCACGTCAGCAGATGGATCCGCTTCTGCGTAGCCGAGAGCTGTTGCTTCAGCAAGTGCGCTTTCATACGTCTTCTTCTCTTCCTTCATCTTCGTGAGGATGAAGTTCGTTGTCCCATTTACGATGCCTAACAGCGATGTGATTCGATCAGACGCAAGTCCATCTTCCAGTGTCCGGATCAGCGGAATTCCGCCTCCTACACTTGCCTCGTAGAACAGGTCACAACTGTTTTCGTCCGCTAACGAAAGTAATTCTTTTCCATACACCGCCATGACATCCTTGTTGGCTGTGACAACACCTTTTCCTGCTTTTAAAGAGCGTTCTATAGCCGTTTTAGCGTCATCTGTCCCACCAAACACTTCGACGATGAAATCGATCGCTTCGTCATTCAACAAGTCGTCCAGTTGGTCCGTGAATGCCTCTTTCGGCAATTCCGTATCCCGTTCTTTGTTTTTATCTTTTATCAACACACGCTTAATGCGTACAGGAACGCCCAGCTTATGCTGCAAGTCGTCCCGATGGTTATGTAAAATCTTAGCAACGCCGCTTCCGACAATTCCGAAACCAAGTAAGCCAATTCCTATTTCTTTCCTCATTTGACGATTCCCCCCGCTGTATGTACACTATGAAACAACAATTGTCCTTTCCATAGAGACATTATAAAGATAAAGTCTTCACAGGACAACCCTATCGTGTTATTGTTATTCAATATATCACACAAATCATAATTAATTAAAGATTGGATCTGGTGAAATGAAAGTTTGTAAATTTGGCGGAACGTCTGTTGCATCGGCTCAACAAATCAAAAAAGTAGCAAACATTATCCTTTCCGATTCATCCCGAAAAATCATTGTCGTTTCTGCTCCAGGTAAACGTCACAGTGAAGACATCAAAGTAACGGATCTGCTCATTCTTCTGGCAGAAAAGGCCTTGATTGGGCAAGACGCAGAACCAGAACTTCAACAAGTCCTTGCTCGCTACGAAGAGATTGCAAAAGAGCTGGGTCTCGATGGCACAATGAACGGTGTGATTGAAACAGACTTGCGTGAACGGCTCTCCCTCGATAAAGGAGATCCCATCCTTTTCATGGATAGCCTAAAAGCATCCGGTGAAGACAACAACGCGAAACTCATTGCTGCATATTTGCAGTCAATTGGCATGGACGCGACATACGTCTGTCCGAAAGATGGCGGCTTACTCGTTAACGAACGCCCGCAACGTGTACAGGCGCTTCCTGAAGGTGAGGAACTCCTTGCCAACTTGCGCAATAGAAACGGTATTGTCGTGTTCCCGGGATTTTTCGGCTACACAAAAGACGGAACACTCCGTACATTCAATCGCGGGGGATCAGATATCACTGGATCTCTGCTCGCTGCAGCAACAGGGGCTGACCTGTATGAAAATTTCACTGATGTCGATTCGGTGTTTTCCGCCAATCCAAACGTCGTGGATCAGCCGTGCGCCATCCATACGATGACCTACCGCGAAATGCGTGAGCTTTCATACGCAGGATTCACAGTATTTCACGATGAAGCGCTGCGCCCTGCATTTTTGCACTCCATTCCGGTATGCATTAAAAACACGAATAATCCGAGTGCTCGCGGCACGATGATTGTGAAAGAGCGTGAATGTGGCTCTCAACCAGTCGTCGGAATTGCTGCAGATGACGGATTCTCCACACTTTTCGTCGATAAATACTTAATGAACGTCGAGATCGGGTTCGGTCGACGGTTGCTACAGATTTTAGAAGAAGAGGAAATTCCATTCGAGCATACGCCTTCAGGAATCGATAACATGTCCGTCATTATCCGGGATATGTTCTTGACTGATGAAAAAGAAACCCGTATTTTGCGCCGGGTGAAAGAAGAACTTGAAGCGGACGATGCCTATTTCCGACGCGACTATTCGATGGTAGTACTTGTCGGAGAACGTATGCGGGATACAACCGGATTAACGGCACGTGCTGCTTCTGCCATTGCGAAAACCGGGGCAAGCATTCAGATGATCAACCAAGGATCCACCGAGGTCAGCCTCGTGTTCGGGGTCCATAAAAAAGATGAAACAGCTGTCCTTCGTTCTCTGTATGAAGAGTTTTTCCAAACGGCTGCTGCACATGCGTGAGTGAACCAAAAAAGAGCGAAGTCGGATGAATGACGAATCCGATTCCGCTCTTTTTTGTATGGTAACGTTGCGTCATTATGAGAAGGGTTGATCCGTTCGCCTTATCAATGCAGCTCTTGAGAAAACCGTCGAGCCCCCAAACAACTCTGCACCATTTTGAATCGCACTTGAACTACGTCAGGACCTGATGCCTGACAGGCGCCGCCGACAAATACCATCCCCGGAACAGCAACACAATCATCACCAAATCGACCGCATCCCCGCCATAATACATCAATATCGCTCCAGCACGGGCTTCTTCAATCGGCACTCCGTCCGGCGGATAGGCGTAGAGGAACTTCGAAAGGATGCCATGCCCCGCCAGCACCAGAATGAAAACAATCGTGCGGTAAGCATAGCTGAACCGGCGCGATACCGGATCGATTGCCAGCATGGACACCGTAAACAGATAGCCGGCCGCAAATACATGGACGTGAATCAGGACATGCAGCCACAAATGATGGTGCATTGCCTCAAACAATCCCGTCGTATACAACAGCCACAGGCCGCCGATATTCAGTACGGAAGCGGTGATCGGATGGATATAGAAACCGGCGAGCCGGCTCCTCAGCAAGCGGCTCACCTGCCGCGCCCGCCGAACGGGAAGCGCCCTGAGCAACAGTGTCACAGGCGCCCCAAGTGCCAATAAAAGCGGACCAAGCATCCCCACCAGCAGATGCCCTGCCATATGCCACGTGAAGTTTTCATGCGACAAAACAGCAAGCGGACCGACCAGCGCACTCGCTGAAATAATCACTCCCGATACCCACCAGACAATCCGGATTCTCGGCCATCTGCGGAGACGTTGCTGCCGATCGGACCGATAGACACCGAACAGATAGAGTCCGATTGCTAAAAGCGCAGGAATCCCGAATAGCCAATCCGTCACTGCGAAAAAGGAATCATGTGACATGAGGTTTCACCTGCCGCGCATCCCTTCCAGCTGAGCGCACCAGCAGAAGACCCGCCACAATCATGATAACCGCAGTCCCGTTCCATACGAGATCATACGGAACAATATCGACATCATAACGGATTTGATGGATCTGCAAGACTTTATGCTGCACTGTTCCGTCATACAATTGGAACGCTCCGCCACCGATCAGTTTGCCGCCCCAGAACATCTTATGCCAGAGCGCATTCCGCCTGTTCAGATCCGCCGCCAAATACAAGCCGCCCACTGTCGCAAACCAGCTGAATGCGTGAAACAACCCGTCCGACACCAGCCCTACCGCCACCGTCGATTTGTCATAGAACTTATGCCAATGCAGCAGCTGATGAAACACCATCTCATCCATAAACGCCACAAACCCCAGCCCGAACAAAATTCCCGCCCACAGATTCCTTGTCCGGAACTTTTTCCGATTTTCCCAGTTCGTCACACGCTTTACCCGCATTCGCAGCCCGCCCCCCTTTTTGTTTTAGTATTTCCAAGGAGAGTGCCTGGTAAACCGAGTAGGAACGATCCGCTGCGCAGTCCGGAATTGAATCCAGAGATGTCATCAGGAAGGGAGCAGAATTATGGTGGCATTGATGGATATGTGGATAGACAACTACTTATATTCGTTTCAACAACTGGTTAATAATTATCAATGACCCCTCCTAAGGAAGAAGCCTTAACGATAGGATTCTTTATGATGTCTGCCAGTTCATCTTTTGTACCATAAATAACGATTCCTAAAATCTCCAAATCATCGCTGTTTACATTTTTCATCGTGTCATAGGCCTTTCCATGGTCTTGAGATACACTCATTTTCAAGAGATTTAGGAAGTCTTTATATTCATGATCCAATTGAATCGTTGAAAAAATAGGTGAATTTACAGAAAAACCTAGCGCGTCATTCTCTCTTATAAAAGTGGACGTCCAATCGTTTTCTGTCGCTTCTTGCCGGAATGTTTCTAATTGGTTGCCACTATAGGTATTCACCCAAAACCAAGTCATTGCCGGGAGTTCGTACAAAGGGAGTTCTCTTTGTTTGTATGGCTTGTCAAAAGAGAGCGCCATTTCATAAATTTTATTTCCACCCATCTGATTAATCAGGTCTTCATCATGTTTGTATTTTTGATATGTCACACTCGGATGGAAAAACATTAGATCACGCCAACCATTTTCCTTATACGTTTTTTGCCAATCCTCTCCAGTGACCGCGATGCTGCCACCAGCTCCTCTTGAGATTGAGGTAGAGGGGTTCACGCCAAATTTGTATTGGTTTTGTTCGATCACGAGCGACTTAATTTTCATATCCTTTGAAACTTTATATTGGCTCTCTCCTCCTAAAATCCCACTTGTATCCACGGTTTCACTTATATAGCCATTCGGTGTACTCAGTCGGACGTATGCATCCCATTGCTTAAATGCCTTTTGGCTGAAGTACGCATAAGTAGCGAAGTTAACTATGTTGAGACTGACAAAAACAATGATAGATATAAAAACAATTGTTAAGATCGTCTTTCTTTTACCTTTTTTTATTGCAGTTTTGATTTTTTTCTCGTCAAAAATATCCTCAGTCATTTCATCCATTTAATGTCCTCCACATTTCTTGAAATTCTTTTCTCGCCCGAAACAAATAAGTTCTAACTGTTTCTACTTTCATTCCTAATAATAGGGCAATATCATGGTAACTAAGCTCCAGCTCGTATTTTAAAACCAGCAGCTTCCTATACACTTCCTTCATGTGCCCTAACGTACGGGTGATTTCCTGATTCATTTCACTATGCAATACACTAGACTCCGTGTCTTGGTCATTCGCAAAATTATTCCAGAAATGAAGGTCATCCACCGTAATCACTTGTTCTTTTCCTCTTTTCTTCAATTTCTTTCTAAACTCATTCAAAGCAATAGTGAAAATATAGGAGAGGGCTTTGTCTGGTGGAACTCCGCTGCTATACGCGATATATCTCATATAACTTTCTTGAACAATGTCTTCCGCATCCTCATGGCTGCAACCGTTCTTCTTTAAATAAAAATAAATCATTTTTGCCTGTTTCTTGTAGAGTTCCAACAACAACTGTGAATCCATGGCTCCTCCTCTCTAACGCCCTTCACTCATATAGAGTCGATTGCCTTGAAAAAGTTTACAACTAAAGAAAAGAAACTTTTATTTGGTATCGTACTTGATCTCAATTCAGCCAAACGGTATATTTTTCAATTTAAGTAATTCAATCAATTTATATTCTATCTAACTTCCAGATAACACATTGCGCTTCATTCGGAATAGTTAACGTATATCGAACCATCAAACCATATTTAACAGACACATCAGGCACTTTAGGCGCCTTCACAATAACACACAATTCACTCTCCATTCGTGATTACTTGCTAAACGCATGCTTGCAATGCCTTCACCCATACAAAAAGAGCTACTTAAAGGGGGTTCTCCCTCTCTAAGCAGCTCTTTTAACGTTACCCTTCCAACGAACGCAGCACCGCACGCACCGGACTGCCATCCGAACCTTCCAGCGCAAGTGGAAGTGCAATCAGCTCATACACCCCAGGCGTTACGCTCGATAGCACGATGTTCTCCAAAATGTTCACACCGTTATCGTAAAGCGAGTGATGCGCGTCCATCGTTTTGCTGTCGACCGCATCGACGGATGGGACGTCGACGCCGATTAACCGAATTCCCTGCTCCTTCAAAAACGGGCCGATGTCCGCTTTCAACACCGGATAGTGTTCCGGAAACGTATTCGGGTCTGGATGTCCACCCGTCTTAAGCAAAAGTCTCTCCACATCTTTGAAGTCAAAACCCTCGAGTTCTGCACGGCCGATTTCAACATGCCCTGTGACGTCGACTACCATCGTGGGCCCGATATACAAGGACAGATCGAGTTCATGTACACGCTTGCCTTCGTTATCGTAGTGGAATGGTGCATCAATGTGCGTCCCTGTATGGACACTCATCGAGACTTGGCCGATATTGACAGAGCCCGTCTGTTCTTTCGTAAACGTGAGTTCATAGTTGAACGGAGTATCCCCCGGCCATTCTGCGATGGAATTGCTGAGGGGCTGGGTGATGTCGATCCACTGCGTTAACTTCATCATGTCCATCATCCTTTCTAGTTGCACATATCAAAGGTTATTTACAAATACAGCGACAATCGTCAGTGGGATAACAACAGTCATCAAAATCAGCCATACCCGGAACAGGCCGGGAGAATCCTTTGTACTTAAATTGAATTCCTGTTTTACAAGTTCACGATCCATTTTGTGGATGATGAAAATCGCAATCAGCAAGTTGCCAATCGGCAGGAGCACGTTACTGACAACGTAGTCCGTGCTATCGAAAATACTCTTGCCGTTAATCATGAAGGACTCCAGCAAACTGGATGACATGGCGGATGGAATTGCCGCTACGAACACGATGAGTCCTGTTAGCCAAGCCACTGTCTTCCGAGTCCGTTTGCCGTTCGCTGTCAGTGCAGCGACAATGATTTCGTACAAACTGAACGAAGACGTCAACGTCGCAAATAGGAACAGCAGCAAGAACATTGCTAAAAACAGTTCACCGAATGGCATTTGACCGAACACTTCCGGCAATACCATGAACAACAAGCCCGGACCTTCGTCAGGCGCTAGCCCGAACGCAAAGACCACCGGGAAAATCGCAAGTCCTGCGAGCAGCGAAACAAAGATGTTCATGCCGACGACAGATCCGGCCGATGACCGTAAGCTGACGTCTTTTTTCAAATACGAACTGTACGTCACCATACACGAAAACCCTACTGCTAGCGAAAAGAATGACTGTCCGAGTGCATAAAGAATCGATGCACCCGTTATCTTCGAGAAGTCCGGTGCTAAGAAAAACTTCACACCTTCCATGGCACCATCTAACGTCAGGGCGCGCACAACCAAAATAATGAAAAAGATGAATAACAATGGCATCATATATTTGTTGGCGCGCTCAATGCCGTTTTGAACCCCTGATGCAATGACGATGACGTTAATGACCGTAAATAACAACAAGCCAAGCAGGGTGATCCACACCGAACCGATGACGGAGCCGAACAGTTCTCCATAATTCGTGCCGTCCCCAATCACATTGCCCGGAATTGCAAGGCCGCTATAGACGAGCACCCAACCGCCAACTACGCTATAGAAGGACAGCAGCAAAAAGCAGCCTAAAACGCCGAGCCGGCCGATCCATACCCACAAACTTTTAGGTGCTAATTTTTTATACGCACTGATCGCTTCCTTGCCTGTACTGCGCCCGATGATGAATTCAGAAAGCAGCATCGGTAAACCAATGACCAATGTGAAGACGATGAACAGCAGGAAAAATGCTCCGCCTCCACTCATCCCTGTTACATAGGGAAATTTCCAGATGGCCCCGAGTCCGATTGCAGCCCCTGCTGAAGATAATATGAATCCTAACTTAGAAGACCATTGTTCCGTTCTCCCCTTCTCATCCATGCTTCTCCCCCTATTTCTTCTCTTTATTGTTCTTATAATTTCGTACGCAGATCCCATAGTTCAGGAAAGAACCGATGATCGAGCACATGGCGCAAGTAGTTCACACCTGATGAGCCCCCTGTACCTTTTTTGAATCCGATAATCCGTTCTACGGTTTTCATATGACGGAACCGCCACTGCTGCAGCCAATCTTCAACATCCACAAGTTTTTCTGCTAGCTGATACAAATCCCAGTATTTATCGACATCCCGGTAAACTACTTCCCAAGCCGCTTCAACCGTTGGATCTCCGGAATACGTGACGCTGAAATCGCGGTCAAGTAATTCAGGATTAATGGTAAAACCGGCTTTTGCTAATGCCCGGATGGCCACGTCATAGATACTCGGTTGGTTCAATGCCTCTTTCAGCACTGCATACACTTCCGCATCCTTCTCGTAAATCTTTAAAATATGAGAAGATTTGTAGCCAAGCGCGAACTCGATCAGACGATACTGATAGGACTGGAATCCGGATGCTTTACCGAGAGAATCACGGAACTCCAAGTATTCAGCAGGTGTCATCGTCGACAATACGTCCCAGGCTTGAATGATCTGTGATTGGATTTTCGTTACGCGTGCCAGTTTTTTGAATGCAGATTGCATTTCACCTGTATCGATTGCGTCAATAGCCGCTGTCAGCTCGTGCAGCGTCAGCTTCATCCAAAGCTCGCTCACTTGATGGATGATGATGAACAGCATTTCATCGTGATGGCCCGACAGTCTCTCTTGACTCGATAGGATCTGATCGAGGCGCAAGTATTCCCCGTACGTCATATCCTTTTTAAAGTCCGTGTGAATGTCCTCTTGATCCAAATTCAAATCTGAAATCCCTTTGTTCATCACAAATCCCCCCGGTTCTCGTTTACGCGACGACTTCTCGCTTATTTTCAAATTGCTTATATTGCTCTTCTTCCATAATGCGTTTTAGGATGTTCACCGTCTCTAGCACTTCTTCAAACGTGTTGTAGAGTGCAACGGGTGCGAGACGGATGCCGTTCGGTGTGCGGAAGTCCGGAATGACGCCGTTCGCTTTCAGCGCTTTACAGATACGTGCTGCTTCTTGATGGACGATAAATACGTGTCCGCCGCGATCTGCATCCAACTTCGGACTCGTTACCGTGAGGCCGTGTGCTTCAAGTTCCATTTCGATCAGCTCCTGCAAGTAACCCGTCAATGCCAGTGACCGCTCACGGATCGCGTCCATTCCGACTTCGTTCATGAGTTCAAGAGAACCGATGAGGGGCGCGGAACTGAGCAAGTGAGGAGTCCCCATTTGAAGAGCTCCTGCTCCTTCTGCCGGCGTAAACGTGTGCTCCATATCGAACTGCCGGTCTTTCGCAGATCCGAACCATCCTGCAAGACCCGGTTGTGCTCCGGAATGCTTTTTGTTGACGTAAATACCGCCGGTCGCACCCGGGCCTCCATTCAAGTGCTTATAATTGCACCAAAATGCGAAATCGACCTTCCAATCATCCAGCGCATGTGGAATCGAACCGATCGAGTGACACAAATCGAAGCCAACTAAAATGCCACGGTCATGGGCAACTTCGGTCACCTTCTTCATATCCAGCACTTGTCCGCTCCGATAAAGCACGCCTGACAAAATTACAACCGCAACGTCGTCAGTCATCGCTTCAATGATGTCTTCGGTCTGCAGTGTTTGTCCGTCGCGGCTTTTCACTTGAATCATATGCTCTGCGGGATCCAGTCCGTGCAGCTCCAACTGGCTTTTTATAGCGTAAATATCTGTCGGGAAATTCAATTCATCCGCTAGAATTTTAGTTCGACCGGTGGATGGCTTAAAGAATGTTGCCAGCAGCTGGTGGAGATTTGAGGTGGTCGAACCCGTCACAATCACTTCTTCAGCTTCTGCGCCGATCAGCGGAGCTAGAGACGCACCTAATTCTTCGGACAAATTGAACCAAGGACGCTCCCCTTGCATCCATCCGTCAATGCCATGGGTCTTCCAAGAATCGAGAATGGCGAGCAGAGATTTTTCTGCACGTTTTGAAAGTAATCCAAGTGAGTTACCGTCAAAGTAGATGGTGCCTTCTTGTACGTAAAACTCTTCACGGCGGCTTGCAGCAGCATAGCGCTGTTCGAGTTTACGGGCATACGCAACCGTCATTTTTTCTTTCGCAATCATAGGAATCCGCTCCTTTACAATGGCTATTTCTATAAGCTCCACTCACCGTGAATCATTTTCAATGCGCCAGACACGCTTATTCACGGATAGGAATACTCTATTCTTCAATTCGGTAAAAAATGAAAAAGACCTTTTTCGACAGATTTTCTCTGCCAAAAAAGGTGAATTTGCTTTGTTAGCTGCGAAGCGATTCCGTTTGCGATAGGATGCCGCCAATCTTCTCGACGATCAGTTCCACTTCGTGCGCGTTCGTGATGAGATCATAATCATTGATGTCTAGGCGAAGTACCGGGCATGCCGTAAAGGAGTCGATCCACTTCTCATACCGTGCGTGCATTTCTTCCCAATAGGTAATGGGTGTCTCTTGCTCCATCTCACGACCTCGTTCATGAATGCGATCTATAATACTGTCAAGGGGACCTTCCAAGTAAATGAGCAAATTCGGATGTGGGAAGTACGGCGTCATGACCATCGCCTCAAACAAGTTCGTATACGTCTCGTAATCGACGGGATCCATCGTTCCCTCCTCCATGTGCATGCGGGCAAAGATACCCGTGTCTTCATAAATCGAACGGTCCTGAATGAACCCGCCGCCGTATTCGAAGATACGCTTCTGTTCTTTGAAACGTTCTGCCAGGAAGTAAATTTGTAAATGGAAGCTCCACTTTTTGAAGTCTTCGTAGAATTTATCCAAGTATGGGTTCTGGTCTACGTTTTCAAAAGATGTGCGGAAATCGAGCGCTTCAGCAAGTGCTGTCGTCATCGTCGATTTACCGACACCTACTGTTCCTGCAATCGTAATGACCGCATTTTGCGGAATTCCATATTTTTCACGTAAGTTCACTTAAACGACCTCTTTCTGGATGACAGCATCGACTGCGTCAAGGATGTATTGGCGGTCCCGGGCGTTCGCAACAAAGTCAAGTTCGTCTCCGTTGAAACGTAAGACTGGAATTTCCGGGTGCATGCGTTCGAATCGATTGATGAATGTATCATAGTCTTCGGAGAGCTGGCGTAAATAGTTGGGATCCATACCCCGTTCATAATCACGGCCGCGCATTGCGATACGTTTCATGAGAGTGTCAAGACTTGCGTGCAAGTAGACGATGACGTTCGGGACGGGCATCCCTGCGGTCAAGATATTATAGATTTGTTCGTATTTTGCATAGTCATTTTCAGAAAGACTGCGTTGTGCAAAAATAAGGTTCTTAAATATATGGTAGTCTGCGACGACGGGCTTGTCTTCAGCTAGATAGTGTTTTTGAATATCTCCAAGCTGTTTGTATCGATTGCAAAGGAAGAACATTTCAGTTTGAAAGCTCCACTCTTCAATGTCGTCGTAAAATTTATTGAGAAACGGATTTTCATCCACAATTTCCATGAGCAGATGGAACTGGCGGGTATCTGAAATCGCTTTGGACAACGTGGATTTTCCAACCCCGATCGGTCCTTCTACTGCAATGAATGGAATGGTCATGACCAACGCTCCTGTCTTTCACTTAATATCGTCCCTTTAGTTTATCATAGGAGGCGCTCGTTAGGTTGTGACATTTTTTCCACGTGGAACATTCTGATATAAACCGTGATACACTGAAGTTAAGGAGCGATGAGTATGAATTTGAATGAACAAGACCAGTATTTCATGCAACTGGCGATTGAAGAAGCAAAGAAAGCGGAAGCACTTGGAGAAGTGCCGATCGGGGCAGTGATTGTCTATCAGGGTGAAGTGATTGCGCGAGCGCACAATTTAAGGGAGACGACGCAAAATGCGGTAACTCATGCAGAGCTTTCGGCGATTCAAGACGCGTGTGCATCGATTGGCAGCTGGCGACTTGAAGAAATGGCTCTTTACGTAACGCTTGAGCCGTGCCCCATGTGTGCTGGAGCTATTCTGCAGTCGCGAATCCCGACAGTCGTCTATGGTGCTCGCGACCCGAAAGCAGGGTGTGTCGATTCCCTCTATAGACTGTTGAACGACGATCGGTTCAATCACGAATGTGAGGTGCGTGAAGATGTTCTAAGTGAACAATGCGGTGCACTCCTCACAAACTTTTTCAGAGCGTTGCGCGAAAAGAAGAAACAGGCAAAAAAAAAAGCGGCACCGGAAGCAGAATAACTTCCGATGTCGCTTTTCATATTTTGCTTACTCAGCAGCTGTAATGTACTCTTTCCCACCCATGTATGGACGCAATACTTGCGGGATCAATACAGAACCGTCCTCTTGCTGATTGTTTTCAAGCAATGCAGCAACTGTACGTCCAATTGCAAGCCCACTACCGTTCAATGTGTGCACATACTCCGGCTTCCCTTTCGCTTCACGACGGAAACGGATGTTGGCACGGCGCGCTTGGAAGTCTTCGAAGTTCGAGCATGAAGAAATTTCACGATACGCATTTTGTGCAGGAATCCACACTTCCAAGTCGTATTTCTTCGCTGCAGTGAATCCGAGATCCGCCGTGCACATCTTCAACTTCCGGTATGGAAGCTCAAGCAGCTGCAATACTTTTTCCGCATGTCCTGTCAGTGTTTCCAACTCATCATAAGAGTCCTCCGGCTTCACAAAACGTACGAGCTCCACTTTATTGAACTGATGCTGGCGGATCAATCCGCGTGTATCACGGCCCGCAGAACCTGCTTCAGAGCGGAAGTTTGTGCTGTAAGCAGCGAATGCTTTCGGAAGCATATCGGCATTCAGGATTTCATCGCGATAGAAGTTGGTAACAGGTACTTCAGATGTTGGAATCATGAAGTAATCCTCTTTTTCAATAAGGAATGCATCCTCTTCGAACTTCGGCAATTGCCCTGTACCTGTCAAGCTTGCACGGTTTACAAGGTAAGGCGGAAGCATTTCTTCATATCCATTCTCATCCTGGTGCAGATCCATCATGAAATTGATGAGTGCACGCTCAAGCCGTGCGCCCATGCCTCGGTAAAATACGAAACGGCTCCCTGTCACTTTTGCGGCACGTTCAAAGTCTATGATGTTCAAGTCCGTCCCGATTTCCCAATGCGGCTTCGGTTCAAATGAAAACTCTGGTGTTTCTCCCCATTTTAGAACTTCCACGTTATCATCTTCGCTGTCACCGACAGGAACACTTTCGTGCGGAATGTTTGGAATGCGCATAAGCACATAATCCAATTGCTCTTCGATCTCATTCAATTCCGTGTCGTACGCTTTAATGTCTTCTCCGACTTTACGCATTTTCAAAACAAGCTCGTCCGCGTCCTCTTTGTTACGCTTCATCTCCGCCACTTTCTGAGACACTTCGTTACGCTCCGCTTTTAGCACCTCAACTTTTGCTAATAATTCACGGCGTCTGTCATCAAGCCCTGGGAACTTGTCCAACTCAGAGATATCCTCTCCACGCATCGCAAGCTTTTTCTTCACACCTTCAAAGTCTGTACGCAACACTTTTCTGTCTAACATGATGATTCCTCCTCAATTGGTTATGACGATTTACGAAATCCAGGCACAAAAAAAGCCCTCCATCCCCTATCAATAGGGACGAGAACTACCCGCGGTACCACCCAGCTTAATCAGCACCATGCCGATTCACTCCAGGAAGATAACGGCTCCGGTGCCGGCACAAACCTACTTCAATTCAGTTTGGCTGCTCAAGGATGGATTCACAGGCGTTTCCACCGACTCGCACCACCCGTCGGCTCTCTTTAGAAAAACGTAGCTGTTACTGCTTCCCTTCATCGTCTTACGTATGAAATTACTTTAACTTTACTATACGCCGAAACGTTTGGCAAGCAAAGGGTGGATTTAGAAAACCGATGGCTATTCCACTTTCACCTACTTACGGTATACTTCAGCTAGACCCTCACCAAGTTTAATATGAATAACAAAATGACAGGGTCAGATTGGGGGCTGCTAATGGAAGAATGGTTAGTGTTATTGGATAAATCCCAGACAATTCCTCTTTACGAACAGATTTATCGGCAGATGAAACTAGATATTACCGATCATCGGATTCCTGTCGGTAAAAAACTTCCATCCAAACGGAAGTTAAGTGAATTTCTTTCAGTCAGCCAAACAACTATAGAGCTTGCTTACGGCCAGCTGGTTGCTGAAGGATACATTACAGCAGTCCCTCGTAGTGGATACTACGTTCAAGATATTGAAGAGCTCGCCTATACAGAGTCTGCAGAGGTAAACGAAACACTCACGCCAGTACGTCCCGCAGCAGCGTTAGACTTTTCACCGGGTATGGTGGACCCTGAATTGTTTCCCTTTTCAAAATGGAGGAAAGTTGCCAAGGACGTCATCGATGAACACGCTTCCCATCTGCTGCAGCTCGGAGACCCCCATGGAGATGTGGAACTGCGCAATGAGATTGCGATGTACTTGTACCATTCAAGAGGCGTTATCTGCACGCCTGAACAGATCATCGTCGGTTCCGGGACCGAGCAACTCATTCCGCTCATCATAAGGATTCTTGGCGAAGAAGCCGTGTATGCGGTGGAAGATCCGGGATATCCTCTGACACATCACGTATTCGACCATCATTTAAGACCGGCAATCCCTATTCCAGTGGATGGCGATGGGATGGACGTGGATGCACTGCAGCGCTCATTGGCAACAGTTGCATATGTCACACCCTCCCATCAGTTCCCTACAGGCAGCGTGCTCTCTGCACCACGCAGAGCCGCTTTGCTGAACTGGGCTTCCTCCAATACGGAACATATCATCATTGAAGATGATTACGATGGTGAATTCCGCTATGCAGGACGCCCGATTCCTTCCCTGCAAGGAATGGACCGTGGTGAAAACGTCATCTATTTAAGTACGTTCTCCAAATCACTCATGCCTTCGCTGCGAATCGCTTATATGGTGCTTCCGCCAGCTTTACTGAAGCGTTACAAAGGGGCATTCATCCAGTACGCATCCACTGTTCCCCGACTCGATCAGCACATGCTTGCTCGATTCATGGCAGAAGGGCAATTTTCACGTCACTTGAACAGGATGCGCAAAGTGTACCGTAAAAAACTGCAGAGGCTCACGGAAGCACTTACTCCTTATGAGCCCGCAATTGCTTATTCAGGAGACGAGGCTGGAATGCACATCATCGTAACGGTTCATAAGCAACAACCGGAATCTGAACTCGCCGAAATTGCTCTTCAAGCGGGTATACGCGTCTACAGCTTGCAAGATTACCAGTCAGGATATGCGACCGGTTCACCGTCCTTTTTGCTTGGATTTGGCGGATTGAACGAACCCCAGATAGAGCAAGGCATTGAAAAACTTATGGACGTCTGGAACATACAAAAAGCGGAACAGCGCTAGAAATGCGTCTGTTCCGCTTTTTTTAGTTAAACAAGCCTTTTACAAAGCCAGTTCCACTTTCCCAGAGACCCGAGAAGAAGTGACCGATTCCTCCCATTGCTAGAGAGAACCAGCCTGCCTTTTCGACAGTTTCTTTTGTTACCACTTCTGAATTCACATTTTTCCCGTCGATGAAGCCATTATCTTCAGAGCCGTCCTTTTTCACAAGCTCCACGTGACCTACTACTACGTCTTTCTTAATAGGTGCTTCAAGGGAACCATCTTTCAACTTCTTCTTATCGATGACTAATTTAGGTGTATACTGATCTTTTTCACTCGTTTTCACCATCATTTTAATCGGTTCTTTTACATGAATCGCAACGTCCTTCTCTTTCCCTTTCAACACCTTCATGGTTTCTTCGCCTTTAAACTGATAGCCCTCTGGCACAAACTCCACTTCAGAGAATTGTGAAAAACCATAGTCGAGCAGGGAACGTGTTGCATCGAATCGCGCTTTATAGGATCCTTCGCCCTTAGCATCCACAGCTTTCATCACAACCGTGATGACACGCTTCCCATCGCGAATCGCAGTTCCTGTAAAACAATGACCTGCAAAATCAGTCGTTCCTGTTTTCAGCCCATCTACACCTTCATACTCATACAAGAAACCAGGTAACATGGAGTTCCAGTTGATCATATTGATAGCGTCTGAAGTACCTTCACGAAACACCTTCGTTGGAATCTTCGTCGTATCGAGAACTTGCGGGTAATCATTGATTAATGCATACGCAAGCTTCGCAACCGATTTAGCCGGCATTACGTTTTCATCTTCGGGGCCAGCACCTTCTGGATGCATGCCTTGTAAATCTTTATTATTCAACCCTGACGAATTGACGAACTTAAAGTCTTTCAATCCAAGCTCTTTTGCTTTTTCGTTCATGAGTTTCACAAACTCTTTTTCAGTACCACCGATTGTTTCAGCTATAGCAATCGTTGCTGCATTCGCTGAATAAATTGCAAGTGCTTCATACAATTCTTTAATTGTATAGGAACCATCTCTTCGAAGTGGCACGTTACTCAATTTCCGATTCTGAGACACTTTGTATGTATAGTCTGTTACTTTGTACTCCTGATCCCAAGTGATGGATCCCTCATCGATTGCTTCAAAGAGAAGATATTCGACCATCATTTTTGACATACTTGCAATTCCAAGTGGAGCATCTGCATTTTCTTCATACAAAATCTTTCCGCTATCCGCATCAATTAGAATGGCTGCATCCACATGGAGACCAAGCGCCGATTCCGCCTGAGCGGGTGTTGCACCGAATACTGCTGCGAGCAAGACTGCCGAGCATAGTACAGACAGCCATCTGTTCTTCATCTTCTTCACATTTCTACCTCCGTTATCGCGATTTACTCCCATAGTTTATCATACCTAAAGGAAGGGATGGATATAAAATAAAAAAAAGCACCTTTCCGCCCATATAAGACGAAATGAAAGGTGCTGAAGTTCCTGTCGAACTTAACTTTAGGAAATTGTATAATTGGGCGCTTCTTTCGTAATCTGAACTTGGTGAGGATGACTTTCACGAAGTCCCGCACCTGTCATGCGGATGAATTGTGCTTCTTCACGCAATGTTTGCAAATCTTTCGTTCCGCAGTACCCCATTCCTGAGCGGATGCCTCCAACTAACTGATGGACCGTGTCAGCAAGGGAACCTTTATAAGGCATGCGACCTTCGATTCCTTCGGGTACAAGTTTTTTCGCGTCCTCTTGGAAGTAACGGTCTTTTGAACCTCGCTCCATTGAAGATACAGAACCCATACCGCGGTATACTTTAAAGCGACGACCTTGGAAAATTTCAGTATCTCCAGGACTTTCAGTTGTACCGGCGAGTAAACTACCGAGCATGACCGCGTGTCCGCCTGCTGCAAGTGCTTTTACGATATCTCCAGAGAACTTAATGCCTCCATCGGCAATAATCGTCTTGCCTCGCTTACGTGCTTCTGCTGCACAATCATAGACGGCTGTAATTTGCGGAACCCCTACACCTGCGACGACTCGCGTTGTACAAATGGATCCTGGACCAATACCCACTTTCACTACATCTGCTCCAGCCTCATACAAGGCATGGGCGGCTTCTGCAGTTGCAATGTTTCCTGCAATGATATCGAGTTCAGGATAAATTTCCCGAATTTTTTTCACCATATCGATAACACCTTTTGAGTGACCGTGTGCCGTATCAATTACAATGACATCTACTTCAGCCTCGACAAGCTTCTCAACGCGAACCATTGTATCTGATGTAACACCGACAGCTGCTCCTACTAGAAGACGTCCATGATGATCTTTTGCAGCCTTCGGGAATTCAATCACTTTTTCAATATCTTTAATCGTGATCAATCCGCGGAGCGTTCCATCTTCATCGACAATTGGAAGCTTTTCGATTTTATGGTTCTGCAGAATCTTTTCAGCGTCTTCAAGCGTTGTACCCACTGGTGCCGTGACGAGGTGTTCTTTCGTCATTACATCATCGATTGTCAACGAGTAGTCTTGGATGAAACGAAGATCGCGGTTCGTAATGATTCCGACCAACTTCCGGTTATCAAGCGTGTCCACGATCGGTACACCGGAAATACGATATTTCCCCATCAGATGCTCTGCATCGAATACTTGGTGTTCAGGGGTCAGGAAGAATGGATTTGTGATGACACCATTTTCAGAGCGCTTTACAGTAACAACTTGCTCAGCCTGTTCTTCAATGCTCATGTTCTTATGGATGACACCGAGACCACCTTGACGTGCCATGGCAATCGCCATTTTGGATTCTGTGACCGTATCCATCCCCGCACTGATCAGCGGAACATTCAGCTTAATTTTTTCCGTCAATTGAACAGACAACGATACGTCTTTTGGTAACACTTCAGATGCTCCTGGTATCAATAATACGTCATCAAATGTTAGCCCTTCACGTGCAAACTTAGTTTCCCACATGTCTGATGCCCCCTTATAGTTTCGGTTAAATATTAGATAATAGGTTATCAGCGGCGTAAAGGCGTGTCAAGGACGCAACGATAAGTAAAAGTATTGGCCCTTTTCTGTCATATCAACTTTTCAATTGCATCTTTCATTTTCAAAGGACCCGTTTGTGGAGCAAAGCGATTGACTACGTTGCCTTGCCGATCCACAAGAAACTTTGTAAAGTTCCATTTGATCCCTTCCGTCAACATCCCTTTCTTTTGTGAAGAGAGATATTGAAATAACGGTTCTGCACGATCGCCTTTGACATCCACTTTTGCAAACATCGGGAAAGACACACCGAAGTTCATCCGACAGAACTCCTCCGCCTCATTGCTGCTATCAAATTCCTGATTGTTAAAGTTATCTGATGGGAATCCCAAGACGGTCAGTCCCTGATCCTTATACGTCTCATAGACCTCTTGTAACTCGTCAAACTGCTTCACAAAACCGCACTTGCTTGCCGTGTTTACAATGAGTAACGGCTTGCCTTCGAACTCAGAAAGGGATTGCTCGGTTCCATCGGGTTTCTGTACACTAAACTCATAAACTGATTCCATTTCCGTCATCTCCTCGTAGGTTAGTCTCTTAACCATAATGGAAACCTCTCCTCAGCGCAAAAAGGAAGTCTTGAATTCAAGACGTAGGGAAGGGATTAGCTTTGAAATGTGATCATGAATTCATGGTTTCGCTCATAACCTCCAGGCACCTAAGCATGTCTCCCCATCCATCCCTCTGCAATAAGTTTCTCCCAGACAGACAACATCCAACCATCTCTTTAGAACCTGAATACGAATTAAATACCACAAACAAAAAAGCGAGCCGAGGAATGAAATCCTCGACTCGCTTTTCAAATTGCCCGGCAACGTCCTACTCTCACAGGGGGAAGCCCCCTACTACCATCGGCGCTGAAGAACTTAACTTCCGTGTTCGGTATGGGAACGGGTGTGACCTCTTCGCCATCATTACCAGACAAATTGAGCTTGTTCGCTCAAAACTGGATAAAACCAACATTGAATGTCAAGACAGCCTTGCGGCT